>NZ_JBIRSJ010000002.1:0-741004 GCF_044334165.1 Streptomyces sp. NPDC020845 | reverse complement strand
CTCGGGTACGGCTTGCGTTCACTCACCCGGTCACATCACCAGACCACCAACCGCGGACCGGCAGATTCCGCCCCACCGCCACACCATCAGGCGACAGCAGATCGACTCAAAGACTCACGAACCGCCCACTGAGAATGCCCTTACCGCCTCAGCATGCACCGTCACCACGACCCGAAAAGGAGAGGAACCAGTGCTGCGCAGGGAGTTCTTCCGGTCCTCGGCGAGTGCCGGGCTGGCGCTGGGTCTGCCCGAGCTGACCCAGCTCAAGACGGGCCGCCGCATTGGCCGAGACGTACCGGAACAATTGAGACAACGCACGGCGCGACTGCGCCGCCTTGACGACATTCTGGGCGGAGGCGACACCTACCGCGTCTATCTCGGCGAATACAGAGCAACCAAGACGATGATCCAAGAGGCCAGCTACGCGGAGGACACTGGCCGCGCTCTCCTGTCGGTCCTGTCCGAGCAAGCCCAGCAAGCCGGATGGGCCGCTTTCGACGCGGGCAAACACGCCGATGCCACCAGCCTCTACGAGGAAAGCCATCAGGCCGCAGTCGAATCAGAAGACACCGCTCTAGCCGGAAACGCGCTGGCCTTTCTCGCTTATCAGAAGCTCAGCGATGACCGCACCGCAGCAATCGAGACCGCCGTGCAAGCATGCCGCACCGCCGGCCCCGATGCTCCGCCCGGCGTACGCGCGCTACTTCATGAACGCCTCGCGTGGGCTTACGCCGTCGCAGGAAGTGCCAGCGAGACCGAACGCGCGCTCATCGCCGCCGAAACCGCGCTCAACGAAAGCGATGGAACTCCGCAACCGGACTGGTCAGCTTGGGTGGACCGTAACGAACTCCAGATCATGACCGGCCGATGCTGGACGGAACTGCGCCGCCCGCTCCGTGCCGTCCCCGTCCTGGAACATGTGCTGGCCCAATACGACGACGCCCACGCCCGCGACAAGAGCCTGTATCTGTCGTGGCTCGCCGATTCCTACCTCACCGCCGGAGAGATCGAGCAGGCTGCGGCCATCACCAGCCGCGCACTGGAGCTCTCGGCGGGAGTGGCGTCCGTTCGCCCGGGCGAGCGACTGGCGCCCATCATCCGACGGCTTCGCGCTCACCACGAACTGCCAGCGGTGGCCGAGGTCCTGGCAAAGGCCAGTCTCTGAGATGTCAGTCCGCAGAGCCCGGCTCAGTGGTCTTCTCCACCCAGCGCAGGTATGCATCCGATCCCGCCACGATCGGCACCGCTGAGACTTCCGGGTTCTTCCACGGGTGGTGCCGCAACAGATGTGCCTCAAGACCGGCGTAACGGTCGGCACGGGTCTTGAACAAGAGCTGCCACTCTTCCCCCGTGCCGAACTCGCCCTGATGCCAGAAGACGGAGAGCACCGGCCCGACGATCTGTGCACTGGCCGCGAGCCGTGCTGTCACCACCGACGCCGCCAGCGTCTCGGCTTCCTCGCGGGTCTCCGTCGCGGTCGCCACCTGAAGGAACTCAGTCATGTACGCAAGCCTAGGCCCGCGTCCAGACCAGCCCGCGGACTAGGCGCGCAAGGACCGTCTGAACGGAGATTGACATCACGGAAGGCACGAGGCGCCGCACCTGCCGTCCGGCACGGTCAGTGAGTGCAGATCCTGGAGGACACCACCCAGCTCCCCGTACGTCGCCCTACGGTCTCCCCTCGACGATCAGATGCCAGAACGTCACCGGGTGACCATCGATCAAGAGAAGGCTGCTCCAGGTCCTCGGCGATTCGAGCAGCCGGAAAACCTTTCTCCTCCAGCTACCGCGACACGTCCACTTCTACGCGAGGTTTGGGCAGCCACTCCTTCCCCGCGCGTGTACGTTGACCGGCGCTGAAGCCAGCCGGAACAGCGCGTTCTCCCCGAGCCGGATCAGCTCTGCGCCTCTGTCATCGATCCCCGTAGCCCGGCACGCAAGAGACCACCTCGTGGGCCTTGTTCACCCCACGGCTGTTATCACCGCATCAGCCATCGATATGTGACAAGAGCAGTCCGCTAGATCAAATCGATTTCGGATACATCGGCACCCAACAGACTGCCCTCGACTCCTCTGCAGGATTAATCATGGGGTCCCTGGAATAAGCGGGGCGATGGGTTATCGTTGCGTTGGCCTACCCCCCACCTCTACATCTCCGAACACCGACTTCGCGCTAGATCGCTCAGCTTTATTCAGTGTTCCAGTCAACCGTCGTAGGTTCGGGAACATTTCCGCGAATATTTGAAAATCCTCTTCCTCTATTTCGCGACCCATCCTGCCGGACGAATGCATGAAATTAACCGTCTCCACTCGCGGCCAGGAGTTGCGGTGCCCCATCAAGCTTGGAATCAGATTCCTATCTATGCTCAGTATTCGCAGATTCGGCAATAGATTCGCCTCGGTCCAGTCTTCAGGGGCGAGACGTGGAGTGTCAGAGATCCAGAGCTGCTCGAGGGTCGTGTATTCGCTCAGTCCTCGGAGACCAGTATTAACAAGGGCTCCTTTCGAGAAAGAAACCCTTCGCAATGACGCCTCGCGAGGCAGTACAGCGAGGTCACGACCTGGGACTTCTTGTAGAATGCCGAGACGATTGAGTTGGCGCATGGAGCTCAAGCCGCGAAAATCTTTTGACAGGCCGCCCATCTTGTTAATACTGAGTTCTTCGAGCGGAATCTCATTGATCGGTGACAGGTCTCCAATCAGTGGGCAATCAAAGAGGAACAAGGACCTCAACTTAACGCATTCCTCAAGAAAAGAAAGACTTTCAATCGTGTCGTTTGCGTGGATCCCAAATTTGCGCAGAATTTCGCGATTCAGGATGCTTGTCAGGAATTCTTGCGGATAGTCACCGCTGGCAATTATTTCTGGACGCCCTCCGATCTCTTGGAGAAATCGTAGGTGCTCCTCTGTCTTTGGCCAGAACAGCGTGTCTTCGGGCAGGCAAGAAATGATCTCTTGGCCATACCCTCGCATATCGAACTTATGCCAGTCTCTAGACAGTTGATCTCGGATTTCCGGCACCGGATGGTCCCGAAAGCGGGCGAGGGCAGGAATCGCTGCGTCAGTACCAATGAGCGAGATCGTATGCACCACCGCTCTGACCTGATCTGAGGTGAGTCCTTCTGGTCCAGGGAGCAGGTCGAGCGCCATCGGGCCTGCATTCGCAAGGTGTTGAGCCTCTTCGTAATTATCCGGGGGAATTAGCTCGCTAGCCCTCTTCTCGATTTCACGCCGAATATCGGGGTTCAGTTCCGTAGCCTGCTCCAAGCAAGCCATGGCAAGCAGATAGAGTCGTGTTTTGTGGCGCTTTACCCGATCTCCACGTCTAATCAATTTGTTGAGCAGGCGCGTTCTTTCTGCGGGATACGCGTGGGCCACTGCCATCCGTATAACGTCTTCCCATTGATCGTGGTGAGCGTTCTTCACCATCAGATCGAAGTCGCGTTCTTCGACGGCTGCCTTAGCTCCCAAGTAGTCCTGAAATGTGCGATGAACGAAATCCATCACGCCATCCGCAGGCTCACGCAGGACGCCACTCCGGACGAGAATGTATTTATAGACCTGCTCCGCGTCCCCAAGTTGCCCCAACGCAGGCATAGCCGGAAGAGTTGCCGCGATGATGCTAATGGCATCGGAACGGTCCATTTCAACTTGCCCGTTACGGATCAACCAATAGGCTAATTTTTGCAGCAGTTGAATTTGTGTCTCTTCTGAGATTTGAACGTCTAGATCCCGCTCGCGATCACGTCGTGCAAGAAGCATCGAAAGAGCAGCGTCATACAGCTGCTTTCTGCCCGGGGGGAGGTAGCCTCTCCGGTCACGGTGAAGAGCGCAGATTAGCCCGCACATGAGAGGATTCGTGGCGAGACGCCCTAAATCTTGTTTAGCTCTGAGAGCTCCAAGGAGTCGTTCTTGATAACCCGTAAGGCGCAAATGTTCATCGGCATCGCGGCACGTTCTGCAGGCGGCGCTGTGCCACCTCTGTACAAAAGTGGCAACATCCTTGCGGTTCATCGGCGACAAGCTGAGCTCAATGAACTCTTCCGAAGCCAGCCAGTCATCGGATACAGCAGAAGGGCGCGAAGTAACTAGCCAGGAGTTTCCGGGAAACGCGATGAGGAGCTCGTGTAGCCAATGCCTTACTCGCTCGCGATCGCCTTCTGAAATCTCATCGAGGCCATCTACTAGAACGAGCCCACGCTGTGCCGAGAGCGCTCTCTCTGCCCATCCTTGCGGTTGCAGACCAGATAGCGGACTCCTGGCAGCGGCAAGAAACTCTTCGGGTAGCGGTAGTGACGGACGTCGGATCAAAGTCCTCAAAGGGAGAACGAAGGGAACCCGATTGTAGAGGTGCGGGATCCCTCCATGCAGCTCCCGTTTAGCAGTCGAGACCGCTAGCCATTGAACGAGTGTGGTCTTTCCCGAACCCGCCACACCGCGCAACAGCACACGGTCATGACCGTCAAGGGCCCTATCAGCAGGCAGCAAAGATTGTGATGTTGTTGCTATGTCTTCCCTTGCTGTGGTTGCGTCCCGCTTCGCTTCTCTATAATTCATCGCCTCAAGACTCAGGTAAGCTGCGTCAAGGGGCCATTCAGCCTTAGAGCGATCGTTCAGGTCGATGCCGAAAATGGTCAGAGTGCCGAATTTGGCCGCGATGTATTCTCTGTACCGCTCCTCGAATATTCGATCGGGTGATAGATCATCAGGCACCACGAGATACTCGGGATGACCCTCTTTCTCTAGAATTGCTCTAAAAAATGGATCGTCGCTGAATTCAGATACTGGAGTTGCCTCGACACGACCATGTTGCCAATTGGCAGGGTCGTGACCGACGACTCCTATGATTACGTCGCTGTAAAACACCGCCGACCCTGAGAAGCCTGACCAGGGGGAATTGGAACCCTCCCGTTCTGAAGGAGGAGTATGAGTGCTATCCAGGACGTATCGCCGGCTTAGTAAGTTGGAGCCAGGCTTTAGAGTTCCTACGAGTTGTTCGCTATCGAGGTGCCCCTCGTTGTCTCGCTGTGCTTCAGGAAATCCAATCGCCTGGCAATTCGGAAGAGGTGTCAAAGAATCGACTGAACCTAGGCGAACATTGGGGAAAGTAGTGGCGTCGCTGGGAATAGGGTGATGTGCGATGAGTAGCGCGGCATCGCATCGCTCATCTTGCCGAATCCATACCACGTCGCAATGCACCTTCCCAGTGCCGGGTGCTGCGACTTGAACGTTAACTCTGTCGGTCACCACGTGGGCAGCAGTAAGAATCAGGCGTGGAGTTAGAAGGTATCCGCTTCCCTGCTTCCCGTCAGCGAACACTGCGCTTATGCGCTCCCGAGCTGGGCCACAGTATGACATGGTTTTCAGTTTCTGTCCTCAAACCTGCTTGCGTCACCCTCGGTTTCATTAGAAATATCCCAGCCAGCGTTCGTGGTGACGTTCTTGGGTTTGAGGGTAAAATAAACCTTTTGAATTCGGGTGCTTGCTATGGCTCCTTCGGTGGACGCGTTGACGACCCATGCCTTAACGGCACCCTTTCCTCTGGCTTCGCGTCGGAGTTCGACCGAGAACTCCATCTGAATTTCGCCCATTTCGAAGCGTAATGGCGAACCAGTAGCACGACTAGTCGCTGCCAAGAGACCATCGCGAATTGCCTCTACAGCGTCAGCTAGTTCGATGTCATCGACAGGTAGGGTCACAGTGCCAGCGTATGGGGCCTTGGACTCCCGATGCTATCGGTTCACGAGAATCAGTCGGACCCGTTCTAGACTGCTCCCGCCCGCGAGCGAAGCGCTTCTCCAGCACCTCGCGCTGCTCCTCGGGAACCGTCAGCACATTGATCTTCACGATGCTCATGGAGCCATCCTGCCTCAGCGCCCCGCCGATCTTCCTGAGCGGGACCGGGTCCGACGGAGCGGTGGTTGTCAGAGGCGCGCAGTACGGTCCGGTCATGGCAGCCAGAATCGATCTGACCTTCGACTGTACGGACGCCCGGCTCCTCGCCGAGTTCTGGAAGACCGCGCTGGGCTATATCGACGAGCCGCCGCCTCCTCCCTTCAAGACGCGCGAGGAGTGGCTGGCGCAGTTCGATCTGCCGGAGGACGACTCCGCGGACGACGGGGCGTGGCTCTGTGATCCGGACGGTGTCGGTCCCCGGCTGTCGATCCTGAAGGTGCCGGAGCCCAAGACGGCGAAGAACCGGCTTCACATGGACATCCGGGTGCCGGGCCATGGCGGTGCCGAGGAGCGGTGGGTGCGGATGAAGGCGGAGGCGGAGCGGCTGGTGAGGGCCGGCGGGACGGTGGTGGCGGAGGTCGACAGGCATCACATCGTGATGGTCGACCCCGAGGGCAACGAGTTCTGCGTCGGCGCCGCCCCGGCCTCCGTCTGAGGACCATCGCCTGGGGGCTGTCGTCCGAGGCCCGTTGACCGACAACGGCCCACACGGCATCGACCTGTGACAGCACCGGCGTTGATCTGGCCACCGCGCATCGTGCACCGTAGGGGCGCCGCGTCGAAGCGGGGTAGGAACGAGCGCGGGCACCATGGGAGTTGGGGTCGGCGGCGGGTCGAAGCGGATGCGGGAGGGGACGCCCGGGCGGCCGCCCATTCCCCGGCTGGCCGCCGCGGCGCCGCTCGTCGTGCTGATTCCGCTCTGGCTCGGCTGGAACGCCGCCGTTCGGATGCGGACGTATCTATCCGCTCCGTCCACCCCGGCCGCGCCGAAGCCCCGTACCGCCCGGCGGCCGCGCGGGAAACCGAAGGCCGTCCCGCTCACGTCGGGCCACGTCCGGGTGAATGTCGATCACGACGGGTTGACGGTCGAGGCGGCGCGCGGGCCGTCGGGTGCGCCGCGTTGGCTGACGCACTTGGGGATGGCCTGGCCGGAGGAGAACCCTTCCTCTGGACGGCCCTGTTCCGCCGACCTGGCTAGCCGGCGGCCGGCCGATACGTACACACCTGTACGCCCGTGCCGCTGGTGGCCGTGGATGCCAGTTCCAGCGTGCGCAGCATTCCATCGACGGGGAAGATGGTCTTTCCGCCGCCGAGGATCACCGGCATGTGCATCAACAGCAGCTCGTCGAACAGGCCCTCGTGCAGGAGAGTGCGGACAAGCGTGGGGCTGCCCATGACCAACAGGTCGCCGCCTTCGGCACCGTGCAGCTCGCGGATGCGGGCGACGGCCTCGCCGCCGGCGATGCGTGTGGTGTTGTTCCAGGTCAGCTGGTCGTCGCCCAGGGTCTGGGACACCACGTACTTCCGGATGGAGTTCATCTGGTCGGCGAACGGGTCGCCGGCCCGCTCGGGCCACGCCGCGGCCATCGTCTGCCAGGTGCGGCGCCCGAACAGCAGCGCGTCGGCCTTGGACAGCACGTCCGCGACGGCGCTGCCCATCACCTCCGGGTCGAAGAACGGGTGGGTCCAGCCGCCGTGCGCGAAGCCGCCCTCGGTGTCCTCCTCGGGGCCGCCCGGGGCCTGTACGACGCCGTCCAGGCTGATGAACTCACTGATCACGATGCGCACGGGACTTGCTCCTCCTGGTTGTTGCGTGGCTTACGGCGATAAAGACCTCCGGGCCGCGCCAAACTCATCGCGCCCATTCGAACCGGCGGCGTGATGCGGGACACACCGGAGGGCGCGGTCAGAGCGTGCGGCCGAAGAGGTCCAGCAGCGCTTCCCAGTGGCGCTTGGTCCCGTCCGCGTTGTACGCGGCGGTGTCGGCCTGGGTGAAGCCGTGCTGCGCGCCCGGATACACCTCGCTGCGGTGGCGTACGCCTGCGGCCGTGAGCGCCGCGTCGAGGCGGTCCATCTGCTCGGGCGGCATCGAGGAGTCGTGGTCGGCGTGGGCGAAGTACACCTCGGCGGTGATGCGGTCGGCGACCAGGTGCGGGCTGTCGGGGGCCTCCGTGGCCAGGTCCCCGCCGTGGAAGCCGGCCATCGCCGCGACCCGCTCGGGGAACGCGCCGGCCGTACGCAGGGCCAGGCGGGCGCCCATGCAGTAGCCGGTGACGCCGACCGGTCCGTCCGTGGCCTGCGGACAGTCGGCCAGCCACCGCAGATAGGCGTCGGCGTCGCGCATGGCCGCCTCGGGGGTGAGCGACGGGAGGAAGGACATGAGCTCCTGGAAGACCTCGGGGCGTGTGTCATGGCCGATGAAGTCGGGGAGCTCCACCAGCGGTGCGCGGCCGTGGCGGTAGAAGACGTTGGGAATCAGCACGGTGTAGCCCGCCTCGGCCAGGCGGTCGGCCATCTTCCACAGGTGCGGACGTGGCCCGAAGATGTCCATGTAGAGCAGTACGGCGGGATGGGGGGTGTCGTCGTCGGGGTGGGTCAGATAGGCGTCGGCGGTGCCGTCCGGGGTGGGAATATCCACCATTGTTCCGCGCGTCTTGGTCATGGACGTCGCTCCTCTTTCATCTCGTATGCCCGCGTCTGGTTGGCGATTCAAGACATGTCCAAGATTTCCGCATGGCCGCACCGGGACCGTGGTTCGCGGCGGTCGGTTGGCCGGCCGCATCACCGTATCCGGAGGGAATCACCGATGAAGCGCACGCCTCTTATGATCTCCGCGGTCGTGGCCTCCTCGCTGGCCGTCATGGCCTCGGCGACGACCGCGGAGGCCGCCTCGCGCCCCGCGATCGCGAAGTCGATACTCAACCACCGGGGCATCTCCCTGGCCACCACGCACGACAGCGGCCGCACCGACAAGGCGAACGCCAAGCAGAACATCAAGGACACCGCCGCCGGGCGGAAGGCCAAGCGCAGCCATTACGGCACCGCCCCCGGCGGATCGGTCACGCTCAACAAGACCATGCTCAACGCGATGCTCAAGCTGAACACCGCGAAGCGGTTCACCTTCAGGGTCACCGAGGTCGCGGGCGGCAGTCACTCGCGCGGCTCGAAGCACTACGCGGGCCGGGCCTTCGACGTCGGTACCGTCAACGGCAAGCGGGTCAGCACCAGTGGGGCGGGCTACAACAACGCCAAGAAGTTCATGAGGGCCTGCCGGTCCTACGGCGCCGTCCTCGTGCTCGGCCCCGGCGACTCCGGGCACTCCACCCACGTCCACTGCCAGTGGTGATCGGCGGCAGACCTTAGGAGTGGTCCGCTGCCCGAGGGGAGCGGCCGAGGGAAGCGGCGTACGGTCCGTGCCGCGGGTCGCATTCGCGGTGCGGGCCGAGCGCCTGATGAAATTGGGGCAGACCTCACGGGTCATGCCTCACGGGCTCATCCAGTCGACCGAGCGGTACTTTTCGGACAATCCTTGACGACGGTCAGGTGACGAGGGGGTGTTCCGCGTCTGAGTACAGGGCTCAGTAAGGTCTCAAATATCCCGACCGAATGACAAGGGCGAGTGGGGGAGCAGCAGGGCGTGACGAACGTGGAGCGAAGCGGACTGGGGAGAACTCCGGATACGGGGCCCCGCCCCGGTCCCGTCGGGGCACGGATGTCACGGAACGCACTGGTGCTGGGAGCACTGTGGCTCCTCGCCGGTGTGCTGGCCGTCCGTCAGGCCGCGGCTGTGCTGCGGCTGCCACCCGACGAGCGGCTGACCGACCTCGAGACCTGGATCGGTGAGCAGGGCGTCCTCCACGTGAGCGGATCGCTGTACGACGGGGACGCGTTCACCGGGACGCCGTTCTCCGGGCTGGTCCTCAAGCCGCTGACGCGCGCCGCCGAGCAGAGCCTCGGCTATGCCTGGACGTTTGGCACCCTGCTGCTGGTCGTGGTGCTCGGCCTGGTCGCGGCGCGCTCCCTGCCCGGCCCCGTCTCCCGGCGCACCTCGCTGCTCGCCGCGCCGGTGGCGATCAGCCTGCTGGTGCTGTCCCTGCCGGTACGGAACACCTTCACGCTCGGCCAGACCAGCATCATCCCGGTGCTGCTGGTGCTGTTCACCGTGCTGCCCAGGACCTCGGAGCGGCAGACGGGTGTGCTGATCGGGGTCGCCGCGGCGCTGCAGCCCGCGCTGCTGCTGTTCGCGGTGGTCCTGTGGCTCATCGGGCGGCGGCATGCGGCTGCCCTCGCGGGCGCCACCTTCGCCGCCTGCTCCGCGCTCGCCTGGGCCCTGATGCCGCATGACTCATGGACGTACTGGATCCACCACTTCGGCGGCGCCGGGCTCGGCGCACCCCCGGACGGCCTGGCCAACCAGTCCCTGCACGGGCTGCTGCTGAGGGTCGGTTTCTCGGGCCCGGCCGAGCTGGCGCTGCTCGCGGTGGGCGCGGTGGCGGTGGCCGTGGTCGGTCTGCGGCGCGCCGCGCGCTACGCCGAGGACGGGCAGCTGCTGCTGGCGGCGGCGATCACCGGCAGTGTGGCGCTGGCGATTTCGCCCACGTCCTGGCAGTACCAGCAGCTGTGGATCCTGCTGGCCGTCGTCGGGCGGGTCGGCAAGCGCGCCACGGACCGGCTGGTGTGGCCGGCGCTGGTGGTGCTGGCGATGACCCTCAACCGCCAGGCGCTGCTGCCTGATATCGATATTCTGGGCCATATCGGATATAACGCACCGCTGCTGGCGGCTCTCGCCGCCGCCTGCCTGGTGCCCTTCCTGTCCCGCACCTCCCCGGCGTGGGACAACCCGGACCCGACCCCGGTCGCGGAACCGGTCCAGGGGCGCTTCGCCTGGGTGCCGCTGCTGCGCTTCGTGCGGCGGCCGCTGTCCCGCCCGAACCTCATGCTCGAGTTGATGTTCATCCGTATCGGTTACTTCGGGTACTCCTACGTCCGCGCGCACGCCCCCGACTCGCGGACCCTCGCGGAGAGTCACGGACACCAGGTCCTCACCGCCGAGAAGTGGCTGCATATCGACATCGAGCACTGGTTCAACGGCGTGGTGGCGGACACACCATGGCTGAGGGACAGCATGAACTGGTACTACAGCACCTTCCACTTCCTGGTCCCGCTGTCCCTGCTGGCCTGGCTGTATCTGCGCCGCCCCGTCACCTACCGCTGGGCCCGCACCCCGCTCGCCTTCGCCACGCTCCTCGCGCTGGTCGGCTTCTGGCTCTACCCGACCGCCCCGCCCCGGCTGATGGGCCTCGGCTTCATCGACACCGCACACGGTCCGCAGGACCTGGACAATCCGGACTTCGGCGCGCTGACCAAGCTGTCCAACCAGTACGCGGCCATGCCCTCGCTGCATGTGGGGTGGTCGCTGTGGTGCGGGGTGGTGATCGCGCTGGTGGCGCCGTATCTGTGGATGAAGATCCTCGGGCTGATGTATCCGCTGATGACCACCGCGGTGATCGTCGGTACGGCGAACCACTGGGTGCTGGACGCGGTTGGCGGTGGGGTGGTCGTAGCGGCCGGGTTCGGGCTGCAGTATCTGCTGTTCGGCGTCGGGAAACGGCCCAAGGAGGAGGCTGCCGGTCCGCTGTGGCCGCTCCTCGGATTCCGCAAGCGGGAGCCGGAGCCTGCGGGGTCGGGCGCGGGGGCGGAGTCGGGGTCTGCGCCTGTCGCCTCGGTGCCGGGACAGGCCAAGGAGCCCGTTCTCCCCGAAGCCGCCGAGCCGACAGAGGTGGCCGGGCCGGGCTCGCGTTGAGCCGACCGGCCGGGCTCGCGTTGAGGCCACCGGCCGGGCTCGCGTTGAAGGGTGTGACGAAGGGCACTAGCGTGGAAAGCAGAGGACGGGTCCGGCCGGGCGGGATGCGGCGCGGGGCCCGCGCCCGGGGGCCAATCAAGGGGGGTCCACGCTTGGAGGAGTGATCCCCCATGTCTCTTGCCATGGCGGTCACGGCGGCGGCCGCGGCATCGATGGTCGCGGTGTCCCCTGCGGTGTCGCCCTGTCCCTTCGTGGTGGTCCACGCGAAGTTCGCACCGGCCGCAGAGGCCAGTAGCCACAAGGCGGTGACGTACAACACCAAGCTGGTGCCCGTATCCGCCAAGGTCGTCGTCGTGCAGTTCCTGGGTAAGTGGCACGGCGGGGGCGAATACCGCCACCACCATCAATGGCAAGGCGCCCCCCAGGCCGCACTGACCACACCGAGCCCGACGGGCACCCAAACCACGCCCAGCCCGACCGGCACGCAAACCTCACCGAGCCCGACGGGTACGCCGAGCCCGCACGGTACGCAAGGCGAGGGCAAGGGCACCCGGGTCATGGTGTGGGTGCGCGGCCTCAAGGCGAACCACACCTTCGGGGTGCATGTCCATACGAAGACCTGCGGGACCATGCCCAATGACTCGGGTCCGCACTATCAGAACATGAAGGACCCGAAGCAGCCGTCGACCAACCCGAAGTACGCCAATCCCCACAACGAGGTGTGGCTGCAGGTCACCACCGACAAGGACGGCGACGGCCACGCCATGGCCCACGTGAACTGGCGCTTCCGGGACTCGGAGGCGCGCTCCCTCGTCTTCCACGAGCATGCGACCGCCACGCACAAGGGCCATGCCGGGGAGGCGGGCGCGCGGGTGGCGTGCGTGAAGGTGCCGTTCAAGGGATAACGCGTCTCAAATGACAACGCGTCTCGAGGGATGACGCGTCAGGGTATGTGTCAACGCACGCGCGTCAAGGCGTCAGCGGCGCGGGGGTCAGCAGCCCGCGCCGCACCGACGCGTCGCGGACCTCCTCGTACAGCGCGCGCAGCGTCTCGCTGACGGCCACCCGCGGGAGTTGCAGCCGGTCCAGGGCGTCGGCGTCCATGGCGGCGTTGGTGTCGGTGGGCACATCGTGCCAGCCCTGGCCAGTGAGGTACCGCATCAGCGCGGGGTTGAGCCGGTCCACCCCGCGCACCAGGCAGGCCTCGGGCGTACGGCCCTCCTCGTACTCGTGCCACAGGGCCAGGAACTCGGGGCGCAGCGCGCCCGGCAGCGAGGCGAAGGGATCTTCGGCGGCGTCATCCGCGGCATTGGGGTCGGCCGAAGGGTCGACTGAAGGGTCGAGAGGGTCGAGTTCGACCAGGTCGTGCATCAGACAGAGCTTGAGCATTTTGGTCAGGTCGAGGCAGTGGCCGGCCTCCCGCTCGAACTCGGCGTGCAGTATCCAGCTGACCATCGCCAGATGCCAGGAGTGCTCGGCCACGCTCTCCCGGCGTGTCGGCGTGGCGTTGTTGGGGCGCTCGATCTCCCGCAGCCGGGCCGTGAAGGCGATGAAGTCGAAGAGTCTTCGAAACTCGTGCTCATGCTGTCCGCCGGGCGTGCCGCTCGTGTCGTTCATGGCGGACAGTGTGCCCCCGTGCGGGGCCGCAGCGGCACTCCCGGGGCGGGGCGGGCGCCACGGGGCACCGGCGGTCAGCCGTAGTTCACCTGCAGCTCCTTGATTCCGTTCAGCCAGGGCGATCGCAGCCGCCTCGGATCGCCCGCGAGCCGGATGTCCGGCATGGCGTCCGCGATCGCGTTGAAGATCAGGCGGATCTCCAGCTCCGCGAGGCTCTTGCCGAGGCAGAAGTGCGGGCCTCCGCCGCCGAAGCCCAGGTGGGGGTTGGGGTCGCGGGTGATGTCGAAGTCCTCGGGCCGGTCGAAGACCTCCGGGTCGTGGTTGGCGGAGGAGTAGAAGATGCCGACCCGCTGGCCGGCCGCGATCCGCTGTCCGCCCAGCTCGGTGTCCTGGGTGGTGGTGCGCTGGAAGGACATGACCGGGGTGGCCCATCGTACGATCTCGTCCGCGGCGGTGGCCGGGCGCTCGCGCTTGAACAGCTCCCACTGGTCGGGGTGGGTGAGGAAGGCGTGCATACCGTGGCTGATGGCGTTGCGCGTGGTCTCGTTGCCCGCGACCGCGAGGAGCAGGACGAAGAAGCCGAACTCGTCGGAGGCCAGGTTGCCCTGGTCCTCGGCGGCGACCAGCTGGCTGACGATGTCCTTGGCCGGGCAGGCCTTGCGGTCGGCGGCCAGATTCATGGCGTACGAGATCAGCTCCATGGCCGACTCCGCGCCGATCTCCTCGGTGATGGCGAGCTCCGGGTCGTCGTACGCCACCATCTTGTTGGACCAGTCGAAGATCTTGGAGCGGTCCTGCTGGGGAACGCCGATCAGCTCGGCGATGGCCTGCAGCGGCAGTTCGCAGGCCACATCGGTGACGAAGTCCCCGCTGCCGTCCTCCTTGGCCCCGGCCACGATCCGCGTGGCGCGCTCGCGCAGGGCGTCCTCCAGCGCGCGGATCGCGCGCGGGGTGAAGCCGCGCTGGACGATCTGGCGGACCCGGGTGTGCTCGGGCGGGTCCATATTGAGCATGATCAACTTCTGGACGTCGATCTGGTCGCGGTGGATGTGCTCATTGAAGCGGATGATCGCGGTGTTGAGGTGGGAGGAGAAGATCTCCGGCTTGGTCGACACCTCTTTGACGTCGGCGTGGCGGGTGACGGCCCAGTACCCGTCGTCGTCGAAGCCCGCGACTCCGTGCCGCTGGGGGATCCACCACACCTTGGCGGTCTGCCGCAGCTGGGCGAACTCCGGGAACGGCAGACGCTGCTGGTAGAGGTCGGGGTCGGTGAAGTCGAATCCTTCGGGAAGGGCTGGGCAGGACATCGGCCACTCCAGATCTGACGGCCTATCAGAAGTGTCGGAGAAGGTAGTAACGGGTTCTACAAGTGGCAAGTGTCATGGCCGCCTTTGTTGCGCACAACGGGCGCACATGCGTGAGGGGCGGCTCAATAACGGGCATGCAAGCCCCTTGCGCCGCCGGGCCGGGCCTCAGCAGACTGATTGAAGAACTAGAACGCGTACTAGTTCTGTCGCGGGCGCTGCCGGGAGCCCCGCGGAATCCGCTGGGCGAGTGATCCGAAGGGGCGCGGTCGCCCGCGCCGGAGGCGCTGATGTCACTGTGAAAGGGAGAGCGCGCGGAGGCCCCGAGGAACGAGGGGTCGAGGCTGTAGTCGACATGCGGCTACCGCCGCGTGGTCGACCGTCGACAGCGGCTGAAGCGCCCCGGAGGGGAACAGCCCGTTAAGAGAGTGAGGACGGACGAGTCATGGCCGCGGAACCCGTCATCGTCGAAGCCGTACGCACGCCCATCGGCAAGCGCGGAGGGTCACTCGCCAATCTGCACCCCGCCTATCTGCTCGGTGAGACATACCGCGAACTCCTCGCCCGTACCGGTATCCAGCCAGACTGCGTCGAACAGATCGTCGGCGGCACGGTCACCCACGCCGGTGAGCAGTCGATGAACCCCGCCCGTAACGCCTGGCTGGCCGTCGGCCTGCCGTACGAGACCGCGGCCACGACTGTCGACTGCCAGTGCGGCTCCTCGCAGCAGGCCAACCACATGGTGGCCAACATGGTCGCGACCGGCGTCATCGACGTCGGCATCGGCTGCGGCGTCGAGGCCATGTCGCGGGTGCCGCTCGGCAGCGGCTCCAAGCACGGGCCCGGTAAGCCGTTTCCGGACGAGTGGAACGTCGATCTGCCCAACCAGTTCGAGGCGGCGGAGCGGATCGCGCGCCGCCGCGGGCTCACCCGGGAGAAGGTCGACGCCCTCGGCCTCCTCTCGCAGGAGCGGGCCGCCCGGGCGTGGGCGGAGGAGCGCTTCAAGCGCGAGACCTTCGCGGTGCAGGTGCCGACGACCGAGGACGAACAGGCGGCCGGGCAGGGCATGTGGCGGCTCGTCGACCGTGACGAGGGGCTGCGCGACACCAGCATGGAAGCGCTCGGCGGGCTCAAGCCGGTGATGCCGACCGCCGTGCACACGGCGGGCAACTCCTCCCAGATCTCCGACGGCGCGGCCGCGGTGATGTGGGCGTCCAAGCGCATGGCGCGGGCGCTCAAGCTCAAGCCGCGCGCGCGGATCGTCGCCCAGGCGCTGGTCGGCGCGGATCCGCACTACCACCTGGACGGGCCGATCGACGCGACGCGCGCGGTGCTCGGCAAGGCGGGGATGACGCTCAAGGACATCGACGTCGTCGAGATCAACGAGGCGTTCGCGTCGGTGGTGTTGTCATGGGCGCAGGTCTTCGAACAGGACCTGGAGAAGGTGAACGTCAACGGTGGCGCGATAGCGCTGGGGCATCCGGTGGGGGCCACCGGTGCCCGGCTGATCACCACGGCGCTGCATGAACTGGAGCGGGCGGACAAGGAGTTCGCGCTGATCACGATGTGCGCGGGTGGCGCGCTGGCGACCGGGACGATCATTCAGCGCCTTTGACCGACGCTCATTCAGCGCCTGTGACCAGGGCGTGCAGGGCGGGCCGCAGGGCGGCGGCGATCTCCTCCGGGGAGGCGCGGCGCAGATCGTCGATGCCGAGCAGCTGATGGCCGATGGTCACCCCGACCATCGTGGCGACGGCCAGCGCGGCGTGCAGCCGGGCGTCCTCGGCCCGGTCGTCACCCCCGTGCCCGGCTGAGATGGCGGCCGCGAGCTCGGTGATCTGATGGTCGAGGGCGGTGCGGGCCGCCTCCGCCGCCTCCGGGTGGGTGAGCATGGAGCGCAGCATCGCCAGCGAGGCCTCCGGCAGCCCGCCGATCTTCATCCCGAGCGAGGCCAGCAGCGAATCCGTCAGCGCCTCGGGGCCGCCGGTCCGCGGCCGGTCCTCCGCCCCCGCGACCGAGATCCGTACGGCCTGGGAGAACAGCTCCTGCTTCGAGCCGAAGTACTGCATGACCAGCGCGGGGTCGACCTGCGCCGCCGAGGCGACCGCGCGGATCGTGGTCCGCTCGAAGCCGCGCTCGGCGAACAGCTCGCGGGCGGCGGCGAGGATGCGCTGCTCGGTGTTGCGGCGGCGCTCGGCGCGGGTGGTTCCGGCTGCGGTCATATCTCCGACTCTACCGATCGCTCCACAGCTGTTGACCGAGGGCGCGCTCGCTCTACACTTGTTGAGTCAACGCATGTTGAGCGAACATGTGTGAGTGACCCCGCATGAGTGAACCTGTACGAGTGATCGGAGCGCATCGTCATGCCCGAAACCACCGCCGCCGCGCTACATGACATCGTCGAGCGCTTCCACCGCGCGATGCTGAACAAGTCCGCGGACGACCTCGCAGATCTGTACGCGGTCGACGCCCGCCATGAGTTCCCGTTTCTGTTCCCCGGGCTGCCCGCCTGCTTCAACGGGCGCGAGGAGATCCGGGCGGGCTACCGGGCGATGTGGGGCGCGACCCCCGTGGAGCCCGAGACGATCCGCGATGTGGCGATCCACGAGACCGCGGAGGCGGGCACGGTCGTCGTCGAGCAGACCGTGGTCGGGGCGCTGGCGCCGACCGGCCGCCCCGTCACCGTCCCGGGGATCCTGGTGATCCGAGTCCGGGACGGTCTGATCGTCCACACCCGCGACTACATGGACGGACTCGGCGTGGCCGCGGCCACCGACCGGCTGCCGGACCTCGTCGCCGCGCTCGGCGGATAGCTCCGCCGGTCAGAACGGCAGTCGCCCGGGGGCTCGAGTTGGTCGCGAGGGCCGTCTGCTTCCTTACAGCACCGGCGCGGCGACGGCCGCCGGAGCCGGTCAACATACAAGTGCGCGGCCGATCTGCAGTACGGGGACGGGAAGTGGATCGCTGACTGGTCGGTGAACGTGTACCACCAGGGCTAGCCGCTCCCGGAGGCCGCGGGCGGTACCGGTGCGCGCTCGTCGGTACCGCCCGTTCGCGGCTTCACGGCTCCTTGAAGGCGACCGGCGCGTCGAAGGCCGCCCGGCGGGTCGCACGGCGCAGGGCCCTGAGGACCGTACGGCCGAGAGTGAGGGTGAGCACCACCGTCACCACCGCGCGCGGGAGATCCCAGCCGAGGGACGTCGCCAGGCAGTACGCGACGAAGCGGGCCAGGTTGTGCGACAGCGGATCGCCCGGTACGAACGACACGCCCGAAGCCATTCCGGCGATATAGGGCCAGCCCTGGAGGTTCATCACCGTGCCGTACAGGACGGACGCGACCGCCCCGTATCCGGCGAGCAGGAACAGCTCCCCGCGCCCGCGCAGCCGATCCGCCCCCGGCAGCAGGCCCGCGCCCATGCCCACCCACCCCATGGACAGCATCTGGAACGGCATCCACGGCCCGACCCCGCCCGTCAGCAGCGCGGAGGCGAACATCGACACCGAGCCGAGTACGAAGCCGAACCCGGGGCCGAGTACCCGCCCCGACAGCACCATCAGGAAGAACATCGGCTCGATGCCCGCCGTCCCCGCGCCCAGCGGCCGCAGCGCGGCCCCGGCGGCGGCCAGCACCCCCAGCATCGCGACGGCCTTGGAGTCGAGACCGGTGTCGGCGATCGTCGCCACGACGACGGCCAGCAGCAGCGGCAGCAGCGCGGCGAACAGCCATGGCGCGTCGGCGGAGTGGGCCAGTCCGGAGGCGGAGTCGGCCAGCAGCGGCCACCCGAAGGCGGCGACGCCGATCGCGGAGACGAGGGCGAGGGCGGCGACGGAGCGCGGGCCGAGCCGGACCGCGCGCGTCCGGCCGGCCGCACCGTTCGCACCGGCCGCCTTGTTCGCACCGGCCGCCTTCTTCGCGTCGACCGCCTTGTTCGCGTCGGCCGCCTCGTTCGCTTGGCCAGGTCCGCACGCCTCCGCGCGGCCGCCCTGACGGTCGGCGCCGGGCTCGCTCCGCGCGCCGGGTTGGTCCGGCCCAGCGGCGCCGCCACGTGGCCTCATGTGGCCCGCTCCCGGTCCTCCAAGGCCCGCCGCACCTGTCGGACCGTCAGCCACGGCAGCGGGGCCAGCACCTTGGCGACCTGCGGGGCGAACGCGGGGGAGGACACCACCACCTCCGCCGTCGGGCCGTCGGCCACGACCTCGCCGTCGGCCAGGATCACCACCCGGTGGGCGAGTTCGGCGGCCAGCTCCACGTCGTGCGTGGCCAGGACGGTCGCGTGGCCGTCGGCGGCCAGCGCGCGCAGGATCTCGATCAGGCGCGCCTTCGCCGCGTAGTCCAGGCCGCGGGTCGGCTCGTCGAGCAGGAGCAGCGGCGGGCGCGCGGTGAGGACGACCGACAGCGCGAGCGCCAGCCGCTGGCCCTCCGACAGATCGCGGGGGTGCGCCGAGTCCGCCACGCCGGGCAGCAGCCGGCCGACCAGCTCCCGGCAGCTGCCCGGGGCCGCGCCCGCGTCGCGGTCGGCCGCCGCGCACTCCGCCGCGACGGTGTCGGCGTAGAGCAGGTCGCGCGGCTCCTGCGGTACGAGGCCGACGTGGCGCAGCAGTTCGGCGGGCCGGGTGCGGTGCGGTACGACGCCGCGGCTGTCGACGCCCCGGCCACCGCCACCCCGGCCACGCCCCCCACGCCCGCCACCTCCGCCGTCACCCTCGCCGCCCGGTCCGCCGCCCCCGACGCGTACCGAACCGGAGGCGGGCGTGTGCATCCCCACCAGCGTGGACAGCAAGGTCGACTTTCCCGCGCCGTTGCGGCCCATCAGCGCCACCGTCTCGCCCGGCCGCACCGTCAGGTCCACGCCGCGCAGCGCCTCGATTCGACCGCGGCGTACGGCCAGCCGCACCGCCTGGGCGACGGGCTCACCGCCTCCCTCGTGCGGATCTCCGCCCGGCGTGAGCGGTGTCAGCGGTGTGAGCGGTGTCAGCCGCTCCCGCAGCGGGGCCGCCTTGCGGCGGGCGTCCCGTATGGACAGCGGGAGGGGGGTCCAGCCCGCGAGGCGGCCGAGCTCGACCACGGGCGGCTGGACGGGCGAGACCGCCATCACCTCGGCCGGGTCCCCGACGACGGGGGCCGCGCCGGAGGAGGGAAGCAGGATCAGCTGATCCGCGTACTGGACCACCCGCTCCAGGCGGTGTTCGGCCATCAGCACGGTGGTGCCGAGGTCGTGTACGAGCCGCTGCAGCACCGCAAGGACCTCCTCGGCCGCCGCGGGGTCAAGCGCCGACGTCGGCTCGTCGAGGACCAGGACGCGCGGGTGCGTGGTGAGCACCGAGCCGATGGCGACTCGCTGCCGCTGTCCGCCGGAGAGCGACGCGATGGGCCGGTCGCGCAGCGCGGCGAGGCCGAGCAGGTCCAGGGTCTCCTCGACCCGGCGGCGCATGGTGTCCGGGGGGACGCCCAGCGACTCCATGCCGTACGCGAGTTCGTCCTCGACGGTGTCCGTGACGAAGTGGGCCAGCGGGTCCTGGCCCACCGTGCCCACGACATCGGCCAGTTCGCGCGGCTTGTGGGTCCGGGTGTCGCGGCCCGCCACGGTGACCCGCCCGTGCAGCGTGCCGCCCGTGAAGTGCGGCACCAGACCGGAGACGGCGCCCAGGAGAGTCGACTTGCCGACTCCCGAGGGGCCGACGAGCAGACACAGCTCCCCCTCCGGAACGGTCAGATCCACGCCCTGGAGGGTGGGTCGCGCGGCGTCGTCGTAGGTGACGGACACCTGCTCGAAGCGGATCACCGTGTGGCCTCCTTACCGGTGTCCTCGCTGGTCTGCCGAGTGGTCTGCTGAGCTTGAACGGTCTTCTGGGGCTGAATGTTCTTCCGGGCTGTGGGCACTGCCGACCTCGACCTCGACCCCGACCCCGACCCCGACCCCGACCCCGGCCCCGGCGCCGGGGCCACGACCGCCGGGAGCAGCCCGACCAGCACCCCGGCCGCGGGCCACAGCGGCAGCACGGGCGCGGTGAGCGGAACGGCGGGCGGGTTCAGGGCCTGTGGGGCGTACGAGGCGGCCCAGATCATCAGGCCCGCGACCGCCACCCCCGACCCGGACACCAGCCACGCCCGCGCGCCCCACCGGTCCGGCCGGTAGCGGCTGCGCACCGAACGGCGGCCGCCCAGCCACAGCCCGCCGAGCGCGGCGGCGAGCCCGGCGAGCAGCACCGGCAGGCCGAAGCCCGCGCCCTGCGCCGCCAGCAGCCCGTACGTACCGGCGCAGACGCCGAGCAGCCCGCCGAGGGTGAGGACGGCGGTGGCGCGGGCGACGGCGGGCGGGACGTGGGCGGTGCGGCCGTAGCCGCGCGCGTCCATCGCGGCCGCGAGCGCCACCGAACGCTCCAACGCGCCCTCCAGGACCGGCAGCCCGACCTGGAGCAGGGCGCGTACCCCGCGGTCGGGGCGGCCGCGCAGCCGGCGGGCGGTGCGCAGCCGCTGGACGTCGGAGACCAGGTTCGGGGCGAAGGACATCGCGACCACGACCGCGACACCCGCCTCGTACAGCGCGCCGGGCAGGGACTTGAGCAGCCGGGCGGGGTTGGCGAGCGCGTTCGCCGCGCCGACGCAGATCAGGAGGGTGGCCAGCTTCAGCCCGTCGTACAGCGCGAAGGTCAGCCCCTCGGCGGTGACCCGGCCGCCGATCCGTACGCCCTGCGCCCAGTCGGGGAGCGGCACTTCGGGGAGCGTGACCAGTACGTGCGTGCCGGGGATCGGCGAGCCGAGGAGGACCGCGAAGCACAGCCGGATCGCCAGCACCACAAGACCCAGCTTGAGGAACGCGCCGTACGAGCGCGCCCACGGCGCGTCCGTACGGCGCGTGGCGACCACATAGCCCGCGACGGCGACGAGCAGCCCCAGCAGCAGCGGATTGGTGGTGCGGGAGGCGGCCGTGGCCAGCCCGAGGGCCCACAGCCACCAGGCCCCGGCGTGCAGCGCGCCGCGCGCGGTGCCCGGGTGCCCGGCGGCGCCCGGGCGTCCGGCGGTGTCTGGGTGCCCGTCGGTGCGCGGATGTCCGGCGACGGCGGCCCGGTCGGTGCCGCTCATCGCCGGTGGTGGCGGCGCGCCTGCCATACGGCGGCGGCCCCCAGCGCGACCACGGCGGCCAGACCGCCGACCAGCCCGGCCGACGGGCCGCCTCCGCCGCCGCCCTGTCCGCCGTCCCCGCCACTACTGCTGCCGCCGGATCCGCCGCTGGTGGCGCCGACCTGTTCGCCGCAGCCCTTGGCGGGGTAGCCGGCGATGGCACACAGCAGGGCGGAGGAGTTGTAGCGCAGCGGTTTGGCGACGGCCGCCAGCGCGTCCCCGGCGCTCGCGTCCTGGCCGACCCGCGCGCACTCCGTACGGGGCTCGGGCGGGGTGCGGTGGTCGGGGGCGTCGGCGGCCGTGCCGAAGTCCAGGACCACCGCGACGCGTTTGGTGCCGTCCTTCGCCGGGGTGTGCGCGCAGACCGCCTTGAAGTCGGCCGAGTCGCGCGGCTGGGTGGCGTCCCCGGAGTCCTCGCTCACCGCGAACCGGAATCCGATCATGTCGCCGTCGCCCGGCCGGGCCGTGGCGGGCCCCTGCGTGGCGTACGTCCAGCCGCCGGCGCCGCGCTCCCGCTGCCAGAACGACCAGTAGCGGTAGCCCGCGGCCTGCGCGGGCGAGGCGCCGAGCGCGACCACGGACACCAGCGCGGACAGGAGCACGGCGCAGACGAGGGCGGCGCGTTGACCCATCAGAGCTGCTGCTTCTTCCGGCCGCTCAGCAGGAAGCCGATGCCGATGCCGGCCACCATGAAGACGCCGACCGTCCACCAGACGCCGCCGACACCCCCCTCGTCGTCGCTCTTCTTGTCCTCATCCTTACCGGAGTCGGAGTCGGAGTCCTTGCCCGACTCCGACCCGGCCGCGGAGACCGACTCCGGCTTCGGGCCCGTGGCGTTCAGCTGCTGGACGAGATCCACGCCGCCGAAGCTGCGCGGGTCCGCACCGGCCGCGTGTGCCGCCAGGACCAGCTTGCCCAGGGCGCCCGGGTCGCCCTTCGCCCACGCCAGCGCGCCGCTCTTCTCGCTCTGCAGCCACTGCAGGGGCTTGGCCGCGGTCGCGCTGTGCTCCCCGGCGGCCAGCGCGACGATCGCGTCCGCCGTGCTGCCGAAGTCGGGCTGGGCCTTGGCACCGGGCATGGCGGACAGCAGGTGGTTGCCGTGCCCGGCCATGGTCTCCGACAGATACGCGGCGGCGGCCTGCGCGGCCTCGGCCGCCCCATCGGCCCCGGCCGGTTCGCCGTCTTTGCCGCCGCCCTTGCCCGCGTCGCAGTCCAGCGGCTTAGGGGCCTTGCCGGTGTCCTTGCCGGCCGGTTCGAAGACAAAGCCCTTGCCCTCGGTGGCCAGCGCGGCGGCCGCGGTCGCCAGGTCGTTCGCGACCGGCTTGCCGCTGCCCTTGTCCGCCGTATACGCGAACGCCCCGCGCTGCCCCTCCTGAGCATCACACCCCAGCTGCAGGCCCAGCAGCACGTCGTACGGCGTCTTGCCGCCCTTGGCCGACTTCACCTGCTTCGGGTCCTGGCCGGTGGCGGCGAAGGCGCCGACGGCGGCGGAGGTGGAGTTGGCGTCGCTCGGGCTGCCCGGGTTCAGGCCCCAGCCGCCGTCGTCGTTCTGGTGCTTCTTCAGCCAGCCGATGCCCTTCTCGACCGAGGCGCTGCGCCCACCGACCGCGGCCAGCGCCTGTACCGCCGCCGCGGTCGCGTCGGTGAACTCGCCCTTCTTCGGGTCGCAGGCGGCGGAGGCGTCCGCCCGGTACGCGGCGAAGCCGCCGTCCTCGCACTGCTGCCCGGCCAGCCAGTCGATGGCCGACCTCGCCGGGGTGACCCCGACCGCGTCCTGGGCGAGCAGCGCGAGTGACTGCCGCCACACCCCGTCGAACTTGGGGTCCTTGGTGCCGTACAGCCCCTTGGGCAGCGCCGCCGAGCCGCCGGACGGTTTGGGGGAGGGCGAGGCGTCGGCGAACGCGGCGGGGGCGGCGGCCGTGCACAGGGCGGCCAGGGCGGCCAGAGCCGTGGCGCTGCGGCGTACGTTCATGGCGACGGGTGCCTCTCGGTCGATGGTCTCGGCGGTGGCTGGACATCGGTACGCGGCCACGCACGGCCGCCCACCCCGCACGCCGAGGGACGTACGAACGCGATGACACCGGGCTCAGCTCCGCATACCTCGACGGTGCCGCCGCCGGACGGGCCGACGGCGGGAGCCTGCGGTGCGCCAGATCAGGTGCTCCGGCTCGTACGCGCTGCGGCACACAGCCCGTACTCACGGTTGCGGGTCAGCGCCGGGTTCTCACCGGCTTCCCCCGATCGGACGCGGATGAAGTTTTCACGGATACCTTATCCGGCGCCGAACCGGGGCGTTCCACGGCGGTCGGGCCCATACTCCTCCCATGATCCGGTTCCGTTTCGGGCTGACCCCCTTGGCCGAGGTACGGCCGTGGGGGCGGCCCGGGCACCCCGTACTGCACTGGTTCGGGCTGACCGACGGCTGGTACGCGATCGACCTCGGCGAGCATGAGCTGCTGCGCTACTCGGAGCGCACGGTGCGGTCGCTGCGGGGCGGAGGGGACGGCGGGGGCGTCGGCCCGGCGCATCCGTATGTGGACTACTACGTGGTGCGGCTGTGGGAGGACCTGCTCGCGCTGCTGCCGGCGGCGCTGGAGCCGGTGCCCGAGGAACTGGCCGACTTCGTGGCCAGTGACTCCTCCGACTGGTACTGGGACGAGACTCTGGAGACCCTTGAGGCCGAGGCCGAGGCCGAGGTCGAGACCGAGGCCGAGACCGCGGCGGGGTGGCACGGCGATCGCACCCTGAACACGGGGTATCTGCGCGTCGCGCCGTACATCCACTGCTGGCGGACGGTCGCGGGGGAGGACGTCATGAACGTCAGCTGGGCGCATCCATCCGATCCCGAGGGCGAGATCGAGTTCGCCGGCCCGGCCACGGGCCTGGTGACCGTGCCGACCAGCGCCTTCGTCGCCGCCGTGACCGAGCTCGACCGTGCGCTGCTGGAGGCGATGGAGCGGCGGATCGGCGAGTTGGAGGCGGCGGGGCCGCCGGGGATCGAGCTCGACCTGGAGCAGCTGCGCCGCGAGCACCGGGACCGGGCGGGGTGGCTGGAGCGGGCGCGGCGGTATGCGTACGCCACCGACTGGGCCGCCGTACGGACGGGCGCGGCGGCGCTCCTCAGATCACCAGACGAGGACTGCGGGTGAGGCCGAGGATGCCGAGGAGACGGTCCATCATGTCCTCGAACAGCGGCACCGGGTCGTCCAGGGCGTAGGACATGTGGCTGTAGACGGCCAGGCAGAGCATGCCGTAGATCTGGCGCCAGCAGGTGATCATCAGGAGCGCGACACCGATGGGGACTTCGATGCCCATGGCCTCGCGGTACGTCCGCAACTGCCGCGCCAGGACCGGGTCGATCTCGTCGTCGGACGGGTGGGCGAGTTGCTGCTCGCGCCACAGCCGGGTGAAGAGCTGCCCGTACATCCCGCCCAGCTCACGCAATATGGCGTGCGGGATGTCGTCGGCGGACGCGGCGGCCGCCTGGGGATAGGCGGCGCCCATGAGCAGGTTGAACTCCGCCGGATTGCCCACTGACCAGTCGAATACGGCCCGGGTGGCGGCGTGCAGCCGGGCGCTGATGTCGTCGGGGTCCTGCCGTTCCACCGCCGCCGCGACCACCTGCATGAACTCCGCCATCACATCGTCGTAGACCGCGCGGATGAGTCCGTTCCTGCCCTCGAAGTAGCGGTAGAGGGCCGGCGAGGTCACGCCGACGCTGCGGGCCACGGCGGCCACGGTGAGACCTTCGACGCCCTCCGCGGCGGTGATCCGGCGTGCGGCGGCCTTGGCGTCGCGCTCGAGCTCCGCGCGTAGCCGCTCCCGCCGGGTCAGCCCTGCCATGCGCTCGCCTCCGCCCCCGTCTCCGCCCCCGTCTCGGTCTGTGCCGGACACCGTCGCCTCCTTGTTGTGGTCAAGTGCGCCTCAATGATCCTTCATCGGCTGTCGGGCGTACGGGCAACCGACTTGCCGTGAAGGTGCATCGCATGGTTAATACTATTCTCGCTTCTAAGGGCAGTCACGCTTGGGGGAAGGCGGAGAGCTGAGTGAGTAAGGCGTATGTGGCCGCGGTGGCGGCGGCGACCGTTCTCGCGGTGGGAGGCGTGACCGCGTGCGGCGCGTCCGACGACTCGGGGAAGGACGGCGGGCGCTCCGGCGTCTCGGACGGCGGCGGGCGCAAGTCCGGGGCGGGCGCGGCGGATTCGGGGGATTCGGTCGATTCGGCGGAATCCGAGCTCGCCGAGGCGATGAGGAACCTCTCCCGTGTGGTCTCGGCCACCGGGCCGGTGATCTGCTGGAACCAGAACGCCGAGGGCGGCTGGCGGGCGGCGGCCTTCGACGCCGGGCTCGGCAAGCGGGTCGCCACGTTCTCCGAAAAGCCGCTGCTGCCACGCCTGGCCGAGATCGCCCGGAGCGTGGGCGGGGTGGATGCGCGGGTGGGCAACCTGTGCGGGGAGGGGCAGTACGGCGACCACCCGGGGGAGGCGGGGGTCAGCCCGGTGTCCCCGGACGGTCGGCGGGTCGCGGTCGAGGTGGACACGGACGACCGTGACTCGGAGTGGCACGTAGGGTGGCTGGACCTGGTCACGGGCAAGTTCACGGACATCACCAAGGCCTCGGAGAAGAAGGGCTACAGCCCGGAGAAGCACTCCGACCAAACCCCTGGATTCGCTCCGGACGGATCGCTGTGGTTCCTGCGGGACTCCCAGGAGTACGTTTCGGCGGACAAGAGCGGCCGCCTGTCCCAGCACCCGATCAGCGAGGCCTGCGCCGGCGAGCGGCGCCGGGACACCGTCTTCTACCGACCGGTGAAGTCGGCCGCCGTCACATGTCCGCGCGTCATCCATCCGAGTGGGAAGTTCGCCGCCTCCCCCACCACGGTCGCTGTCGGCCTTTACACGGTGGACGGCTTCGACCTCAGCGTTCTGGGGCCCCGGATCGACCGGCTCTCCGACGATCCCGACGTAGGAGCCCTCACCAACCAGGTGGTTGTGCGCGACGACGGTGATCTGCGGGGCTGCGTACCCATGTCCTGGATCAGCGCCGCCGACCTCCTCTGCCAGGGGTCGTCCAACGACTTCTTCATCATCCGGGTGGATGTGAGCAAGGCGCGGGACGACCTTGACGCGATGCACACGGTGGAGGTCGGGGTGAGGCGGGAGGTCGCTCCCGCGACGGAGAACAAGATTTTCTCGGTGGCCGTGGCCAAGGACCGTCGCTCTATCTATATCGCGTCGAGCCAGAGCGGTGAGGATGCCGACGTGAAGCTGTACCGGGCCAGTTTGACGACGCCCGGAGAACCGGAGGAGCTGGGGCCGCTCCCGCAGGGGGTGGGGGACGACTTCGTGCTCCGCGGAAACTTCCAGACCGGCGATTTCCAGTAACGGGCGCGCGAGCAGAGCACATCGGGGGCATCGAATGTCGAAATGGTGGCCGCGCAGGCGGTCGTTGCGTATCTTGCTGTCGGCCGGAATCGCGCTGGCCGTCTCCGCCGGCCTGCTCACCGCGTGGCAGATGGCGGCCAACCGGCCGGGAAAACTGGCCGTCAAGGTCACGGGCCTTCCCGCCAAGGCGCGTTTCACCCTCCATATCAGCGGGGCGAACGGTTTCAGTGAAGAGCTGACGACCGACAAGACGTTCTCCGTCAAGCCCGGTGATTACCGCATCACGGCGAAGGCCAGCCATGCGAAGGGCAATGTCTACTACACGGCGGACGAGACCACGACCTGGACGGTGGGCAGCGGCGAAACCGAGCGGGCGGTGATCGATTACGCCGTGGCCCTCTCCGAGAAGACGACGGTCCTGAACACCGCGGACTCCGCCGACTCCGGACTCCTCAAGCGCCCCGGCAAGTCGGAGATGGTCTTCGCCGCGGACTCGGCGACGGCGCGCAAGCTGAAGAAGGGCGACTTCGTCGTCGCCGCGGAGAGCGAGCGGACACCGCGGGGGCTGGTGCGCGAGGTGCGCGGGGTGACCCGGGAGAAGGATCGGATCGTCGTCCGGACCAAGGACGCCACGCTTCAGCAGGCGATGCCCAAGGCCGTGCTGCGGGTCGAGGACGCATCGGGTTCGTCGCCCGGTACGAAGACCGAGATACAGCCCGCGTCGTATCAAATGCCGCAGGCGCTCGCATCGTCCAGTCCCGACCCCGAGGGTTTTCAGCCCGAGGTTTCCATCGGCGTGGACACCTGGAGGGGGAAGGGCCCGCTGACGAAGATGAAATGCAGCGGCTCGCTGGCGCTCGTCAAGTATGAGCACGGTCCGCTGAAATTCGGTATGTCGGGTTCCGACTTCGGATGGAACCGGCAGGACGGGGCCTGGGCCCGTATGAACGTCCAGGTGCAACAGAGACACAAACTGACCCTGGGCTCGCCGGTGGGCGCGTCATGTGGCTTCGACTGGGAATTCGCGAAGTTTCGGGTGCCCCACGTCACCGCGAAGCTCCTCAAGGTCGGGTACTTCAACCTGGACCCCGAGGTCGCCATCTATCTCAACGGGAAGATCAAGGGCGACGCGGGGGCAAAGATCGAAATCGAGAGCCCCCTGGACTATCGGGGGAGCACGCGGCTGAACCTCCTCCGGAAACCGTCGGCCGGCGCCACCGGCTGGCCTCCGAAGGCCACGGTGAAAATGCCTTCGGCAGCCGGACTGGGGGCGAGGGCAAAGCTCGGCGTCCGGATCAGCCTGAAGGTGAGCCCCATGATCGAAATCCTGGTGGCCGGGGTCGACCTGGAAACGGCACTGGTCTTCGATGGCAGGATCGATGTCATCCATGACTCGGCCAAGGTCAAGTTCCTTCCGGAAGCGACGGTCAGTATGAACCTCGGTCCGGGCAACCTCGGCCTCGATCCCAACCTTCCCCCTCCCCGCAGCATCGATGTCTCGTTCCCGCTCGCCAAACCCACCACCATCTGGGAATCCGCCCCGGGCGAAGTCAAGGCCAAGGTGAAGAAGGCCGACCTCGACAAGGCCGTGGCCTGTCCCTCCCGGCCGTGGATGAAGAAGGAGCTCGAGGCCATCGCCGACTACGGTACGGAGGCCTACCTGGGCGAGTCGACGTGCTGGCCTGGATGGGCGGCCGTCACCTGGTCCGACGAACCGGCCTCGGACTCCGTGACGATCAGCGTCTTCAAGCGCAACGCCCGCCACTTCTACCCCGCCGTTCATCTGCTGCCCGTCATGGACGACCCGTACGACCCCGACTGGCTCCGTGACTGCGAAACCCTCCGCGGGATGAAGCCCCCGGCCGCGCTGATCTCCTCCGTCGGCTGCGCCGCGCAACCGGCCGCGAACCAGGACGAGCTGGATGCTCCCGCAGCCCTGCGGCTGATGAAGGACGCCAACTACACCCCCGACGTCACGGCCGACGTGCTCGGCTCCCTCCCCGGCCCGCTGCGCGCCGTCAGGGCGATGTGCACCGGCAGCTATGACGGAAACTGCGCGGCCGTGTTCTTCTTCCACGGAAACCGGTTCGTGGGCCAGGCGAGCGGACCAGGGGCGATGGCGGTCGAAGCGCAGGACGGCAAGGCGGTGACGCTCGCCCGCCCCATCTTCAAGGACAGCGATCCGAACTGCTGCCCATCGGGCGGCACCGCCCGCTACCAGGTCCGCTGGAGCGACGGAGCCCTCGCCGCCACCCCGTCCCTGCCGGGCTTCGAGCGGCACAACGAGCCGGTCCGTTGACCACCGTCAGGTAGCCACCGCCATGGGCGATCATGGGCGAGGGTGGTCCGCCGGACCCCCTCGTCCATGGCAGCAGATGGAAGAAGGCAGACCATGACCGATGCCACCGGCTTCGAGAGCATTCCCCCGACCACCCTCGCCGATATCCTGGGCCGCGGCCAGGTCATGGACATCGGCATCCGCCCGCTCTGGTCCCCGACGCCGCGCGTCGCCGGCCCCGCCTTCACCGTGCGGTGCCCTCCCGGCGACAACCTCATGCTCCACGCGGCCATCCACCGTGCCGAGCCCGGCTCGGTCATCGTCGTCGAGTCGGGAGACGTGGACTACGCCCTCGCCGGAGGAAACGTCTGCGCCGTCGCGCAGCGCCGCGGTATCGCGGCGTTCGTGCTCGACGGAGTGATACGCGACATCGGCGAGGTGCGCGAGATGGGCTTCCCCGTCTTCGCCAGGGGAGCCATCCCCATCCCCGGCGCCAAGGCCGTCGCCCAGCCGCTCAATGTCCGGGTGCGGTGCGGCGGCGTCGACGTGAACGCCGGTGACATCGTGGTGGCCGACGAGGAGGGCATCGTGGTCACTCCCCACGCCCGCCAGGAGGAGGTGCTGCTCGCCGCGCAGGCGAAGTTGGCCAAGGAGGCCGGGGAATCCCTCGACGCGTGGGAGGCGGCGCACCGCGCCCGCATCGACAAGATCCTGAGCGACAAGGGCTTCGGGGGCTGAGAAACCCGCTGGGCGCCGGGCGGGACAGCCCGCTGAGCCCGTCCGCCGTGTCACTGCATGTTCTGAACATGGGGGTGCTCCCAGGACTCCGCACAGACGTACAGCTGCAGGCTGTAGCCACGGCCGATGTTCAGATGGGTGGCACCGCCGGCGTCGGGGAACGACGGGTCGGCGACCTCGGAATCCTCTACCGGCCGCCAACTCGCGCTTCCACCGTCCCACTCGCGGCCATCGACGGTGAGCAAGGGCAGGAGGCCGGAGCCGCACTCGGCACAGGCCATGGGGAACGGATCGGAGAAGCTCCATGGGGTGTGGCCACCGACCTTCCACCCTGGGGCGACGCCGAGGTCGTACTGGTAGACCGTCCCGTGGAGCTTCTCCCAGGTACGGATCCTGCCCCTCAGGTCCTCCGGCAGCTCATGCGGAGCCGGGTACTCGGTCACCGTCTCGGGGTGCAGCAGGCACGGTTCGGGCAGGTAGTCGTCGTTGCCGATCACCGACGGCTGCGGGGCGGTGCCGATCGGGTCGGCGACATCGGCTCCGGTCCGCCAGCGCAGCACGGTCCGGGGCAGGTAGTCCTCGTCGTGGTCGAACGGGCACCACAGCAGCTGTAGCAGATCGGCGCCGTCCGGGCGAGGCAGCGTGGGGATGTCCGCGGCGTAGAGCTGGGCCACCGGCACCATCGGGACCGGGCCGTCCTGGGCTATCCGCGCCTCATCCCCGGCACGCTCGACGACGGCGTCCTCCTCCTCTGTCAACAGTTCCGCCCCGGCGGCGCGGGGCCGGCTCCACGCCTCGGCGAGGATGCGTCGCCGCAGCCGGACATCGCCGGGCGCGTAGCCGAGGTGCCAGGGACCGGCGTGGTCCGGACACGTGGGCCACGGCTCCTGGGACGGCCACAGCAGCGGACCGCCGATCGAGCTGTCCGCCGTGGTCGGATCGCCGGCGCGAGGGTGCAGCCGCACCGTGGTGCGGGCCAGCGGCATGAGCTCCGGGAAGTCCACGGTGACGTCGACCGGGCGGGGCGGAGTGGTGCGGACCATGTCCGCAGGGTATGCCGTGCCCGGGCCGGGCGGCTGGGCTGTCAGGGCGTCACGCGGGCGGGCACGAGGTTGCCCGGCGAGTCGAGCCACACCCGCTCGCCGTCACCATCCACGGTCAGTCCGAAGCGGTCGAACCCAGGGTGGCCCTGTTCCTCCCACCACCGATAGGCCGCTTCCGCTTCTTCCCACAGCCGACGCGGGCCCGACTGCCACACACGCGCGGTTGCCCCGTCGCGGAACTGCACACACGCCCATGAGCGATCGGTGAGCCCGTAGAACCACACCGGCCGTGCTCGGTCGTCCTTGTCGGCAACGATGCTTCCGCAATCACGGACACACACCCCCAGCGCGAAGCGGTGCGGGCTGAACCGGCCGCCCACGAACTCTTCTTCCGTGATCGTGGTGGAAGACTCGTCACCATCGGCCACGCTGCCCGTGACGTAGTCGGAGTGCGGCACGGGCGGGCGGCGCTGCGCCCGCAATTTCATGAACTCCACGGGGCCCGTGAAAGCCCCGGACGCGCTCTGTCCGTCGTCGGCGACGACCAGCCGTACGACGGCGTCCCCGTTGCTGTAGTGCGTCCCCCAGGGGGCGACGATGACCCCTCGAGGTCTGCTCTGCCGCACCCACGCGAACGGGATCGACCGGAGCCCACAGGTCGCGATGATCCGGTCGTACGGCGCGGCCTCGGGGTAGCCCTTGAAGCCGTCCCCGTGGACGACTCGGACCGGCGTCCCGAAACGCTCAAGAGCCGTCCGCGCGGCTGACGCCACGGCTGGGTCGACCTCCACCGTGACGACGTTCTCCACGCCGAGCCGGTGAGCCAACAGGGCGGCATTCCAGCCCGTGCCCGTGCCGATTTCCAAGGCTCGGTTCCCAGGCTGTGCGTCCAGGTCCCGGAGCATGGAGAACACGACACTCGGCATTGACGCGGAGCTGGTGGAGACCTCTCCTGGTTCTGTTCCCGAGTGCTCCCCGTCGTCCCACTGCGTGACGATGGGTGCGTCGGAGTCGGCATAGCCCTGCCATGCCCCCGGATCGCCTGCCTGGCTGACGGCAATGCTCCGGCTCGTGCTCATGTCGAACGGCCACATCAAGTCGGGCAGGAACGCGGAGCGGGGTACGGCGTGGAACGCGGGTGCCCAGTCCGAGGACAGGAAGCCGGCGGACATGAGGGCACGCCCCAGCTCCATACGGCTGGGGCGCTCCTTGCGTGGGTCTGTCGTCACAGGGCAGCGGCCTTGGGCGGGTTGGGGACACCGGGACCGCCATCAGGGGACGGCGGCTGGTGCGGACCAGGGTAGGGCTGTCCCGGCAGCTTGCCGCCGTTCCCGCCGTCGCTGTTGCGCAGGATGATCTTCATTGTGTGCTCTCCTTTGCTTTGCCGACGCAGGGCGGTTCCCCACGTCGAAGCGCCGCTTACTGCTCGCGCTCGACCCGCAGCTCGCTCCATACGCGCTTCCCCCAGGGCAGCCGGTCCGTGCCCCACCGGTCGGAGACGGCCTCGACGATGGCGAGGCCCCGCCCGTTCTCGTCGTCGTCCTTCGCCGTGCGGGGCGTGGGGGCGACGTGGGATTTGTCGGTGACGGCTACGCGGATCCAGCCTGGGCCCGGCCGCGAGATGGTGACGCGCAGGCAGCGACTGCCGCTGTGCGCGACGGCGTTGGTGACCAGCTCCGACACGATCAGCGCCGCCGGGGCGGCGAGATCCCGCAGCCCCCACGCGGAGCACGCCGCCTCCGCCAGGCGACGGGCGCGTATGACCGACGTTGCCTCGCACGGCATGCTCTGGCTGTAGGAGGGGCGGCCGGTCGCGGCGGGGCGCACGTGCCGGTCGGCCGTAGCGCCAGTGGCGACGGTGTCGCTGGAGGGCTTCGGAGGCATCGTCGGTCCTTCCTGGGGAGCGGAGCGTGGTGGCGGAAGGGCGCCACGGCGTCCGCGCTTGTCCAGATAACCGACAGGCGCTGCGGTGGGGGTATGCCGGACTCGGCAAGGCATCTGGGGTCCGCCCCTGTCGTTTTGACGCTTCCGTCCCCCTGGTGAGGCGAGGCGTTGCGTTAACGTTCTGTCATGACGCGAACACGGAACGAGGCGCTTGCTGCGTGGATGGCCGAGCACGAGGTGACCGCCAACGGGCTGGCCTCGCAGGTCAATTCGGCCATCGCCGAGTTCACGGGCTCGTATGGGACGTGCACCGAGCGGGGGGTCTTCCGGTGGCTTTCGGGCGAGATCACCTGGCCGCATGCGCGGCAGCGTGTTGCCTTGGCGCGGGTCACCGGTCGAACATCGACGCAGTTAGGGTTCCGCCCCCGAGGGCGCCAACCCGACCCACCCTCGACTCCCGAAGAGGATCCCATGTACCGACGTGCGTTCCTCACGGCGGCGACGGCCGCCGGCGCGTCCGTCGCCTCCCCAGCGGTAGGAACACCTCGCCGCGTTGGGATGTCCGACGTCGCGCGTCTGAATGCTGAGCTGACCGACCTCATCGCGGCTGACGACCGGCGCGGCGGCACCCTGACGCATGAACGCCGTGCCGTTGACCTGGCGAAGCGGACCCTGAAGGTTCAGCAGCAGGGCACCGCCAGCCAGCGCGTACGCGGCCACCTCTATTCCATGGCCGCCTCGTTCACCGCGACCGCGCTGTGGGCCGCCATCGATGGGCGGCGACTGGACAGCGCGCAGCACCACTTGAACCACGCCGTCACCCTGGCGGGCCTGTCGGGCCACTCCACCGTCCAGTTCCAAATCTGGAGCCACGGGAGCATGCTGTATCGGCAGCTCGGGCGCCCCGCGGAATCCGCGGCTGCCAGAGAGGCCGCGCGCTCCACCAGCATCGTGCGCCGCGATCCGCTCTTCGCTTCCCTCGCACACGCCCGCATCGCCATTGCGCATGCCGACGCGGGCGAGGCCACGGCTGCCCTGCGCAGCCTCGGCCATGCCCAAGACGCACTGGACCGCGCTGACTCGGCGGTCCCCCGGCCACGGTGGGTCGGCTTCTACGACCAGGCCGAACTGGAAGACCTCGCCGTGGTGGCCAATAGCAAGCTCGGCCGGTGGGCCGAGGCCGAGGCACACGCCCATCGGAGTATGGCCCTGCTCCGCCCCCATCTGATCCGCAATCGCGCCATGGTGAGCGCGTACCTGGCCCATGCGCAGCTCGCCCAAGGCGCCCTGGAGTCCGCTGTCGCCTCCGCCCAGGCAGTTCCCGTCGACCTCGCTCACAGCAGCGGGCGCATCGGGCGCCTCCTCGACAGCTTCGGTGACCGCCTGGAGGGCGTCGCGCCGGGAACCACAGAGGCCCGCGCCTGGGCCGAGTACACCCGCAGCCACAGCAGGACGGCAACATGACCGGACTGGCCTCGATCGACTTCCGCCGGGTCACCGATGTCGAGGACGTACGTCAGCTCCTCCTGGACATCCATGTCGAGGTGCGCGGCGAGTTCGGCCTCATGGACCAGCCGTTCCAGTTCGTGGAGCGATTCGACGAGCGTCTGAGCAGTTATGCCTCGCGGCCCGGCTGGGAAGCCGTCCTTGGCTACGCCGAAGGGGAGCCGGTCGGCTTTGCCTTCGCTGTCCCCTTGGCCGCCAACACCCGTTGGTGGGCGTCGATGAAGAACCCGCTTCCGGAGGCCTACACTGAAGAGAACGGCGTGCGCACGCTGGCTCTGAACGAGATCCTGGTGCGCAAGCCGTGGCGCGGCAGAGGTGTCGCCCGCCGCATCCACGACGAGTTGATCTCCGGTCGGTCCGAGGAGCGCGTCACGCTCCTGGTCAATCCGAAGCACGGAGACGGAAAGCTCAAGGCCGTGTACGAAGCGTGGGGGTACGCGCGGATCGGAACGCAGCAGCCGTTCTCGGATTCCCCGGTGTACGCGGTCATGATGCGTCCGCTGCGCATCGCCGCGCCGTAGGCTACCTACTCCTCCTCGTAGAAGCGGTCGACCCAGCTCTCCAGCTGAGCGCGGAACTCGACCACTGCGGCGTCCAGGAGGTCGCCGGGGTCGTCCGGCGGGGTGAGGCCGAAGGTCTCATGCAACCAGGCGACGTACTCCCCGTGGCGCGGGCTGGGCTCGTCGTCCGCGTCCGGCTTCATGAACTGGGCTCCGTCCCAGGAAGGCCACTGCCGCCAGTCACAGCCGAGTTGCCGGAACAGGTCCCGGAGGTCTTTGGCGACGATGCCGATTCCGCCCTCGTCTCCGAAGACCACCACGGGCAAGGTGGCCAGGTCCTCGCGATCGTCCATGCGCCAGAGCGTATAGAGCGAACCGGAACTGTTGGCGTAGGCGAAGCAGAGGAAGCTGTCGATGAACTCCTGCTCGTCCGAGTAGCCCCCGGCGGCGTCGAACTTGTCGAACTCGAGGAGCTCGAACCCGGCGGCGTAGTAATGGTTTCCGACGCGCTCGTCGAACTCCTTGAGGCTGTTGAGTTCCGGGACGGGGGAATAAGCGTCACTCACGGCTGCTCCGAGGCGGGATGAAAGATCGTTCGCAGTCGGAGGAACGGTACCGCCCACCGTCCCGGTGTACGGCTGCTTCGGCGCTTCAGTGCGCCTCGGCAGCCGCGGCAGCCTCATCCAGGATCTCCGCCAGCTCGCCGGGCTGCTCGAACATCGGCCAGTGCCAGCCGGGCAGGTCCCGGTGGGTCCAGCCGTCGTCCGCCATGTGCCGGAAGGCGGGGACGGTGGCGGCCATCGCGCGGACCTGTTCGATCCCGAAGCTGCACAGTATGTGCAGCCGCGGCAGCTTCTCCCAGGCGCCGGTCAGCCGGACCGGGGTGGTGACGGTGGCCCAGGGCTGTGGCGTCGACAGTCGCGTCAGGCGCTCGTACGTGCCGTCGGGGAGCGCGGGCGGCTCGGGCGCCTTGGCGGCCAGCTCCTCCCATGGCGGCGGTGGCAGCTGCCAGCCGTGGCCCGCCGTGCGTACCAGTTCGGCGTTGCGCGCCTGGTCCTCCGGTGGGGAGAACTGCGCTTGGGACATCCCGTCCGGCAGCGGCCCGCTGTCGATGAACACCAGCTGAGCGATCCGTTCCGGCATCCGGTCCGCCACGCTCGGGATCACCACCGAACCGGCGTAGCTGTGCCCGACCAGCACCACATCGTGCAGGTCCTCGTAGCGGATCAGGTTGAGCACATCGGTGATGTGCGTCTCCAGGTCGGTGTCGGGCCGGGCCAGGTGCGCGCGCTCGGCCATGCCGGTCAGGCTGAGCGGGTGGACGTCGTGCCCGCGGCGGCGCAGCTCGGCTGTCACCGGGCGCCAGGCCCAGGCCCCGAGCCAGAGCCCGGGGAGCAGTACGTAGGTTGCCATGGCCCACACGCTAGGAGGGATACCGGACAGGATCCGCCCGGTATAAGAGGGAGACTTCCGGGCATGACCCGACCGACCGCCCGAGTGCTCGCCCTGCTGGAGATCCTTCAGACCGGCGGCACCCGCACCGTCGCCGACCTGGCCGACCGGCTCGGCGTGGACGAGCGCACCGTCCGGCGCTACGTCGACCACCTGATCGACCTGGACGTCCCGGTCCGGTCGGTGCGCGGCCGGTACGGCGGCTACCGGCTCGCCCCCGGCTACCGGATGCCGCCGCTGATGCTCACCGACGAGGAGGCGCTGGCCGTGCTGCTCGGCCTGGTCGCCGGCCGTCGGGCCGGGCTGGTGACCACGTCCGTCGCGGCGACGGAGAGCGCCGCCGCCAAGGTGCGCCGGGTGCTGCCCGAGGCGCTTGGCCGCCGCCTGGACGCGCTGCTGGCCACCGCCGACTTCACCGCCCCGGCCCGCCCCGTGACCACCCCGGAGACGGGCGTGCTGCTGAAGCTCGCGGAGGCCGCGCGGCACCGTCGGCCGGTCGCCCTCACGTACACCGCCTGGAGCGGGCGGCGCAGCGAGCGCACCGTGCACCCGTACGGGATCGTCGCCCACTCCGGGCGCTGGTATGTGACGGGGGCGGACTCGGCCAGCGGCGAGGTGCGTACGTTCCGGCTGGACCGGATCGAGGCGGCGACGGAGCTGCCGGGGTCGTATGAGGTGCCCGTGGGGTTCGACGCGACCGCCCGGGTGCTGTCCGGGCTCGCCGAGGTGCCCTATCTGCACGAGGTGTCGCTGCGGGTCCGGGGCACCGCCGAGCAGGTCCGCTCCCGGCTCCCGGCCGGGATCGCCACCGTACGGGAACTCCCGGCCGACGCCGCCCCCTCGGCCGGCTCGGCCCCCTCGGCCGACTCGGCGCAGGACGGTGGCCCGTGGGTACGGATCCTGCTGCGCGCCGAGCGGCTGGAGTGGGTCGCCTCCGTGCTCGCCTGGCTGGACCTCCCGTTCGTGATCGAGCACCCGGACGCGCTACGTGACCACGTACGCGCCCTGGCCCGCCGGCTCGCCGACTGTGCCGATGTGGTCGGCTGACCGCGGCCGCGGTGGGGCCGACGGCATGCCGCCGACCCCACCGCGCCCTACCGGGTCACTGCCGGTCGAGGTCCGGCTTGGTGATCCTGAACCGGGCCACGTTCTCCTCGGTGGCCACGTGGTGGAAGCCCGCCTTCTCCAGCACACGGAGGGACGACGGGTTCGGCAGCTCCACGGTGGCGGAGACGGTGTGGACATCCGGCGCGGTGAGGGCGAACTCCGCCAGGGCCCGGGTGGCCTCGGTGGCGTAGCCCCGGCCGCGGCGGGAGGCCACGATGCCGTATCCGATTTCGAGGATTCCTTCGCTGGGCGGCCAGAACAGGCCGAGCGAGCCCACCGTCAAGCCGCTGTCACGCTCGATGATCAGGCGGTGGCCATATGCGCCGAGCCAGTCCGGGTGCTGCTCGAAGAGGTTCGCGATCACCCGGTCGCCGTCGGCGGGGAAGTCGTCCGCCCAGTGCACCGACCTGGTGTTGTCGATGACCGCGGCGGCCTCGATGATGCTCCACCGCTGAAGGACGAGGCGGTCGGTGGTCAGATCATCGTGAGAAGTCGAGAGAGTGGAAGACACGTGTCACTCCTGGTTGTTGGAACGACCCGGGCCGCGCTCCGCTACGGCGCGGGCCGGACGAGGACATGCCGATGAGGGCCGACGGCGGCCATATTCATCAACCTCCTCGTGACGTGATCACGCGTCTCTCGCGTCGGAGTGATCGTAGCAACCGCGTCTGAGCTGCGCGCCTTCCCGGGGCCGTGACGGCCATGGCTGTGGCGGCCACGGCCGCGACGGCCACGGACGTGCTGTCAGCCCGTCAGCTCCGCTTCCCCGCTCAGGCGCACCGGAAGGGCCTGGTGGCCGTTGGAGATGAGGGTGGGCATGGGGCGGAGATCCTGTGCGGGGACCGCGAGTCGGAGCTCCGGGAAGCGGTCGAAGAGCGCCGGGAGGGCGATACGGGCTTCGAGGCGGGCCAGCGGGGCGCCCAGGCAGTAGTGGACGCCGTGGCCGAAGGCCAGGTGCTCCTTGACGGCGCGGGTGATGTCAAAGCGGTCGGAGTCCTCGCCGTGGACCTCGGGGTGGCGGTTGACGGCGGTGAGGGAGAGGATGATCGCGTCGCCCTGCTTGATGGTGACGCCCTCGAGCTCGATGTCCTCGACGGCGTAGCGCAACGGCACATTGACCACCGGCGGCTGGGCGCGCAGGGTCTCCTCGATCACATCGTCCCAGGAGGCCCGGCCCGAGCGGACCAGGGCGAGCTGGTCGGGGTGGGTCAGCATGGCGTGCACGGCGTTGTCGAGCAGTTGGACGGTGGTCTCGAACCCCCCGGCGATCAACACGCCCACGGTGTCGGCGAGTTCCTGCTCGTTGAGGTGCGAGCCGTCCTCGTCGCGGACGGCGATCAGGTCGCTGGTGATGTCGTCGCCCGGCGAGTGCCGCTTGAGCGCGACCAGTTCGTGCAGCAGCGCCTCGTGGCCCTGGTAGGCGGCGATGGCCTCCTCGGGCGGCGCGTTCGTACGGAACATGGTGCTGACGAATTCCAGCTCGCGCTCGCGCATCTCGCCCTCGGGGACACCGAGCAGTTCGCAGATGACCTCCATGGGGATCGGGTGGCAGTACGCCGCCTTGAGGTCGACCGCGGTGTCGGGCCCGCCGGCTGCGAGGTCGTCGAGGAAACGGGACACCAGGTGCTCGATACGGGGGCGCAGGGCGGCGGTGCGGCGGCCGGTGAAGGCCTTGGCGACGAGCCTGCGCAGCCGGGTGTGGTCGGCGCCGTACGCGGTGAACATGTTCTCCACCGCGACCCAGGCGATCAGGGGCCAGGTCGCGGGGATCTCACCGTTGATGAACTTGGGCCAGTGCTGCCGGGGATCCTTGGAGACGCGCGGGTCGGTGACCAGCTGCTTGAGGAGGGTGGGGTCGGTTATCGCCCACGCCACCACGTGATCAGGGAGTTCCACCAGGGCCGCTGGGCCCCGTTCCCGGAGCCGGGCTCCCTCCCCGTGGACGTCGCGCCCTTGGGGGTCGAGGACAAGGGGGCTGTGGTCGAGGGATCCGGGCTGCTGTTCCATGCGGTGTCTCCGGTGGTCTGGTCGGTCGCGGCGGCGCCCGTCGCATCGTACTTGGCGGCCACCGGCGGGAAACGCACAGGCAGGGCGACCAAAGCGCGGTGAAATGGGCCTGGCCGCCACTGCAGTTGGGCCGGGTCGACGGTCAACTCGATGTCCGGGACACGGTCGAGAAGCTTCTCGACGGCCGTGGAGGCGATGATCCGCGCCGGGTCCTTCGCGGGGCAGGCGTGCGGGCCGGCGCCGAACGCCAGATGGGCGCGGTTGCCGCGGCGGTCGGAGATCAGCTGCGGATCGTTGTTGGCGGCGGCCATGCTGATGAGGACGGGGGTGCCCTTGCCCACCCGGTGTCCGGCGATGGTGACGTCGCGGACCGGGAAGTGGGTGGCGTAGTTGGCGAGCGGCGGATCGGTCCACAGCGCCTCGTCGAGCGCTTCGTCGACCGGCATGGTGCCGCCCGACAGATCGCCCGCGAACCGGTCGTCGGACAGCAGCAGCCGCAGCGCGTTGCAGATCAGGTTCTTCACGGGCTCGACACCGCCGCCCGTGAGGAGGATCAGCTGACTGATCATCTCCTCGTCGTTGAGCCGGGCGGGATGGGCCAGCAGCCAGGAGGTGATGTCCGCCCCGGGCTCGCGCCGCTTCAAAGAGATCAGCGCGAGCAGGGTCTCGACCAGGACGGCGTTGGCCTCCACCGCGTCCTCGCTGGCGTCCAGCAGCGAGGCCATGCCCTTGACCAGCGTCTCGCTCAGCTCGGGCGGGCAGCCGAAGAGCTGGTTGAAGACCAGCAGCGGCAGCCGGGCGCAGTACTCGCTGAGCAGTTCGGCCTCGCCCTCGGGGCCGAAGAGGTCGATGAGCAGGTCGGCGCTCTCCTCGACGTAGGTGCGCAGGGCGTGCGGGTTCAGCCGGTTGAGGGTGTCGGAGACCGCGCCGCGGTACCGGTCGTGCTCCTCACCGTCGGTGTACATGGGGTTGGGCCGGTACATCATCATCGGCACGACGGGGCTGTCCATGGGGATCGTGCCATTGTTGAGCGCTTCCCAGCGGCGCGGGTCCCTGGGGAAGGTCTCGGTGTTGCGCATGATCTCCAGGGCGGTGGAGTAGCTGGTGACCAGCGAGGCGTGGACGCCGGGGGAGATCTCCACGGGTGCGACGGGCCCGTACGCGCGCAGCCGTGCGTAGACGGCGGACGGGTTTTCGGCGAACTCGGCGCCGTACAGCGACTCGGGCAGCCCCGGTGCCCGGCCCTGCCCGGTGTGGGCGGGGCAGCCGGGGGGCGGGGTCGGACCGGAGTCAGGGGTGGAGGTCGGCACACGTACTCCTGGATGGTGCTGGGATGAACGGGGCATGACAGCGTCATGGCGGGGGTGGGCGCGGCTCGATCCCGTACGGCAACGACGCCGTACGGCCCGGCCGGGCGGGGTAAGGCTAGCTGTGGATCACCGGTGCCTCCACCCCTGAGGGAGACTCAAACCGCCTGGTACGCCTGCGGGGCGGGCCGTCGGCGGTGCCGTCGACGCCGTGGGTGGGGCGCCCGTGGCCGGGGGCGGCGGTCACACCGCCTGGTACACCACCGGGTCCGTGCCCGGCACCGGCTCCGCCCGGCCCTGCTTCACCAGGCGGCGCAGATGCGCCTCGGCCTCCGAGACCGCGATGTTGCGCGATCCGTACGGGATCTCGGCCCAGGGGCGGTTCCACTCCATGGACTCGGCCAGCTGCCAGGGCGTCAGCGGCGCTCCGAGCAGCAGGGCGCGCAGCCCGGCCAGGCGCTCCTCGTGGTGGCGCAGCAGCGCTTGGACCCGGCCCGGGGCGTCGGTGAAGGCGTACTGATGGGCGGGGAGCACTTCGGCCGGGTCGAGGGCGGCGATGCGTGTCAGGGAGTCCAGGTAGTCGCCGAGGGGGTCGGTGACGGTGGTGTCGTCGGGGTCCTCGTACAGGCCGATATGCGGGCTGATCTCAGGGAGCAGATGGTCGCCGGAGAACAGTCGGCCATGGCCGGGCAGGCCCTCGCCGGCCGCCGGATGGGCCTCTTCGAGGTGCAGACAGACATGGCCGGGGGTGTGGCCCGGGGTCCAGATGGCGCGCAGCCGGCGGCCGGCCAGGTCGAGCAGTTCCCCGGGGGTGATATGGCGGTCGGGCTGGGCGGCGCGCCTGCCCGGGAGGGCGCCTCCGCCGCCGGATGCGCGGGCGGCGCGCAGCGGGGCGAGGTGTTCCTCGGGGGCTCCGGCGGCGGCGAGCTTTACGGCGAGGTAGTCGAGCCAGCGGGTGGGCTCGGCCTCGCGGGTGCGGCGTACGACCTCGGCGTCGGCGGCGTGCATGGCGATCCACGCGCCGGAAGCCTCGCGCACCTGGGCGGACAGCCCGTGGTGGTCGGGGTGGTGGTGGGTGATGAGCACGCCGTGGACGTCGGACACCGAGGTGCCACAGGCGGCGAGGCCGGCGGTGAGGGTGTCCCAGGCCGTCGGGTCGTCCCAGCCGGTGTCGACGAGGACCGGGCCGCGGTCGGTGTCCAGGAGGTGGACGAGGGTGTGGCCGAGGGGGTTGTCCGGGATGGGGACCGGGATGCTCCACACCCCGCCACCGTGGTCCGTTACTTCTGCTGTCGCTCCTGCTGGTCCCGCTGCCTCTGCCCCCGTCATGGACGCCCCCTCTCCGGGCCGCTGCTGCGAGCAACGCAAGCATCGCAAGCATTGCCCACTATAACTAGAACTGGTATCAGTTCTGATGCAGCGTCAGATCGGCGTCAGATCCAGACGAGCGGCGGGAGGCTCGGCGATGAGCGACCTCATCGAGCACGGACAGCTCTTCATCGGCGGCGCGTTGGCCGATCCGGCCGGCACGGATGTGATCGAGGTCGTCTCGCCGCACACCGAGGCGGTCATCGGGCGGGTGCCGCACGCCTCGCGCGAGGACGTGGACCGGGCGGTCGCGGCGGCGCGCACCGCCTTCGAGCAGGGGCCCTGGGCCCGGGCGTCGCTGGAGGAGCGGATCGCGGTCGTCACCCGTATCAAGGACGCCGTCGCCGTCCGCCACGAGGAGATCGCCAAGGCCATCAGCGCGCAGAACGGCTCTCCGTACTCCTGGAGCGTGCTGGGCCAGGCGCTCGGCGCGCTGATGGTGTGGGACTCCGCGATCACGGTGGCGCGCGACTTCGTTTTCGAGGAGCGGCGGGCCGGGGTCCTGGGGCCGCTGCTGGTGCGGCGCGAGCCGGTCGGGGTGGTCGCGGCGGTGGTGCCGTGGAACGTCCCGCAGTTCACGGCGGCGGCGAAGCTGGCGCCCGCGCTGCTGGCCGGGTGTTCGGTGATCCTCAAGCCGTCGCCCGAGACCCCGCTGGACTCCTACATCCTGGCGGAGATCGTCGCCGGGGCCGGGCTGCCGGAGGGGGTGCTGTCGATCCTCCCGGCGGACCGTGAGGTCAGCGAGTACCTGGTCGGGCACCCTGGTGTGGACAAGGTGTCCTTCACCGGCTCGGTCGCGGGCGGTAAGCGGGTCATGGAGGTCGCCTCGCGCAATCTGACCCGCGTGACGCTGGAGCTGGGCGGGAAGTCCGCCGCGGTGATCCTGCCGGACGCCGACCTGGACGCGGCGGTCGCCGGGATCGTGCCCAACGCGTGGATGAACAACGGGCAGGCGTGCGTCGCCCAGACCCGTATCCTCGCCCCGCGCAGCCACTACGACGAGATCGCCGACCGCTTCGCGGCCGCCGCCTCGGCCCTGGTCGTCGGCGACCCGCTGGACCCCGCGACCCAGGTCGGCCCGCTGGTGGCGCGGCGCCAGCAGCAGCGGTCGCTCGACTACATCGCCACCGGGCAGCGGGAGGGCGCCAAGGTGCTGACGGGCGGCGGGCGTCCGGCGGCCCAGGAGAAGGGCTGGTACGTCGAGCCGACGCTGTTCGGCGACGTCGACAACGGCATGCGCATCGCCCGCGAGGAGATCTTCGGGCCGGTGATCTGCCTGCTGCCGTACGGGGACGAGGAGGAGGCGGTGCGCATCGCCGACGACTCCGACTACGGCCTGTCCGGCAGTGTGTGGACCGCGGACGTGGCACACGGCATCGAGATCGCGCGCCGGATCCGCACCGGTACGTACTCCGTCAACACCTTCAGCCTCGACATGCTCGGGCCGTTCGGCGGCTACAAGAACTCCGGCCTGGGGCGGGAGTTCGGGCCTGAGGGCTTCTCCTCGTTCCTGGAGCACAAGATGATCCATCTGCCCCAGGGCTGGGACGGGGAGCAGGGCTGATGGGCGACCGCTGGCATGTCGAGGTGGACCGCGACGTCTGCATCGGCTCGGGGCTGTGTGTGAGCGCCGCGCCCGGCGGGTTCCGGCTCGACGGGGCCCGGCAGTCGCATCCGGTCGCGGCGGAGACGGACGCGTCGGAGGCGGTGCTGGCGGCGGCCGAGGGATGCCCGGTCGAGGCGATCGCCATCCGGCTCATCGGCGGCGAGCAGGTATTCCCCCCGGACGAGTAGTAATGTCGAACTGTAGTTCATAGTTTCGAACTTCAGTTCATCGAACTTACTCATGCGTATTGCACGGTCTCTTCATGACGGATGTGACTGTTCCCCTCGGTGGTGGCGTGGAAATGTCTAGCCCATCACGCCGAGGGGGACGCGATGGACAAGAGGTATGAGGTCTTCTGTCTTGCCGACAGATATTTCTATGAGACCCCGGACCGACTGTCCGCCGATGCCGGGGATTCCGAATCCCGCTACGAGGCCGCCCAGCGCGCCGCCCCCGAGGGGTGGGAGACCTTCGTCTCCGGGGACTGGCTGCACGTCAACCCCGTACTGGAGGATGGGACCCCTCGGCCGGGCCGGCCGAACCAGGGCTGGAAGGTGCATGTCTCGGCCTGTCTGGACAATGCGGAGAAGACCGCGGCCAAGGTCTGGGACTACTGCGTTCCGCGGGAAATACCTTTTAAATTCGTGCCCACCGCGCATGCGCTGCACCTGCGCAATTCCAAATACGCGGGGCGCGGCTCCAGCGGGAAGTTCGCCACCATCTACCCGGCCGACGAGGCAGAACTCCACGCCATTCTCCGTGAATTGGGTGAGCTGCTGGCGGGCGAGCCCGGCCCCTACATTCTGACCGATCTGCGCTGGCAGGAAGGCCCGCTGTATGTGCGATACGGCGGCTTCGCGCAGCGCTTCTGCGTCGACGACGCGGCTGATGCCGATGGCTCCGGCGCCGGCGGCACGCTGGTGCCCGCCATCGAGGACCCGTCCGGCAGACTCGTCCCGGACCGCCGCGACCCCGCCTTCCACGTCCCCGAGTGGGTGACGCTGCCCGACTTCCTCGCGCCGCAGCTGGCCGCCCGTAACGCCACCACGGTCGCCGACCTCCCGTACCGCATCGAGAAGGCCCTGCACTTCTCCAACGGCGGCGGGGTCTATGTGGGGACGGACACCCGCACCGGCGCGAAGGTGGTCCTCAAGGAGGCCCGCCCGTACGCCGGGCTCGCCTCCGACGGGGCGGATGCCGTCACCCGCCTGGAGCGGGAGAAGGCCGCGCTGGAGCGGCTGTCGGGGCTGGGCGTGGCGCCCGAGGTACGCGACTGGTTCACCCTCGGCGACCACCGCTTCCTGGTGATGGACCACATCGCGGGCCGCACCCTCAACTCCTTCTTCGCGCAGCGCCATCCGCTGCTGTCCGCCGAGCCGGATCCGGCCGCGGTCGCCGAGTACACCCGCTGGGCGCTGCGGATCCACAGCGCGGTCGAGGAGGCCGTCGCCGCGGTCCACGGGCGCGGGGTGGTCTTCAACGACCTGCACATGTTCAACATCATGGTCAGCCCCGACGAGTTGTCCGTGATGCTGCTGGACTTCGAGGCGGCCGCACACATCGGCGAGGGGCGGCGGCAGGCCATCGCCCACCCCGGCTTCGTCGCCCCGCTCGACCGCCGCGGCTTCGAGGTGGACCGCTACGCCCTCGCGTGTCTACGGCTCGCCCTCTTCGTACCGATGACCACGCTGCTGGTGGTGAACCGCGGGAAGGCGGCCCATCTGGCGGAGGTGGCGGCCGGGCAGTTCCCGGTGGACCGGGCCTTCCTGGCCGAGGCGGTGGAGGTGATCGCGGGCGACGGGCACGGGGCGTACGGCGGGCATGGTGGCTCGGCGGGGGCGGCGGATGGTGGTGGTTCGGCGGGGACCGCGGGGGCGACGGGCCGCGGCGGCGGTTCGTACGTCCCCGTGGACCCCGCGGACTGGCCCCACAGCCGTGACTCGATGGCCCGCGCCATCCGCGCCTCGGCCACGCCCGAGCGCGACGACCGGCTCTTCCCGGGCGACATCGGCCAATTCGCCGATGGCGGCGGGCTCGGGGTGGCGCACGGCGCGGCGGGTGTGCTCCACGTGCTCGACCAGACCGGCGCCGGACGGTTCGAGGCGGGGGAGGAGTGGCTGCTCGAGCACACCGCCCCGCCCCCGCGCGGCACCCCGCTCGGCTTCTACGACGGGCTGGCGGGCGTGGCTTACGTCCTGGAACGGCTCGGCCACACCGAGCGCGCGCTGGAGCTCATCGAGCGGGTCCTCGACGAGAAGTGGCAGCGGCTTGCGCCGGATCTGTACGGCGGCCTCGCGGGGGTCGGCCTGACGCTGGAGCACCTCGCCCGGGCGACCGGCGAGACGGGGCTGCGCGAGCGGGCCGACGAAGCGGTGCGGCTGCTCGCCGACCGGCTGGACGGGGCAGCAGGGGCGGCAGGAGCAGCCGGGGCCGCCGGGGCGCGGCTGACCGGTAAGCGGGCCGGGCTGCTGCACGGCGCGACCGGCCCGGCGCTGCTCTTCCTGCGGCTGTACGAGCACTCCGGCGACCCGGCGCACCTCGACCTCGCCGCCACCGCGCTCCGCCAGGACCTGGACCGCTGCGTCCGGGACCGGCACGGCACCCTGCTCGTCGACGAGGGGTTCCGCACCATGCCGTACCTGGGCGCGGGAAGTGTCGGGATCGGGATGGTCCTCGACAGCTGGCTCGCGCACCGCGCCGACGACGACTTCGAGGCGGTACGCGGCGGTATCGCGGCCGCGGCGTCGCTGCGCTACTACGCCCAGCCGGGGCTGTTCAACGGCCGCGCCGGGATGGTCCTGCACCTCGCCCGCACCACCACCCCGGACCTCGCGCCCGAACGGATGGCCGCACAGATCGCGGCCCTGGGCTGGTACGCCGTGCCGTACCAGGGCCAACTGGCCTTCCCCGGCGAGCAGATGATGCGCCTTTCGATGGATCTGGCCACCGGAACCGCGGGCTGCCTGCTCGCGCTCGGCGCGGCCTGCGCGCCGCCGCACGCCGCACCGGTCGGCCTGCCCTTCCTGCCGCCGCTCCGGCGGCCCTAGGACCGGCCCTCGCAAGGGGGTCGCGGCAAGAAAACGCAAGGAACCGCAAGAAAACCCATCCCCAGGGATATTGAGAGAGAGGAACCACCATGACACTGCTCGACCTCCAGACGCTCGAGACCGAGGAGTCCGAGGACTTCGGCGGCGGTGGCGGCGGCGAGAGCAGCGTGAGCCTGCTGCTCTGTGACAAGCACAGCTCGCACAGCAACCTCCTGTGCCTGTGACCTGACCGGTCCGCACCATCGCGGTCCCGGCGGCATCACCCGCCGGGACCGCGCCCCGCGGGGATCGGCCCACCGCAACCCGCGGCCCCGCGCCGGGCTTCCGGACCGGCGCGGGGCGCTTCGCGCCGTTACGGCGCGGGTCCTGGGCCTGGTTCGGGCGTGGGGCTCCATGTCCCGGGCCCGGTTCTGGCCCGCGTCGGCGGCTCGGCCGCCTGCGCGGCCTCGCGGGCGGGGCAGGTCCCGCGTGCGCGCGGCTTGGACGTGTGCCCCGGGCCACGCGTCCGGTTCGGCCGCCCCGTCTCGACCCGTTCGCGTCGGCAGCCGGGCCCGGCCGGGCGGCGCCCCGCTCCGGCTGCCCGGACGACATCCCACTCGCGAGGAGACGAGGACCTGCCCCGCATGGCCTCTTCCAGCCCGGCGGACACCACTTCCGCAGACGCCGCCACCACCCCTGACAGGCCCGCCGACCGTGCGGGTGAGCGGTTGTTGCGGGGGGCGTTGCGGCACAGCGCGGGGCGTGTCGTCGCCGTCTTCTGGCTCACCACCGCGGCCGCCGCCGTCGGGCTCGCGCTCCCCGCCGTCCTCGGCCGTACGCTCGACGTCCTGCTCGCCGACCCCCACGGCGCCGAGGCCCGGCGCTGGGTGCTCACCAGCGCTGGGCTCACCTGTCTGCTCGTGGTGCTGGACGCGCTGGACTCCCTGCTCACCGGCACCGCCAACGCCCGCTCGATCGCCTGGCTGCGCCGCCGCCTGCTGCGCCATACGCTGAGCGCCGGGCCGCGCGCGGGGCGGCGGACGGCGGCCGGGGATCTGGTGACCCGGCTGGTGGGCAACGCCGCGCAGGCCGGGACCGCGCCGACCGCGCTCGCCTCCGCGCTGGCGGCCGTCGTCACCCCGGTCGGCGGGCTGGTCGCGCTGGCCCTCATCGACCCGTGGCTCGCCCTCGCCTTCCTCCTCGGGCTGCCGCTGCTCGCTGTTCTGCTGCGCTCGTTCGTCCGGGACACCACCGACAGCGTCGCCCGCTACCAGCACAGCCAGGGCGAGATCGCGGGCCGCCTGGTGGAGGCGCTGGGCGGGGCGCGGACCATCGCGGCGGCCGGGACGGGCGGCAGGGAGCGGGCGCGGGTGCTCGCGCCGCTGCCCGAGCTCAGCCGGCAGGGGCATCGCATGTGGCGGGTTCAGGGGCGCTCCGCCGCGTGGGCCGCCGCGATCGTGCCGTTGCTGCAGATCGCGGTGGTCGCCGTGGCCGGGCTGCGGCTGACGGCGGGGGAGCTGAGCGTCGGATCTCTGCTGGCCGCCGCCCGTTACGCGGTGCTGGCCACCGGCATCGGCATGCTGGTCGGCCACCTCAACGGCCTGGTGCGCAGCCGCACCGCCGCCCGCCGCTTCGCGCCCGTCCTGGCCGAGCCCGCCACCGCGTACGGCACGCGCTCGCTGCCGCCGGGAGACGGGACGCTGGAGCTGCGCGGGGTCCGGGCGGCGCGCGGCGGGCGCGAAGTGCTGCACGGGGTCGATCTGGTGGTGCCGGGCGGGCGCTGCGTCGCCGTGGTCGGCCGCTCCGGGTCCGGCAAGTCGACGCTGGCCGCGATCGCCGGGCGGCTCGCCGACCCGGACGGCGGCGAGGTGCTGCTCGACGGCGTGCCGCTGCCCGAGCTCACCCACGGCGCGCTGCGCCGCGCGATCGGCTACGCCTTCGAGCGCCCGGCGCTGCTCGGCGGCACGGTCGGCGGGACCATCGCGCTGGGACCGGCCCCGCCCCCGCCCGGCCGGGTCGTCGAGGCGGCGCGCGCGGCCTGCGCCGACGACTTCGTACGGCTGCTCCCGGACGGGTACGACACACCGGTCGCGGACGCCCCGCTGTCCGGTGGCGAGACCCAACGCCTGGGCCTGGCCCGGGCGTTCGTCCATGAGGGCCGGGTGCTGATCCTCGACGACGCCACGTCGAGCCTGGACACGGTCACCGAGCTGCGGGTGACCCGGGCCCTGTCCGGCCGCCTCCTGGGCGCCCGGCCCCGCACCCGCGTGATCGTCGCCCACCGCGCGGCGACGGCGGCCCGCGCGGATCTGGTGGTCTGGCTGGAGGACGGGCGGGTACGGGCGGCGGGGCGGCACGCCGAACTCTGGGCGCTGGACGGGTACCGGGCGGTGTTCGCCGCGCCGGATGTGTCCGACGGGCCGGATGTCCCCGGCGGGCTGGATGTCCCCGACGGGCTGAATGTGCTGGATGTGCCGGATGCATTCGACGAGCCGAACGGATCCGAAGTGCCGCAACCGGACGGAGGAGTTCAAGGTGGCTGAATCCGTGCCGGGCAAAAAGGGCGGCCGGATTGGCGCGCGCGGGGCTAGACCGGGGCCATATGCCGAGGGCATTCGCTTTCTGCGCGAGCGGCGCCGGGTGCTGTGGCGGCTCGCCGCGTGGTCGGTGCTGGAGTCCGGACAGACCTTCCTGAGCGGATACGCGCTGGCCCGGGCCCTGGACGACGGCTTCCTGCCGGAGGAGCGGGGCGTCGGCCTTGCCTGGCTGGGGCTCGCCGCGCTGGCCGTGGCCCTCGGCGCGTACGGCACCGGCCGCGTCTACCGCGCGATGGCCGCCCTCGTCGAGCCGCTGCGCGACGCGCTCGTACGCCGGGTGGTGACACACGCCGTGGGCGGCGCGGGTGGCGGGCGTACGGACGATGGGGGTGCGGGCGGGGGCGCTACGGCGGTCTCCCGGCTCACCCACCAGGTGGAGATCGCCCGGGACACCTTCGCCGGTCTGGTCATGGTCTCCCGCTCGTTCGTATTCGTCGCCGCCGGCGCCCTGGTCGGCCTCTTCTCACTCGCCCCGGTCCTGCTGCTCGTCGTCCTCCCGCCGCTGATCCTCGGGCTGGCGCTGTTCCTGGCGACGCTGCGCCCGATGGCCCGCCGTCAGGAGGCGTTCCTCGAAGCGGACGAGAACATCGCGCAGACGCTGGGCGCCGTCGCCTCCGGGCTGCGGGACATCACGGCGGCGGGGGCGGAGGAGCGGGTCGGGGCGGACGCGGGGGACCGGATCGACGCCGAGTACCGGGCGGCCCGCGCCCTCGCCCGCTGGGGCGTGGTGCGGGTGATCGCCATCGGGGTGGGAGGGCGGCTGCCCGTCGTACTGCTGCTGGTGGCCGCCCCGTGGCTGCTGGGGCGTGGGGTGACCACGGGCGTGCTGGTGGGTGCGCTGGCCTACCTCCAGCAGTCGCTGCTGCCCGCCCTCCAGAGCCTGATGCAGGCCCTCGGCACGGGCGGCTCCCGGCTGGCGGTGGTGGTAGGACGGCTGGCCGGGACGGCGCCCGATGGGGACGAGTTGGGTCCGGAGAGTGCTTCAGGGGTGGCGGCTCCAGACGGAACGGCGGCGCGTCCGGCCTCCCCCGCCGTCGAGTTGCGCGCCGTCACCTTCGCGTACGGCGACCGTGCCGCCCCGGTCGTCGAGGGCCTGGACCTCGATGTGCCGGCGGGCGGTCATCTGGCCGTGGTCGGGCCGAGCGGGATCGGCAAGTCCACGCTGGCGGGGCTGATCGCGGGGCTGCTGGAGCCGCGGTCGGGCGAGGTCCGGGTGTGCGGGGAGCCCGCAAGGGAGCCCGTACGGGGGACCGGCGCCGTACGGGCTGCCGCGCTGCGGGTGCTGATTCCGCAGGAGGCGTACGTGTTCTCCGGCACCCTCGCCGACAACCTCCGCTATCTGTGCCCGGAGACGGGCACCGGGGCCCGTACGGACGCCGAACTCGCCGCCGCCGCCGAGGCCGTGGGGCTCGACGCGCTGCTGTCGCGGATCGGCGGGCCGTACGCCGACGTCGACCCCGGCGCCCTGTCCGCGGGGGAGCGCCAGCTGATCGCGCTCGCCCGCGCGTATCTCTCGCCCGCCCCCGTGGTGCTGCTCGACGAGGCGACCTGCCATCTCGACCCGGCTGCCGAGGCCCGCGCTGAGCGGGCCTTCGCGCGGCGGCCCGGCACCACCCTGATCGTGATCGCCCACCGCGTGAGCTCGGCGCGCCGCGCCGAGCGCGTGCTGGTCATGGACGGCCGGCAGACGGTCTGTGGCCGCCACGCCGAGCTGCTGGAGCGCTCACCGCTCTACCGCGACCTCGCGGGAAGCTGGCGGGACTGGGGGGACCTGGGGAGCTCGGGGAGCCCGGGAGGCTCGGGGCACCTGCTGGGCGCCGGGGCTTCAGACCCAGCCCTCGCCCCGCGAGATGCGGATGGCGTCCACGCGGTTGCGCGCCCCGGTCTTCCGGGTGATGGAGGCCATGTAGTTGCGTATCGTCCCGTTGGACAGATGCAGGCTGTGGGCGATCTCGGCGATCGAGGCGCCTTCGGCGGCCAGTGAGAGCACGCTCAACTCGCGTGCGGTGAGCGGCATTTGGGCCGCCTGGAGAAAGCCGTAGCCCAGGGAGTCGTCGATGAAACGCTCCTTGTTCGCGACGCTCCGGATGCCGTCAAGCAGCCGGTCCGGCGAGGCGTTCCGGTCGATGTAGCCGAGGGCTCGTGCCTCGTGGGCCCGGCGCAGCGGCCCCGGACGCTCCGCGTCCGCCAGGACCAGCAGTTCGCACCGGCCGTCCTTGCCGGATCTCTCGCTGGATATCCCCCCGGCTATCTTGGCTAACTCCCCCTTTCTCGTGGCCCCGTCGGAGCCTGGACAGCCCGTGTCCACCACGCAAACGTGCGGTCGGACCGCGCGGGCTCGACTACGCGCGTCACGCCAGGATGTCGGCGTCACCTCGATGTCCGGTTCAGCTTCGATCAGCGCTGCCAGCGCGGATCGCAGCAAGCAGGAGTCGTGCACCAGAAGTACCCGGATCACGTGCTGTCCCTCCAACCCCGTGCGGTTTGCCCGGTTCCGGGCATCGTTGATGAATACCGGGGTTGCCCCTGTCATGAACGCGCATATTGAGCCAACGGGGGGCGCACGGGCGCGCAAAAGACCTCATTCATGCTTATCTGCCCTCGCGTGCGCCGTCTGCGCCCTCGCGCGCCCCGTCCCGGGCGGTCAGGTCGATGAGGCGGCAGACCGTCTCGATGTCGATCTTCACCTGGGCGATGGAGGCGCGCCCCGACAGCCAGGTGATCAGCGCCGAATGCCAGGTGTGCTCGATGACCCGCACCGCGGACAGCTGCTCGGGCGTCGGCGGCCCGTCCAGACCCATCGCGTCGAGGATGATCGCGGTGGTGAGCCGGGAGACGGTGTCCACCTCCGGGCTGACCGAGCGGTCGGCGAAGGTCAGCGCCCGGACCATCGCATCCGCCAGATGGGGCTCGCGCTGCAGCGCCCGGAAGGCGCGCATCAGGGTCTGGGCGACCCGGGCGGTCGGCTCCTCCTCGGTCGGGGGGCGTTTGCGCAGCGCCTCGTGCATATGTTGCAACTGGTCCTGCATGGTGGCCACCAGCAGATGGACCTTGGAGGGGAAGTAGCGGTAGAGGGTGCCGAGCGCCACGCCCGAGTTCTCGGCGACCTCGCGCATCTGCACCGCGTCGAAGCCGCCGCGGCTGGCCAGCCGGGCGCTGGCGTGCAGGATCCGCCGACGGCGCGCCTCCTGCCGCTCGGTCAGCTGCAGGGAGGCCGGCTTGGCTTCTGCGGTCATCTGTCTCACTTCGGTGCGGTACAGCCACTGAAACTCGTTCTAGATTAGCGCGGTGGCTCGCCCACCACACCGGCGTTTGCGCAGTTGAGACAGGTGGCGGCCCTACTGGCGAGTATCGGGGCCGGTCAGCCGCGCGCCCCCCGAACCTCCCGACCTGCGCCCGCAGTGGTGCGGATCACCCGTCCCGGCCGCGGTGCCGATGTCCTGACCAGGTATCTTCAGGACTTCTCGGGCGATCCGATAGTGAAACTTGTTCTAGATAAACGCGAGCGGTTACGCTCCCGCTGAGTTGCACCTAGGAGGGGGCGCGAGTGACCGCTGAGGCCGCGCAGAAGACCGGGATCGAACCGCTGCCCGACCCGCCTCCAGCCACCGTCGACAGGGATCCGGACCGACCGCTGCGGATCGCGCTGCTCACCTACAAGGGGAATCCGTTCTGCGGGGGTCAGGGCGTCTACGTACGCCATCTCTCCCGCGAACTCGCCCGGCTCGGCCACACCGTGGAGGTCATCGGCTCCCAGCCGTACCCGGTCCTCGACGACCAGGAGGGCGTCACCCTCACCGAGCTGCCCAGCCTCGACCTCTACCGGCAGCCCGACCCCTTCCGTACGCCCCGGCGCGAGGAGTTCCGCGACTGGATCGACGGCCTGGAGGTCGCCACGATGTGGACCGGCGGCTTCCCCGAGCCGCTGACCTTCAGCCTGCGCGCCCGCCGCCATCTGGCCGCCCGGCGAGGCGAGTTCGACGTCGTCCACGACAACCAGACCCTCGGCTACGGTCTGCTGGACCTGGACCGCGTCGGCTTCCCGCTGGTCACCACCATCCACCACCCCATCACCGTCGACCGTCAGCTGGAGCTGGACGCCGCGCCCGACTGGAAGCGCCGCGCCTCGGTGCGCCGCTGGTACGGCTTCACCCGGATGCAGAGGCGAGTGGCCCGGCGGCTGCCCTCCGTACTCACCGTCTCCGGCTCCTCCCGCCGGGAGATCGTCGACCACCTCGGAGTGCGCCCGGGCCGGGTGCACGTGGTGCACATAGGCGCGGACACCCGGCTGTTCTCCCCGGACCCCGCCGTGCCCGAGGTGCCCGGCCGGATCGTCACCACCTCCAGCGCCGACGTACCGCTCAAGGGCCTGGTCCACCTCGTGGAGGCGCTGGCGAAGGTCCGCACCGAGAACCCCGACGCACATCTGGTCGTCGTCGGCAAACGCCCCGAGAGCGGCCCGGTGGCCGAAGCCATGAACCGGTACGGGCTCGAAGGCGCCGTCGACTTCGTGAAGGGCATCAGCGACGCCGAACTCGTCGACCTGGTGCGCGGTGCGCAGATCGCCTGTGTGCCCTCGCTGTACGAGGGGTTCTCGCTGCCCGCCGCCGAGTCCATGGCCACCGGCACCCCGCTGGTCGCCACCACCGGCGGCGCGATCCCCGAGGTCGCAGGGCCCGACGGCGAGACCTGCCTCGCCGTCCCGCCGGGCGACGCGGGCGCGCTCGCCGCCGCGCTCACCCGGCTCCTGGACGACGCGGAGCTGCGCCGGAAGCTGGGCGCGGCGGGCCGTGAGCGGGTACTGACGCACTTCACCTGGGAGCGGGCCGCGATCGGCACGGTGGAGCGCTACCGCGAGGCCATCGCGGCCCGGGCCGGAGCCCGCCGCCCTGGGCCCGCCGTCCGCGGCGCCGCCCGCCGCCCCGTCTGACCACCCTTCCCCCGCGCGGCCTCGCAGCCGGCCCAGCCCAGCCCCGCCCCGTCTCGCCCAGCCCCGCCCCGTCCCGTCTCGCCCCGCCCCGTACGCCGACCCGCCGGAACCCCCCTGATCAGAAGGCAGATCACCGTGCTGACCGTCGATTTCTCCCGCTTCCCGCTCGCCCCCGGCGATCGCGTCCTCGACCTGGGCTGCGGCGCCGGCCGGCACGCCTTCGAGTGTTACCGGCGCGGCGCGCAGGTCGTCGCCCTCGACCGCGACGGCGAGGAGATACGGGAAGTCGCCAAGTGGTTCGCCGCCATGAAGGAGGCGGGCGAGGCCCCCGCGGGCGCGACGGCCACCGCCATGGAGGGCGACGCACTGGCCCTGCCCTTCCCCGACGACAGCTTCGACGTCGTCATCATCTCCGAGGTGATGGAGCACATCCCCGACGACAAGGGCGTGCTGGCCGAGATGGTGCGGGTGCTGCGCCCCGGCGGCCGGATCGCGGTCACCGTGCCGCGCTACGGTCCTGAGAAGGTCTGCTGGACGCTGTCCGACGCGTACCACGAGGTCGAGGGCGGCCATATCCGCATCTACCGCGCCGATGAACTCCTCGCCAAGATGCGCGAGGCCGGCCTGCGCCCGTACGGCACCCACCACGCCCACGCGCTGCACAGCCCCTACTGGTGGCTCAAGTGCGCCTTCGGGGTGGACAACGACAAGGCCCTGCCCGTCCGGGCGTACCACAAGCTGCTGGTGTGGGACATCATGAAGAAGCCGCTGGCCACCCGGGTCGCCGAGCGGGCCCTCAATCCGGTCATCGGCAAGAGCTTCGTGGCGTACGCGACCAAGCCGCACACCCCCGCACGGGGGGAGGCGTGACGGCCTTCGGCCCCGGGCCCGGCCGCACCGAACGCCTCGTCCTGCCCGGCGTGTTGACCGCGGAACAGGCCACGCGGACGGTGGCGGGCATCGCCGCCGTACAGCGTGACGACGGAGCCATCCCGTGGTTCCGCGGCCACCACCTCGACCCCTGGGACCACGTCGAGGCCGCGATGGCGCTGGACGCGGCCGGCGAGCGGGAGCGCGCCGAGGCCGCGTACGAGTGGCTGGCCCGCCACCAGAACCCCGACGGCTCCTGGTGCGCCGCCTACCCCGACACCGCGAGCGGGGTCGACACCGCGCACCCCGCCGACCTTGGCCGGGAGTCCAACTTCTGCGCGTACGTCGCCGTCGGCGTCTGGCACCACTACCTGTCCACCGGCGACGACGCCTTCCTGGACCGCTTCTGGCCGACCGTCTTCGCCGCCGTCGAGTTCGTCCTCGGCCTGCAGCAGCCCGGCGGACAGATCGGCTGGCGGCGCGAGGCCGACGGCACCGCGCTCACCGACGCCCTGCTCACCGGCTCCTCCTCCGTCTACCAGGCGCTGCGCTGCGCCCTGGCCATCGCCGAGCACCGCGAGGAGCCCCAGCCGGACTGGGAGCTGTCGGCCGGGCTGCTGGGGCACGCCATCCGCCACCACCCCGAGCGGTTCCTCAACAAGGACCACTACTCGATGGACTGGTACTACCCGGTGCTCGGCGGCGCCCTCACCGGCGCCGAGGCCAAGGAGCGCATCGAGGCGGACTGGGACCGCTTCGTCGTCCCCGGCCTGGGCGTGCGCTGTCTGTCCACCAATCCCTGGATCACCGGCGGCGAAAGCTGCGAACTCGCCCTCGCGCTCTGGGCGATGGGGGAGTCCGACCGGGCGGTGGAGATACTGCGCTGGATCCAGTCCCCGCTGCGTGCGGAGGAGGACGGGATGTACTGGACGGGCTACGTCTTCGAGGACGACGCCGTCTGGCCGGAGGAGCGCACCACCTGGACCGCGGGCTCGCTGCTGCTGGCGGTGGCGGTGCTGGGCGGGGACGAGGCGACCATGGCGGTCTTCGGCGGGGAGCGGCTGCCGCGCGGGCTGGACTCGGACTGCTGCGCGTAGTTGGTGGCTTGAGGCGCTGCGTGGAGCGACGCCCCGGGCCTCAGCTGTTGAGATCGGCCAGCGTCCGTAGCGTCTCCGGGTCGGGCGCGGTCACCAGCAGATCGGTCACCGGGCCCTTGCGCCACAGCTCCAGCCGCTCCGCGATCCGCTCGCGCGGCCCGACCAGCGAGATCTCGTCCGCGAAGGCATCCGGCACCGCCTGGACCGCCTCCGTGCGGCGGCCCGCGAGGAAGAGCTCCTGGACCCGGCGCGCCTCCGCCTCGTAGCCCATGCGTCCCATCAGATCGGCGTGGAAGTTACGGGCCGCGTGGCCCATGCCGCCGATGTAGAAGCCGAGCATCGCCTTGACCGGCAGCAGCCCTTCGGCGACGTCCGTGCAGACCCGGGCCTGGGCCATGGGCGCCACCATGAACCCCTCGGGCGCGTCGGTGAGCGCCGCCTCGTACAGCTCCGTGCGCCCCGGCGACCAGTACAGCGGCAGCCAGCCGTCCGCGATCCGCACCGTCTGCGCGATGTTCTTGGGGCCCTCCGCGCCGAGGAGTACGGGCAGGTCGGGCCGGAGCGGGTGGACGATCGGCTTGAGCGGCTTGCCGAGGCCGGTGGCGTCCGGCCCGGTGTACGGGTGCGGATGGAAGCGCCCGTCCAGCCGCACCGGGGCCTGGCGGCGCAGCACCTGGCGGATGACCTCCACATACTCGCGGGTGGCGGTCAGCGGGCTCTTCGGGAACGGCCGCCCGTACCAGCCCTCGACGACCTGGGGCCCCGACAGCCCGAGGCCGAGCATCATCCGGCCGCCGGAGAGGTGGTCGAGGGTGAGGGCGTGCATCGCGGTGGCGGTGGGGGTGCGGGCGGCCATCTGCGCGATGGCCGTGCCCAGCTTGACCCGGGTGGTGTGGGCGGCGATCCAGGTGAGCGGGGTGAAGACGTCCGAACCCCAGGACTCGGCCGTCCACACGGAGTGATAGCCGAACCGCTCGGCCTGCCGGGCGAGTTCCAGATGGCGGGGGTCGGGGCCGCGGCCCCAGTAGCCGAGCGCCAGTCCGAGCCGCATGGCGTCCCTCCGTCCCGTATCGCATGATGGCTGACGGTGTATCAGGTGGTGGTGCGGCGGACTGTACGGGCCGGACCCGCGAATGGCAACGGCCCCTCGCCCTTGATCGGGCGGGGGGCCGTTGTCGTGGTGATCAGCGAGCCGGGTCGAGCGTATGGCTCGCGTTGGGCGGTGTCAGCCGCGCTGGATCCCCGTCGTGTCCTGCAGCACGCCACGACGGCCGTCCTGCGTCTGGGCGACCAGCGCCTGACCGCGCTGCTCCACCGCGAGGTACCAGGTGCCGGGGGCCAGCTCGGCGATGGTCGACGAGGAGCCGTCCTCCGCGTACAGCGGGCGCGCCACCGGCACCGCGAACCAGAACGGAGCGAAGTCCGAGCCGGCGGCCGGCGGCGGGGTCGGCTGACCCGCGCCCGGCTGGGCGCCGAACGGCGGGGCGGGCTGACCGGGCTGGGCACCGTACGGAGCCGGGGCGCCGGGCTGCGCGCCACCCGGGCCCGGGTAGCCGTAACCGGGCTGCGGGGCGGCGCCGTACGGAGACGGGGCCGCCGGGCCGCCGGCGCCCGCGAGCGGGGCCTGCAGGGCGGGGACGCGCGGGGTCAGGACGACGCCCGCCGCCAGGGCGAGGCTGGCCAGCAGCGAGAGGATCGCACCGACGCTCATGCTCATGCCGTCAGGCGTGAGGAACAGCGTCCAGAGCGAGGCCCAGGCGGCGCCCACCGCGAGGCCGTTGCCCCACTGGCCGAGGGTGAGCCCGCTGACCTTGCGGCTCTCCGGCTGGAAGCGGCCGGCGATGACAAGCCCCGCGCCGATCAGACCGGCCAGGAACACCGACGGCAGGATGATGCCGAGCTTGTCCGTGTCCCACGCGTTCGGCATGTCGACCTTGTCACAGTACGAGCCGCAGCCGTCGACGGAGTAGAAGTCGAGGAACGAGGCGATGAACAGCAACACCGCTGCTCCGATCACCACGCCGTCGCCTCGAGTGAGGGAGCGGATGTTCAACGTAGGGGTCCTTTGTTGGTTTCGTCGGTACGGACGGCAGTCGCCGCGCGCGTGGCGCGAAGGCGTCGGGGGTGGTGCCCCATCGTACGGGTGAATCTCTCGCCGAAGAGCAGGGGTGTCCGATCGGTGTCCCGGTCGTGACCTGCTGTTCGGGGAGTTGTTGCGTTATCGGTTCAAGAAGTCCGTAATGCCCTGTGCGATCCCCCGTGCGGCACGCTCCCGCCATGCCGCGTCGGTCAGTTCTGCGGCGTCCTTCGAGTCACGCATATTGCCACACTCGATGAACACCTTCGGAACCGTCGAGAGGTTGAGTCCGCCGAGGTCATCGCGCACCTTCAGACCGGTGCCGTCGCCGATGTAGTTGGCGGGCTTCGCTCCGGTCGCCTCGCTGAATTCCGTGACCAGCCGGGTGCCGAGTCGGTGGGACGGGCCGGTGATCGTCGAGGTGTCGGCCCCGCCGCCGCGTACGGAGGCGGGCAGGATGACATGGAAGCCGCGCTGCCCGGCCGCCGCGCCGTCCGCGTGCACGGAGACGGCCGCGTCGGCGTGCGCCTTGTTGCCGATCTCCGCCCGCTCGTCCACGCACGGCCCGTACGCCCGGTCGCCGTCCTGGGTGAAGACGACCTTGGCGCCCCGGTCTTGGAGCAGGGTGCGCACACGGCGTGAGACGTCGAGGGTGAAGGACGCCTCGGAGTAGCCGGAGTTGGTGGCCGTGCCCGTGGTGTCACACTCCTTCTTCGTCGTACCGATGTCGACACTGCGGGCGATCGCGGAGGGGTGGTCGCGGTTGTGTGGATTGTGGCCGGGGTCGATGACCACGACCTTGCCGGTGAGCGGCCGGCCGGAGTCGTCCTTCGGATGACCGGTGGCCCCGCTCGACGGGCCACCGCTCGCGGGCGGGGCGATCGAGGTGCTGTCGGCGGTCGGCAGGGAACTGGTGCCGCCGCCGCTCTTCGGGTCGCCCATGGAATCCCAGATCAGCCAGCCGGCGAGACAGGCGGGCACCAGGGCGGTCAGCACAACCGCCAGGGTGCCGCTGCGGCGGCCGGGGCTTGAGGGAAAGCTTCCGTTCGACACTCGGGCGATGGTAGTCGTGCGGCACTGGCGGGCGCGGGCGGGTCTGGTGGGCGGTCGCGCTGGGGCGGCGGGCGGTGGGCAGGGGAGCAGGGGGGGGAGGGAGCAGCGGGACACGTTACGCGGCGGTGCGGCGCAGGACGCGTAGCGAGCCGGTCACGGACAGCTCGGCGAAGGCGCCGGAGGCGAGCGCGCGGCGGTAGATGCGGTACGGGGCCTGGCCGCCGTCGGCCGGGTCGGGGAACACGTCGTGGATCACCAGGAGCCCGCCAGGGGCCAGATGCGGGGTCCAGCCCTCGTAGTCGGCCGTCGCGTGCTCATCGGTGTGCCCGCCGTCGATGAACACCAGGCCGACCGGCCCGCCCCATACGGCCGCGACCCGCGGGGACCGGCCAACGACGGCGATCACATGGTCTTCGAGGCCGGCGGCGTGAAGGGTGCGGCGGAAGGTCGGCAGGGTGTCCATCAGGCCGACCTCGGGGTCGACGACCTCCGGGTCGTGGTACTCCCAGCCGGGCTGCTGCTCCTCCGAGCCACGGTGGTGATCGACGGTGACCGCGACCGTGCCCGCCGCGCGGGCGGCGGCGGCCAGCAGGATCGTGGAGCGGCCGCAGTACGTGCCGACCTCCAGGAGTGGCAGCCGCAGAGCGGCGGCCGCGTCGACGGCGGCGGCGTACAGGGCGACGCCCTCGTCCACGGGCATGAAGCCCTTCGCGGCCTGGAAGGCGGCGAGGGTGGCGGCGTCGGGGGTCGCGGCGGGGGTTCCGGTGGGGGCGGAGGCAGGCTGGGTCACCGGGCCATCGTGCCGTACGGCCCGGCGGCGGGGCGGCCGGGGTTGACCTTGACCGGGACGCCACCGCCGGGGTGGACGCCGGCGGCGAGTCGGCGGCCTGGGCCGCGTCGCTCTCCTGTGGCACCGGTCTTCCCTGATTTCTGACTATCCGTCAGATTGGATGCGAGCAGGGCCGAGAGTTCTGAGATCCGAGAGAGGCGTTTCATGGGCATCGCCATCACGGAAGACCAGCGGGAACTGGCGCACGCGGTGCGGGGGTGGGCCGCTCGGGCCGTGCCCCCCGAGGAGGTGCGCAAGCTGCTGGACGCCCCCGCGGGCGGTTCGGGGCGGCCCGCCTACTGGGACGGGCTGGCCGCGCAGGGGCTGCTCGGGCCGCATCTGCCAGAGGCGTACGGAGGGGGCGGCGGCGGGCTGCCCGACCTCGCCGTCGTCCTGGAGGAGACCGGGCGGGCGGTGCTCCCCGGGCCGTATCTGCCGACCGTACTGGCCTCGGCGGTGCTGGCGCGGGCGGGGCAGGGCGAGTTGACCGCCGCGCTCGCTGGGGGTACGCGCATCGGCGCGGTCGCCCTGGGCGCCGGGTCGCTCACCGCCACCCCCGCGGCGCCGGGCGACGCGGTGCGGGGCTGGGTGCTGGACGGATGCGCGCCGCCGGTGCTCGGCGCGGCCGACGCCGACCTCGTCGTCCTGGCCGCCGCGACCGCCGACGGCGGTACGGCCTGGTTCGCCGTCGACGCCCGCGACCTGGAGATCCGTGTCCACGACAGCGCCGACCCGACCCGCCCCACGGCCGAGGTTCGGGCCTTGCGTACGGCCGTCCCCGCCGACCGGGCGCTCGCCGTGGACCCGGGGCTGGTGCGGGATCTGGCCGCGGCGCTCTTCGCGGCCGAGGCGTGCGGGACGGCGGCATGGGCCCTGGACACCGCGGTCGCGCACGCCAAGACGCGCGAGCAGTTCGGGCGGCCCATCGGCCAGTTCCAGGCCGTCAAGCACCTGTGCGCCGACATGCTCGTACGCGTCGAGCAGGCGCGCGCCCTGACCTGGGACGCGGCCCGCGCGGCGGGCGAGCCCACGACCCACACCGGACCCGCCCCGCACGCCCACCACCCCCCGCTCGCCCTGACCGCCGCGCTCGCCGCCGCCACCGCGCTCGACGCCGCCCACAGCTGCGCCAAGGACTGCGTCCAGATCCTCGGCGGCATCGGCTTCACCTGGGAGCACGACGCCCACCTCCACCTCCGCCGCGCGACCGCCGCCCGCGCGCTGCTCGGCGCGGGCGGCGCGCATCGGCTGCGGGCCGCCCGGCTCGCCGCCGCGGGCGCGCGGCGTGAGCTGCGGCTGGAGCTTCCGGCCGAGGGGGAGGTCCGCCGGGAGTACGAGCGGTACCGGACGCGGGCGCGCGCCGCGATCGAGGCGGCGCGCGGTCTTGACCCCGCCGCCGCCCGCCGCGCCCTCGCGCCCACCGGCCACGCCGCCCCGCATCTGCCGCCCCCGTACGGGCTCGGCGCCGGCCCCGTACAACAGCTCGCGGTGCAGCGGGAGCTGGCCGACGCGGGGGTGGTCCTCAGCGATCTGGGGGTCGCCACCTGGGTGGTGCCCTCGCTCATCGCGTACGGGACGCCGGAGCAGCGGGAGCGCTATCTGCTGCCGACGCTCCGCGGCGAACTGCGCTGGTGCCAGCTGTTCTCCGAGCCGGAGGCGGGGTCCGACCTGGCGGCGCTGCGCACGAAGGCCGAGCGGACCGAGGAGGGATGGCGGGTCAGCGGGCAGAAGGTGTGGACGTCGGGGGCGCGGCGGGCGCACCACGGCATCCTGCTGGCCCGTACGAATCCGCGGGCGCCCAAGCACAAGGGGCTCACGTACTTCCTCGTCGACATGGAGCGGACCGCCGGGATCGATATCCGTCCGCTGCGGGAGATCACCGGGGAGGCGCTGTTCAACGAGGTCTATCTGGACGATGTCCTGCTGCCGCACGACGCGGTGGTGGGTGAGGTGGACGGCGGCTGGGCGGTGGCCCGCAACACGCTCGGCAACGAACGCGTCCACATGGCCGACCAGCTGACCTTCGACACCGGCCTGGAGGCCCTGATCGCGCGCACGGCCGACGCCGACAACGACGCCGACAACGACACCGGCAACGACAACGCCCCCTGCGGTGCCGACGACTGGGTGCGGGAGCGGGTCGGGGCGCTGATGGCCGAGGCGCACGCACTGGCCTGCCTGGGGCTGCGCACCACCTTGCGGCAGGTGTCCGGTGTGGAGCCGGGGGCGGGCGCGAGCGTCCGCAAGCTGATTCAGACCGCGCACCAGCAGAAGGTCGCCGAGTTGGCCCTTGAGCTGCTGGGCCCGGCGGGCGCGGTGCGCGAGGGCGCGGGGGAGCGGGCGCTGCACGGCTTTCTGATGTCCCGCTGTCTGACCATCGCGGGTGGTACGACGCAGGTGCAGCTGAACGTCGTCGCGGAGCGGATGCTGAAGCTGCCGCGCGACCCTGCGCCCGCGTAACGCGCGATCCGGGCCCGCCCGTACGCGCGATCCGGGCCCGCCCGTACGCGCGTGCCGGGCTCGCACGGCACGCGCACCGGGGCCCGGGGAGCGCGGTCCACGCCCGAGACGGGCGCGTGCCCCGGCTTGTGCCCGTGCAGATGCGCCTGCCGTGCGAGCCCTACGCCCAACGACCTGCATAGGTACGACAAAAATACGATGCACTGTGCATGGCTCGGTGCCAGCATCACGGCCATGCCCGCCCACACCCCCTCCACCACAGGTCACTCGTCCGCCGCGGCACGCGTCACCCCACCGGCCTGGGCGGTGCTCCTGGCCGCGTGCGCGGGTCAGTTCCTCGTCGTCCTCGATGTGTCCGTGGTCAATGTCGCGCTGCCGTCGATGCGTACGGACCTCGGGCTCGGCGAGACCGCGCTCCAGTGGGTGGTCAACGCCTACGCGCTCACCTTCGCCGGATTCCTGCTGCTCGGCGGCCGGGTCGCCGATCTCTTCGGGCGCAAGCGCGCCTTCCTCGTCGGCCTCGGCCTGTTCACCGCCGCCAGCCTGGCGGGCGGGCTCGCCCGGGAGCCCTGGCAGCTGGTCGCCGCCCGGGCCGCCCAGGGCCTGGGCGCGGCCGTGCTCTCCCCGGCCACCCTCACCATCCTCACCACCACCTTCCCGGGCGGCGCGGCCCGCACCCGGGCCATCGGCACCTGGACTGCGGTCGGCGCGGGCGGCGGCGCTGCGGGCGGACTGGTCGGCGGGCTGCTCACCGACTATCTCTCCTGGCGCTGGGTGCTGCTGGTCAATGTGCCCGTGGGCGCGCTGGTGCTGGTCGCCGCGGCGGTGTGGCTGGCCGAGAGCCGGGCGGTGGCCGGGCGCCGGCTCGACGTACCGGGCGCGGTCCTCGTCACGGCGGGGGTCTCGTCGCTCGCGTACGGCATCGTGCAGACCGAGCGGCACGGCTGGGCCGCCGCCGCCTCGCTCGTACCGCTGCTCGGCGGCCTGGCGCTGCTCGGCGTCTTCGTCGCCGTCGAGGCGCGCACCCGGGCTCCGCTGATGCCGCTCGGGCTGTTCCGGATCAGAACGGTCTGGGCGGCGAACGCGGTGATGCTGGTGTGCGGCGGCGGCATGTTCGCGATGTGGTACTTCATGTCCCTTTACCTGCAGAACGTGCTGCACTTCAGCCCCATCGAGGCCGGACTTGCCTTCCTCCCGCACACCCTGTCCATCGTCCTCGGCTCCAAGCTCGCGCCCCGGCTGATGGCGGTGTTCAGCGGCAAGGCGCTGGCGATGACCGGCGGGATCCTGGCCGTCGTCGGCTATGCCTGGCAGAGCCGGATGGACGCCGACGGCACCTTCGTCGGTACGGTCCTGGGCCCCGCGATCGTCATGTCGCTGGGCTCCGGCCTGATGATGACCCCGCTGGCCACGGCCGCCACCTCGGGCGCCGCGCCGTCCGAGGCGGGGCTGGTGGCGGGTCTGGTCAACACCAGCCGTCAGATCGGCGGCGCGCTCGGCCTGACCGTGCTGACCACGGTCGCCGCCGAACGCATCTCCGCCACCGAGGGCGGCAGTGACGGCGGCGGGGACGGGCCGGGCCCGGTGGCGCTGGCGGCCGGGTACAGTCATGCGTTCACCGTCGCCTCGGGCATCATCGCGGCCGCTGTGGTCCTGATGGCCGTGGCCCTCCCACGCCGCCGCGCCTGAGAATTCTTCCGCGGCCGGGCAACGGTTCGCCGCCTCCGTGGACTCCGTAGGTCGAGGAGGTGCCCATGGGGGACACGACGGCGAACCGGGACGAGGAGTTCCGGGAGTTCGTCACCACGCGATGGCCGCGGCTGGTGCGCACCGCGTATCTGCTCTGTGGTGAGCAGCACACGGCCGAGGACCTGGTCCAGTCGGCCCTGGTCCGGGTCTATGTCGCATGGCGACGGGTCCGCGCCGCGGACGAGCCGGACGCCTACGTACGCCGCGTCCTCGTCAACGAGCACGCGCGGCGGCACCGCAGAAAGCTGAAGGAGCTCCTGACCCTCTCCCCGGGCGACACCGACGGCTGGCAGACGCCCGACCGTGACCGGATCACCCTGGCCGACGACCGGGAGATGCTGCGCCACGCCCTGGCCGGGCTTCCGCCCCGGCAGCGTCAGGCCGTGGTGCTGCGGTACTGGGAGGACCTCAGTGAGTCACAGGTGGCGGTCGCCATGGGCTGCTCGGTCGGAACGGTCAAGAGTCAGGCGGCGAAGGGGCTGGCGAAGCTGCGGGCCGCGCTGGCGCGCGAAGACGTGACCGCGGGTCACGGGGAGGTGCGATGAACAGGGAGTCGTGGTACGCGGAGCCCGAGTACGCGGGGGATCCGGACCGGGAAGCAGGTGAACTGACGGATCGGCTGGGCACGATCGCGGACGAGGTGACCATCGGCCCCGTGCCCTACCCGGACGTGGTCCGTGCCGGCCGCCGGCGCAGGGCGCGCCGGCGGGCGGGGGCCACCGCGCTGGCGGTCACGGCGGTGCTGGTGGCCGGAGGGGTGGGCCTCGGGCAGTTCGGCGACTCCGGCCAGGAAGAGACGGCGACGGCCGCCGCCGCGTCGGCGCCGGCGCCGGGCGCGCTTCAGCCGGTCACGACCGTCGTGGGCAAGGGGAAAACCGACGGGAAGCGCTGGGAGGTCTCGGTCACCGTCTACGGGCCCGCGCGGACGAAGGAGGAGGCGCACCGCCAGTACGACCTGGCGATGAGCCGGGGGGACGCCTACCCGATACTGGACGGCAAGTGGGAGGGGAAGTACCCGAAGACCCTGCGCATCGGCGTGACCTGGTTCTCCACCCGGGTGACCGAGGGCGGGAAGCAGAGGACGACGATGGCGGACTGGGTGTCGCCGAAGCCGGCCAAGGGGGAGACGCTGCTGGGCGGCTCGTATCAGCACTCCGGCGCCGAGGCCGGCCCGGTGGGCCTGGCGTGGCTGTCGCCGAAGGTGGAGCGCGTGGCGGTCCACTGGAAGGACGGTTCGACCGACGAGCCGAAGGTGGTCCCGGTGAAGGGCACCGACGTCCGCTGGATCGTGAGCGAGCGCCCGGCCCACGGGGTATCGGACGAATACATCGAGGTCTTCGACGGCGCGGGGAGGGGGACGCGGCTCGGGCCCCCCTTGCGGTTCGACGCCGTGGGGAAGGATCCGGCGTTCCAGAAGAAGGAGCAGGAGAAGAAGCGGCGGGTGACGACGAAGAAGTAGGACAAGCGACGGGGGCGGGCGCGCCTCGGGGCGATCCGGGGCGCGCCGCGGGGCCGCCAGCCGTTACAGCCAGCCGTCACGACCGGCCGTTATGACCAGTCGTCACAGCCAGCCGTTCTGGCGCGCCGCCCGCACCGCCTCCATGCGGTTGCGGGTCTGGGTCTTGCCGATGGCCGAGGACAGGTAGTTGCGGACGGTGGCGGGGGACAGATGGACCTTGGCGGCGATGTCGGCGACGGTCGCCCCGTCCACCGCCGCCGTCAGCACGTCCCGTTCGCGCGGCGTCAGCGGGTTGGGGCCCGCGCTCAGCGCGGCCGCGGCCAGGCCCGGGTCGATGACCCGCTCGCCCGCGAGCACCCGGCGGACCGCGACGGCCAGTTCCTCGACCGGGCCGTCCTTGACCAGGAACCCGGAGGCCCCCGCCTCCATCGCGCGGCGCAGATAGCCGGGGCGGCCGAAGGTGGTCAGGATCAGCACATGGCAGCCGGGGAGCTCCTGGCGCAGCGCGGCGGCGGCGTCCAGACCGCTGAGGCCCGGCAGTTCGATGTCGAGGAGAGCCACGTCCGGCCGCGTCTCGAGCGCGCGGGGCACGATCTTGTCACCCTCGCCGACCTGCGCGACGATCTCGAAGTCCGGCTCCAGGCCGAGCAGCAGGGCCAGCGCGCCCCGCATCATGCCCTGGTCCTCGGCGAGCAGTAGCTTGATCACGCCGTACGGACCCCCTTGACGTCCATCGGATCCTTGCCCTCGCCTTTCATGTCTTCCCCGTTTTCGCCGTCGTCGCCGTTGTTGCCGTCCACCGGCAGCGCCGCCGCGAGCCGGAAGCCACGGCGCCCGGCCGGGCCGGTCTCCAGCGAGCCGCCCGCCGAGGCCAGCCGCTCGGCCAGGCCCTTGAGCCCCGTACCTCCCCGTCCGCCGGGGACGGCCTTACCGGCCGAACGGGAGCCTACGCCGTTCCCGTCGTCGACGATCTCCAGACGCACCTGATCGGCCTCCTGACGGACCTCGATCTCGCACTGGCCGGCCCCGCTGTGCCGGACCACATTGGTGACCCCCTCGCGTACCACCCAGCCCAGCAGCGCCTCGGTCTGCGGGGGCAGCGGCGGCCCCGACCGGCGGACGACGGCGTCGATGCCCGAGGCGTCGAGCAGCGAGCGGGCCCGGTCCAGCTCCGTCGCCAGGCTGCCCTCGCGGTAGCCGGTGACGGCCTCCCGGATCTCGGTGAGGGCCTGGCGGCCGACGGCCTCGATGTCGGCGGCCTGGCCCAGCGCGGCGTCCAGGTCGCGCGGGGCGAGGCGGCGTACGGCCTCGGCCTTGACCACCACGACCGACATGGTGTGGCCCAGCAGATCGTGCAGATCGCGGGAGAAGCGCAGCCGCTCCTTCTCGACGGCGGTGCGGGCCAGCTCCTGGCGGGTCGCGCGGAGTTCGGCGACGGTGTCGAAGAGCGACAGGATCGCTGCCGTCACCAGGCCCGACATTACCGTTCCGTAGCCGACGATCAGCGCGTCGTCCGCGCCGCCGCGCCAGCCGGAGATGATCCCGGCGGAGGCCGAGTACGTCAGCAGCAGCGGCCCCAGCTGGCGGCGGCGGACCACGATGCCGGTGGCCAGCGACAGCAGCGGGAAGCAGAGCAGCCAGTTGCCGGCGTAGCCGATGGACAGGGCGTAGGTGAGGGCGGCCAGCCCGGCGAGGGAGGCGAGGCAGCGCCGGGTGGGGCGGCGCCGCTTGTCCAGGCCCGCATAGACCGTGGTGGCGTACAGGGCGCAGAAGGCGGCCACCCCGAGGGCGCCGAGCCATGGCAGCGGGGTCTTCCCCTGGATCAGGTCCTTGACGTCCCCGGTGAGCATGAAGAGCCAGGGCAGGAAGGCACGCGGGCCGGGCGGTTTGCGGCGCTCGAAGTCCGAGGCAGCCTCAGCGTCCGAGGCATCTTCCGCATCCGAGGCATCTTCCGCGTTCGACGTTCTGGCAGACATGGTCCGAGGTTACGGAAGTCATCGGTGAGCTGGGCAGATGTGGTTGTCATGACGGGGCCGGTGACATTCGTCCCGGGCGTCGCGAGAGAGATCTGACATACCGTCAGCGGTCTTCCCAGTGCATGGGGATTGGGCTATACATGGGCCATCGGCTAGAACGCGTTCCTGTTTCGATCTGCGGCTCCGCCGGGCGGGCTGTCGTACGCGCCCGTACGCGGAACCCGCAGCGGCCGACCAGTGACGACCCCGGCGCGGCCGACGGTGCGGACGGGCGGGCCGGGGTCTTCCCCACCGTGGCGAGGAGTGCTCTCAGCAATGCCCATCGATGCCGCCAAGGCCGTCTCGGCCGAACCCAGGACGACGGCCCTCACCTGGGGCCACAAGGACATCCAGCTCTACCACCTCGGCGTGGGGGCGGGTGTCCCGGCCACCGACCCCGACGAGCTCCGCTACACCCTCGAGAGCAAGCTGCACGTCCTCCCCAGCTTCGCCACGGTCGCGGGCGGCGGCATGGCGGTGGCCGGCGGTATGAGCGCCCCCGGTATCGACGTCGACCTCGCCGCCGTCCTGCACGGCGGCCAGACCATCCAGCTGCACCGGGCCATCCCGCTCGCCGGGGACGCCACCCAGACGTCCAAGGTCGCCGCCGTCTACGACAAGGGCAAGGCCGCGGTCATCGTGCTGCGCAGCGATGTCGCCGACGCGGACGGGCCGCTGTGGACCTGCGACACCCGGATCTTCGTACGCGGAGAAGGTGGTTTCGGCGGCGACCGCGGGCCCGCCGACCGGCTCGAGCCCCCCGCCCGCGAGCCCGACCTGACCGTCGACCGTGCGATCCGCGAGGACCAGGCGCTGCTCTACCGCCTCTCCGGGGACTGGAACCCGCTCCACGCCGACCCCGAGTTCGCCAAGGTCGCGGGCTTCGACCGGCCGATCCTGCACGGCCTGTGCTCGTACGGGATCGTGCTCAAGGCCGTCGTGGACACCGCCCTGGGCGGGGACGTCGCCCGCGTCCGCTCGTACGCCACGCGCTTCGCGGGGATCGTCTTCCCCGGCGAGACGCTGCGCATCCGGATGTGGCGGGACTCCGGCGCGCCGGGCCGCGTCCAGGTGCTGGCCACGGCCGCGGAACGGGACGACGCGCCGGTCCTCACCGACACGGTCGTCGAGCACGACTGACGTCGCACGACTGACGAAGCAGACACCCCGCACGTACTGATCTCGCACGGACGAGAGGAGCCGCTGTGCGCGCAGCCGTACTGCACGAGATAGGGCAGGACAAGCTCGAAGTCCTCGACGACATGGAGGCGGTGGGCTTCGGCCCGGGCAAGGTCAGGCTGCGCGTCAAGGCCACCGGGCTGTGCCACTCCGATCTGTCCGCCATGAGCGGCGTACTGCCCCAGCCCGGGCCCTTCGTCCCCGGGCACGAGGGCGCGGGCGAGATCGTCGAGGTGGGGGAGGGGGTGACCGGCCTGAGCGCGGGCGACCGGGCGCTGGTGTGCTGGCTGCCCGCCTGCGGCACGTGCCCCGCCTGCGAGCGCGGCCAGTCCCATCTGTGCCTGAGCGGGTTCATGAACGCCGGCACCCCCAACTTCAAGCGCCCCGGCGGCACCCCGGAGGACATCTTCGGCTTCGCGGGCACCGGCACCTTCGCCGAGGAGGTCGTGCTGCCCGCGCAGTGCGCCGTGCCGATCCCGGACGATGTGCCGTACGACATCGCGGCCCTCATCGGCTGCGGCGTGACCACGGGGCTCGGCGCGGCCCTCAACACGGCCGAGGTCGAGGCGGGTTCCTCGGTCGCGGTCATCGGCTGCGGCGGCGTGGGCATCAGCGCGATCCAGGGCGCCCGGGCGGCGGGCGCCGCGCAGATCGTCGCCGTCGACCCGGTCGACGCGCGGCGTACGGCGGCGCTGCGCTTCGGCGCCACGGAAGCGGTCGCGCCCGAGGGCCTGGACGACGCCAAGAGCCGCGTCACCTCGGGCGAGGGCTTCGACTACGTCTTCGAGGTCGTCGGCAGGTCCGCCACCGCCCGTACGGCCTACGAGGCGACGCGGCGCGGCGGCACGCTGTGCGTGGTCGGCGCGGGGGCGGTGGACGACTTCCTCCAGCTCAGCATGTTCGAGCTGTTCTTCGACGAGAAGCGGATCCTGCCCTCGCTGTACGGCGGCGGCGATGTGCTCCGCTCGTACCGGCGGGCCGTCGCGCTGTGGCGGGCGGGCCGGATCGACCTCGAAGGGCTGATCACCCACCGCGTACGGCTCACCGAGATCAACGACGCGCTGGACCAGATGCGATCGGGCGAGGCGCTGCGCACCTGCATCCAGGTCTGAACGACACGGACGACCTGAACGACACGGACGAGACAGACGATACGGACCCGGGAGGACGTTCATGCCGCGCATGCCGCTGGCGGGGAAGACCGCGATCGTCACGGGCGCCGGGCGGGGCCTCGGCCGCGCCGAGGCGCTGGAACTGGCGCGTCTGGGCGCGAGCGTCGTCGTCAACGACTTCGGCCGGCCCGGACGCGACGGCTCGGGCGAGGCGTCGGCCGCCCCCGCCGAGGCGGTCGCGCAGGAGATCCGGGAGGCCGGCGGGCACGCCACGGCCCACGTCGGGGACGTGGCCGACTTCGAGCAGGCGGCCGAGCTGGTGCGGCTGGCGGTCGACACCTACGGCGCGCTCGACATCCTGGTCAACAACGCGGGCATCCTGCGGGACCGGATGGTCTTCTCGATGACCGAGGACGAGTGGGACTCCGTCATCCGCGTCCACCTCAAGGGCCACTTCAACACCACCCGCTTCGCCGCCGCCCACTGGCGGGAGCGCTCCAAGGCGGCGGACGGCGGCCCGGTCGGCGGCCGGATCGTGAACACCTCATCCGAGGCGTTCCTCGCCGGCTCCCCGGGCCAGCCGAACTACGCCGCGGCCAAAGGCGGCATCGTCGGGCTCACCACCTCCACGGCGGGGGCGCTGGCCAAATACGGCGTCACGGCCAACGCCATCTGCCCCCGCGCCCGCACCCGGATGACCGAAGACGTCTTCGCCGGCCTCGAACCCCCCGACGACGGCACCCTCGACGCGCTCGCACCCGAACACGTCGCCCCGCTCGTCGGCTATCTGGCGGCCCCCGAGGCGGCGGGCGTGAGCGGACAGGTCTTCGTCGTCCACGGCGGGATGGTCGCCGTCCTGGAGCGGCCGAAGGTGGCCGCGAAGCTGGACACGGCGAAGGAGGCATTCACCTTCGAGGAGCTGGACGGAGTGCTCACGCCGTACTTCGCCGAACGGCCCCGCGGGGAGACCTTCGCGGCGGTGGAGGTGCTGGGGCTCAAGCGGGGGTAAGGCGCGGTCCGGGGCCCCGGGGGACGGATGGGCCCTGGTCCGATGGGCCCCGGCCCGATGGGGCCCCGGGTGTCGGGCCTTACGACGCGTTCGCCCCCTCGCCGGGGCGGCGGTGGCGGCCGTGGGGCGAGGTCTGGGCGTCTTCGGACGCGGCCTGGCCCCTGTGCTTGCCGTGGATGGTGTCGTCGGCCCCCGCTGCGGCGGCCGCCTCCTGCGGACGCGACTCGGTCGTGTTCGTGCGGGCTTGGGACATCTGGGAAGTCACCCCGTCAGATCGCTGCGTACGGTCACGGGAGGCCGGCCACGAAGTCAACTCGCCACGACGTCACGACGAGGGTCAAGAACCGTCAGCACGTGTCACCCGACGCCCCGCGGGTGAACGGAACGCGGCTGCCTTGGCCCCCCGGAGAAGTCTAACCAGAGCGTCGATCTCGGACCCAACGGGGTGGACGGGGCGGGCGGGGCTGATGGGGCGGATGGGACGGATGGAGCTGGTCACGGCGGGCGAGCGGGGCCTGTTGCAGTGGTACGGGCCGCGCGGCGGTACCGGACTCCGGCCCAGCGGCAGTTTCGGGGCCGGGGCCGGGCATGAGCTCGGGTCTGAGCCGGTGGGCGGGCAGGCGCTCGGGTCGGCGCTCAGCCCCCTGCTCGCGCTCCCGCCCGACGCTGCCCCCCTGCTCCCGTACGAGTCCCTGCTCCCGTACGAGTCCCTGCTCCGGCACCCGTACGTGCTCCCGCTGCCGTACGCGCTCCCTCCCGAGCTCCGCACCGGACGGCGGCCCGGAGCCCGGTCCGCCCCCGCGCCGGGGTTCCCGCGCGGCCTCGGGGCCGGGCCCCGCCTCGGCGCCGGGCTCCGCCTCCGGGCCGGTCTCCTGCTCCACCCCGGCCCATGACCCCGTACCGGCCCATGGCTCGACCCCGGTCTTACCGGCAGGGGCCGCGGGGGCCACGGGGGCCGCCCCGACCCGGGTCCACGACGCGATCGCGGCCCCTGCCGACAGGGACGGCGAGGACGGCGAGGACGCCGCCGCCGACTGCCGCCGCCCCGGCCCCACCAGTCCCATCGGCCGCGGCAGATCCAGGGACCCCACCACGCGATCCACCCGCGTGACCCGTGCGACCCGCGCCACCCGGGGCGGCTCCGGCGGCTCGGGCATCCGCAGCCGCGCCAGCCCGCACGGCACCTGCCCCGTCGCGTACGGCAGCCGCAGCTCGCCGTCGCGGGTCCACAGGCCCGCGCCCGCCAGCCAGCCCTCCGGCGCCGGGAGTTGCTGCAACCGCCGCTCGGACGGCCGCCACAGACCGACCCACGGCCGCTCGGCCGGGCCGTCGATGCGGAAGACACGGAAGGCCACCGCGCACGCCTCCGGCGTCAGGACCTGTCCGGGCTGCACCGCGAAGGGCACCGCCTCGGCCTGGGCGGGCCGCAGACAGTCGGGGAACCTGATGGGGCGGGCGCTGCCCAGCACCCCCCACCCCAGCCGCTCGTCCCCGGGCGCGTCGGACCGTACGAGCAGCAGGCCGCTGTCCGGGTCGGCCAGCAGCAGCCGGTCGTCGCTGTCGTCGGTGATCTGCAGCAGCGGGCTGGTCTCGCCGCCGCGCCGCAGGTCGACGACGACGGTCTTGGTGCGGCCGTCGAGCCGCCGGTCGAGGGCGAGCAGCCGGCCCGTACGGTCCAGCCAGACGCCGCCCGTGCAGCGGCCGGGCAACTCGGCCAGGTGCTGCGGTCCGAAGCCGCCGCCGTGCACCAGCCACACCGAGGTCGACCGCTCGCCGTGGCCGAGCGCGAAGGCGAAGGAGCCGCCGGGGGCGGGTGGCAGCAGCGACAGTTCGGCGCATTCGATGGCGCCCAGCGGCCGTTCGCCGGTGCCGGGGCCGGCCGGGTAGAGCAGGGAGAGGGCGTGGCGGCCGGCCACCCGGCGACGGATGAGCACCTGCCCGTCGGCCAGGGGCAGCACCTCGCTGTCCGGCTCCTCGGGCTGGGCCGCGGGCAGCGGCACGGCGTACGGCTCGGGTCCGTCGAGCGTCCAGCGCTCGGGGAACCAGCACCCGGCCTCGCCGCTGAGCGCGAGCCGGGCGCCGTACGAACCGTCCGCGGCGATCGTGAACGCCGCTCGGCGCCGGTGTGCGGTGCCCTGGGCACCGGTGGTGCCTGCGGCGAGCGCGGCATCGAAGGCACAGGCAGTCATCGTTCAGTCACCTCCGGCCACTCAACGTAGTTTTCGTACTCCCTGCCGAACGCCGAAATCGGCTCGCTTCACACGTAAGTGTGTCTGTTGCCCGATTCGCCTGAGAAGTCGCGCCGGGCTGTGCTGTGTGCGAGTCCGGATCATGCCGTCGCGGTGAGTAAAGGCAGGGGCAAGGCTTGTCGGTGGTCCGGGAGGTAGCCTTGCCCCGTGCCCGCACTCTCTGACGTCCTCGCCGCACTCGACGCACTCTGGCCGCCCGAGCGGGCGGAGCAGTGGGACGCCGTCGGCACGGTGTGTGGAGACCCCGACGCCGAGGTCGGCCGGGTTCTGTTCGCCGTCGACCCGGTCCAGGAAGTCGCTGACGAGGCGGTGAAGCTGGGCGTCGATCTGCTCGTCACCCACCACCCGCTCTATCTGCGCGGTACGACCACGGTCGCGGCCTCCACCTTCAAGGGCCGGGTGGTGCACACCCTGATCAAGAACGACATCGCGCTGCACGTCGCGCACACCAACGCCGACCGCGCCGACCCGGGCGTGTCCGACGCCCTCGCCGGCGCCCTCGACCTGCGGATCACCGGCCCGCTGGTGCCCGACCCCACCGACCCGGCGGGGCGCCGCGGGCTCGGCCGGGTCTGCGAGCTCGACCACCCCGTCGCGCTGCGGGACTTCGCCGAGCGCGCCGCGGCCCGGCTGCCCGCCACCGCCCAGGGCATCCGCGTCGCGGGCGACCCGGACCGGCTGATCCGTACGGTCGCCGTCTGCGGCGGCTCCGGCGACAGCCTGTTCGCCGAGGTGCGCGCGGCCGGGGTCGACGCGTACCTCACCGCCGACCTGCGCCACCACCCCGCCTCCGAGGCCCAGCAGGCCGCGGCGATGACCCGCGGCGGGGACGGCCTCGCGCTGCTGGACGCCGCCCACTGGGCCACCGAATGGCCGTGGGTCGAGCAGGCCGCCGCGCAGCTCGACGAGATCTCCGACCGGCACGGCTGGGGTCTGCGCACCCACATCTCCCGTACGGTCACCGACCCTTGGACCGCGCACGCGCCCGCCGCGCACGCGCCCACCACCGCTCACGTCCCGTCCACCACCACCCCTGGAGCCCCCCGCTGAACGCCGCGCCCGCCGACCAGATCCGCCTCCTCGAGGTCCAGGCCCTCGACGTCCGGCTCTCGCAACTCGCCCACAAGCGCAAGACGCTGCCCGAGCACGCCGAGCTCGACACCCTGAACGCCGACCTCACCCAGCTGCGCGACCTCCTCGTGGCGGCCCAGACCGAGGAGAGCGACACCGCCCGCGAGCAGACGAAGGCGGAGCAGGACGTGGACCAGGTGCGCCAGCGCGCCGCCCGCGACCAGAAGCGCCTCGACTCCGGCGCCGTGACCTCCCCCAAGGACCTGGAGAACCTGCAGCACGAGATCGCCTCCCTCGCCAAGCGCCAGAGCGACCTGGAGGACGTCGTACTGGAGGTCATGGAGCGCCGCGAGTCCGCGCAGGAGCGGGTGACCGAGCTGACCGGCCGCGTCGAATCGCTGCAGGCCAAGATCGGCGACTCCACCGCCAGGCGGGACGCGGCGGCCGGGGAGATCGACGCCGAGGTGGCGACCGTCACCAAGGAGCGCGGGGTCATCGCCGGGACCATCCCCGCCGACCTGCTGAAGCTCTACGACAAGCTGCGCGAGCAGCAGGGCGGCGTCGGCGCGGCCCGGCTCTACCAGCGCCGCTGCGACGGCTGCCGCCAGGAGCTGGCCATCACCGAGCTCAACGAGGTGCGGGCGGCGGCCCCCGACACCGTGGTGCGGTGCGAGAACTGCCGCCGCATTCTGGTCCGTACGCCCGAATCGGGGCTGTAGGCCGATGGCCCGTCGCTTCGTCGTCGAGGCGGACGGCGGCTCCCGGGGCAACCCGGGACCGGCCGGCTACGGCGCGGTCGTCCTCGACCCGGACACGGGCGAGACCCTTGCCGAGGCGGCGGAGTACATCGGCACCGCGACCAACAACGTCGCCGAGTACAAGGGCCTGATCGCCGGGTTGCGGGCGGCGCGCGCCCTCGACCCGGAGGCCGGGGTTCAGGTCCAGGTCCGGATGGACTCCAAGCTCGTGGTCGAGCAGATGTCGGGCCGCTGGAAGGTCAAGCACCCCGGTATGCGCCCGCTCGCGGCCGAGGCCAAGGAGATCTTCCCACCCGGGCAGGTGTCGTACGAGTGGATCCCGCGCGAGCGGAACAAGCACGCGGACCGGCTCGCCAACGAGGCGATGGACGCGGGCGCGCGGGGTGAGCAGTGGCGGCCGAGTACGGGGGTGGCGCCGTCGGCGGACGGCGCCCTTGAGGCGCGCGCGGAGACGGCGGCCTTGGGCGGCACGCCTGCGGGAGCCGCGTCCCCGTCCGCCGCGTCCCCGTCCGCTGTGGCTCCGGGTGTCGCGCCCCCGGGCTGGGCCGTCCCGGCGGACCTGGGCGCCCCCGCCACCTTCGTCCTGCTCCGGCACGGCGAGACGGCGCTGACCCCCGAGAAGCGCTTCTCGGGCAGCGGCGGCGGCGACCCGGAGCTCTCACCCGTGGGCCGCCGCCAGGCCGAGCTGGTGGCGACGGCGCTGGCGGCGCGCGGCACCATCCAGGTGGTGGTCAGCTCGCCGCTCAGGCGCTGCGTCGAGACGGCCGAGGCGGTGGCGTCCCGCATCGGTGTCGACGTCCACATCGAAGAGGGGCTGCGGGAGACCGACTTCGGGGCCTGGGAGGGCCTGACGTTCGCGGAGGTGCGGGAGCGCCACCCGGGCGACCTCCAGGCATGGCTCGCCTCCTCGAAGGCGGCCCCCACCGGGGGCGGCGAGAGCTTCGCGGCGGTCGCCCGCCGGGTCGCGCTCACCCGCGACAAGCTCATCGCGCGCCATGCGGGCCGTACGGTGCTGCTGGTCACGCATGTGACGCCGATCAAGACCCTGGTCCGGCTGGCGCTGGGCGCGCCGCCGGAGTCGCTGTTCCGGATGGAGATCTCCGCGGCGTCGCTGTCGGCATTGGCGTACTACGCGGACGGCAACGCATCGCTGCGCCTGCTGAACGACACGACGCATCTGCGGTAGCCGTCGGTCCTGGAGGAAGCCTGACTCGGCGCGGTCGGCATCGATCAGGCCGGTGAGAAGGGCGACGGTAGCGGCGGCGATATCCCGCAGTGCGGTGTCAGAGGCCGCCCCCGCCCCGCTCTCGAACGCGCGCTGGACGGTCCGCGCGAGCAGGTCGGCTCGCCGATCGGCGGCGCCTTCGGCCCGTGGAAAGCCCTCGAAGGTCGCCTGGTAGGCGTAGCCGATCTCCTCGACGCCCATGTCGTCGCGGAGCAGGCCGCGTTCGGCCAGCAGCTCGAAGTGTCCGCGCGCCGTCGTGCTGTGGCGCCCGTCGCGGGCGGTGTCCGGTGAACTGGTCAGCTTGCCGAGCAGTTCGGGGTTCACGATGAAGGCCGGTGACGGGTGTGCCGCCGGTCCCAGGCCCGCGCCGCCAGGCCGCCATCGGTTGAATGACCGATGTACCAGGGCCGGTCGGGGCCGCAGAGTCGCTTCCACGCCGTGGTCCTGCGCGTACCCCGCCATAGCCCTCACATACCACCGGGAGTTTCCGTGCTCGCATGCGCCGATCTGGTCTTCGTCAACGGCTCCGTGCTCACCGTCGACGCCGAATTCACCGTCGCCTCCGAGCTCGCGGTCACCGGGGGAAGGATCACAGCGGTGGGCGGCCCCGGAGAGACCTCAGCACTCGTCGGTCCCGACACCCGGGTCATCGACCTCAAGGGCGGCACGCTGCTGCCCGGTATCAACGACTCGCACCTGCACGGCTGCGCCTTCGGCATGAGCTCGCCCCCGCTGGCTCTCGATCTGCGATTCCCGGCCGTCCGATCGATCGCGGACATAGCCGAGGCGGTCCGGGCAGCCGCCGAAGCCGCCCCGGACGGTCAGTGGATCCTCGGTATCGGCTGGGACTCGGGCTACCTGGCCGAATGCGAGGCGGATCCCTCGCGCCTTCCGTCCCGGCACGACCTGGACGTCGTCAGCCCGCGACACCCCGTCCTTCTGCAGGACTTCTCGGGCCACGCCTCCTGGGTCAACTCAGCGGCACTGGCTCTCGCCGGGGTCAGCGGCAGGACCGTCTCCCCTCCCGGCGGAGCCATCGTCACGGATGACTCCGGCGAGCCCACCGGACTGCTGCGCGAGGGTGCCCAAGCGTGCGTTCAGCAAGCGCTGCCGCCACTCACGCCGGAGATCCGGGCTGCCGCGATCCGCTCGACGCAGGCGAAACTTCGGGCTCTCGGCATCACCAGCTACACCGAACCCGGTCTCGGCCCCGGCGGTGGGCAGATCATGGGCGGGGCGCTGTCGCAGGAGACCCTCGACGTGTACCGGCGTCTGCTGGCCGACGGAGAACTCACGGCACGGGTCAGCGTGCTGCTGCTGCCGACCGGCCTGTCCAGCACGGCGAGGGAATTCGCGCGGGCATTGGACCGGATCGAGGTGCCGGCGAGCGGCGACTCACGCCGGTTGAACGTCATCGGGGTCAAGATATTCGCCGACGGCATTCCGCCGAACAAGACGGCCTGGATGCACGAGGCGTACCTCGGCGGTGGCTGCGGCGCCCTGTGCGTGGGGGGCGAGACCGATGAGGAGCGGATCGCCGAGATCGGTGAGATGGTGCGGCACGCGCACCTCGCAGGTCATCAGCTCGGCGTCCACGTAACCGGCGACCGGGGCATCGACACCGTCGTCGACGCCTTCGTATCCGCAATCGCGAAGCACCCGCGTCCTGACGCCCGGCACTATGTCATCCACGGCGACTTCCTCACCCCCCGGAGCATGGCGAAACTGGCCGAACACGGTTTTGGGGTCAATATGAACCCCAACATCAAATGGACGGTCGCAGACCTGGAGGAGGGGTTCGTCGGCCCGGAACGCGCCGCGTACGAATGGCCCTACCGGGACGCCGTCGACGCCGGGATCACGGTGGCGAGCAGTTCCGATGCGCCCGTCGCCTTCCCCGACTGGCGCCAGGGCATCGCCACCATGCTGCTGCGCGAGTCGAAGGCCAGCGGCCGGGTGAGCGGCCCGGAGCAGCGCATCACCCTCGCCGAGGCCGTACGCACCTACACGATCAACGCGGCATGGCAGGACTTCGCCGACAGCTGGAAGGGCTCCCTCGAGGTTGGCAAGGTCGCCGACTTGTGTGCCCTGAGCGGTGACCTCCTCACCGCGGACCCGCACGACATCCCGAACCTTCCGGTGGTCCTCACCGTGCTCGACGGTGAGATCGTGCACGACCTGCTCACCGAATGACATCCATTGACCAAAAAAGTACTACCGCTCATGCTGAGCGGATGCAGGAAGCACGCGGCCCGGAAGAAGTCATGGCAGCGGCCTCGCGCGTACGCGAGATCGCGCGCCGGGACCCGTACGCCTCAGGAACAACCGCTGCATCCGTCCTGGCCGTGCTGTCCGAGGTGGTCGAATGTGACCATGCCTCCCTCGCCCGCTGGCATCCCGCCGAGCGTCGCCACATCAGTCTCGCCGACGACTACTCGCCGTCCCAGCGGGAGTACCTGAACGCTCGGCAGCACACGGACCCGTTGTTCACCTTCACGCTCCGGTACCGATGCCCCCTGTGGTTGCGTGACCTGGCTCCTGGCCTGCGCGCTGTCTCCACCACGATTCGTGACGTCATCGAGCCATCCGGGTTCGAAGACGGCATGACGCAGTGTCTGTTCTCCTCCGACGGCCGCTACGTGGGCGTGCTGAACCTCAGCATGAAGCGCCGTCGGCTGCGCCTGCGATCCACCGATCTCGTCCCGGCGCTGCTCGGCGACTGCCTGGCAGCGATCGTGGACGCTCCCCTGCCGGAGAGGGGGGCGCCGCCACCGGGCTGGGCGACGGAGACGTGCACGCTGGCGGTGCCCCACTCGCCGCAGAGTGCCCCCGCCCCGACCAGTGGACCGGTCCCGGCCTGGCTGGGCAACGTGGTACCTCTCGGCCATGCCGTGCGCCGCGCGGCCGCGCGAAGGATCTTGCCCACCACGATTCTGGTGCCCCACGGCCGACATCTGCTCGAACTGCGGCTCGCCCACCAGGGCAACATGATCATCGCCACCTGCCGCTCCGGTCCGCACCCCGCAGGGCTCTCCCTCCGGGAGCTGCAGGTCCTGGCCGAGCTCAGCGCCGGGCACACGAACCATGAGATCGCAGCACGCCTCTTCGTGAGCTCTCGCACGGTCGCCACACACATCGAGCACATTCTCGCCAAGCTGGGCGTCGCCAATCGAGCGGCCGCCGCGAGCCACGCCGGGGCCTGGGGCCTGGAGACCTCCGGCTGACACCGGAGCGCAGTCAGGGACCGGCGCGGTCCCGTGCATTCCCTGGTGGCTGCCCATGCACCCTGCCGCACGCCGCCGTCGGCGGATCGGGCGAAGCTCGGGGAAAGCCCCGTACCCGACCCCGGAACGGGCACCGGATTGCCAGGAGAGCATTGATGGACCTTCGATACGAACACCTTTACATCGGCGGGAAGTGGGTTCGGCCCTCCAGCAGCCGCGTCATCGCGCCCGTCAACCCGAGCACGGAGGAGGTGCTCGGCAGTGTGCCCGAAGGGCTGGAAGCGGATGTCGACGCCGCGGTCGAGGCCGCGCGCCGGGCCTTCGACGAGCCGGGCGGGTGGGCCGCCTGGGAGCCGGAGCGCCGGGCCGAGGTCATGGAACGCTTCGCCGAGCAGCTCGAAGCACGGGCGGGCCGCATCGCGGAGCTCGTCAGCAGCCAGAACGGCATGCCGATCAGCATCTCCCGGCAGTTGGAGGCCGGCTATCCGACCGCGGTGCTGCGCTACTACGCGGGGCTGGCCCGTACGACGGCCCTCTTCGAGGTGCGCGCCGGACTGCTCGGCGGTTCGATCGAGGTGCGCAGGACCCCGGTCGGGGTCGTCGCCGGGATCGTGCCCTGGAACTACCCCCAGGTGCTGTCCATGTTCAAGATCGCGCCGGCCATGGCCGCGGGCTGCACGCTGGTACTCAAGCCCGCCCCCGAGGCGCCGCTCGACTCCTTCCTGATCGCCGAGGCCGCCGAGGCCGCCGGGGTTCCCGCCGGGGTGCTCAACATCGTGCCGGGCGGCCGTGAGGTCGGCAGTCGTCTCGTGTCGCACCCCGGAGTCGACAAGGTGGCGTTCACCGGGTCGCCGGCGGCCGGCCGGGCCATTGCCGAGGTCTGCGGCCGACTGCTGCGTCCGGTGACCCTGGAGCTCGGCGGAAAGTCCGCGGGCATCATCCTCGACGACGCGCGGCTGGACCCCGCGCAGATCGGGCAGGACCTGGTCGCCGCCACGCTGACGAACAACGGCCAGACCTGCTTCCTGAGCACCCGCATCCTCGCCCCGCGCAGCCGGTACACCGAGGTGGTCGACCTGTTCACCGACCTGGTCCGCTCCCTGCCGGTGGGCGACGCCCTGGCGGAGAGCACCCTGATCGGGCCGATGGCCACACCGCAGCAGCGGGAGCGTGTGGAGGGCTACATCGCGAAGGGGCTCAGCGAGGGGGCCCGTCTCACCACGGGCGGCGGACGCCCCGCGGGCCTGGACCGGGGCTGGTTCGTGGAACCCACGGTCTTCGCGGACGTCGACAACGGCTTCACCGTGGCGCAGGAGGAGATCTTCGGGCCGGTGCTCTGCGTGGTGGCGTACGACGACGTCGACGACGCCGTCCGGATCGCCAACGACTCCGACTACGGCCTCGCGGGCACCGTGTGGACATCGGACCCCGAACGAGGAAAGGCCGTCGCCCGGCGTGTGTGTACGGGCACGATCGGTGTGAACCGCTATCTCCCCGACCCCGTCGCTCCCTTCGGCGGAGCGAAGGCGAGTGGGCTGGGCAAAGAACTGGGTCCCGAGGGCCTGGAGGCGTACCTGCGGGTCCAGTCGCTCTACTGCTGAAACGGCCCGGACCGCTGCTGTGGCGGAAACCTGCCGCGGCGGCAGAGACCGACGAGAGGGCTCCGACCGTGCAGGCGGTCGGAGCCCTCTCGTCGGTGCGGACGCTCAGCGGACGGCGGAAGGGTGCCGGGCGAGCGGTGTGACGGTGATGTCCATGTGAGGGAAGAGCGGCAGACCCCAGAGGATCTCATTGAGCCGGTCGTTGTCCGTGACGTCGAAGATGCTGAGGTTGGAGTACTGGCCGACGCAGCGCCACAGGTGCAGCCACTCGCCGGCGTGCTGAAGCTTCTGTGCGTACTCCCGTTCCGCGGCGATCACCGAGGCCTTGAACTCGGGGTCCATGTCCGGCGGGAGGGCGACGGCCATCCGTACGGCGAAGAGCACTGTGGTCTCCGTCAGGACGCCGGGTCGAGGACGAAGTCGTAGGTGACTTCGCCGGCGCCGTCGGCGGCCGGGCGCGGGTCGAGGACCAGTTCGGGCTTGACGGCGGAGGCGATGTCGTCCTCGATGTGCTCGCCGCCCCTGAAGTACAGCTGTGTGGTGAGCGGCTCGTGGCCGGGCGCGGACACCTTCAGGTGCAGGTGAGCGGGGCGCCAGGCGTGCCACCCGGCGGCGGCGATGAGCTTGCCGCAGGAGCCGTCGGTCGGGATCTGGTACGGCGCGGGCTGGATGGTGGTCACCTCGAACCGGCCCTCGGTATCGGCGACGATGCTGCCGCGCAGGTTCCACTCCGGGATGCCGGGGGCGAACTGGGCGTACAGGCCCTCGTCGTCGGCCTGCCACAGCTCCAGCAGGGCGCCGGCCAGCGGTTGCCCGCCGACGTCGGTGACCCGGCCCTTGAAGCGGAGCGGCGTGCCCGCCTCGTTCTCGCGCATGGGCAGGGTGGCGACACTGGGCAGTGCGGGAGAACCCGGAACGTAGTACGGGCCCTCGATGGTGCCCTTGCTGCCCTCGCGGGAGGCGTGGGCGACCTCCTCGACGACGTGCTCGACCCACACGTCGAGGAACAGCGGCCACTCGCCGTCCTGCCCGACGGAGATCAGCCAGGACTTCAGCGCGTTGTACTCCGCGTAGCTGACGCGGTGGCGGCGGATCACCTCGTGCACGGCGGTGATGACCTCCGTGGCCAGGGTGCTCACCCTGGCCGTGTCGGCGCCCGGTCCGGTCCCGCCGGTCTTGTCGGCGAGGAAGCGCTCCGTCGCCGAGGCGCCGGAGTCGGCGGCCGTGGCCTTGGTGATGGTCTCGGACATGGTGTGCGGCTCCTTGTGGAAGAGGGTTCTCAGCGGTCCTGGCGGTAGCGGGCGAGTTTGTCGTCGTCGATGACGACGCCCAGCCCGGGGCCGTCCCGGACGGCGAGCGTGCCGTCCGTGATCACGAGCGGGTCCGTGAGGAGGTCGTCGCTCATGTCCAGGAAGTTGGAGAGTTCGCCCGCCCGGCGGGACGAGGCGGCGTAGGCGGCGCCGAAGGCGACGGTGCACACCGTGCCCAGCCGGCCGTCGATCTGGTTGCCCATCACCACTTCGGCGCCCATCCCCTCGCACTGGAAGAGCACGCGCTGGGAGTGGGTGAAGCCGGTGCGGGCGGTCTTGACGCTGATGGCCGTGGCCGCTCCGTCCAGCAGGGAACGGGTGACCTCGGCGGGTGTGGTGGCGGACTCGTCCGCGACGAAGGGGATGCCGCTCCGTGCGACCAGCCATCTCCGGCCGAGCACGTCGTCGGCCGGACACAGCTCCTCGGCGAGCGTCATGCCGAGTTCCTCGAACTCCCGCAGTGCCGCCGCGGCCTCCGAGGCGGTCCAGCCGCGGTTGCCGTCGACGTACAGCTCGGCCTCGTCACCGAGGGCCGAGCGCAGGGCGCGGCACACCTCGAGGTCCAGGTGGACGGGCCGGCGGCCGACCTTCACCTTGAAGACGGTGATGCCGTACGTGTCCCGCATGCGCTGCGCCTCGTCGGCCATCCGCCGCGGCTCGTCGAAACCGAGCATGTGGCTGACGCGCATCCGGTCGGTGTGGCCGCCCAGCAGTTCGGTGACGGACCGCCCGCAGGACTGGCCCGTGATGTCCCACAGGGCCATGTCCAGGGCCGACTTGGCGGCCGGGTTGCCGACCGTCCGGTGCAGCCGGCCGTGGATCCGCTCCCGGGCGAACACGTCCTCGCCCACCAGCTGCGGGGCGAAGATCCGCTCGATCACCCCGACGACCGACGTCTGTGTCTCGCCGTAGGTGAAGGGGCGGGGAGGCGCGTCGGCGACACCCACCAGTCCTTCGTCCGTGTGGACCCGGACGAGCACGTGCTCGGCGGTGTGCACCTCGCCGCTCGCGAACTTCAGCGGCTTGGTGTACGGGATGGCGTACGGGACGGCCTCGACGCGGGTGATCTTCATGGGGCGCTCTCCGCGATCCGGCGGACGACGGTTTCCGTGTACCGGGCGATGCCGAGCAGACGGCCCACGCGCTCGGGGTGGCCGACCAGTTGAAGTCCGAGCGGCATGCCGTACGGGTCGCGATGGCCGGGAACGGTGACCACAGGCAGGCCGAGCAGCTGCCAGGGGCGGCTGAGGACGGGGCTTCCGGTGGCGCCCAGGCCGTGCGGGGCGGGGCCGGGGGCGGCCGGAGCCAGGATGACGTCCACGCGCTCCAGGAGCCGCAGGATCGCGGTGCGGGCCCCGTCCCGCACGGCCAGCGCGGCATCGTAGGTGTCCTCGGCGGTGCTGCGTCCGCGCTCCAGAAGCTCGTTCAGGTGCGTGCTCAACGACTCGGGGTGCCGCGCCTCGGCACGCAAGGAGCGTGCGGCCTCGTAGGCCATGACCGTGGCATGCGCCTCGGTGAGCCCGGCCGTACCGACTTCGTCTCCGAGTCCGTCCGTCCCGGTGCCGTCGGCCGCGAGCGCGCGGACGGTGCGGCGCAGTGCTTCGTGCATCGCCGGGTCGATGTCGGCCAGTTCGGCGCCGGTCCATACCAGCGCCCGTACGGCCGCGGGGTCCTCGGCATGCGTGCCGTCGACCGCGTCGACGGCCGCGATCAGGTCGCTCACACGGGTGGCGAGCAGCCCCGGTGCGTCGAGGGTCGGGCTGAGTCCGGTGAACCCCGTTGTCGGCCAGGCGCCCACCGGGGCGACGTATCCGGCCACACCGCAGAAGGAGGCGGGCCGGGTCAGGGAGCCCGCCGTCTGGGAGCCCAGGGCGAGCGGCACCACGTCGTCCGCGACGGCGGCGGCCGATCCGCTGGAGGAACCGCCGGGCGTGTGGGCCAGACCGTGCGGGTTGCGCGTGGGGCCCGGCTCGAAGTAGGCGAACTCCGTGGTCACGGTCTTGCCGAGCGGCACGGCACCAGCGCGTCTGAGCCGGTCCACCAACCAGGCGTCAGCGGCGGCGACACGGCCGCGACGAAGCGGGGAACCGCACTCCGTCGGCAGACCGGCGACATCGATGATGTCCTTCACACCGAACGTCACGCCAAAGAGCGCGCCGTCCGGAGCCCGTGCGGCCGCCGCGCGGGCTCCGTCGGCGTCCACCCGCACCCAGGCACGGATGTGGGGCTCGGTCTGCTCCAGACGCCTCAGCGCCCGCTCGACCGCGATGGTGCTGCGGGGTGTCATGACAGGGGACTCCTTCCTGGCGCGACGACGCCGTCAGCGCATGAACAGTCCGCCGTTGGCGTCCCAGCACGCCCCGGTGACCGTGTCCGCATGCTCGGCGGCGAGCAGGACGGCCATGTCGGCGATGAACCTGGGGCGTCCGAGCCGACCGACCGGGATCATCGCCTCGATCCGGGCGAGCTCCTCGGGGGCGACGGTTTCGCGGACCACGGGAAGGTCCTGGGGCCCCGGGGAGATGGCGTTGACGGTGACTCCGTGCGGACCGAGTTCGCGGGCGAAGACCTTGGTCAGCGTGGCGACTCCGCCCTTGGCCGCCGCGTAGTGCGCGCCCGTCGCCGTACCGCCGTTCTGTCCTGCCAGCGAACCGATGTTGACGATGCGTCCGTAGCCGCGCTCGGCGAAGTACTCGCCGAAGACCTGGCAGCCGAAGAACGTGCCGCCCAGGTTGGTGGCCACCACCGACTCGAAGCTCTCCGGGCTGATCCGCATCAGCGACTCGACCTTGGAGTGTCCGGCGTTGTTCACCAGGACGTGCACCGCGCCCCAGCGTTCGACCAGATGGTCCCGCACCCGCGCGAAGGCGTCCTTGTCCCGTACGTCGAGCGCGAGGCCGACCGCGTGCTGCCCGGAGGGGTCGAGCCGGGCCGCCGCCCTGGCGGCCGACTCCGCGTCCAGGTCGGTCAGCGCGACGCGGTAGCCCTTGTCGTACAGCCGGTCGGCGATGCAGGCGCCCAGGCCTCGGGCCGCGCCCGTCACCAGGGCCACCCGGTAGGTGTCGTCCTCCCAGGTCTCGTTGATTCCCTGGGGGCTCATCGGGCCGGCTCCGGGTCGGGCAGCGGGCGGCCGATGCGCGCTTCGATCCTCATGTAGCGCCACAGGCCGTGCTCGCCGACCCGCACGGTACGGAAGAGGTTGCACGCCGCGGCGACGGTGGGCTGATCGACGACGTCGGCGAGGACGTAGCAGGTCCAGGGCCAGGAGCCGGAGGGGCCGACCATGTGCTGGTCGTCGTCGACGGTACCGAGGACGGTCACTCCGGGCAGGCCGTGCAGCTGCGTGAGCATGCTCGTGAAGCCGTCCCAGACGGCCTTGCCCTGCCCGGTGGGCAGGTCGAAGAAGTTCTGGTTGACGCCGATGCAGAACAGCACCCGCAGCGGGGCCTCGGGGGAATCGGACATGGGAATTCTACCTTTCAGGGGGACTTCGGCTCGGGCGGAGGTCCGGCTACGGGTAGCCGGGGAAGGGCTGTACGCCCGTAAGGACCGCGCCGGCACCGTCGTAGACGCCCTCCTGGAGGAAGGCGTGCTGCGGGATCACGGAGGCGTCGCGCAGGTATCGCTGCAGGGGGCTGCTGTCCGCGATGGCGGGGATGCCGGCGAGCTGGTACGCGGACCGGACGACCTCGAAGGAGACCCTGGCGACGTGCGCGGACGCCAGGCGCAGCAGGCTGGCCTGGTCGGTGGTGGCGGGGTCGCCGCGCTCGACCGTCGCCCACACCTCCTCGGTGACCTCGTAGAAGAAGGCGCGGACCGAGCGCAGCCCGGCCTCCGCCTGGCCCACTCCGATGCGGAAGCCGGCCCGGTCGGCCGCCTTCGGCCCACCGGTGTAACTGGCGCGGCCGCCCTGTTCGGCGACGTGGTCGAGCGCGGCGCGGGCCACGCCGAGGCCGACGACGGCCAGCACCTGCGCGGCGTACGCGACGGCTGGGTAGCGGTACAGCGGCTCGTCGACGGTGGGTTCGCCCCCGCGGACGAAGGTCCACTCCTCCGGTACGACGACTCCGTCCACGACCAGGTCGTGGCTGCCGGTGCCGCGCAGACCGAGGACGTCCCAGTTCTCGGCGATCCGCACCTGCTCGGGCCGCAACAGGGCGGTCAGCGGCCGGCCCGCCGGGTCCGTACCCTTGATGCCGACACCGAGGACGTCCGCGCCCTTGCAGCCGCTGGCGAACTTCCAACGGCCCGAGACCAGGTATCCGTTGCCGGATCGCTCCGCGGCCTGGACGGGGAACAGTCCTCCGGCGAAGGCGAGGTCGGGACCTTCCGCGTACAGCTCTGCCTGCGTGTCGAGCGGCAGTGCGGCGAGGTAGATCAGGGACGAGCCGAAGCTGGCGACCCAGCCCGCCGAACCGTCGACCTCGGATATGCGCTCGATGCGCCGGAGGAATTCCGCCGGAGTCAGCGGTTCACCGCCGAAGCGTCGCGGTGTGCTCGCCCGGTAGAGACCTGCCTTCTTGAATTCGGCGATCATGTCCCGCGGCACATGCCGCTTCTCCTCGAATTCCCCCCTCCGGTCGGCCACCAGGGCCAGAGCCCGTTCGAACGCCTTGTCGTTCCGGGAAATCAGTTCCCGTTCGGCCGACTGTGGCGAATCCAGCGTCTGCGTCATGAGATTGTCCTCTGGCATGCCGGGAAGGATAATTTTCCGCGTCTTGGGCTCACCCTAGAAAGCCGGCCGCGGGTGGACAATCGGGGATCGGATGGCTCCCGTAGGGGATTTCACTTATGCAGCAGGGGGAGCCGGACCCGGAACACGGTTCCGTGGGGCGTGTTCTCGGTGGCCTGGATGTCGCCGCCGTGGCGCGTGACGATGCGGTGACTGAGGGCGAGACCGATGCCGTGGCCATTGCCCTTCGTGCTGAAGGCTCCGTCGAATATCTGGCCGAAGGGGGGATGTGGCAGTCCCCGTCCGGTGTCCCGGACCTCCACCACGGCGTACGCGTCGTGACGGCGGGTGGCCACGACCACTGTGCGCCTTTCGTGGGGCCACTGGGCCATTTCTTCGACGGCATTGAAGGCGAGATTCAGAACGACCTGTCCGATCAGGACCTTCTCACAGTTCACGGGAAGTGCTTCGGCCGTGCGGTCCCAGTGCAGGGCGACGGAGTTCTGGTTGGCCCGTACATCGACGAAGTAGGCGCAGTCGGTCACGATGTCGTTCAGATCGACGAGTTGTTTGGACTCTTCGAGGTGTACGACGTACTGCCGCAGACTCGAAAGGATCAGGGCCGCCCGGTCAAGTTGTTTGGTTGCGTTCTCCAGGCCCCAGCCGAGGTTCCCGCCGTCGCCGTTCATACGGCTTCGCACACCGGCCACGAAGTTGTGAGCGGCCGCGATGGGCTGGCTCACCTCGTGGGCGATGGCCATCGCCATGTCGCCCATGGCGTTGTAGCGGGCCAGGTGGTTGAGGTATTGGGCGTCGTGGCGGTGTTCGTCCTCCGCGCGGACGGTGTCGGTGATGTCGTGGAAGAGGAGAAGCAGGCCACGGAGGTCGTGCTCGATGTCGATGTACTGGCAGCGGGCGGCGAACCAGCGGGCCGGCCCGTCCGCGCCGCCCGGGGTGGCGAGGCGGTAGCGGGCGTTCCTGGGGGACAGGCCCTGGGAGGAGGTGGTGAGGGCCTCGCGCAGGAGGGCGGCGGATTCGGGCGCCAGGAATCCCGCGAAGTCGATACCGAGGAGATCGTCGGGTTCGCCGCCGAGCAGGGTCGCCGCGGTCGCGCTGGCGAACAGTGTGCGGCCGTCGCCGTCGAGGACGACGATCCCTTCGTCGAGGTTGCGCAGGAACGTGTGGAGCCGGCCCTCGGTGCGGAACAGGTCGCGCCGGGTGGCCTTCTCCTCCGCGATGTCGCGGAACTGCACCATCACCACGGGCCCGGCGGCGAGGTCCACTCGTACGGCGACGGCCTCGGTCAGGATGTCCACGCCCGTTTTCGACCGATAGCACCATTCGATGGTGCTGGTGCCCTCGTCGACGGCCCGCTGCAACCACGTGACGCCGATCTCACGGGCGTACTGGCGGGCGTTGGAGCTCATGTCGGGGGCCTTGAGCGGTTTCAGTTCGTCGACGGTGAAACCCAGCACCGCGCAAGCGGCGGGATTCGCCCACAGGATGGCCTTCGTCTCGGCGTCGTGCACCAGGACGCAGTGCCGCAGCGCGGCGAAGAGGCGGCCGAAGTCGGATGGCGTGATCTCGGGGCTGCCGGACATACGGGCTCACACCTCGGACTGTCCGAGACCACAGCGCAGCATGTCCCCGATCAGGGCACCGAGGCTTTCGGCGGCCGTCTTCTCCCTGATCCTGGCCCGGTGGACATCGACTGTCTTCACGCTGATGTCCAGCTCCCTGGCGATCGACTTGCTCGGCCGGCCTGCCATGACGAGCCGAAGGATCTCTCGTTCGCGTCTGCTCAGCGACGCGAGTCGTGACCTCACCGCACGCCGCTCGGCCTGCTCGGCGTACCGATCGCGGGCCAGGGACAGGGCGTTCTGCACGGCCTCCAGCATGTGCTGTGGGCCGTAGGGCTTCTCCAGAAAATCCACCGCCCCCTGCTGCAGGGCACGGACCGACATCCGGATGTCGCCGTGGGCCGAGACGAAGACGACCGGGAGCACGGCGTTGCGGGCCGCGAGGAACTCCTGGACCTGGAACCCGCCCATGTGCGGCATCCGTACGTCCAGGACCAGGCACGCGGGCCGGTCCGGGTCGAACGCCGCCAGGAAGGAGTCGGCGTCCGTGAAGCACTCGGTGCGGATGTGCACCGAGCCCAGCAGCCAGGCCAGGGACTGGCACAACTGCTCGTCGTCGTCCAGGACGTAGACGTGCCCGGCCGACCCCGCGAGCCTGGGGGAAGAGGAGAGGGGGGAGTTGACGGTCATCGCTCCTCGCTTCGAAGGACGTCGTGGTACGGACGTTAGGCGGAGGGACGAGGATGGCCGGGACACCGTGTGCACGGACTTCCGCCATCGTGTGCACCGCTCAGGCGTACGACGCCAGGAGACCCTCGAGGACCTCGATCTGGCGTTCCGGGGTGGTGATTCCCGGTGTGAGGACGGCGTTGACCTGAAAGCCGAGGACGACGGCGAAGAGCGTCTCGACGATGTCCTCGTCGGGGGTGGGGGTCGTCACCTCTCCGACCGCCCTGGCCTCGGCGAGGTGCTTGTGCATCAGCATCCGCCACCGCTGCACCGTGGCCTCGTAGTCGGACGACAGACGCGGGTCGTACAGGGCCCGGTCCCAGAACGCGACCACGACCCGTGCCTCCAGCAATCGGGTGTCGTCCAGCGGCACCAGCTCGTGGCAGAGGCTGCGCAGGGCGGCCAGGCCGCCGCTCGGCTCCTCGACGGCGCCTTCCAGGCGGCGCTCGGTGGCCTCGCACGCGTACCGGAAGGCGGCGAGCAGGATCTCGTCCTTGTCCCGGAAGTAGGGGGCGAGTCCGCCGTTGGCGAAGCCCGCCTCGGCCGCCAGCTCCCGCATGGTCACCGCCGCGAGGCCGCGGCGGCCGATGAGCGACCAGACCGACCGGATGATCAGGCGTCTGCGAGCCTCATGATCGACGATCTTCGGCATCCGTTGCTCTCCGCTCTCGTTGTCGGGCCGGGTCAGACGAGCATGGTCGCCATGCTGATGATCATGACGGTCGCGCCGGATTCCCGGAACGCCCGTGCCCGGCGGGCGGCCGGCGCACCGGCTGTGCCCAGGGGGGGGCGTCCGACAACTGCGAGAACATGAACCCGCCCGCGCGGGCGGTCACCCAGACGACCAGGGCCAGCACGGCCGGCCCGGCCGCGTGCCCGGTCGCCATGTGCGCGTGGGCCCCGCCGGCAGCGCCCGTCATCAGCACCATGAGCAACGCCATCACAGCCGTGTCGGCCACCTCGGTCCAGCCGCGGCGGTCGACGCACGCCCGTACGGCATGCCACAGGCACGCGATCCCGACGGCGCACGCTCCAGGCAGTGCCCGGCCGCCGGCCATCAGCGCCATGCCGCCCAGAGCGGGCACCTGCGGCCCCCAACGACGGACCGGCCCGGGAAGGTGACCGGCCAGGCAGAGGACGGCCCCTGCCAGGCAGGCCGGCAGCAGCAGCTCACGCATGGTCGTCGGTGCCGCAGCAGCCGTGCGGGCCCGATGTGTTCCCGGGCACGTCGAGCGTGGGGTTGCGGTCGAAGAAACCGGCCGGCCTGAGCTTGAAACCGGTGTAGTCGACCGGCATGATCGGCCAGTCCTCCGGGCGGGGGGCGTGGGTGAGGCCGAAGGTGTGCCAGACGACCAGCGACTGCCCGTCGAGGTCCCGGTCCGCCGCCGCGTAGGCGGGCAGCCCGGCGCCACCGGGGTGCTGGTTGACGAAGTCACCGGCCGGATAGCGCTCGGCGGGGTCGTAGGCGGTGACCCACAGGTGCCGGGTGGCGAAGGCGGCTCGGGCGGCGATGGAGGAGCCCGGGTCGGCGAGCAGCGTCGGCTTGCCCTCGGGGTGGAGCACGTAGCCGACCGGGTTGCCCAGCGCGTTGAGCGAGCTGGGGTTGGTGACGTGCCACACCCGGTCGACCGCCATGTCGGCGGTGCGCTGCGCCTCGCTCTCCCTGCGCAGCGGCGTGCGCCGGTAGGTGAAGGCGTTCCCGCGCGGATTGCCCGGGCCCATGGGGACGCGGACGGCGTCGACTTCCTCGACCCTGTTCCGCGGCCCGTCGAGTGCCATGTCCAGCCGGGCGCAGAACAGGTGCTGGTGGTACGGGGCGCCGAGGCCGGGGGCTATCTCGGCGGCGTACGGGTAGTCGCCGCCGGGGTGGGCGGAGGTGAAGACGATTCCGGTGGCCTTGGCCTCGAACTCGATGGTGCCGTCGAGGTAGAGGTACCAGTAGAAGCCGTAGTCGTAGTTGCCGATCGTGGTGAAGAAGGACAGCACCATCCGGCGCTGACGGCGGGTCTCGTTCGAGCCCGACCAGAGGTCGGTGTGCTTCCAGAGGATTCCGTAGTCCTCCTCGTGGAGGCAGACCGCGTTGGGCAGGGTGCGGGGGTGCCCCGACTCGTCGGCGATGACGGCGTCGAGGTAGGTGATGTCGCCGAGGCAGTCGCAGCCGAGCCGCAGGGCGTTGGCCACCCGGCCGATGAGGTACTCGCCGGTGTCGAAGTAGTTCTGCCAGGAGCGGACCGGGGACGGGTCGGCGTAGGGCACGACCATCTCGGCGATCGACGCCCGGTGAATGACCGGGCGGGTGCGTCCCTGGTCCCGGTCGCGGAAGGCCAGCTGGTGCAGAATCAGGCCCTCGCGGGTGTCGAACCCGATGCGAAGAGTCCAGTTCTCCCAGGTCAGGAGGTTGCCGTCCAGAGTGAAGCTGGGGCCCTCGGGCTGGATGATCTCGATGGGCTTCTGGCTGGTACGAGCGGGGCCCGTGACGGCCGGGTCGTCGAAGTTCCCGGACCCGGTGGGCACGGGGACCGGGCCCAGGTCCACCACGCGGTGGACGGTGCGGTTGAGTACGTCCACGTAGCCGACCAGTCCGTCGACGGGGTGCGCCCAGGCGTGGTCCCGGTCGTGTTCTTGCAGGAACGCCAGGCCGCGCAGGATGCGGCGCCCGGACTCGTCCGGGTACTCGTCGGCGTAGACGCCGGCCGACAGCGGGGCGACACGCACCTGTGACACGTCCAGGCCGCGGTCCTTGAGGGCGGCCAGCCACCGCTCGTCCCGGGCGAGCACCTCCTCGACGATGCCGAACTCCTCCTCGAGAATGGGCAGCTGACCGTCGACGACGGCGTCCAGCGTCCGCTCGGCCACCACGTCCTGCCCGGTCAGGGACACGATGACGTCCCGTCCCGGAGCGCCCGCGGTGTCATGGAGCAGCACCCTGGCCCGGCGGTCCACAAAGTCGCCGTCGCGGTGGGAGAGCAGGTCGCCCTTGGCGGGTTCTTCGAGGCCCACGTAGACGAAGCGGGAGGTCTCCCGGAGGAGACCGGCGTGCTCCAGCACGGAGCGGACCTGCTCGATCTCGCCGGCGGTCAGCTGGTCGAGGGGGTGTGGTGCGGCGGTCAAGGTGCGCCTCCGGATGCACTCGGCGGGTTATTCTACGTCTGTAGAGGAAAAACGGCGTGAGGGTCACATGTCCAGATGCAGACAGTGATTTTCTGGCGAACCGCCCGATCCCGTGCACCACGGGGTGAAAGAGCGTGCACGCAACGGCGGATTTCGTGTCGCCGCCGGTCGCTGTGGCCCCGCACCCCTTCCGGGCGGCGGGGACCACAGCGGACTTCGACGGGGCCTGCCCGGCCGGAGCCGGTCAGACAGGGGTCTGTGCGTCCTCGGCATCGCTGCCCCGGAGCTGGTGCTCGGCGTCCGTCCCCTCCCCGCCGCGTCTCAGGAGTCCCAGGACGATGCCTCCGGCGAGGACGGCGACCACGGTGAGTTCGAGGACCAGCGCGGTGGTACCGGAGGCGGAGATCAGCGTGGTGAAGTTCTCCAGTGCCAGCGCTGCGGCGCCGAGGAGCAGGGCGATGGACGCCAGCGGCGCGATCAGGGTGTTCCACCGCCTGCGGTCGAGACCGGTCCTGCGGAAGAACATGATGACGGACAGCGAGGTCAGCAGGTAGAGGAGCAGGAGCGCGAGCACTCCGACACCTCCACCCCAGGTCAGCAGGGTGAGTACCGGGTCCGCGCCGGCCAGTGCGAACGGGACCACCATCGCGATCGCGATGACGGTCTGGACCGAACTGGCCGTGTAGGGAGCGCCCTGGCGGTTCGTGTGCGACAGCCACCGGGGCAGTACGCCGGACGTGCCGAGGGAGTGGAAGTAGCGGTTGATGCCGTTGTGGAAGGCCAGCACCCCCGCGAGCAGTGAGGTCGCGAGCAGTACTTGCATGACATCGGTGGCCCAGCTGCCGAGGGTGTGTGTGACCGCACCGAAGACCACCGCGGTGGCGTCGCCCTTCCGCAGCGCGTCCAGTGCCACGCCCTGCACCTTGTCCGGGCCGTAGAAGCTCACGAACATCCAGGACACGAAGGCGAAGAAAACCGAGATCACGGTGACGGACAGGTAGGTGGCGCGGGGGATGGTGCGAGCCGGGTCCCTGGCCTCCTTGGCGTAGATGGCCGTGGACTCGAAGCCGAGGACGCAGGCGATCGCGAAGGTCACGGCGACCCCTGGCGCCCCGGAGAGGAAGGCCGAGGGAGAGAAGGAGGCGCGGAAGGCCAGCCCTCCGGGGCCGCCGCCCCACAGCAGCTCATGGACGGCGAACACCAGGAGCAGCGAGGTCTCGGCCACCACGAGGACGGCCAGGAGTTTCGCCCCGAACTCGATGTTCAGCGATCCGAGGAGCTGCACCAGGAGGATGGTCGCCAGCGCCCAGAACCACCAGGGCAGGTCGATCGAGGCGTACTGCTGGACCAGGCCCTCCACGACGACGCCGTAGAGGCCGTACATCCCTGCCTGTACGGCGCAGTAACACATCACCGCGACCTGGGAGGCGCCGACCCCGAGCGGCCTGCCCAGACCGTGGGAGACGTAGGCGTAGAAGGCACCCGCGTCGGTCACATGCCGGCTCATGGCGATGAACCCGACCGAGAACAGGCCGATCATCACCCCGATCACCAGGTAGGTGGCCGGCACGCCGGCCGCGTTGCCGAGGCCGAGCGGTACGGGGAGGGTTCCGGCGACGCCTGTGAGCGGCGCCTGGGCCGAGAGGACGAAGAACAGGATCCCGGCCACCCCTACAGCTCCTCGCCGGAGGTGGGTGCGGTGATCCGGGCCTGATGACTGCTGGGTCACGGGGGACTCCCTGGGAAGTGCGGCAGAAGCCGGGGCATGACGCCTGAGGGCCAGGGGCGAGCGCGTCGGCCGCCACGAGGCCCGGCTGCGATGGGACCTCTTCCGCGCCGCCCGTTGACGGCTGGGACGAAGGACCGCAGCGGAACCGAGGCGCGTTCGGAGGACAGGCCAACGGCCTCGGTGGTTCGCCGGCCGGGAATCATCTCCCCAACCTGGTGTGGAGTACTGTGCGCCCGCATCGGGCCCGGGAGGTGGGGTGGCGTGCACCCCTTCCCGCCATTCCATGCACGGCGCTACCGTGCAGAGCGGGCAATCGCTTCCCTCGGAGTCACCAGCACCTTTCCACCAGGCGTTGCGCGATGCAACATGCAGGAAGCCCGCGATGATTCCGCTCGGGCCACCGTGACAAGACAGACCGCTACCAGGCGGAGCGCACTATGAGAACGACCGTGACCACTGACTCCGTCGCCCAGGCCGAACGCTTTGATCACTGGGCCTGCGAGATGTCCAAACTCTTCACCGGCCTCGACGCCCGGCCGATCGTGCGGACTCCGTTCCACGGGCAGGCTGCCAGCGACGATCTGGGGCTGCTCCACCTCAGTTCGATCAGCGCGGGACCACTGCGGGTGCGTCGCACCGCGCGCATGATCGCCCAGCACGAGGAGGACCACTACAAGGTCGCCCTCCAGACCGCGGGCATCTGCGTGATCGAGCAGGACGGGGTGTGCAGCACGCTGGGGCCCGGAGACATCGCGATCTGTGACACCTCCCGGCCGTACTCCTTCACCTACGACACCGACTTCCGTACGGTGCTGGTGCTGCTCCCCCGCCCGATGCTGCCCGTGCGCCCCGACGCCCTCCGTGACCTCACCGCGCGCCGGATCAGCGCCGACGCGGGTGTCGCCGCCGTCGTGGGGCCGTTCCTGCGGTCACTGAGCGAACAGATCCGTGACTGTGCGGGCCCGGCTGCCGGCAGCCTCACGGACGGTGCCGTGTCCCTCATCACGGCACTGGTCACGGAGAGCCTGGCCCGGTCCGCGCCGCCGCCTCCGCAGGACGCGATGATGCTCCGCATCCGTACCTACATAGAGAACCGGCTGTCCGATCCCGATCTCACGCCGGACTCGATCGCGGAGGCACACGGCATCTCACGCCGTTACCTCTTCAAGCTGTTCGCCGCACAGGACCTGACCGTCGCCGGCTGGATCCGCATGCGCCGGCTGGAGCGCTGTGCCCGGGACCTGGCGAACACATCGGCCCCCGAACAGCCGATCAGCATGGTTGCCGCGCGTTGGGGACTACTCGACTGCCGGCACTTCAGCCGCCTGTTCAAGTCGGCGTACGGCGAGACACCCCGGGACTTCCGCCGACGCGCGTTGGCCGGCCCGGACCGTTCCTGAGAGCCACCGGCGCGCGACAACGAGCGTTGGCCGAGCGCCGAGTACCGCGTACTCTCTGCGCCCATGCCCCTCTTCGCAAACCGTCGTAAACCGCACCTGTCTTCCGCGCTTGACGACACCGGGCTGGACCGGGTCGTGAAATCCCTGCGAGAGGTGCCCCGCCCAGGTGTGATCGGCATGACGAATCTGCACGTCGCACGCATAGCCAACCTGATACAGCAGACCGGCGTGGACTGGGACCGGCGCGCCCACCGCCTCGCGGTGCTGGCCGAGGCGGCAGCCGGCTCCGATGTCCCGTCCGCCTGGATCGCCCGTGCACCGCGCAGCGCGGACGCGATGCTGCTGTACGCCTGGACGGAGCTGGTCCGGGGACGATGGTCAGGAGGCATACGGGATGCGCCGGCCACCCTCAGGACCTGCTACGACGCGGCGGATCTGGATCCTGGGGACCCGAATCCCTGGGTCGTCGCCCTGGGCGTGGCCCGTCTGGAGCGCTACGACCGCCACAACGTGCTGGCGATATGGCGCGAGGTGACGGCGCGAGACCCGCAGCACCGCGAGGCGCATCTGCAGATGCTCGGCTACCTCTCACCGGAAGAGGGGGGTTCACGCATGCAGGTCCTCGAATTCATCGACTCCGTGCGCGCCCGTACACCGGCGAACGCCCCGACCGCCGGGCTGGGACTGGCGGCCGTCGTCGACCAGCACCGGAGCATCGTGGCCAAGGGCCACCTCGAAGCGCTCATGGCCCGGGACTTCTGGACTCGCCCGCCCGTGGCCAAGGTCCTCGACGAGGCCGGAGAAATGTGGCCGCAGCCAGGATTCCTACAGCACGCGCGGGCTCTGGCGGATCTCAATCTCCTGGCGTACGCGCTCGTCACAGCGGAGCGGGGACGAGAGGCCGCACGCGTCTTCCCGCTATTGGAGGGAAAGGTCACGGCGTGGCCCTGGGAACTTCGCGGCGACCCCGTAGAAGCGTTCCTGGACGCACAGGCACGATCCGTCCGCTGACCTCGGGAAGGGCCCGGACGGCCAACCGTCCGAGCCCGGGTGCGCTCCATCGTCCCGATGTCGCCGTGTGTCAGGGCCGCATCAGCACCGAAACCGACGGGTGGCTCTCGGCGAAGTTCTCCGGCAGCGGCGTGACGAAGACGTTCTCCGTACGGGTCCGGGTGATCTTCCAGACGCCGTCGATCTTGCGGAAGGCGTTGTTGAGCCGACTCGAACGCAGCAGGGCCGTCCCGTCGGAGAAGAGCCACGGCTGCATATGGATCCACTGACCGGTGGCCTCGTCACCGTCGACGTGGATCTGCTCCGACGTGAGGTAGTGCGCGTTCAGCAGCAGCGCGGAATCGTGCTTCCCTCCCCAGAACTCCGCGAAGTGGCGCCGTATGGCGGCGGTGCCTTCGGCACGGCCGAACTGGTTGTCGTAGTACTCGCCCACTCCTTCCCACACCGCGTCCTCGGAGTAGAGCTCCATCAGCAGGTCGATGCGGTGGGCGTCGTCCCGCACGCCGAACTCGGGGCACGGTGTGTCGCACAGGAACATGTAGCGCGCCTGAAGCCTGCGGATGTCGGCCTCGGCTTCCAGCGCCTCGACGCGCTGTACGAGCGTGGCGATCGTGGTCTTGTCGGTCATCGGGATACTCCTTGGCTCGGCACGGCTGGTCGGCACGGTGGGCGGGGCGGCTCTCCTGCCCAGGCCGCACGCAGCAGGGCAGTGAGGCTGTCGCGGGTGAGCGCGGGGGCGTTCGCGGCGACGGCGGCGAGGATCGGTTCGACCGCCCTGGCGATCCCGTCCTCGGGCATTCCGCAGTCCCGCAGGGCCATCGGCGCGTCGAGCCGCGCGTACAGCGCGGCCAGCCCCTCGACCGCGGTGGGAGCGGTGAGCGCTGCCGCGATCCTGCACTCCGCCTCGGGGGCGTGCGGGGCGTTGAGAGCCAGTACGTGGGGGAGGACGACGGCGTGGGTCTGTGCGTGGGCGAGGTCGAACATTCCGCCCAGGACATGGCAGATCTTGTGGTGCGGGCCCGAGCCGGCCGAGGCGAAGGCGACGGCCGCCAGGTAGGCGCCGTACAGCGTCCGCTCGTGGCCCGCCAGTCCGCGCGGGTCGGATTTGACGGCGGGGAGCCCCTGGCAAAGGCCGCGGATCGACTCCTCGGCCAGGGCCAGGTCGATCGGGTCGGCGTGTGGCCCCCACATCGCGTCGACGCCGTGGGCGAGCGCGTTGAGTCCGCTGGCCACCGACAGTTCGACCGGCAGCGTGCGCAGGAGAGAGGCGTCGTACACGACGGCGCGCGGGAGCACCTTGGGGTCGACGCCGGTCGTCTTGGTCGCGCCTTCGGTGAGGCCCCAGACGTTCGTGGCCTCGGACCCGGCGTAGGTCGTGGGTACGGCGACGACCGGCAGTCCTGTGGTGAGGGCGACCGCCTTCGCCAGCCCGGTCGCCGAACCGCCGCCGATGGACACCAGAGCGTCGGCGCGACACCGTGCCGCGGCCTCGCGCGCCCGGCCGGCCACCTCGACGGGCACATGCCGCACGACCTCGTGGTGGACGTGGGCCACCGGCAGCGCGCCGGTGAGGGTGCCGGCGAGTGCCGACGACGACGGAGCGACGACCACCATGACGCGTGCGGCGCCGAGCCGGGCGGCCTCGTCGCCGATGGCGCGGGCCGCGCCGCCCGGGGCGAAGACGACCCGCTGTGGCAGGGTCTCGTGCACGAATCTCATTCCGGTGGTCCTTCCCCGCGATCCTCCGGGACCCGCGATGACGGCGGGCCGGTGATCCCCGCCGGTCTCACGCCGGCCCGGGGTGGCCGCGGGTGTCGCCGGTTCACGACTCGTCCCAGGCCGCGTCGGCCTCCCAGTAGTCCATGCCGCCGGCACTGACCCCGTGGCGCCACTCGGAGGTGCGCCGCAGCCGGGGTTCGACCCTGGCGGTGATCGCGTCGGCCGCGTCGGGGCCGTCGGCGGGGACCGACCAGTGGACCCAGTTCAGCTCGCGCCCGTCGGCGTCGCGGGTGAACAGGTCCACATGCCGCCAGCCGTAGCCAAACGTGTCGTTATAGCAGGTCAGGGTCATCCGGCAACCGTCATCCGGTGTCCGCTCGCCGGCCATCACGCGCCCAGCGGGGTACTGATCGGGTGGAACCGGCGCTGGAAGTAGACCAGGCCGCCACTGTCCTCACCGACGATCACCCGGTCCGCCTCGATGAAGAGCACCGAGTGGGAGCCCTGCGTGGCGGTGCCGGTGATGTGGCCGACGATCGAGGCGGCAGAGCCCCTGAGCACCGGCACGTCGGCGACCGAGTGGTCCCACCCGTCTCCGGAGACGGAGAACCGCTGCTCGGGCGGCACGCCTCCCGCGAAGGCCAGGGCCATGTCCTGGTGTTCGGGACCGAGCACGTTGACGCAGACACGTTCGTTGTCCCGCAGGATGTCGTGGCTGCGGCTGGACCGGTTGACGCACACCAGCATGGTCGGCGGGGTGTCGGTGACGGAACACACCGCGCTCACCGTGATGCCCGCGCGGCCACGGGGGCCGTCCGTCGTGACGATGTTGACGCCTGCGGAGAGGTTCGCCATCGCGGCGCGGAATTCTTGCTGTGTCGGCGTGGGTTGCGTGATGTTCGGAGCCACTGTTCCTCCTGCCGGGCCCTCGGGCTCCCGGGTGCACCCCGGGCACTACCGAAAGTAGAACCGCGCCTGCCGACAGTGGTATCGAGACTTCCTCGGGCGTCGCTGAGGATTTCCCCTACGGCGTCCGGAGGACGAACCGCGGTGCCGCCTCCGAGCCGCCGGCTGAAGAAATCCCCTACGCCCGCCGAGGCCATTCCCAATTGGCCCGCCGCTGTCGGCTCCTTAGCGTCAAAAGAGCCGACCGACGACAACCCGGGCTCTGCCGGGACACCTCCGAACCGTTCCTGGAGGCCCCTTTCATGAACGCCCCGTTCACCACCGAGAACATCCACGAACTCGCACCGCCCGATCTGGTGCAGGCCGATCGCGTGGCCGGCCGGATGTACACCGATCCCGAGATCTTCGAGCTCGAGATGGGGAAGATCTTCGAGCGCACCTGGGTGTGGGTCGCACACGAGAGCGAACTGCCGAAGGCCGGCAGCTTCAAGTCGACGTTCGTCGGCCGCCGGCCCGTCATCGTGGTCAGGGACCGCAAGGGCCGCATCAACACCCTGGTCAACCGCTGCCGTCACCGGGGCGCCAGCCTCTGCGAGCAGAAGAAGGGCCAGGTCAACGGCTTCACCTGCCCGTACCACGCCTGGTCCTACGGCCTCGACGGCGCACTGCGCGGCATCCCCTACCCGGACGGCTACGAGGGCGTCATGGAGAAGGGGGACATGGGGTTGAAGAAGCTCCGCACCGAGTCCTACGGCGGGATGGTCTTCGCGACCTTCCATGACGGCGTCGAACCGTTGGAGGACTTCCTCGGCGATGTGAAGCTGTGGATCGACCGCTTCATGAAGCAGGGGGGTGGTTACCCGATCAAGGTGCTCGGCACCCACCAGTTCAGATTCCGGGGCAACTGGAAGATCCAGCTGGAGAACACGACCGACGGCTACCACTTCCCGATCGTGCACCGTTCGTGGATGGCCTCGGCCGACGCCGAGACCGCCGACATGATGTCGTTCATGACCGACCCCGCGGCGGTCACTCACGACCTCGGCAACGGGCACAGCGTCGCCCAGATGGTCCCCGACCACTCCGACCTCGACATCGACGACGGTACCGAGCCGCTGCAGCCCCGATTCGCCTCCCTGGTAACCGAGTTGAAGTCCGCCGGTCTCGGTGACGTCGGGATCCGCAAGCTGGTCCGGGCCATGCACGGCACCGGTTTCAACCTCAACCTCTTCCCGAACGTGTCGATGTCGATCTCGTTCCTGCGGGTGCTGCGGCCGGTCTCGGTCGACGAGACCCTGATCGAGCACGTGGCCCTCGGACCGGACGGGCCGGCCGAGATCGTGGACCCGGTCAACCGGGAACGGCTGCGTATCCACGAGCACTTCCAGGGCCCGTTCGGGTTCGGCACCCCCGACGACGCCGAGGGCTGGGACCGTGTCCAGCGCGGCGCCCAGGGCGCACCGGAGATGCCGATCATGGTCAACCGCGGCCTGGCCCGTGAGACCCCGAGCCCGGAGGGCTGGGCGACCTCCCACGTCACCGACGAGACCGGCATGCGCGCGGCGTACGACAAGTGGAAGCAGATGATGAGCGATGACTGATTCCCCGCAGACGGCCGGCTCCCGGACGGCTGGTTCCCTGAGCCTGCTGCTGGCGGACCCGCGCGTGACCCGGGCGGTCGAGCTGGTCTGGCAGGAGGCCGACCTGCTCGACCGCAGGGAGTACCAGACCTGGCAGGAGCTCTACACCGAGGACGCGCACTACGTCGTCCCGATCGACGCGACGACCGAGGACTTCGCCAACACGCTCAACATGGTGTACGACGACGCCCGGATGCGGCGGATGCGGGTGACCCGGATGACCGAGGGCTACGCCATCGCCGCGGTCGACGCCGCCCGGACCGTCCGGACCGTGTCGCGGTTCGTGCCGGTCGAGGTCCGCGCGGATGAGGTGACCCTGCGCTCGGCCCAGGTCGTGGTCGCCTACAAGCGTGGCAGGCACGACGTGTGGGCCGCCGAGGTCACCCACCGCATCCGGCTGTCGGAGCCCGGCGACCGGATCGCCCTGAAGGTCGTACGGCTCATCGACAGCGAAGACGCCGTGCCCGCAGCGGGATTCCTGCTGTGAGCCTCGTCGTCCGGGTCGCCGAGGTCACCGAGGAGACGCCGGAGATCCGCTCCCTCCGCCTGGTCCGGGAGGACGGGGCGCCGTTCACACCCTACGAGGCCGGCGCGCACATCGACGTGACGGGACCGACCGGCGTGCTGCGGCAGTACTCGCTGTGCGGTCCGCCGGACGACCCCGGATCCCTGCTCATCGCGGTGAAACGGGAGCCGCGGTCGCGCGGCGGATCGGCCGCCTTGCACCAGGTGGGCCCGGGAGACCGGCTCGAGATCGGCACCCCCCGTAATCTGCTGTCGCTGGCCGAGGACGCGGACCGGCACGTCCTCGTGGCCGGCGGTATCGGCATCACCCCGCTGCTGAGCCTGGCCTACCGGCTCCACGCCCGGGGCTCGGAGTTCGAACTGCACTACTTCGCCCGCTCGCGGGAAGAAGCGGCGTTCGCCGACCTGCTGGAGAGACGGGCCGATTTCCGCGACCGGGTCCGCCTCCGTCCCGGTGTACCACGGGCGGACCAGCCGGCGCTGCTCGCCGCGACGGCGGCCGCGCTGCCCCTGGCGTGCCACGTCTACACCTGTGGCCCGCAGGGCTTCATGGACCAGGTCACCTCGGTCTTCGCCCCCGCGGTCGGCGCGGACCGTGTCCACATCGAGCACTTCACGGCCGCCGAGATCAACACCAGCGGTGACCGGGCCTTCACCGTCGAACTGGACACCGGTGAGGTGTTCGAGGTCCCGGCCGACAAATCGATTCTCGCGGTACTGGAGGAGAACGGGATCGATGTCTTCAAGTCCTGCGAGGAGGGCATCTGCGGGTCCTGCGTCTCCGGAGTCCTCGACGGCACCCCGGACCACCGTGACAACTGCCTCTCCGCCGCCGACAAGGCGTCCGGTACGCAGATCGCCCTGTGTGTGTCGCGGGCCAGGTCCGACAAGCTGGTCATCGAGCTCTGCTGAAGTCCTGTCTCCGGTTCTGGACGCTTCGGCCGGGCTCCCCACCCTCAGCCCCAGGAGGCACCCGCTTCCGCCGCGCCCGGCGCAAGGCGGTAGCCGCGGACAGCGGTAGCAGTAGCGGTCAGCCCCGCAGGGCCGCCGCCTCGCGGGCCAGTTCCTCCACGCGCGTCCAGTCGCGGGCGGCGACCGCGTCCGGGGGCAGCATCCATGTGCCGCCGACGCAGCCCACGTTGGGGAGGGCGAGGTACTCCGGGGCGCGGGAGGCGTTGATGCCGCCCGTGGGGCAGAAGCGGGCCTGGGGGAGCGGGGAGGCGAGCGATCGCAGGTAGGCTGTCCCGCCGGCCGCCTCCGCCGGGAAGAACTTCATCTCGGTCACCCCGTGCTCCAGCAGCGCCAGGACTTCCGAGGCGGTCGAGACCCCCGGCAGAAACGGCACCCCCGAGGCACGCATCGCCCGCAACAGCCGCTCGGTCCAACCGGGGCTGACCAGGAACCGCGCCCCGGCCTCGACGGACGCCTCCACATGTTCGGGCGTCAACACCGTACCGACCCCGACGACCGCCTCGGGCACCTCCGCGGCGATGGCCCGGATGGCATCCCACGCCGCCGGGGTACGCAGAGTCACCTCGATCGCGGGCAGCCCACCCGCGACGAGCGCGCGGGCCATCGGCACGGCGTGGGCCGCGTCCTCGATGACGACGACGGGGATCACGGGGGCGAGGTCGAGCACGGAGGGGGAGCCGGAGGGCGTGGCGGAGGGGGCAGCGCTAGTCACACCGGCCATCCTGCCGCCGCGGGACACATCCCGCAACGACCGTTGCGCATGCTGCAATAAGAGTGGAGGCGGGGGCGGGCTGGCTGTGGCGGCTCGCGGGGGCACAGCTCACAGCACCATCCGGCTCAAGGGGCCTACACCTCGGTGACCACCACATCCACCCCCCAGCCCCGCCCGGGCCTGCCCGGTGCCGCGGCCTCCACGGTGTACCCGAGCGCCCGCAGCGCTTCCACCAGTTCCTCGGGCCCGCTCGGCTCCGCCCCGGTCATCAGCAGATCGCGCACCAACCGCCCCTTCGTCGCCTTGTTGAAGTGGCTGACCACGGACCGCTTCTCGACCCCGTCCACGATCTTCGACTGCAACACCCGCACGCTCGCCGTACGCTCCGCCACCTCGCCCGTCGGTTTCCACGCCGTGGCGTATGCCGCCGACCGCAGGTCCAGCACCAGCCCGTCCCCGGCCGCCTCGGGCAGCACCTCGCTCATCGGCGCGCGCCAGAACGGTCCGAGCGCGCCGAGGCCCGGCAGCTTCACGCCCATCGAGCAGCGGTACGACGGGATCCGCTCGTCGATCCGTACGGCGCCCCACAACCCCGAGAAGACCAGCAGCGACCGCTCCGCCCGGCGTCGCGCGGCGGCGGGCAGGGTCGCAAGACCGAGTGCGTCGTACAGCACTCCGGTATAGATCTCCCCGGCAGGACGCGTCCCGGCCTCCCGCAGCCCCGCGTTCTTCGCCACCTCGCCGTGCAGCCCCTTGCTCAGCCCGAGCACCTCGGCGGCCTTCTCGACGTCGCCCGAGCACAGCGACACCAACTCATCAAGCACCGCCGCCCGCGCCTCACCCAGCCCCGGCAGCGACAGCGCCCCCAGGTCCAGCGGGTCCCCCGACTCCGCCGGGGCCTTTCCCTCCGACGGCGGCAACAGCACGAGCACGGTCTTCTCTCCTTCGCTTCACGGGTCCGGGCGAGCCCGTGGCAGCGTCTCTGATCAGCTAGGTGATCCTATGTGATCCGCGGGTTGTGGGATCGGTTGGATCGGTTCCCACCGTGGTGGGGTGGCGTGGGCGTGCAGGTGGAAGCCTGCGCCCAGTGCTGCCCCTCTCGGCCGGTGTCGGCGGGTGGTGGGTGCGCTGATCGTTGTCACGCCCTGGTGCCGGTGGGCTGCGCGGGGCAGCCGTCTTGGGTCCGTTGGTGCGTGTCCCTCCGGACGCTTGCCCGCCGGACCGCAGGGGCCGGTGGGGGAGGGTGCCCTGCGTCGCCTGGGCGCGGGGCGTGTGGTGCTTCGCCGGGTGGGTCCGGTCTTGGACCGATCCCGTCGAGATTCGGTGGTGGCTGGTTCGACCACGGCGGTGGCTTCGAGAATGTCGACCACGCTGCGGATGACCATCGCGCCACTCGCACGGTCCACCGCGGTCTTTGTCTGGTGGGCCAGGCCGCGGGCGGCGATGCTTCCCCAAGCCGACTTCCTCTGACCCCCGCCGCTGTCCAACCCACCACTCACCCCCGGTACCATGGTCACTACGGCGGACGAGCCGGCCGGGCGGTCGCGTCGGGGTCCTTCGGGGTCCCGCCGAGGAACGTCCGGGCTCCATACGGCAGGGTGGTGGGTAACGCCCACCCGGGGTGACCCGCGGGACAGTGCCACAGAAAACAGACCGCCGGGAGCCGCAAGGCTCCCGGTAAGGGTGAAACGGTGGTGTAAGAGACCACCAGCGTCCGAGGTGACTCGGACGGCTCGGTAAACCCCACCCGGAGCAAGGTCAAGAGGAGCCGCCACCGGCGGCTCTGCGCGGACGATCGAGGGCTGCCCGCCCGAGTTCGCGGGTAGACCGCACGAGGCCGGCGGCAACGTCGGTCCTAGATGGATGGCCGCCGCCCCAGGGGCCGTAAGGGCCCTGGGGAACAGAACCCGGCGTACATGGCCGACTCGTCCGCCTCTAGGTCACTGACCTGGGCTTATGTCCTGTTCGGGGCCCTCACGCCCTCCGGATGAACACCGGATTACGCCACGGTCAGCAGCGGCCGTAGCCGCGTGGCCGCCAGGCGCCGGGCCAGGGCGTGCGGCTTGTGGTGCAGGGCGGCGCCCAGGGCCAGGGCCACCGCCGTACCGATCACCAGCCCGGCGGCGACATCGTGCGGATAGTGCGCACCCACCCACACCCGGGAAGCCCCCATCGCGAGGGCGGCGAGGGTGGCCACCGCGCCGAGCCGCGCCGAGACGAACCACAGCGCCGCGGCGGCGGCCGCGGCCAGCGCCGCGTGGTTGCTCGGGAAGGACCAGTCGCCCGGCGCCGGGCAGGCCTCGAGGACGGCGCGGTGCAGGGTCTGGCACGGGCGGTCCTCGCGCACCACCTGCTTCAGTGCGTCGTTCACTCCGAACGCCAGCAGCACCAGCACCGGGGCGGCCAGGGCCTGCACGGCCGCCTCGGGGCCGCTGCGCCGCGCGTGCCACCAGCCCGCCAGCATCAGCACTGCGAACAGCGCGAGCCCGTAGGTGGACCAGATCGAGATCGCGGTGTCCAGCCAGCCGGGGGTGCGGTGCGCCAGATCCACCACCGCGGTGTACGCGGAGCCGTCGATCCCCGAACCGTCGTAGGCGAGCGTCATCGGCCGGCCTCCTTCCGCCGCACGGACCGGGCGCGCAGCAGCTCGGCTGCCAGCGGCAGCAGGGACACCACCACGATCAGGGCGATGAGCGGAAGCAGATAGCGGTCGACGTTCGGGATGGACGACCCCAGCGCGAATCCGGCGATCACCAGCCCCTGGGTCCACAGCAGCCCGCCGGCCGTCTGCCACACCGCGAAGGTGCGCGGCGGCACACCGAGCGCCCCCGCCATCGGGTTCAGCACCGTGCGCACCACCGGCACGAACCGGGCCAGCACCACCGCCCGCGCGTGTCCGTAGCGGTCCAGCAGCTCCCCGGCCCGGTCGGCGCCCGCCCGCAGCCGGGGCGAGCGGCCCCGGGCCAGCAGCGCGGCGCCCGCCCGCCGGCCGAGCAGATAGCCGCAGTGGGCGCCGAGGAGCGCCCCGGCGGCGGATGCGACCATGACCCCGGGCAGCGAGAGCCTGAGCCCGCTCGACGTACCGGCGGTGCACAGCAGCCCCGCGGTGAAGAGCAGCGAGTCCCCGGGGAGGAAGAAACCGATCAGCAGCCCGGTCTCGGCGAACAGGACTACGGCGATGCCGAGCACCCCGAATGCGGACAGCAGGGACTGGGCGTCCAGGATGTTCACCGCGAGGGGTGGGCCTGCGGACAGGTCGAGGGTCACGGGCGCGGTCCCTTCGGCGGGCGTACGGAACAGAGCGGGCGTACGGAACAGAACAGCACGGAAACGGGGCGGGGCCCTCGGGCCTCGCGACGACTACAATCCAGTAGACGGTCTACGACACTGTAGACGAACAGGGGAGAGACGGCATGCCGATGGCCGGGAAGCAGCCCGAACGCAGACCCGCGGGGGAACTGGAAGCCACCGTGATGGCCGCGCTCTGGGCCGCTTCGGGGCCGCAGAGCCCCGGTCAGGTGCAACGAGGCATGGAGACCTCCCTGGCCCGTACGACGGTGACCACGATCCTGACGCGGCTGTACGAAAAGGGGGTCATCGGCCGGGAGCGGTCCGGGCGCGGCTTTGCCTACTTCCCTCTGCAGGACTCCCACGGGTTGACCGCCCGGCGTATGCACCAGGAGCTCGACCGCGACGAAGCGCGCGAGGTCGCCCTGGCGCGCTTCGTCGACCAGCTCAGCGACGACGACGAGCGCCTGCTCAGGGAGCTCCTCGAAGGGGGTGATCAATGATCGCCCCGCTGCTGGTCGCGCCGTTGGTCCCGCTGCTCGTGCCCTTTGCCGTGCCGCCCCTTGCCCGGCGCGCCGTCGCCCGGCTGACCCCCGCCGCCGCCCTGTGGTGCCTGACCGCGACCACGGTGGTGCTGGCCGTGTGCTCACTGGCCGCGCTCGGCACCCTCACGCTGTACGGCCTGCTGGCACTCCCGCCGTTCGCCTCGTTCGGAGAGCTGATCCATCCGCTCGGCGCCGCGCCCGGCCTGTTTCCGCTCGCCGCGGCCGCCACCGGGGCGCTGGCCGTGTGCGCCTGGGCGCTGCCGCGCTCGGCGCTGCGCCAGCTCGGTGAGTACCACGAGGCCAAGGAGACGGCAGACGCCCAGCCCACGGCCGGCGACCTCTGCGTGATCGACAGCCCTGACCCCGACGCCTACGCCCTGCCCGGCACCCCGGGCCGGATCGTGGTGACCACCTCCATGCTCCGCAGCCTGAGCCCGGCCGAGCGCGAGGCGCTGTTCGCCCATGAGCGGGCCCATCTCAGCGCCCGCCACCACTACCACCTCGCCGCCGTCGGGCTCGCCGCGCACTGCCACCCCGGGCTGCGCCCGGCCGGCGCCGCCGTGCGGCTCGCCGCGGAGCGAGCCGCCGACGAGGCCGCGGCAGCCGCCATCGGCGATCGGCAGCTCACGGCCCGGGCCATCGGCCGTGCGGCCCTCGCCACCCGCGCGGCCCGCGCGGACCGGCGCCGCCCCACCGTCGCCCCGGCCGCCACCTCCGGGCCGGTGCCGCAGCGGGTCGCGGCGCTGCTGCGGCCACCGCTGCCCGGGGTCCGCGGCAGGGGGTATCCCGCGGCGGTGGCCGCGGGCGTGCTCCTCGCGCTCTCCGCCTGCCTCTCGCTCGCCGGAGCGGGGGCCGGAGCGCTCACCCTCCACCAGAACGTCGAGATCGCCCAAGGGGAGCGACCGGGCGGGTGAGCCGGAGTGCCCCCAGCCGCCGGGGACGGCGGCCCGGGCCTGGGCACCGTGATCACCAGGGCGGCCTGACCTGCCGAACGGCTCGCGTTCAGGATGCGTACAGGCTCTCTGTGCCACGGTCGGAGACGCCGGCCGCCGTCGGCGGTTGCCCGTCCCTCAGGGCGCTGGTCACAGGGCGCGGCCGGGCGGCCAGTTCGGCGAGATGGAAGGGTTTGGGCAGGTGGTCGTCGCCCCCGGCGCAGCACGTCCCGCAGGGCGTGATCGTCCTCAACAATCAGGATCTTGGGGCGCATCATCCTCCGTCGGCCCACCGGCTCCGGTCGTTCGTCTACGCAACTGTGGACGAACGGCGGCCGGGTCGGCGGGGCGTGGCAGTGGCGTGCCGTCGACGTACAGGTCGACGTGTTCGTTGTAGAACGCGACCAGGCCCGCGATGCGGTTGACGTGGGGCGTGGGGAAGTCGTAGGCCCAAGCGATGTCCTCGTGGGGGGAGGTGTCGCTGTCGAATGACCAGTAGCCGCTCGTCGTCCCCTTGTACGGGCAGCTGGTCACGGTGTCGGTGGGGCGCAGCCGGGGCCAGGCGATGTGTGTGCGGTCGAGGTAGTAGCGGGTCGGCAGGCCGGTCTCGAACAGCTTTACGCAGTGCGGCGCGTCGGCCAGTACGACGCCGTCGAGTTCCACGCGGACGCTGCTGGAGGAGCGCAGCGCGTCCGCTCGGGAGTAGGGGCTTCTCGGGTGGACGAAGACCTGTTCGTCCTCCTCGAACCAGGACTCCAGGGCCTTCCACTCGAAGCGGGCGGTGCCGAGCAGGGGCTCGGGGGCGCCGTCGGTCCAGAGCCACGCGGCGCCCGGGCGGACCTCGGATCCGATGTGCAGGGAGTGGCGCCGCGCGCGGCCGGGGCCCAGAGGCTCGGTGTGGTGGTCGTCGGTCAGCACACCCTCGACCATGTCCTCGATCGGGATGCTGAATTGGGGATAGGCGGGCCACTCCCATACGTACAGGGCGCGCCGGGTGTCGAAGACGACGTGGCCGCCGATCAGCCCCCGGATGCGTCGCGGTACGGGTTCGACGTGGCCGACCGGGACGATCAGGCTCGGGTACCGCACGCTCTCGGTCGCCATCGGTGGTCACCTCGACTCGCGCTTTTTGGCGTGGTCGCGCCCTCCCCGGCCTGGGGGATCTCGCGTTTTGTCTGGAATGTTACCGGCTGTCGGGGCGATGGCACCTCGGCCGGCCCCCCGGGGCGAACTCGGCGCGGGGAGCCATTTAGGGTGGCGTGTGCTCGTCAAAGCCTGATCGGCTGTTTTCCCACGGGGGTAGTACATGCATCGCCGTTCCTCACGCCTTGTCGCCGTCGCCGCGGTCGGGTTGTTGGCCCTGACCGGCTGCGGGAAAAAGGACAGGCACAGCAACGGGAGCGACGGGCTCGGGGGTGGCGGCTTCATCTCCGGTGGCGGCAGTGGCGGCGCGTCGTCCGGCGCCAGCGGGGTTCCGACCGATCTGCCCACGGACCTGCCGACCGACCTGCCGACCGACCTGCCCTCGGGCGTCCCCTCGTCCGCGCCGTCGTACGGGACCCCGTCGGACTCCCCCTCCGCGCCGAGCACTTACGACCCGGAAGGGCTCGACGAGACCGACGGCAGCAACTGCAACTACGACCCGTCGACCCAGCAGCTCAAGTACGACGTCACCATCACCAACGCCGACACGACGCGGGGCTACAGCTACAGCGTCGCGGTGAGCTGGAACGATCCGTCGGGCGGCCTCATCGGGTACCGGCACAAATACATCACGGTGCTCGCGAACTCCACCAAGACGGTCACCATGGCGGACACCACCAGCTACAGCAAGCGGACGTCCATCACGTGTCAGATCACCGCGGCGGACAAGACCCCGGCGTCCTGAGTCTCGCCGTGCCAAGTTCCTGAGGTATATGACGCCAGGTGTCATATACCTCGCCGAGGATGCAGCCATCAGGCCGTTGAACGACGCGGCCGCTACGGAAGGACATGGCTGTGACCGCGACCGCGACCGACACCAAGCGGATCGCCGAGGGCTACGCCAAGGCGTGGACCAGCGGGGATGTCGAGACCGCATTGGGTTTCCTGAAGGAGGACGTCGTCTGCGACGCGCCTCCCGGCCGGATCGAGGGTGTTGCGGCGTACCGTCCGTTCACCCAGAAGTTCGTCGACGTGCTGGCCAGGGCGACTGTGACGAAGGTGCTCGCCGATGAGGAGAGCGCCGCGATCGTCTACAGCTTCGACACCCAGTGGATCAAGGACTTCCGCTGCTCGGAGTACATGACGATCGAGGACGGCAAGATCAAGCACATCACCACGATCTTCGACCGTCTCCCGGCGGCCGAGGCGGCCCAGGCAGCCAAGAACGCTCAGGGCTGACCACGCCCGGGGCATTATCAAGGTCGTCCCACTGCACAGCGAAGGCGGCCAACGTGTCCGAAGAGCATCAGGAAACCGTCCGGGCCCACTTGATGAGTCGGCCCACGCCGCTGGAGCCCGCGCCGCGGCTGGCGCGGGCGGTCGGGTTGGAGCCGGGCGACCTGTGGGTCAAGCGTGACGATCTGATCGGACTGGGTGGCGGCGGCAACAAGGTCCGCAAGCTGGAGTGGACCGCCGGCGCCGCCCGTGCCGAGGGTGCGACCACCCTGGTGACCAGCGGTGCCGCGCAGAGCAACCACGCCCGGCTGACGGCCGCGGCCGGTGCGCGGCTGGGCATGGATGTGGTGCTGGTGCTGGCCGGGGCGCCGAGTGAGGGGATGACCGGCAATATCGCGCTCGACGGTCTGTTCGGCGCACGCGTCGTATGGGCCGGGGAGGTGGGCGAGGCGGAGCTGGAGGCCGTCGTGGCCGCGGTGGCCGAGGAACTGCGCGGGCGGGGGGCCCGGCCGGTGGTGATTCCCTTCGGGGGCTCCAGCGTGCTGGGCGCCCAGGGGTATGTCGAGGCGGGGCGGGAGCTTCTGGAACAGGCTCCCGATCTGTCCACGGTCGTCGTGGCCCTCGGCTCGGGCGGCACCATGGCCGGGCTCGTGCACTCCCTGGGCGCCGAACGGGTGCTGGGGGTGCACTGCGGGGCCGTCGCCGACCCCGAACAGACCGTCAGCCACCTGGTCGGCGGCCTGATCGGTGGCCTGGTCGTCGGCGGACCGGCCGGCGGCGGCCCCGCGGGCGCGCCCCTGCGGCTGCGTCTTGACCAGGTCGGGCCCGGCTACTCCGCGCTCACCGAGCCGGTCATGGACGCCCTCACCACCGCCGCCCGCACCGAGGGCGTCGTCCTGGACCCCATCTACACCGGCCGCGCCCTGGCCGGTCTGATCGCGGCCGTCCGCGACGGCCAGGTGCGCCCCGGCCGACGCACGGTGTTCCTGCACACCGGCGGGTTGCCCGGCCTGTTCGGGCATGCCGAGACGCTGGCGCGGGCCCGTTCCGCCGTGGCCGACACGGCCGTGCGGTGGCCCCGTATCTGACAGCCGTCGTTCTCACAGCCGTCGTTCTGAGGGCCGTTGTGCTGACAGCCCCGGGGCTTCAGGCGCTCTGCTTCGCTCAGGCCGCGGTCGCTTCGATGGTGACCGGGATGTTGCCGCGGGTGGCCTTCGAGTACGGGCAGACCTGGTGGGCGCCGGCGCCCAGTTCCTCGGCGGTCTGCTGATCCACGCCGCTCAGTTCGACGCGGAGAACGGCGCTGAGGCCGAACTCGTCCGCGTCGTCGTGGTGCAGTGTGACGGCCGCGGTGACCGCCACGCCCTTCAGGCCGGTCTTCCGCTCCGCCGCGACTCTCTTGACCGCCCCCATGAAACAGGCCGCCCACCCCGCGGCGAACAGCTGCTCGGGGTTGGTGGCGCCGCCGGCGCCGCCCAGTTCCTTCGGGATGGCGAGCGTGGTGTCGAGGAGGCCGTCGTCGGCCGCGACCCGGCCTCCGTTGCGCCCCTCTCCGGTCGCCGTGACAACAGCGGTGTATGTGGCAGCCATGGAGATTCCCTCTTCTCGTTACCGTCACCTGTTTGGGTGGTGACGATATTGGCGGCCGCGTGCGTCACCTGTCAAGGGGGTGATGCATGTCAGGGGCGGATCGAGAGCGCGTGACGGAAGACCTCGCGCGGGTCCCAGCGCGCCTTGGCCGCCCGCAGGCGCGAGTGGTTGTCCTTGTAGTAGAGGGTCTGCCAGGCCGTGTCCGAGGTGTTCCAGTGCGGGTCGGCGAGGTCGGTGTCCGGGTAGTTGATGAACGCGCCGTCGGCGGCCTCGCCGGGTACGGGGACGCCTCCGGTGTCGGCGAACAGGTCCCGGTAGCACTCGCGGATCCAGGCCAGATAGTCAGGCCCCTGATCGGGCTCGGCCCAGGACGCGAGGCAGGAGAGCTTGATGACGGAGTCGCGGTGCGGCATGGCCGTATCGGCGGGGGACAGGGCGTTGACGGCGCCCCCGTAGGTGTTGAGGACGACGCTCCCGGCGACCACATCGGTGTCCGCGCGGGTGAGGTGGCGGTGTACGACGGCGAGCTGGGCATCCGTCAGGCGGCGCCGCAGAAAGGCCGACTTGATCTTGATGTGCCAGTCGCCCACCGCCTCTCCCGAACCGTTCAGCGCGGCGGTGAGCCAGGGCAGCCGCTGGACCTTCAGATTGCCCGGCCGGGTGGTGCCCGCGCTCACCGCGCCGAGGAAGCCGTCCAGGAGCCGGCGGTCCGCGCCGGGCTCCGCGGCGACCTGGCCGAGGAGCAGATGGGCGCCGGCCGCGCGGCGGGTCAGGGCGAACTCGGCGTACAGCGCGGCGTTCTCGTCGTCGGCGGCGCCGTGCCGCTCGGCCCACCGGCCGTGGTTGCGGACCATGCGGGTGAAGCGTTCCTCGTCCATCCCCTCCCAGCTCCAGTCCGCGGTGAAGGTGAGCGCGGTCCTGGTGGGGGTGGGCAGCATCCGGGCCGGGTCCGTGTCGTCGGTGGCCTCGGGGGAGCGGAACCAGAAGCGGGTCACGACGCCGAAGTTGCCGCCCCCGCCGCCCGTATGGGCCCACCACAGCTCGCGGTTCGGGTCGTCCTCCTCCCGGGTGGCCACGACGGCACGCACCTCGCCCGCGTGGTCAACGACGACGACCTCCACCGCGTAGAGATAGTCGCTGACCAGCCCGAACAGCCGGCACAGCGGTCCGTATCCGCCGCCGGGCACATGTCCGCCCGCGCCCACCTCGGCGTGGTACCCGGCCGGTAAGGTCACGCCCCAGCCGAGGTACAGCTTCCGGTACACCTCGCCGAGGGTGGCCCCGGCCTCGACGACGAACGCCCGGCGCCGTTCGTCGAAGGAGACATCCGCCATGGGGGACATGTCGATCACGGCCTTGACGTCGGGGCTGTCGACGAAGTCCTCGAAGCAGTGCCCGCCGCTGCGGACGGCGAGCCGTGCTCCGGATCGGACGGCCTCCCGTACGGTCCGTACGACGTGCTCCGTCGAGCCGACCAGGTAGACATGGTCGGGCCTGCCCCGGAAGCGGTTGCTTGCGCCCCGCGCGACCAGGTGCGCGTAGCGGGGGTCGGCGGGGGACACACGCAGCGGGCCTTCGGGCAGCCACCCTGGCGCACATGTGCCGGAGCCGGCGGCGGCACCGTCCGGGGAGGCGGAAGCCGCCCGGGCAGCGGACGGGGTCAGCGCCAGCCCCGCGCCCGCCGCCGACATGGCCCGCAGGACGGTGCGCCGCCCCTGCTTGTCGTGTGAACTCATAGTCGGCTCCTGGCCGTTCGGGGGAAGGGGTGTTGTGCGCCATGCGGTGGCGCACAACGACGGTAGGGAGATACGGCGGCCCTGAGAGGTGGGCTACACAGCGGATCCGGGGTACATCCCGCACCACCTCCCCACGGGGGTTTCCACCCCCGACTCCCCCCGCCGCCCGGGGGCACGGAGTCCCCCGGCGGCACGCGCGCCGCCGCCCACCCCCTGAGGTTGATCCGGCGTGCCGCGGAAGGTTGATGCCGGACTTCCGCTCTGGTTGCAGCGCTGACTACATCGGGTGCCGGATTCCGTGGCGTGCGAGCCTCGGTATTTTCTTGCCGTGTCGTACGACGCCGGGGACCGAAAATGCGGCCCGGCAAAACGATGCCCCCTTGCCAAGGGGTGTACGTGCACGCGGAGGTTTCCAGCACGTGAGCTTTTCTCGTGTCATCGCTCGGTTGTCATCAACGTCCCAGGGGTTCACGTTCGTCTCCGGGGATTCCACTGACTTTCTCAGCTTCGCGGAGCTGAAGGCCGCCGGTGAGGACTTCGGCAGGAGGCTCGCCTCTGCGGGTTTTCGGCGAGGTGACCGCGGCATTCTGATGCTGTCCGGTCAGCGTGAGTTCATCGTCGCCTTTATCGGTATGGTGCGCGCCGGAGTCATCCCCGTACCGGTGTTCCCGCCGGCCATGCTGACCCGGATCGAGGCATACCGGGAGCGCCTGCACTCGATCCATTCCTCATGCGAGCCGCGGCACATCATCGCCGACGAGTCGCTTTTCGGCATCTGCGTCGACGCGGTGGGGACCAAGCCCATCGGCTACGCGGAGCTCGCCGCCGGGGAGCCGACCGGGGAGCTGGTGGAGGCGGAGGGCGGGGAGCCGCTCTTCCTGCAGTACACCTCCGGCTCCACCGCCATGCCCAAGGGCGTCGTGGTCACCCACGACAACCTCTTGGAGAACGCCCGGGCCATGGACCAGGCGCTGGGGACCTCCGGCGAACGCGACCGGTTCGTCAGCTGGCTGCCGCTGTACCACGACATGGGGCTCATCGGCTGCATGCTCGGGCCGCTGGTGTACGAGGTCCCCGTCTGGTTCATCCCGCCCTACGAGTTCGCGCGCCGGCCCACCACCTGGCTGGACTGGATGTCCAAGATCTCCGCCACCTTCTCCTACGCCCCCAACTTCGCCTACGAGCTGGTCACCCGCCGGGCGACCGACAAGCAGATGGCCGGCTGGGACCTGTCCGCGTGGCGGGTGGCGGGGGTCGGCGCGGAGCCGGTCCGGCCGCGGACCATGCGGGAGTTCGCCGAGCGCTTCGCCGGCGTCGGGTTCGACGCGAACGCCATCACCCCGTCCTACGGGCTGGCGGAAGGCACCCTCGGGGTGGCCTTCACCACGATCGGCGACGGGCTTCGCACGCTGTCGGTGGACAGGGCGGCCTTCGAGGAGCGGGGTGCCGTCTGTCCGGTGGACGTCGCACCTGGGGCCGAGGCGACCGGGACGCGCGAGATCGTCTCCTGCGGGCCGCTGCTCAGCGGCTGGGAAGCCCGTATCCGGGCCGCCTCCGGCGAACTCGCCGACGTAGCCGAGGAAGGGCAGATCGAGATCCGTGGAGGGAGCGTCGCGCGCGGTTACTGGGGGGCGCGCGAGCTTTCCGAGGAGACCTTCCGGGACGGCTGGCTGCGCACCGGCGACCTCGGCTTTCTGCGCGACGGTGAGCTGTATGTCACCGGCCGGACGAAGGACCTGGTCATTCACCACGGCCGCAAGTACCACCCGACGGACATCGAATGGGCCGCTCTGGGGCTCCCGGGGGTCCGCCCGGACCATGTGATCGCGTTCTCCACTCCCGACGAGCGCCTGGTGGTGGTCGCCGAGCACAAGCCGGCGAGTTCGCCCCCGGACCTCGCGAAGCAGATCGCCACCCGGGTCCGCGGCTCGGTCGGGGTGACGCCCGACGACGTGGTGCTGGTGAAGCCCGGCACGCTGCCCAAGACCAGCAGCGGCAAACTGCGGCGCGCCGCCTGCCGCGACGCGTATTCCCAGGGCGCGTATTCCCACAACGGCCCCGCGGGCCATGGAGGAGCCAAGTGACGACCGCCGATCTGACGGAAGAAGAAGCGCTCAGCATCGTCGCCAAGGCCGCGGCGCAGGTGGACGCCCGGCTGGCCGAGCGTACGTTCACGCCGGCGGACGACATCGGGGAGATCGGCCTCGACTCGGTGGCCACCCTCGAGCTGATCGTCTCCATCGAGGACCAGACCGGGCTCAGCTTCGACGACGACGTGCTGTTCGGGGTCAGCACCGTCGGCGATGTCGTCGAACTGATCCGGGGCGGTAAGCCCGCGGTCCGGGAGGGCTGAGCCGTGGACCTCCTTTCCGAGGAGACGCTGTACCGGCAGTACATGGAGTTCTTCGAACTCGCCGAGCGCCGCCGCCGCTGGAGTGTTTTCGACGATATTCCGTGGGACAAATGGCAGGAGCAGAGCCGGGACGAGAGCTTGGCCCAGTGCGCGGAGACTTTCCTCGGCGTCGAGATGTATCTGCCGGACTATGTGGCCGAAGGGCTCAATGTCGTACGGGAATCCTTCGGGCAGGCCTGGTTCCAGGTCAACTGGGGCTATGAGGAGTCCAAGCACGCGCTCGCCCTGAAGGAATTCCTGCTGCGCACCGGACAGCGCACCGACGAGCAGATCCGGGAATTCGAGAAGAGGGTGCTGAGCCGGCGGTGGACGATGCCGTTTTCCACCCCGCGCAGAATGTTCGTGTACGGCGCCATCCAGGAGAAGACGACCTGGATGAGCTATCGGCAGCAGCTGAACCGGGCCCGTGACCTCGGCGATCCGGTGATGGCCGAGATCTGCCGCTACATCGCGCGGGACGAGGCCGCGCACGCGGATTTCTACCGGCGCACGCTCCAGGCCTGCCTTCAGGAGGACCACGAGGGCACGCTCAAGGACATCGCGCATGTGGTCAAGGAATTCAAGATGCCGGCCTACGACCTGCTGCCCGACTACGACAAGCGGCTGGCCGTGATGCAGGTCATCGGCATCGACCGCGAGGTGTTCTTCCGCGACGTCCTGATGCCGACGCTCAAGAAGGTCGGCGTCAGCCGCCGCGATCTGGTCAGGGCCCGGGGACAACTGCGCCAAGAAGACGGGGAACGCCGGGACGGCCAGGACCAAGGAGAGGACGCGTGATGGCAGAGCAGTCGACCCGGGTGACGGATGACGAGGTCATGAAGGTGATCCTGGACCACCTGGTGGTCCGCGGGGTGTCCGCCGAGCGCATCGTGCGCGGCGCGACCTGGAAGGCCGACCTCGGCATCGACTCGCTCGACATCCTCACCCTCACCCAGGAGCTCGAGGACACCTTCCACGTGAAGATCGGCGAAGAGGACGCCATCGACCTCCGCACCGTAGGGGACGCCGTCGACTACATCGTGCGCGTGTCCGGCGGCGGCGCCCAGACCGAGGGCGAGGGGGCCCACGATGCCTGAGTACACGGCGAGTTGGCTCAAGGACCTGCAGTCGTCGGAGTTCGTCACCGCGTACCACCGCGGCGTCGCCAACGGAAACCTGCCGTTCTTCCGTAACGCGGAATCCCTGCTCGACCCGGTCGTCACCATGGAGGGCACACCGCGGCTGATGCTGGGGTCGCCCAACTACCTGGGCCTGGCCAGCCATCCCCGTGTGCTGGCCGGTGCCAAGGCCGCGGTGGACCGCTACGGCACCTCGCTCACCGGCTCCCGGATCCTCAACGGCACCACGGCCCTGCACCGGGAGATGGAGGAGGAGCTGGCGGACTGGCTGGGGGTCGAGTCCACCCTGCTGTTCACCACCGGCTTCCAGACCAACATCGGCACCATCAGCGCCCTGGTGGGCGTGGGCGACACCGTGGTGTCCGACTCCTTCGCACACGCCTCGATGCTCGACGGGGCCGGGCTCTCCCGGGCCAAGCTGCGCGGCTTCCGGCACAACCGGATGGATCTGTTCGCCGACAGCGTCCGCCGGGCCAAGGCCGACGGTGGCCGGATCCTGGTCATCCTCGACGGGCTGTACTCGATGGAGGGGGACCTGCCGCCGCTGGACGAGATGCTGGACATCTGCCGCGAGAACGACGCGGCGGTGATGCTGGACGAGGCGCACTCCCTCGGTGTGCTCGGCGAGCACGGCACCGGCGCGGCCGAGGTCTTCGGCGTCCAGGACCAGATCGACATCCGGATGGGCGCCCTGTCCAAGGCGCTGGCCGGCGTCGGCGGGTTCATCGCCGGCAGCCGCGAGCTGATCGACTACCTGCAGATCACCGCGCGCGCCTTCGTGTTCACCACGGTCGGTGTCCCGGCGGCCCTGGGCGGTTCGCTGGAGGCCATACGTATCCGCCGCTCGCCCGAAGGCGACCAACTCGCCGAGCAACTGCGCCGCAACTCCCGTTTTCTGCGCACCGAACTCAAGGGCCTGGGCCTGCCGATGGGCCCCGACTCGGACCTGCCCGAGCGGACGACGCCCATCATCCCGGTCATCCTCGGCGACGACGACCTGGCCATGGAGTGGTGGCGGCAGCTGTACGACCGCGGGGTGTTCACCGGTGTGGCGCTGTACCCCGGGGTCCCGCCGACGGGCGCCATGCTGCGGATCTGCCCGATGGCCACCCACACCCAGGCCCAGCTGGAACAGGCCCTCGAGGTGTTCGCCGAGGTGCAGAAGGTGATGAAGCGGAAGGCGGACACCCCGTGACCGGTGCGCCCGGTGCCGCTCCCTCACCGCTGCTGTCCTGGCTGGTCGCCCCGCGCACCGACCGCGGTATGCGCTTCGCACGGGGCTCGGGCGAGTGGGACCGCTACAGCTACGCCGATCTGGCCCATCTGGTCTCCCTGGCCAGCGCGGCCTTCCGGGCCCGGGCGCGTGAGGACCGCCCGGGCGTGGTGCTGGCCACGCCCAACAGCGTCGGCTTCGTCACCGGTTACTTCGGCGCGGTGAACGCGGGGCTCGTCCCCACGGCCATCGCGCCGCCCGCCCGCTTCGGCGGCCGCGAGGACTACGTACGCCATGTCGCCCGCGTCCTGCGGCTGACCCGCGCCTCGGCGGTGGTCGGCGACCCGGTGCATCTGTCGATACTGACCGACGCAGCAGCAGCCGCCGCCGACGCGGCGGGCGAGGACGGCGGCGGTCCGGTCGCCGTACTCTCCAGCGACTTCTCCACCGGCACCGAGACCGACCGGCTCAGCGCGGTCCCCGCCGCCGAGCTGGCCACCCTCCAGTTCACCTCCGGCTCGACCAGCAGCCCCCGCGGGGTGCGCATCACCTGGGCGAACATGGAGGCCAACGCCCGCGGCAACAGCCGGCTGATCGACTACGACGGCTCGCTGCAGACCGTCAGCTGGGTGCCGATGTACCACGACCTGGGGCTCGTGGGCTGTCTGATGACCATCGTGTCCCAGCAGGGCGATCTGTCCCTGATGCGCCCGGAGCAGTTCATCTACGACCCCCGGCGCTGGATCGACTGCATCGCCCGGGAAGGGATGGCGTACACCGCGGCGCCGTCCTTCGGATTCGCGTACGCGGCCCGCAGGCTCAAGCCCGAGGACCTGAAGGGCGCCGACTTCTCCACCCTGCGCTCGGCCACCCTGGGCGCGGAGCGCCACGATCCGCGCGGGCTGTGGGAGTTCACCGAGCTGTGCGAGCCGTACGGCTTCGACCCCGCCGTGTTCACGCCCTGCTACGGCATGGCCGAGATGACGCTCGGGATCACCGGACACGCGCCGGGCACCGTACCGCAGGCGGTCCACCTCGACTGGGAGTCGCTGGCCCCGGAGCAGCCGGTCAAGATCCTCGCCCGCGGCACTCTGCGGGACGCGGGCGCGGCCGACAGCCCGGCCCAGTGGCTGGTCAGCTCGGGGACCCCGATCGAGGGCGTCTCGCTGACCGCCGTGGACCCCGAGGGCCGGCCGCTGCCCGACGGCTATCTCGGCGAACTCCTGCTGTCCGGCGACAGCGTGGCCGCCGGGTACGAGCCGCCGGACGCCGAGAGCTCGTCCCGGTTCGTCGATGGCAGCGTGTACTCCGGAGACGCCGGGTTCCTGCTGGACGGCCAGACGTATGTCATCGGCCGGCTGGGCGACGCCCTGAGCGTCCGCGGCCGCAACATCTACGCCGAGGACCTGGACGCCCGGCTCGGCGACACCCCCGGCGTGGACCGCTACCGCTGCGCCACCCTCGTCGACGCCCGCCGGATCGTGGTGCTCGCCGAACTGGAGCCGGGGGAGTGGGCCGAGCGGCTGGCCGAGGCGCTGTCCCTCTACATCGGCGGCGTCGTGGACGTCACCGTCTTCAGCTGCCGACGCGGCACCATCCAGCGCACCTCCAGCGGCAAGCCCCGGCGCCGCCTCATGTTGACCCAGTACTTGGACCAGGAACTGCCCGGCGAAGTGGTCGCCCACCGCCCGCAGCGCCCCGAGGAAGGATGAGTATGACCGAGCAAGCCGATTCCTCCGCCGAGTCCTCCGGCGATTCCTCCGCCGACGAACAGCTGAAACCGGTCGACGTCATAGCGCACTCCGTGCTCCCCGTCGCCGGTCTCATGCAGCTGATCCTGGGCCACTGGGGCACCCAGGTGGTCGGCACCCTCGCCACCCTGGGCATCCCCGACTCGCTCGCGGACGGCCCGCGCAGCGCCGAGGACCTGGCCAAGCAGCACGAGGTGGACCCGCGGGCGCTGTACCGGGTGCTGCGGGCGGCGGCCACGCTGCGGGTGCTGGACCATGTCGAGGACGAGACGTTCGCGCTGACCGAGGCCGGACACTTCCTGCGCACCGACTACCCGTTCTCGATGCGCTACAACGCCATGCTGCACAGCTCGCGCTGGCACTGGGACCCGTGGTCGCTGGCCCCGGAGGCGGTGCGCAAGGGCGGCGAGGCCTTCTCCGACCACCACGGCTCGCCCTACTACGCGTACATCGACAAGCACCCCGAGGAGGGCGACCTCTTCGACCGCGCGATGACGGCCATGGCCTCCCAGGCCCAGCTGCTGGCCGTATCGCTGCACGACTTCGGGCAGCACAAGGTGGTCGTGGACGTCGGCGGCGGCGCGGGTGTGGTGCTGTCCAACCTGCTGGAGACCCACCCCGATCTGCGCGGTGTGCTCTTCGACCGCGAACGGGTGGTGGCCGGCGCCAAGGAACTGCTGGGCGAGGCCGGGCACGCCGAGCGCGTCGACTTCGTACCCGGGGACATGTTCGAGTCGGTGCCCGAGGGCGGCGACTGCTATCTGCTGTCGATGGTCCTCAACGACTACAACGACGACAAGGCCCGCAAGCTGCTGGAGAACTGCCGGGCCGCCATGGGCGAGGACGGCACCCTGGTCCTGTTCGACATGGTGATCCCGCGCAACGGCACCCCCTCCTTCGCCACCCTCGGCGATATCGAGTGCCTGGTCGTCAGCGGCGGTGAGCTGCGTACCGAGCCGGAGATCAAGGCCCTGCTCGCGTCCGCCGGATTCCGCCTCGAAGCCGTCCACCGCGGCTTCTCCCCTGTCTGTGCCGTCGTAGCGAAGCCGGAGTAGTTCACCATGACCGACACCCAATCGTCCGCAGCCTCGTCCGCAGCGGGCCGCCTCGGGGCGCGCGAGCGCGCGGTGCTGGAGCGGCTGCTCCCCGGGCTCGACGAGAAGCTGGCCGCCCATTCGCTGGCGGATCTCGAGAAGCGGGGCGGACCGGCCATCCCGGCGTTCCGGGAGGCCGGCGGGGCGGGGCTGCTGGTGCCCGCCGAGCACGACGGCCTGGGCGCCGAGCCGCTGGATGCCGTCCGCGTTCAGCGGGCCCTGGCCATGCGCTCGCCCTCGCTGGCGGTCGCCGCGATGATGCACCAGCTCTCGCTGGCCACCTTCACCGAGTATCTGACCGAGCACTGCGCCCCCGACGCCTTCGAGTGGATCCTGCTCAAGTCGATCGCGGGGGAGAAGCAGCTGGTCGCCTCGGCCTCCGCCGAGGCCAAGCGGGGCGCCAGCATGCTGGCGCCGACCATGCGCGCCCGCCGGGACGGTACGAACTTCATCATCAGCGGCAGCAAGAAGCCGTGCAGCCTGTCCGCGTCGATGGACTGGTTCACCGCCAGCGTGCTGGTGGAGGGCGACGAGAAGTACGACGGCCATCTGGCCATGGCCCTGGTGCCCGCCGCGACCGAGGGCCTGGTGCGGCGCCCGTTCTGGGAGAGCGAGGTGCTGGCCGGCGCCGAGAGCGACGAGGTCATCCTGGAGGACCTGGTCCTGGACGAGTCGCTGATGGTCTTCACCGACCAGCGCCCCGGCACCCAGATGGACACCCTCCAGGTCCGCGGCTGGACCTGGTTCGAGCTGCTGGCCGCGGCCTCGTACGTGGGGGTGGCGAGCACGCTCGTGGAGAAGGCGATGGCCTCCCCGCGGGTCTCGCGCGCCGAGGTGGGCGCCCTGCTGGTGAAGCTGGAAAGCTCCATGGGCGCGGTGGAGAACGTGGCACGGGACATGGCCGCGTCCATCGAGGACCCGGGCGACCAGCTGGCCCGCTCGCTGCTGGCCCGCTTCCAGGTCCAGGAGTCGGTGATGGAGGTGTCCACGGCCGCCAGCGAGCTGGCGGGCGGTATCTCCTTCATCCGCGACACCGAGGTCGGCTATCTGCTGCAGGCCACGCGCGCCCTGGCGTTCCACCCGCCGGCGCGGGCCAAGGCGCTGCCGGCACTGGCCGGTTACTTCCTGGGCGAGGACCTGGACACCACGGTCTACTGATCGTCCGACAGCAGCATCGGGAGAAGCCGGGGAGAGGCCACGTGACGGAGCGGTTCGTAAGCGTAATCGGCCGGGTGCGATGGCCGTTGCTGGCGGCGTGGGGCGCGCTGCTGGTGATCAGCGGGCTGCTCGCGCTGTCGCTGCCGGACAAGCTGAGCGGCGGCGGCTGGTATGTCCCCGGCTCACAGTCCACCTGGGTGGCGGAGCAGCAGAAGGAGGGGTTCACCGGCCGCGGCCGGACCAGCGTCACCGTGGTCGTCCACGACAAGCGCCACGCCACCGGCACGGACGCCTTCGAGCGTCGGGTACGCCAGGCCATGGCCGACATCGAGGGCGACAAACGGCTCAAGGCCGCCTCGCACTACGGGTGGTCCACCCTCCAGGGCGCGCCCAAGAACGCGTTCGTCGGCCGGGACGGCCACACCGCGATCGAGATGTTCGGCCTCGATGTGGACGACGGCACCGCCCGGCGGATCCTCCCGGACATCCAGCGGGAGTTCGACAAGCGGTACGAGGCGCGGGGCCTGACCGTCGGCATGGTGGGCACGGCCCCGTTCTTCGGCGAGATCAACGTCCTGAGCGAAGAGGGCCTGGTCAAGGCGGAGATCATCGTGATGCCGCTGATCACCCTCATCCTGCTGCTGCTGTTCCGCAGCGTGGTCTCCGCGGTGGTCGCCATGATCACCGCGGGCACGGCGGCGGTCGTCACCTTCGCGATCCTGTCCGTGCTCGCCGACTCCTACGACCTGTCGGTGTTCGTCCAGAACACCGCGACCATGCTGGGTCTCGGCGTCGGCATCGACTACTCGATGTTCATGATCCGCCGCTTCCGGGACGAACTCGAAGGCGGCGAGCCGGTGCCGCGCGCCCTGCGGATCGCGCTCGCCACCTCCGGGGAGACCGTGGTCGCCTCCGGCGTGACCGTCATCGTGTCCATGGCCACGCTGGCCTTCGTCAACCTCCCGGTCATCCAGTCGATCGCGCTGGGCGCCGCGCTGGTCGTCGCGGTGTCGGTGCTCACCAGCGTCCTGCTGCTGCCGGTGCTGCTGTACGCGGTCGGCCCCCGGATCGGGCGCTGGGACCTGTTCGCCAAGCTCCGCCCGGCCGGCGCCACCGCCGACCCCCGCGAGCGCGCCTGGTACCGCTTCGCCCACTGGGTGCTGCGCCGGCCGGTGCTCTCCCTGCTGGCGGGCAGTGCCCTGCTGGCGGTGGGCGCCGTCCCGGCCCTGGCCCTGGACACCTTCACCCCGGACGCCAAGATCACCCCCACCTCGTCGACCGTGCGCCAGTCCTACGACCGGGTGGAGGAGCAGTTCGGGCCGGGCGACGCCTCCCCGATGGTGGTGCTGATCCGCTCCGGCACCCCGCTGCGCGGCGAGGGCGGGCGGATCGCCGAGCTACGGGACGAGCTGGCCGACCTGGGGCACGTCCGGCGGGTGGACTCCGCGCTCGACGCCCTGGAACAGGCGGCTCCGGGGCGTCCGTTCGACGCGCTCGAACCCGCCGTACGCGACCGGCTGCCGGACCCCGTCCGCGCCTCGGTGGGGTACTTCGTCTCCAAGGACCGCACCAAGTTCATCGCCCAGGTGATCCCCGAGGAGCACGCCTCCTCGTCCGAGACGCGCGGGCTGCTCGCGGACGTCCGGCGGGTGGCGGCGCGGGCCGACGGCGACGGGCTGCGTATCGAGGTCGGCGGTCAGACCGCCGAGGGCGTGGACGCCAACAAGGTGATCGCCGACGGACTGCCCACGGTCGTCGGGGTGATGCTGCTCGCGATCTTCGTCATCCTGATGCTTTCGTTCCGCTCGGTGCTGCTGCCGCTGAAGGCCATCTTGGTCAATGTGTTCTCGGTGTCCGTGGCGTTCGGCATGCTGGCCCTCGCCTTCAAAAAGGACAGCCCGGTGGCGGAAGCGCTCGGCTTTGACGCGTCCGGCCGGGTCACCAACTTCGTCCCCGTGCTCCTGCTCGCCCTGCTGTTCAGCCTGAGCACCGACTACGAGGTGTTCGTGCTGGGCCGGGTGCGCGAGTACTACAAGGCGGGGCTCGGCAACACCGAGAGCGTGGCGCTCGGCATCTCCGCCACGGGCCCGCTGATCACCGGGGCGGCGGTGCTGATGGTGGCGGTGTTCGGCGGCTTCACCCTCTCCGGGATCCAGCCCATCGGCGAGCTGGGCTTCGGCATGGCGGTGGCGATCGCCGTGGACGCCACGCTGGTGCGGATGTTCGTCGTACCGGCCGCGATGAAGCTCATGGGCTCGGCCAACTGGTGGTTCCCCGGCCGGGGCGGCGCCTCATCCGCAGCCACATCCGCCGCCCCATCCGTGGCCGATAACTCAAGAACCTCAAGAACGAGGAGCACGCAAGACCATGGCAGCGAGCGACACTTGGCAGAGCTTTCCGCTGATCGAGGGCCTGAAGTCCCGCCGGGCCCGTAGATTCGGCATGGGGATGACGGTCCCCGGCGGGCCGCTCGAGTACCGCAGCAAGCACGAGCCGGTGCCGCTGACGGAGGAGGAGCAGGCGATCCTCACCTTCGCCGCCTGCGGTATCACCGGCCCCGCGCTCAACGACTGGAACTGGGAGAAGGGCAAGGGCGGCAATGTGATGGCCGGCGTCGTCGGCCGCACCATCTCCAGCTCCGACGCGCTCCAGAGCGGGGCGATGGTGGTCATGGACGACGAGGCCACCTATCTGATCCGCCGGCCCGGCGATCTGTCCACGGCGGAGCTGAACGAGGTCAAGGAGCTGGTCGCCAAGAACGACTTCGTCGGGGCGTACCGGGCCACCCGGGTCAAGATCGGGAGCGAGCGCCGCCATCCGCCGGTGGCGTCGCCGTACAACCTCACCGGCAACGAGTGGTCGCTGCACACCCCCGGATCCACCTACTTCCTGCCGATTGAGGATCTGTCCTACCTCTACATCAACATCCTGCTGGAGTTCTTCAACGAGGAGATGGCGGTCTTCTGCCTGGACGAGCGGCGGTTCTTTCTGCCGGCCGGTCTCGGCAAGTTCGGCAAGTCCAAGGGCGGCCACCTCGACGACGACCCGCGGAAGCTGAAGTCCATGCCGATGGAGTACGCCGAGCGCCTTCTGGTGGAGACGGCGTGTATCGAGATGGGCATGATGCTGCAGAACCTGGGCCTGGTCAGCCAGGCGCTGGGGCTTGGCGGCTTCCCGCACTACACCGGGCACGACGGCGGGTGGTTCGAGGCGCTGGACTTCCGGATGGCCGAGATGCCGATCAGCCAGTACTTCCGGGTGCCCACGCTGGCCAAGATGGTCCTCAAACTCCGCCGCCAGGACGCGGGCTTCGCCTATCCGCTGGGCCTGGAGCGGGACGGCGAGGTGCTGCTCAAGCCGTACTGCCCGCCGTACTACGAGTCGATGGAGGCGGCGGTGCACGCCGTCGTCGAGCGCAAGTTCGGCGAGAACGGCATCTACCGCGGCGGCATCGGCCGGGGCGGCTGGCGGGAGCCGGAGAAGGTGGCGGCGGGGATCAGCGGAATCAGCCAGAAGGCGATCGACGCCACGGTGGCCTTCTGCGAGTACACGTACCAGAAGTCCGGTCGGTTCCCCTCGTATCTGCCCGCGTATCACACGCAGATGGGCTTCCAGTCCGTCCATCTCGACGTCGACTTCTACGACGAGTTCTACGACCCGTCCGTGGTGCCCGAGGTGCACCGGTCCCATATGCGGGACTGGCACGGGCGCTGACCGGAAGGCGGGCGCACAGTGGACGAGGTCTCGATCACCATCGCCGCCCCACCCGAGCGGGTGTGGCGGCTGGTCTCCGATGTCACCGGCATGGGCCGGTTCAGCCCCGAGTGCAAGGGCGGACGCTGGGTGGGCCCGGCGTCGGGGCCTGCCCTCGGGGCCCGGTTCCGCGGCCGCAACCGGCGTGGGCTCATCTTCTGGACCACCGACTGCACGGTCGTGGAGTGCGAGGAAGGGAAGGTGTTCGCGTTCGAGGTCGCGCAGTCGAAGGTGCGGTGGGGCTATCGGATCGAACCCGACGGCGATGGTGATGGCGACGGCGTCGTGCTGACCGAGTGGCGGGAGCATTTCGGCCGCCCCCATCTGCTGATACGGGCGGTCGACGCCAGCGGCCTGGTGGGGTTCCGGCGGGAGCGGCTGATGGTCGAGGGGATGCGTACGACGCTGGGCCGGATCAAGGAGGTGGCGGAGCGGGGGTGAGCGGTGTGTTGACGCGGGAGGGCGTGGCGCCGCCCCGGCGGCCGGAGACGCCGTCACCGGTCGTCGGCCGGTCCGCCGGGGCAGGCCCGTCATGAAGAGGGAGAACTCAGGCGACCGCATGGGGCTGCGAGGGAACGACGAGACCGCACTCATAGCCCAGCGCCACGGCCTGGGCCCGGCTGGTGATGCCCAGTTTGGTCATCGCCCGGTTCAGATGGGTCTTCACGGTCGCCTCACTGATCTTGAGCTCCCGTGCGATGGCGGAGTTGCTGCGGCCCTTGGCGACATGGCGCAGCACCTCGGTCTCCCGCATGGTCAGCATGGCCAGGGTCGACCCCGCGGTCTCGGTGGCCGTAGCGCGGTAGGTGTACGCGTCGATCAGCCGCTCCATCACGCTGGGCGAGAAGGCCATATCGCCGGTGGCGACCGCGCTGATCGAGGCGATCGTCTTCTGCGGTGAGGTGTCCTTGAGCAGGATCCCGGCGGCGCCCACGCGCAGCGCGGACTGGATTTCCTCGTCGCTGACCTCCGAGGCGGTGACGATGACGCGGGGTGGCCGGGCGGGCGCGGCCTCCACGATGTGCTGGGTGGTGGCGATTCCCCCGAGATGCGGAAGGGAGATGTCCATGAGAATGACGTCCGGGCTGTGCGCGGCGGCCAGGGCGCGGGCGCCGTCGCTGTCGGCGGCCTCGCCGACGGCGCGCAGCCCGGGGGCCGAGCTCAGCAGAGTTAACAGCCCCAGCCTGGCCAGGGCATGTCCATCGGCGATCAGGACCTTGATCGGCATTGCGTCCTCCCCCGTTACGATCACCTTCGTGCTCCTCTCATCCACACCGGCACCAAAAGGTGCCCAAACGACACCGAAAGGTGTCCAGCTGAGCAGAGATCGGCACCCCTAAGGGCACCGGGGTGGGTCTCATTGCAACTTCCGAGCTGTTCAGAGCGGTTCTGATGATGCTGTAGTTACCACTGGTAGGCGATCGTCGCGCATGGTGGAGTCGGTCTCAAGCACATGGAGACTTCATGCCACCTTCTGCCCAATGGCCTTGCGGATGGGGGCGTGATGGTCCATGGAACGGCGGATCGGCCGTCAAGCGCGCTGCTCAGCCGTTGAGCGCGGCGAGGGCCGTCTTCGCGGCGGTGATCGCGCCCTTGCGTATCTCCTCGGTGCCCGCCGCCTCGTGTGTCTCGAAGTCGCCGCCGTTGTAGGTGACGGTGACCACCGCGTTGGCGTCACGCGCGACCACGACCGCCTCGCGTATCCGCTGATCGTCATCGGTCGTGACGTTCAGGCTGACCGACGCCTGGTCGCCGAGGCCGGGCACGGCGGTGCTCGGACCGCTGCCCTGCGCCGTCCGGGCGCGCGCGGACGCCGATGCCGACACGTCGTAGGTGATATCCAGCCAGCGGTAGTCGAATCCGCTCAGCGCGTGCCAGGAGCAGCCCGAGCGGTGGGTGGCGTCGCTCGTCTTGAGCCGGGTGCCGGCCGTCTCGGCCTCGGGCACCAGCTCCTTGACGGTGCCGGCCGGGAGGGTGCCGCAGGGCTTGGCCGGGGGCTCGGGGTAGCGCGGCGCCGCGGTGCCGTCGCCCTGCCCGTCCGACGTCGGGGCGGACGTGGGATCCGCCGACGCGGTCGCGGTCGGGGTCGCCGAGGGGCGCGGGGAGGAGGCGGAGGGCTTGGGCTGTGCGTCCGAGTCGGAACTGGTCGTCATGGCCACGCCCGCGGCGGCGAGTACGGCGACCGGCAGCAGGCGGGCGACCAGCGTGAGCGGCAGAGAACGCACGGCGGTCTCTCTTCGGTCGTGAGCGGCGTGGTGGGCGGCGCGGTGAGAGGACGACCATGCCATACGAACGGGTCTGCGAACAGCCCGGGGCGGCCCCGCGGGCCGGCTCCCGACTGGCCCTAAGGGGTGAAATCAGCACTTGATCGAATTATCGGATCAAGTGACTGGTTAAGTACGCGTAGTGACGATCTTTCGCCCGTCAGCCCCGCCCGATGAACGGCATCGCCGTCGCCATCACGGTCGCGAACTGCACGTTCGCTTCCAGTGGCAGCGACGCCATGTGCCGCACCGTACGAGCCACGTCGGCGACGTCCATCACCGGCTCGACCGCCGTCTCCCCGTTCGCCTGCGGGACACCGGCGCGCATCCTCTCGGTCATCTCGGTGGCCGCGTTGCCGATGTCGATCTGCCCGCATGCGATGCCGTACGGCCGCCCGTCCAGCGACAGCGACTTGGTCAGCCCGGTCAGGGCGTGCTTGGTCGCCGTGTAGGCGACGCTCCGCGGCCGAGGGGCGTGCGCCGAGACCGAGCCGTTGTTGATGATCCGGCCACCCTGCGGATCCTGGCCGCGCATCAGGCGGAACGCGGCCTGCGCGCACAGGAACGCGCCGGTGAGATTGACATCCACCACCGCCTGCCAGTCCTCGTGGCGCAGCTCGTCCAGCGCCACCTCCCGCGGCCCGAAGCTGCCGGCGTTGTTGAACAGCAGGTCCAGGCGGCCGAAGTGGTCCCGTACCGCCGCGAAGAGCGCGTCGATCTGCTCGGGGCGGGTCACATCGGTCGGTACGGCGATCACCGCCCCGTCCCGGCCCGCCAGCCGCTCCGTCTCCGCGAGGGCGTCTCGGCGGCGTCCGGCCAGGGCCACCGACCAGCCCGCGTCGGCGAGTTCGAGGGCCACCGCCCGGCCGATCCCGGATCCGGCGCCGGTCACCACCGCAACCTTCGACATGACATTCATGGGTCCGCAGCGTACGCGACGTCAACATCGCTCAAGGCGGCGGCATATCGCGTCAAACGTCCCATCCCGATGCGGAACTCACCCGTCCGACATCTTGATGACGTGTACAGGCTAGCGGGCGGCCGCCCGTTGGCCGTGCAATTCCTCTGGCACACCAGCCAGATGCCACGAGCCGGAACGCCACAGCCAGTCGCCACGAGCTGACCGCCACGAGCCAGGGGAGAGCAAAAGATGGCACACCACCCGCATCAGCAGGCCATACGAGCCGCGGCAGCGCGCCTGGGCCGCCGCCGCTTCCTCACCGTCACCGGGGCCGCCGCGGCCATCGCCTTCAGCACCAACCTGCCCAGCGCCCACGCCACCGAGCAGACCTCGCACGCCCTGGGCGACGACCCCTTCACCCTCGGCGTGGCCTCCGGCGATCCGCTGCCGGACGCCGTCGTGCTGTGGACCAGACTCGCCCCGCGCCCGTACGAGCCGGGCAACGGACTGCCCGACGAGGGCTTCGTGTACGTGGACTGGGAGATCGCCCACGACGAGCGCTTCAGACGGGTGGTCCGCAAGGGCAAGACCGTCGCGCACGCCGAGTTCAACTACACCGTGCACGTCGACGCCAAGGGCCTCGACGCCGACCGCGTCTACTGGTACCGCTTCCGCGTCGGCCGCTTCACCAGCCCCGCCGGCCGCACCCGCACCGCCCCCGCCACCGGCGCCCACGTCCGCGAGGGCCGCTTCGGCCTGGTCTCCTGCCAGGCGTACCACGACGGCTACTTCACCGCCTACGGCCACCTCGCGGGCGAGGACCTGGACGCCGTCTTCCACGTCGGCGACTACCAGTACGAGTACGCCGTGAGCTCGGTCGGCGGCGCGCGCAACTACACCGACCGCACCCTGCCCGCCCTCTTCAACACCGAGACCATCACCCTCGACCAGTACCGGCTGCGCTACGCCCTCTACAAGACCGACGAGGACCTACAGGCCGCGCACGCCGCCTTCCCGTGGTACGTCACCTGGGACGACCACGAGACCGAGAACAACTACGCGGGCGACATCGACGAGAACGGGAACCCGCCGGAGGAGTTCCTGATCCGCCGGGCCGCCGCCTACCGCGCGTACTGGGAGAACATGCCGCTGCGCATGCCCCAGCAGCCCGACGGCCCCGATATGCGGCTCTACCGCCGCTTCCACTACGGCAGGCTCGCCCAGTTCGACATCCTCGACACCCGCCAGTACCGCTCCAACCAGGCGTACGGGGACGGCTGGCAGTACCCGGGGCCCGAGTCCGAGGACCCGTCGCGCACCCTCACCGGCGCCGCCCAGGAGCGCTGGCTGCTCGACGGCTTCCGGCGCTCCAAGGCCACCTGGAACGTGCTTCCGCAGCAGGTCACCTTCTCGCAGCGGAAGAACACCACGGCCGCCCGCTCCAAGCTCAGCATGGACTCCTGGGACGGCTACCCCGCCTCCCGCGAGCGGATCCTCGCGGGCGTCGAGGCGGCCGGGGTGGAGAACTTCGTCGTCCTCACCGGCGACGTCCACGTCCACTACGCCTTCGACATCAAGAAGGACTTCAACGACCCCACGTCCCGCACCCTGGGCGTGGAGTTCGTCGGCACCTCCATCAGCAGCGGCAAGGACGGCTTGGACAAGCCGTCCAACTGGGCCACGTACATGGCGGCCAACCCGCATATGAAGTTCTACAACGGCCGCCGCGGCTATGTGACGTTGACCCTGGACGGCGAAGCCGCCCGGGCCGACTACAAGACGATCCCCGGAGTCACCGTGCCGGGCGCGCCGCTCACCACGGCGGCGTCGTTCGTCAGCGAGGCCGGCAACCCCGGCCTCCAGGACGCCTGACGGCTGCTGCCTGAACCGGCCTGAACCGGCCTGAACCAGTCGGCGAAACGTACGCCGCAGTGTCGGCCGCAGGCGGAAGACGGCACCGCCACTTCAGGCGGTGCCGTCTTGGGGCCCTTCCGCCATCCGCGCGAGGTCGGCCGAACGCCGACCAGATGAACATCGGCTCCGGCTGCGGAGGAAGGCGACGATGGGGGTTGCCCGGGCTGAAAGGGGCCTTCGCCGTATTGGGGGCGCTAAGAGCTCGCACAGATAGGCGGCCACCGGGGGCAGACGAGGCAGGCACAGGTTCCGTGATCATCGAGTTGCGACGCTCTTTGATCAAGGAGATCTGTGCCCGCACTGCCATCATGGCTGACCAAGCCGCTATGGGACCAATTCGCGGCTCTGCTGCCAAGGCACCCGGAGTTCGATCCGGCCCATCCGCTGGGCTGCCACCGGCGCCGGATCGCCGACCGGGATCAGATCGCCGTCGACGGCTCCATCACAAAAGCCCCCGGCGGGGGCGAGGCGGCCGGACGCTCCCCGGTGGTCCGGGGCAAGCAGGGCCTGAAACGCTCGGGCATGACCGACGGTAGGTGGGCGAGGCCGGGACACGACTCAGGGTCATGCCGTCCCCGTATCCGGTGGCGGTGTTGGTGGGCGGGTTCCTGGCGTGCGCGCCCAGCTCGCCGGCGAGTCGCGCGGCATTGGCGGGATCCTTGGCGGTGACGGTCACTGTGTGCCCGCCCACCGGGGCCCGTGTGGCGATGCCCCGGGCCATGTTCCGGGCGCCGATGACGGTGATCTGCACAGGTGCAGCGGTATGTGCGGCCGGGAACGACCGGTGGCACGCGCACCGTCCGGGTTACACGGTCAAGACCCTGACCCGTGCGTGGATGGCTGCCACCGGACAGCCGGTGAAGCATGTGATCGATGCCCGTGTCGCGTTGGAGGTGCAGCGGTTGCCGGCGCACACGGATGAGCCGGTGGCGACCATCGCCCGCCGTCTGAGTTTTCCCGACCCCACCAACTTCGGGAAGTTCTTCACCCGTCACATCGGCACCTGCCCCGGCACCTTCCGCCACATCCACCAGGGCCAGTAGCGGTTCCGTGAAGGCCAGGTGGCGGGCGCGGCCGCTATTCGAAGCGCTTCGACAACGATGTCCGCAGGTGAAAGAAATGTGTCTCACTGCGCAGAGCCTTGCTGTTCAGACGCCCCATCATTACTGTTCCACGGACGCAAGCGCTTCGACACTTCGCACCTAAGTCTGGCAAGCCCGGTGCTTGAAGGTAAGGGGACCGAGCACCGTTCCCGCAGTTCTTGAGCGCGCCACCTCGACGACACGAGCCACCCACCATCGCGAGCAGCACCGCATGCGAACGGAGCGAAGGTGTCAACACGTCAGCTGATCGACCGTCTCGGCCGCCTCGCTTTCGGCGGGGACTCCAACTGCGAGCAGTGGAAGGAACCACTTCGCCCAGGGCCGGCCATCGAGCCGATCAGTCGGCCAACTGCGCAAGCACCTCGGACGGGGCTGGGTCGCGCCGTCCCGAGCCCGGACTCGCCGGCGAGCGACACCTCGCGGCGCCAGAGTCCGCCACCAGACCGGGGGTCCGGAACAACCCATCGCCGTCCTTGGAGGGACACATGAGATGGCAAGCCCTTAAATCCGTCAGCAGCAAGTCGGCCGGGTTCGGTCGGCTGGCCCTGATCGTCGCCGTGATCGCCGGGTTCCTGAGCTTCGCGTCTCCGGCGCAGGCCCAGGTATCCTCCACCTGCGACCGGTGGGGTCAGTACACCCAGGGCACCTGGACGATCTACAACAACGTCTGGGGCGAAAACGCCGGCACGCAGTGCCTGACCGTCAACAGCATCAAGTCCTGGTACGTCGATGCCAACCACTCCGGTGGCGGGATCAAGTCCTACCCGAACACCTCGGTCCGGCCCCAGACGCCGCTGTCGCAGTTGAACTCGGCGGGCTTCTGGTACAACACGTCGTCGGCTCCCGTCGCCGGCAGTGACCACTGGAACTGGACGAGCGACATCTGGTCGACCGGCAACCAGGACGAGATCATGGTCTTCACCAGCTGGTCCGGGACGGCAGGCGGCTGGGGAAGGCAGATCGCGTCCAACGTGACCATCGGCGGCGTCCAGTACGCGTCGGTCTGGCAGGCCGATCCCGGATGGAACGTCCTGCAACTCATCCCCGCCCAGCAGAGCAACACCGGCAGCATCGACGCCTCGGCGGTCTGGCGATGGGCCGCGTCGCAGAACCTCCTGCGCAACACCAATTTCGACACGATGCAGTTCGGCCTTGAGATCACCTCGACCAGCGGCGTGCAGAAGCGGTACTCGCTGAACGCCTACAGCGCCTGGTGGAACAACACCTCCGGCGGCGGATCAAGCATCTAGCCGCAATACGCGCGACACGACGGTGCACTCCGTCCGCGCATAGAGACGAACGCCGGAGCGATTCCCAAACGCATACCTTTCCGCCGGGCCTCGAACGACAAATCCCGGCGGCAAGGTTTGCGGAGTCTTCGAATTTAGGCGGGGTGGAGGTGGCCTTGGGCCCGGCGGGTGGTGACGCAGCGTGTGCGTAGGCGTTGGTTGGTGGGGTTGCGGAAGCCGTGGGCGGCTCGCGCGGCCAGCTTGATCATGCGGTTGATGCCTTCGCTCTTGGCGTTGCTGTGGCCGGTGGCGATGAACGCTTGGATCTCGGGCCACCAGCGGTCGATGGTGCGGACTTCGGGGATGTCGCAGTCGGCGCACCAGGTGAGGAACTTCCAGCGCAGGTGGCCGGTTCGGTGCCGGTCGGTGGTGCGGGCGCGTGCGAGCAGGTCACGCAGCTTCTCCTTGGCGATCCACGCGGTCAGCAGCGTCATGCCGATGTCGCCGGTGCCGATGAGCTGGTTCCACAACGTGCTGAACTGGGTGTCGGTGAGGTCTTCGCGGTTGCGCAGCAGGCGGCGCCGGGCCTTCCATTCCGGGTGGCCGGCCCGTCCGCGCCGGCCGCGCAGGGTGGCGGTGGTGCGGCGGCGCACCAGGTTGAGCATCTTGTTCGCCAGCTGGACGACGTGGAAGTGGTCGACTACCACGGTGGCGTGGGGCAGTCCGGTACGCACGGCGGTCCGGTAGCCGGGGGACATGTGCCACCCGCCGGGCCGAGGAATCGGGACACCGGGCCAGCCGCCCCTCTTCCCTCTTCCCCCTTCTCGCAAACGCTTTGGACCCGGAGGGTCCGAGACGAAACCCGCACCCGCGTGAACCGGAATGCCGCGAGACGGCGCCTAGGCGGCGCGCAGCGCAGCGGAGCGCACCCACACCCGCGCATCATCGATGAGCCCATGGCGGTTACGAACGGAGGTCAGAAGCGCGGTGATAGGCCCCATTGAGGCCCGCGGCGGCAGACGCCGCAGCGGGCCGCATCCTGCTGCTGCTCACCCCTCGTCGGCGGCGTATCGCACACCGATCCGCTCGCGCACCGCGTCCAGCGTGCGCATCACCGCGAGCGAGCCGTCCAGCGGCACCAGCGGGGACTCCGTCTCGCCCGCCCGCAGACACCGCATCACCTCCGCCGCCTCGTGCTGCAGCCCGTGCAGACCGGCGTCCGCGTCCTGCGCGGTGAACTCCTCAGGATCCCGCCCCGGCCGGTGCAGTACGAACCGCTCCGGGTGGAAGAAGCCGCGCGGGAACTCGATCCGGCCCGCCGTCCCGGTCACTGACGCGGTCTGCGGTGTGTCGGCGTTGAGCGAGCAGCTCAGCAGCGCCGTCGCGCCGCCGTCCCAGCCCAGCAGGATCCCGGTGTTCTCGTCCACGCCCTCCGGGGTCAGCCGCGCCCTGGCCTGGATGTCATCGGGCTCGCCCAGCAGCAGCTGCGCGAAGGACACCGGATACACCCCGAGGTCGAGCAGCGCACCGCCGCCCTGCGCCGGGTCGCGCAGCCGGTGCCCGGCGTCGAACGGCCCGGCCAGACCGAAGTCGGCCTGCACCACCCGCACGTCGCCGATCGCGCCGTCCCGGACCAGCTCGGTCATCCGCCGGACGACCGGATTGCAGTACGTCCACATCGCCTCCATCAAGAAGGCGTTACGGGCCCGGGCGAGATCGACCAGCTCGGCCGCCTCCCGCACATTGAGCGTGAACGCCTTCTCGCACAGCACCGCCCGCCCCGACTCCAGGCACAGCCCGGCCGCCATACGGTGCGCCGAATGCGGGGTGGCGACGTACACCACGTCCACCTCCTCATCGGCGGCGAGCTCGGCCCAACTGCCGTGCGCGCGCGGTATCCCGAACCGCTCGGCGAAGCGCTTCGCGGAGTCCGGGCCGCGCGAGCCGACCGCCACCACCTGGGCGTCCGCCAGCTCCAGCAGATCCGCCGTGAACGACGCGGCGATCCCGCCCGTCGACAGAATTCCCCACCGCACGGTCTCGGCCATCTCCACGCTCACTCCGTACACACATCGGTCATGACCACAACGAACTTGCTGAGAGCATAGAGAAGACTCAACAACTCACGGAGAGCTGCATGCCGCCGTCCGGCCATCCGACCGCACCCGACCACAGACCCATATCCGTACCCGAGTCCACCCCCGTACCCGCGCCCTCCCCGAGCCCCGCGGCTCGCCGCGCCGGCCTCCTGATGACCCTCGTGCTCGGCGGGCTCAACGCCCTCCCGGCGCTGTCCATGGACATGTACCTCCCGGCCCTGCCCGAGGTCACCGGCGCGCTGCACAGCCCCGCCGCCACCGTCCAGCTCACCCTCACCGGCTGTCTGGCGGGCATGGCGCTCGGCCAGCTGGTCGTCGGCCCCATGAGCGACAAGTGGGGGCGCCGCCGCCCGCTGCTGGTCGGCATGGTGGTCTACATCGTCGCCACCGCCGTATGCGCCATCGCGCCCACCGTCGAGCTGCTGATCGCCTTCCGGCTGCTCCAGGGCCTGGCCGGCGCCGCGGGCATCGTGATCTCCCGCGCCGTCGTCCGCGATCTGTACGACGGCGCCGCGATGGCCCGCTTCTTCTCCACCCTCATGCTGATCTCCGGCGTCGCGCCCATCGCCGCGCCCCTGATCGGCGGCCAGGTCCTGCGCCTCACCGACTGGCGCGGCGTGTTCGTCGTGCTGACCGTCGTCGGTGTGCTGCTCACCCTCGTCGTGTGGCGCTGGCTGCACGAGACCCTGCCGCCCGAGCGGCGCCACGGCGGCGGCCTCGGCCAGGCGCTGCACACCATGCGCGGACTGCTTGCCGACCGCGTCTTCACCGGCTACATGCTCGCGGGCAGCTTCGCCTTCGCCGCGCTCTTCGCCTATGTCTCCGGGTCTTCGTTTGTGATCCAGGAGATCTACGGCGCCTCCCCGCAGACCTTCAGCCTGCTCTTCGGGATCAACTCGATCGGCCTGGTCGCCGTCGGACAGCTCAACGGGAAGGTGCTGGCCGGGCGGGTCAGCCTGGACGCGGCCCTGTTCGTCGGACTCGCCGCGATCACCCTGTCCGCCATCGCGCTGTGCCTGATGGCCAGTGGGGTCTTCGGCGACGTCGGCCTCGTACCGATGGCCGCCGGGCTGTTCGTGCTGATGTCCGCGATGGGCCTGGCCATGCCCAACACCAACACCCAGGCGCTGATGCGCACCAAGCACGCGGCGGGCTCCGCGTCCGCGCTGCTGGGCACCTGCTCGTTCCTCGTCGGTGCGATCGCCTCGCCGCTGGTGGGCATCGCGGGCGAGCACACGGCCGTGCCGATGACGGTGGTCCAGCTGGTGTGTGCGGTCGCGGCCATGGCCAGTTTCATGGGACTGTGCCGTCCGTGGCAGCAGCGCAAGACCGGCAAGACCGTCTGAACGACCATCTGGATCAGCTGATACGAGAGGTGGGGGCGCTTCCCGAGGGGGAGCGCCCCTGGTGCGCCGGGGTGGTCGTGGCCGCCGGGCGGGGCCCGGACCTGCTCGTCGAGGAGGCCTTCGGCTGGTCGGTGCGCTACGCGGCGTACGACGAGGCCACGGACCGCGGCGTGGAGCTGCCGCGTGAGCGGTGGGTGCCGATGCGGACGGGAGGGCGGGGCGCGGGGCCGGGCCGGGACCGGGGGCAGGACACCGTCTTCGACCTCGCCTCGCTGACCAAGCTGTTCACCACGATCGTCGCGGTGCGGTGCCTTGAGCGCGGCGAGATCGACCTGGACGGCCGGGTCGCCGCGCACGCCCCCGAGTTCACGGCCGCCGCCGAACACGGCATCACCGTACGGCAGCTGCTCACCCACACCTCCGGGCTGCTGCCCGAACTCCCGCTGTACGACTACGCCGGCCACGAACAGCGGCTGGCGAGGCTGCACACCGAACCCCCGACCGCCGCCCCCGGCACCGCCCGCCGCTACTCCGATCTGAATTTCCTGCTGCTCCAGCGCGTTCTGGAGCGGGTGACCGGCCGCTCCCTGGCCCACCTCGTACGCGACGACATCACCCGCCCCCTCGGCATGACCGCCACCCGCTACCGCCCGCCCCGCGCCTGGCTGCCCCGTATCGCCGCCACCGAGGACCAGCGGCGCCCCTGGGCCAAGCTCGACCGCGGCATGCTGCGGGGCGTCGTCCATGACGAGAACGCCTACGCCCTGGGCGGCATCGCGGGCCACGCCGGGCTCTTCTCCACGGCCGCGGATCTGACGCTGCTGTGCCGCGCCCTGCTGGGCGGGGGCCCGCCCGTGCTGCGGCCGGAGTCCGTCGAGCTGATGCTGGCCGCGCCGGGGCTGGGGTTCGAGATCGATCAGCGCTGGTTCATGGGCGAGCTGGCGGGCCGGGGCGCGGCGGGCCACACCGGCTTCACGGGCACCAGCCTGGTGCTCGACCGGGCCACGTCGTCGTATCTGGTGCTGCTGGCCAACACCGTTCACCCGCGCCGCCGCCCGGCCGACAGCGCCCCGCGCGCGGCGGCGGGCACGGCGCTGGCACGGGCGCTGCGGCCCGGAACGCCGGGGCCCTGAGCGGGTCCCTGAGCGGGCCCCTGAGCGGGCCCCTGAGCGTGGCCCTGAGCCCGGGCCCGCCCCCAGAGCTCACTTCTCGAGCGGCTGGGTGAAGCGCAGCAGATTGCCGGCCGGGTCGCGGAAGGCGCAGTCGCGCAGTCCGTAGAACTGGTCCATGGGCTCCTGCAGCACCTCGGCTCCCGTGGCGCTGACGCGCTCGAAGGTGGCGTCGCAGTCGTCCGTCGAGAAGATGACACCGCGCAGCAGGCCCTTGGCCATCAGCTCCGCCATGGTCTGTCTGTCGGCCGGTGAGGCGTTCGGGTCGGCGAGCGGCGGTTCCAGGACGATGCTCACACCCGGCTGCGCGGGCGACCCGACGGTCACCCAGCGCATCCCCTCGAACTCGACGTCGTTGCGCACCTCGAGGCCGAGCGCATCGCGGTAGAAGGCGATCGCCTTGTCGTGGTCGTCGACGGCGATGAAGCAGGTGGAAAGCGTGATCTCCATAGCAATCACGCTACGGCTGCGGGGCGCGCCTCGCCTCCGCGTTCCTGACCGGCCGCGTGTGGATCTTGGCGATGCACGCGGGGATGGCGGCGGCATGGTCGTGGCTGCGGGCCCGGTACGCGCTCGGGCTCTCGCCGACCAGCTCGGTGAAGCGCGAGCTGAACGACCCCAGCGACGTACAGCCGACCGCGAAGCAGACCTCGGTCACCGTGAGGTCGCCGCGCCGCAGCAGCGCCTTGGCACGCTCGATACGGCGGGTCATCAGATAGCTGTAGGGCGTCTCGCCGAAGGCGGCGCGGAAGCTGCGGGAGAAGTGGCCCGGCGACATCAGGGCGCCCTGCGCCAGCGCCGGGACGTCGAGCGGCTCGGCGTAGTCGCGGTCCATCCGGTCGCGGGCCTGCCGCAGCCGTACGAGGTCGTCGAGGTCCTGCCGTTTCATGCGAGGAGTTTCGCACAGAGAACCGGTCCAGGAACCGATCAGGAATGGCCCAGGAACCGATCAGGAATGGAGAAGCCCGGGTCACGGGGCCGTGGCTAGCGTGAACGCCATGACCAACGCCACGCATGACGCCATGGACCTCACCATTCACTGGACCTTCCTCCCGCACCACGACCCCGACGCCTCCCTGGCCTTCTACCGCGACACCCTCGGCTTCGAGGTCCGCAACGACGTCGGACAGGGCAAGATGCGCTGGATCACGGTCGGCCCCGCCGGTCGGCCCGACACCTCCATCGTCCTGGAACCGCCGGCCACCGACCCGGCCATCACCGACGACGAGCGCGGCACCATCGTCTCGATGATGGACAAGGGCACCTATGCCCGCCTCACTCTGGCCACCGCCGACCTCGACGGCGTCTTCGCCCGGCTTCAGGCCGGCGATGCCGAGGTCGTCCAGGAGCCGATCGATCAGCCGTACGGGGTGCGCGACTGCGCCTTCCGCGACCCCGCGGGCAATCTGATCCGCATCAACGAACTGCGCTGACCTCGCTCCTTGCGCTCGCGACCCCGTCCGGCGTCAATGGGACGGGGTCGCGCCGACCGCGCAGGCGGCCTCGCGCACTCGCGCACTCGCGCACTCGCGTAACAGAAAGACGGAGACACCATGAGCATGGCCAAGAAGACGGACCCGCGGCCGCCCGTCGCGCCGCACGCTGCCGACAGCCACGATCTGATCCGCGTGCACGGCGCGCGCGAGAACAACCTCAAGGACGTCAGCATCGAGCTTCCGAAGCGGCGGCTGACGGTGTTCACCGGCGTCTCCGGTTCGGGCAAGAGCTCACTGGTGTTCAACACGATCGCCGCGGAGTCGCAGCGGCTGATCAACGAGACCTACAGCGCCTTCGTACAGGGCTTCATGCCGACGCTCGCGCGGCCCGAGGTCGACGTCCTCGACGGGCTCACCACGGTGATCACCGTCGACCAGCAGCGGATGGGCGCCGACCCCCGCTCCACGGTCGGCACCGCCACCGACGCCAACGCGATGCTGCGCATCCTCTTCAGCCGGCTCGGCAAGCCGCATATCGGCCCGCCCAGCGCATACGCCTTCAATGTCCCCTCGGTCCGGGCGAGCGGCGCGATCACCGTCGAGCGCGGTGCGAAGAAGGCGGTGAAGGCGACCTTCAACCGCACCGGCGGCATGTGCGTACGCTGCGAGGGCCGGGGCTCGGTCACCGACCTGGACCTCACCCAGCTCTACGACGACTCCAAGTCGCTCGCCGAGGGCGCGATCACCGTCCCCGGCTACAAGGGCGGCGGCTGGAACTCCCGGCTCTACATCGAGTCGGGTTTCTTCGACCCGGACAAGCCCATCCGCAGGTTCACGGAGAAGGAGCTGCAGGACTTCCTTCACCGCGAGCCGACCAGGATGAAGATCGCGGGCATCAACATGACCTACGAGGGGCTGATCCCGCGGATCCAGAAGTCGATGCTCTCCAAGGACAAGGAGGCGATGCAGCCGCACATCCGGGAGTTCGTGGAGCGGGCGGTCACCTTCACCATCTGCCCCGAGTGCGACGGCACCCGGCTCAGCGAGGGCGCCCGGTCGTCGAAGATCAAGAAGATCAGCATCGCCGATGCCTGCGCGATGCAGATCAGCGACCTGGCCGAATGGGTCCGCGGCCTCAAGGAACCGTCGGTGACGCCGCTGCTCAGCGCGTTGCAGCAGACCCTCGACTCGTTCGTGGAGATTGGCCTCGGCTATCTCTCGCTCGACCGGCCGGCGGGCACGCTCTCGGGCGGCGAGGCACAGCGCACCAAGATGATCCGCCACCTCGGCTCCTCGCTCACCGATGTGACGTACGTCTTCGACGAGCCCACCACCGGTCTGCACCCGCATGACATCCAGCGGATGAACGGGCTGCTGCTGCGGCTGCGGAACAAGGGCAACACGGTGCTCGTCGTCGAGCACAAGCCGGAGGTGATCGAGATCGCCGACCACGTCGTCGACCTCGGCCCCGGCGCCGGTACGGCGGGCGGCACCGTCTGCTTCGAGGGCACCGTCGAGGGGCTGCGGGCCGGTGGCACCGTCACCGGGCGCCACTTCGACGACCGGGCCTCACTCAAGGAGACGGTACGGAAGCCTACTGGCACGCTGCCGATCCGCGGCGCGAGCACCCACAACCTTCAGGGCGTCGACGTCGACATTCCGCTCGGGGTGCTCTGCGTGGTCACCGGAGTGGCGGGCTCCGGCAAGAGCTCCCTCGTGCACGGGTCGATTCCTACGGATGAGGGTGTGGTGTCCGTCGACCAGAGCGCGATCCGCGGCTCCCGGCGGAGCAACCCGGCGACGTACACCGGGCTGCTCGACCCGATCCGCAAGGCGTTCGCGCAGGCCAACGGCGTGAAACCGGCGCTGTTCAGCGCCAACTCCGAGGGCGCCTGCCCCACCTGCGGCGGTGTCGGCGTCGTGTACACGGACCTGGGGATGATGGCCGGCACCTCCACCACCTGCGAGGACTGCGAGGGAAGGCGGTTCGACGCCTCGGTGCTCGACTACCACCTCGGCGGCCGCGACATCAGCGAGGTGCTGGCGATGTCGGTGACCGAGGCCGAGGAGTTCTTCGGCGCCGGTGAAGCGCGCACCCCGGCCGCACACCGCATCCTCGGCCGCCTCGCCGACGTCGGACTCGGCTACCTCACCCTCGGCCAGCCCCTCACCACGCTCTCCGGCGGCGAGCGGCAGCGGCTCAAGCTGGCCACCCATATGGCCGACAAGGGCGGCGTGTACGTCCTCGACGAGCCGACCGCCGGTCTCCACCTCGCCGATGTCGAGCAGCTGCTCGGCCTGCTCGACCGGCTCGTCGACGCCGGTAAGTCGGTCATCGTCGTCGAACACCACCAGGCGGTCATGGCGCACGCCGACTGGATCATCGACCTCGGCCCCGGTGCCGGCCACGACGGCGGGAGGATCGTCTTCGAGGGCACCCCGGCGGATCTCGTCGCCGCGCGGGCCACGCTCACCGGCGAGCACTTGGCGGCCTACATAGGCGGTTGAGCGGGACGATCAGGCGCCCGGCTCCCCGTCCGTGCCCGCGCCCGGCCAGGCGTCGCCCCAGTCGGCGTCGCGGGCCGTGCGGTAGCGGGGGCCCTGGCGCTTGGTGACCGTCTCGCGGCGCAGGCCGTCGGGGCCGCACAGGTCGAGGAGCACCTGGCCCTTGCGGAGCTGGGGGCGGCGCACCACGCGGGCGTCCGCGGGGGCGGCGGGGAAGCGGGCGGCCGCGACGTACGCGAACTTCTCGTCCTCGTACGGCAGCGAACCGCCCTTCACCTGCCGGTGCAGGGAGGACCGGCTGACCCGGGCCGCGAAGTGGCACCAGTCCGCACCCGGCTCGATCGGGCACTGTGCGCTGTGCGGGCACGGCGCCACCACGCGCAGCCCCGCCGCCAGCAGCCGCTCCCGCGCCTCGCGGATACGGAGGTAGCCGTCCGGGGTGCCGGGCTCGATCAGCACCACGGCCTGAGCGGCCCGGGCCGCCTCGTCGACGACGGCGTGGCGGTCGGCGGCGGTGAGCTCGCCGAGCACGTACGAGACGGTGACCAGGTCGGTCCCGTCGGGGAGGGCGAGCCCGTCGCCGATGACCTGGCGCTGCCAGCGCGCCTCCCGCAGCGCCTCGACCGCCGCACCGCCGGCCAGCTCCCGGCCGAGCGCGAGCGCGGGCTCGGCCCAGTCCAGCACGGTGGTGGCGCGCTCCGCGTCAGGCCAGGCCGCGGCGGTCGCCCACGTGGCCGCACCGGTGCCGCCGCCGATGTCGACATGCGAGCCGGGACTCCATCCCGGCGCCCCCGCCCGAAAGGCGGCCAGCGCCGAGCGCACGGCCTCGAACGTCGCGGGCATCCGATACGCGGCGTAGGCGACGACGTCGGCCCGGTCGCGCAGCACGGGCGCGTCGGTCGGGGTCCGCCCCCGGTAGTTCTCGATCAGCCGCCCCGTGGCCTGCGCGGCCTGCCGGGCCGACAACCCATCGACCAACCCGGCCAGCGCGGCGCGCAACGTCTCGCCCGTACGGGCGCCCTCGGCGGCGGAAGCGTGCATCCGCCAGAGTTTACCGCTCGCGCGACCGCCTCCCGGCCGGTCGATGGCGCCCCGGCGGCGGGGTGGCGGCGCCCCGGCGGCAGCACCTTCGCGGCGGCCGGGGCGGTCCGGGCTAGTGGCCCGGATCTCGTAGTTCCTGCGTGCAGCACTTCACGCTGCCGCCGCCCTTGAGCAGCTCGCTCAGGTCCATCGCGATCGGCTCGTAGCCCCGTTCGCGCAGGGGGCCGAAGAGTCCGGCCGCCGCTTGGGGGAGTACGACATGGCGGCCGTCGCTGACGGCGTTGAGCCCGAGGGACGCGGCGTCCGCCTCCGTGGCGATGATCGCGTCGGGGAAGAGCCGGGCGAGTACGGCCCGGCTGCCCGGGGAGAAGGCGCCGGGGTAGTACATGATCTCCGTGTCCGTCGTGTCGTCGAGCACGCACAGCGCCGTATCGAGGTGGTAGTAGCGCGGATCGACGAGGTCCAGGCCGAGCACCGGGCGGCCGAAGAACTCCTGCGCCTCTGGGTGCGAGAGCGGGCTGCTGCGGAAGCCGCGGCCCGCCAGCAGCCAGGACGCGGTCACGGCGAAGTCGCCCTCGCCCTCGTTGACGTGCTCGGGCTCGCGCACCTGGGCGTACCCGTGGGCGCGGAACCACTCCAGGTGGGCCGCCGCCTCCCCGGTGCGTTCGGGATGGGCGAAGCGGGCGCCGAGGACGCGGCCGTCGACGACGGTCGCGCCGTTCGCCGCGTACACCATGTCGGGGAGGTCGGGCCGGGGCGGCAGTTCCTCGACGGTGTGGCCGAGGGAGCGGTAGCGGTCGCGCAGGTCCTCCCACTGGGCGAGCGCGAGCGGGAGGTCCACGGGCTTGGCCGGGTCCATCCAGGGGTTGATGGAGTAGGTGACCCGGAAGTGGGTCGGCGGACACATCAGATAGCGGCGCGCGGTGGCGCGGCGCTCAGGGGTGCGCAAGGACAAGGATGGCTCCTCACGGGAATGCAGGCCCGTACGGATCGTCGTACGCGGTCCTGGACATATGGTGCGCCCCGGCCCCCGCCCGGGGCATGAGCCGTATGGATGGTTTAAAGAGGTCGATAGGTTGTCCGCCATGGCCGACAAAGCAGCCGACAAAGCAGCCGAAAAGGCAGCGCCCGACTCCGCCCGCCGCAGCGAACGCGCACGCCGGGCGATCCTCGACGCCGCCCTGGAGCTCATCGGCGAGATGGGCTACCCCCGGCTGACCATCGAGGCCATCGCGGCCCGCGCCGGGGTCGGCAAGCAGACGATCTACCGCTGGTGGCCCTCCAAGGCCGCGGTGCTGCTCGACGCCTTCACCGCCCAGGGGGAGACACCCCAGGGGGAGACACCCCAGGGGGAGACCCCCGAGGGCGGCGAGCCCGCGCTGCCCGACACCGGGGACCTGGAGGCGGACCTCAAGCTCGTGCTGCGGGGGGCCGTCGACCAGATGAACGCCCCCGCGTACGACCTGCCCGCCCGCGCGCTGACCGCCGAGGGCCTGGTGAACCCCGAGCTCGGCGCCCACTTCGTCGCCCGGGTCCTGGAGCCGGGGCTGCGGCTGCTCGCCGAGCGGCTGCGGGCCGCGCAGGACGCCGGGCAGATCGGGCGGGACGTCGACCCGGACGTCGTCGTCGAGTTGGTGTGCGGCCCGCTGACCCACCGCTGGCTGCTGCGCACCCATCCGCTCAGCCACGACTACGCGGACGCGGTGGTCGATACGGCGCTGCGGGGGATCCTCAAGAAGTGATCCGCGAGATCAGCGACGGGTGAACAGCGAGGTCAGCGACAGGTGAACAGCGAGATCAGCGACAGGTGATCCGTGAGGTCAGCGCGGTGTCCGCGTCAGCAGCGTCGGCGCGTCCGAGATGATGCCGCCGCAGCCCAGCCGCAGCATCCGGTCCCGCGCCTCGGGCGTGTTCACCGTATGGGCCCACACCCGGCGTATGCCGGAGGTCACCGCCCGCCGCAGGTCCTTCTTCCGCGCCTGGTAGTCGACGTCCAGCAGATCCACGAACCCCCGCCACATGCGGGGCCGGTCCTCGCGCAGCTGCTGTGCCGAGCGCCACAGCTGCGTCAGCAGCCCCATCCGGTGGGCCTGCCGGGCCACCCGGAGGCTGTTGGTGTTGACGAAGACGGAGCGGGTCAGGCCGCGCTCGTGGATCATCGCGGACAGGCGGGGCAGGCTGTCGGAGTCCTTCGCCTCCACCATCAGCACCTTGCGCCTGCCGAAGCGGTCCAGCGCCTCGCCGACGGTCGGCGGCGCCTCGGGCAGCCACAGGCCGGGCAGATCGGGGCCCGGCCGCAGCCGTATGGAGCGCCACTGGGCGGCGGTGAGCGACTTCACGGAGCCGGTCGAGTACGTCGTACGGTCCAGCGTCGCGTCGTGCATCACCACGAGCGTGCCGTCCCGCAGCATCCTGGTGTCGAAGTCCAGGACCTGGGCGGCGGCCCGCTCATAGGCGGCGGTCAGGCCGGACATGCTGTTCTCGGGGACTTCCAGGGCGCCGCCGCGGTGCGCCACGTAGGTGATCGGCGGGAGCGAATCGGCGGTCGGGAACCCGCTGCGCCGCCCGGACGGGAGGGGCGGTTCGGCGGTTGGCGCGGCGGCCGGTGCGGTGGTCGGCGCGGTGGTCGGCGCAGCGGCCGGCACGGCCAGGGTGAGGACCGCTATACCAGTCAGTAGAGACCTCGTGACCATAAAGGGAACGCTAGGGGCGCCAGTTCGGTTATGCCTGATATCCGCACCCAGAGGGGGGTCCTGTGCACCCCGGATGCGGACACCGGCCACCTCCGGAGCAGGATGGTGGCAGCATTAAGACCATTGGGTCGGTATTCGGCGGTACCGGTGGGGAAGCGAGGCGGTAGATGGAACGCAAGGGCAGGTTCTCCCAGTGGCTGCGTCGGCCGCGGAGCGGTGCGGGCGGCGACACGGGCACGGGGGCGGGCGCGGCAGGCGCCCGCGAGGATCTGCTCATGGCCGCTGCCGCGGCCGGGTTCCCGCTCGCGCCGGCGGCCCACCCCTCCGGCTACGGCTGTTCCTGCGACCGTATCGGCTGTCCGACCCCGGCCCGGCACCCCGTCTCCTTCGCCTGGCAGACGCAGGCGACCACCGACCCGGAGAAGGTCGCGCGGTGGCTGCGGAGCGACCCCGAGGCGAACTTCATCACCGCCACCGGTATGGCCCACGACGTGCTGGACGTGCCCGTGGCCGCCGGCCGGCTGGCCCTGGAGCGGCTGGGCGAGGCGGGTGTCGAGGTCGGTCCCGTCGCCACCACCAGCGTCGATCACCAGGAGCGCATGCTGTTCTTCACGGCCACCCGTGGCACGCCGGAGGACGAGGACGAGTGGTGGCCGTGTGAACTGGACTGCCATCCCGAGACGATGGACGAGCACCCCGGGCTGCGCTGGCACTGCCGGGGCAGCTATGTGCTCCTGCCGCCCGCGCGGCTGCCGGGGGACGGCCAGGTGGCCTGGCTGCTCGGCCCGGAGCGGCCGCTGCCGGACCCGCTGTCGCTGCTGGAGTCGCTGACCGACGCGTGCGCCCGGCTCGCGGACGAGGGGCATGAGCACGAGTCGCACGCCTGGCCGATAGGACGCTGACGGGGGCGGCGCCGGGAGTCGCCGGGAGAGCGGGGGCCTGCTCAGCACGGCCCTGCTCAGTGGGGTCAGCGGGGCCCCGCTCAGTGGCTACTCGCCCTTCGCCGCCGTCACGCCCTCCAGCCGGTTGAGGAACACCACCTTCGGGTCCGCCGCGTCCTTCGCCGGCACCCGTACCGCCGACTCCGACACCCGGGTCAAGGTCACCGACTTCTTCGCCTCGCCGGTCATCAGCGCCTTGATCTGCGGGGTGGGGTTGGGCCGGTAGCCCTTGGCCATGGTCTGCTTCTGCCGGTGGTGGGAGGTGAAGAAGACCAGCGCTCCGCCGTCGCTCAGGCGCAGCCCCACCGGGGCGTAGCGGGCGCCTTCGGCGGCCGTGTCGATGTACTCGGTCCAGAACTTCGGGGTGCGCAGGAACTTCTTCCGCGAGGTCCGCAGCCCCGACGTCGCCTGGCCGTCCGCGAAGACCTCGCCCTTGCCGGTCATCAGATAGTCGGTGTACTCGGCGCTGAGCTCATCCGGACGCGACGCCAGCTTGGGCGTGGCCCCCTCGGCCGGTACGGACTTCGCCCAGCCGTCCTTGTCGATCTGGAAGGCCGGCACCTCGTCCTGACTGAGGATCGACAGATACGCGGCCTTCCACGGCTCGTTCGCCCCGTCCCGCGTGAAGACCAGCAGCCAGCGGTTGTCGTCGCGGTTGCTCTCGGTGTTCGCCACGAAGAACTTCGGCCAGCCGACCTGCTTGGGTATGACATAGCGCGCGTCGTTGAGCTTCAGCGGCGGGTAATCGGGGTTCCCGTCGGGCTTGTCGGCGTGCTGCGCCTTCAGGTCGGCGGCGCTGATGTCCAGCAGCGGGCCGGTCTGGACCTGGCCTGCCAGCGCCGGATCCAGCTCGCTGTAGGACTTGTTGTAGACGTCCGTGAATCGCTTGAGCGCCTTGGGCGCCTCATCCTTCGCGATGGACGGGATGTTCTCCCGCTCGCCGTGCACCGTCATGCAGCCTGTCAGCGTCATCGCCAGCGTCACCGCCGCTGCTGCCGCGGCTGTAGGAACTGCGCACCGCCGACGCTGTGACCTGCGTGTCATCGGACTTGGGCTCCTTCGGGACTGCTCTGGTCGGCGCAACCCTACCGGGGAGCAGGAAGAAGGCGAGCGTGGGGACCAGATACAGCAGCCACACCGTGACCTGCAGAACGGTCGGGTCGGGCTGGAAGTTGAAGACGCCCTTGAGCAGGGTGCCGTACCAGGAGTCCGGCGGGACGGTTCCGGTGATGTCGAAGGCCTGGCTGTGCAGACCGGGGAGGAATTCCGCCTCCTGAAGGTCGTGGAAGCCGTACGCGAGCACGCCCGCCGCCACGATGACCAGCATGCCGCCGGTCCAGGTGAAGAACTTCGCCAGGTTGATCTTCAGCGCGCCGCGGTAGAACAGCCAGCCCATCAGGACCGCGGTGAGCAGCCCCAGCACCACCGCGATCAGCGGCTGCGATGTGCCGTCGTCGCTGGTCTTCTGCACCGCCGCCCAGACGAACAGCGCGGTCTCCAGGCCCTCGCGGCCCACCGCCAGGAAGGCGGTCACCACCAGCGCGCCGGTGCCCATCGCGAGCGCCGCGTCCAGCTTGCCGTGCAGCTCGGCCTTCAGATGCCGGGCGGTGCGCCGCATCCAGAAGACCATCCAGGTCACCAGGCCGACCGCGACGATGGACAGCGAACCGCCCAGCGCCTCCTGGGCCTTGAAGGTCAGCTCCTGCGAGCCGAACTGCAGCGCGGCGCCGAAGCCCAGGCTCACCGTGACCGCGACGCCGATGCCCAGCCAGACCGGCAGCAGCGCCTTCCGGCGGTCGGTCTTGACCAGATAGGCGACGAGGATGCAGACGACCAGGCTGGCTTCCAGCCCTTCGCGCAGTCCGATCAGGTAGTTGCCGAACACGAGGTTGGCCTTTCTCTTGTTCTTCTCGGGCCGCTCAGGTGAACAGCGCCCGTCCCCACCAGTCGTCCGCGCCGCGGACGCCCGGCGGGACGGCGAACAGCGCCGAACCCACGTGCTGGATGTACTCGTTGAGCGCGTCGTTACGCGCCAGCTTCTGCTGCACGGGGATGAACCCCTGCCGCACGTCCCGCTGGTACGCGAGGAAGAACAGCCCCGCGTCCAGCCGCCCCAGGCCGTCCGTACCGTCGGTGAAGGAGTAGCCGCGGCGCAGGATCCGCACCCCGCCGTTGGAGTCCGGGTGGGCGAGGCGGACATGCGCGGTGGGCAGCATCGCCTTCAGCAGCGGCTCGTCGCGCTCGCGCGGCTTGCCGATGGGCGCGCCCTCACCCTTGGTGCGCCCGAAGACGTCCTCCTGCTCCTTCAAGGAGGTGCGGTCCCAGGTCTCGATGTGCATCCGGATCCGGCGGGCGACCAGATACGAGCCGCCGACCAGCCACTCGGGGCCGGCCTTGGCCCCCACCCACACATGCTTGTCCAGGGCCGCGGAGTCGGTGCCGGCGATGTTCCGGGTGCCGTCCTTGAACCCCATCATGTTGCGCGGGGTCTGCGCGTCCGGCGTCGTCGAGGACGTCTTGCCGAAGCCAAGCTGCGACCAGCGGATCGCGACCTTGCCCATGCCGATACGGGCCAGGTTGCGGATCGCGTGCACCGCCACCTGAGGGTCGTCCGCGCACGCCTGGACGCACAGGTCGCCGCCGCTGCGCGCGGCGTCCAGGTTGTCGCCGGGGAACGCGGGCAGGTCGACCAGAGCCTCCGGGCGGCGCCCGGCGAGGCCGAAGCGGTCCTTGCCCTTCTTGTCCTTGAAGAGGGACGGCCCGACGCCGAAGGTGAGGGTCAGCCGGGACGGCTTGAGCCCCAGCGCCTCGCCCGTGTCGTCCGGCGGGGCCTCGGCGAGCCCGCCGACCGCGCCGCCGCCGACCGCGTGGCCCTGCGTCATCCGGGCGGCCGCCTTCGTCCACTCCTTCAGGAGCGCGATCAGCTCGTCGCGGTCGTCGGTGGTGACGTCGAAGGCCGCGAAGTGCAGCCGGTCCTGTACGGCGGTGGAGATCCCGGCCTGGTGCGCGCCGTAGAAGGGCACCGCGGCCCCGCTGTCGGCCACCGGCTGTGTGTCGTCGCCGGAGTTGCTGAGGGCGGCCGCGGCGCCCCCACCCGCCGCGGCGCCCAGCGCGAGCCCGGCGCCGCCCCAGCCGAGCAGCGCGCGGCGGGAGGGGACGGTGCGGCGGGTGGCGGTCGGCTGGTCGTCGGTCGCGGGCTGGTCGTCGGTCGCGGGCTGGTTGATCTCGGGCTGGTCGCTCGTGGACCGGTCGTCGGTCCGGGGCTGGTCGGTCATGGTCGGCGCGCCCCTACTTCGCCACGGCCGCGGCGAGCTTGGACAGCGGCTCGGCCAGGGCGTTGACCGCGTCCGACAGCTCCTTGCGCTTGGCCTCGCCGACGGTGTCGTACGACACGAACCCATCGCCCTTGCGGTACTTGTCGAGAAGCTTCTTCACCGCCGCGAACTGCTTGTCCAGGTCCTTGGTCAGGGCCGGGTTGTTCTCCGAGGCCACCGGCTTGAGCAGCTGGTACGACTTCTCGGCGCCGTCGACATTGCCCTCGAAGTCGACCAGGTCGGTGTGGCTGTAGCGCTCCTCCTCGCCGGTGACCTTGCCGGTCTGCACCTCGTCGAGGAGTTCCTTGGCGCCGTTGGCCATGCCGGTGGGGGTGATGTCCGCCGTGCCGACGCGCTTCTGCCAGTCCTTGAGGTCCTTGATCAGCTGGTCCGCGAGGGTCTTGTCCTCGGCGGTGATCTTCTTGTCCTTCCACAGGGACTTCTCGAGCCGGTGCCAGCCGGTCCACTTCTGGCCCTTCTCCAGACCGTCCTCGCGTATGTCGACCTTCGGGTCGATGTCGCCGAAGGACTCCGCGACCGGCTCGGTCCGCTCCCAGCCGACGCGCGAGGGCGCGTACGCCTTCTTGGCGGCCTCCAGGTCGCCCTTCTTGACCGCGTCCGCGAACGCCTGCGCCTTGGGCAGCGTCTCGTCGGCCTGGGCCTGCGCGTAGGCGCGGTAGTCGGCCACGGCCTTGTCCAGCTTCGGGTTCCGCTTGGCGACCTTGCCGCCGGTCACGGTCACCTTCTGGCGGATGCCGTGGCCCTTCATACCGGGCTTGCAGGCGATCTCGTAGGTGCCCGCCTTGATCTCGGCGGTGATGCTGGCCTTGAGGCCGGAGCCGATGTTCTCCCGCTCGGTGACGATCCGGTCGCCGGGCGCGTAGACGTACACCTCGGTGACCTTGGAGCCCTTGTTCTCCACCGCGAGCTTGACGTGCCCGGCCGGGAACTTGGTCTTGGAGACCTCGCACTTGTCGTCGGACGCCGTGATCTGGATCGCGTCGGAGCCCTTGGCGTCGGACTTCTCGGCGCAGCCGGACACGGCGGCCAGCGAGGCCACCGCCGCGATGGCGGTGACGGCGGAAGAGCGGGCGGCTCTCATAAACGGGACTCCAGTCGAGATCGGGCAGCATGCCGATATGGCGGCATGTCGAGACAGGGGCCGGATAGGCCGCCCTAACTTAACTGAGGCTTACCTACCCAGCTCCAGCTCAGCCCCAAGGATTCGTAAGCTGAGAGTAAAAAATGTGTAATACGCCCCTACGGCAGGGTCAGAATCTCCGCGCCCGTGTCGGTCACCACGAGCGTGTGTTCGAACTGAGCCGTCCGCTTCCGGTCCTTGGTGACGACCGTCCAGCCGTCGTCCCACATGTCGTACTCGTAGGTGCCCAGCGTCAGCATCGGCTCGATCGTGAAGGTCATCCCCGGCTTGATCTCGGTGGTGTGATGAGGGCTGTCGTAGTGCGGGACGATCAGGCCGGAGTGGAACGACGAGTTGATGCCGTGGCCGGTGAAGTCGCGGACCACGCCGTAGCCGAAGCGCTTGGCGTACGACTCGATGACACGGCCGATGATGTTGATACGGCGGCCCGGCTTGACCGCCTTGATCGCGCGGTTCAGGGACTCCCGGGTGCGCTCCACCAGCAGCCGCGACTCGTCGTCCACCTCGCCGCACAGATAGGTGGCGTTGGTGTCGCCGTGCACCCCGCCGATGTACGCGGTCACATCGAGGTTCACGATGTCGCCGTCGCGCAGCACGGTCGAGTCCGGGATGCCGTGGCAGATGACCTCGTTGACGGAGGAACACAGCGACTTGGGGAAACCGCGGTAGCCCAGCGTCGAGGGGTACGCGCCGTGGTCGCACAGATACTCATGCGCCACCCGGTCCAGCTCGTCCGTGGTGACCCCTGGCGCGATCCGGCTCGCGGCCTCCGCCATCGCCCGCGCGGCGATCCCGCCCGCGATCCGCATCCGCTCGATCGTTTCGGCGTCCTGCACCTCGGACCCCGTATACGGCGTCGGGCCCTCTTTGCCGACGTACTCGGGGCGGGGGATCGAGGCGGGGACCGGGCGGGTGGGAGAGAGCTTTCCCGGGACAAGAAGCGACTGGCCAGACATGTCAGCGAGTGTATCGGCGGCGCATCGGGCAGCATGGCGGGAAACAGGGAGAGAAGAGGGCGGGAGGGCCGCGATGGCGCTGTTCAAGAAGCGGGCCGCGGGGAAACCGGGCGAGTGGTACTACTGCATCAAGCACCAGAAGGTCGAGGAAGGCCCGGAATGCCGGGCCGCCGACCGGCTGGGACCCTACCCGACCCGCACCGAGGCGCAGCACGCGATGGAGCTGACCGCGGAGCGGAACGCGGAGTGGGAGACCGACCCGCGATGGCGCGATGAGCCCACGCGGGGCGAGGACACGTCGGGCGAGGGCCCGCGGGGCGCGGGCTGACCGCAGCGGGCCGACGACGCGCCGAAGCCGCGCGCCGCAGGCCCGCTGCGGTCAGCCCCTTCCCGACCCGTATGTCCGTGGCGAGGCGCGGCTCCGCTACATGGGCCCGCCTGCGCTTACGGGACCGCGCCCCGCCGGGCGGTGCCCCGGACCGCGTCGGGGCGGGCGCTGGGCCGGGTCGGGCTCGCGCCCGGATGACCCGTGGGCCGCGCCTGCCCGCCGGGCCGCGGTCCTGCGGCCTGCCGTGCCGTACTCGGCTGCGCCGTGGTCCCGTGCCCTGCCGCGGCGCACCTGGCGGCGCCGCGGCCTACGCCGCCGCGCCCGGCCTTGCGCGGGCGGGGCCGCGCCCCGCCGGGCGGTGCCCCGGACCGTGCCGGGGGGCGCTGGGCCGGGTCGGGCTCGCGCCCGGATGACCCGCGGGCCGCGCCCGCCCGCCGGGCCGCGGTCTACGCCGCCGCGTCGGCCACCCTCGCGCTCGCCGTCTCGCGTCGCTCGCGGACGTGGCGCGCGTGTTCGTCTGTCCTCGCGTCGTATGTCATGAGCTTAGGCAGGGTCAGCGCCAGCAGGCCGATGGAGGCCACGCAGGCCAGGCCGCCCGTCCACACTGAGGCCCGGACGCCGACCAGGCCGGCCATGCCGCCGGCCCGGACCTGGCCCAGCTGTGGGCCCGTCGCGTACGACAGCAGCTCGATGCCCGCCAGCCGGCCCCGCAGCTCGTCGGGGATCGTCTGGTTCCACATCGTCGAGCGGAACAGCCCGCTGACCATGTCCGCCCCGCCCGCCACCGCCAGGCACAGCAGCACCAGCCAGACGTTCGGCAGCCATCCCGCCACGGCCATCGCCGCGCCCCACAGCGCCGCGCTGAGCACGACCATCCGGCCGTGCCGGTGCACCCGTGAGGCCCAGCCGCTGGTCACGCTCACCGCGATGGAGCCGACCGACCCGGCCGCGTACATCAGGCCGAGCGACCAGGGCGCGTCCAGTTCGTCGGCGAGGAAGGGGAAGATCGCGTTCGGGAAGGCGAACAGCATGGCCGCCATGTCCACCGCATACGTGCCGAGCAGTTCCTTGCGCCGCCAGGCGTAGCGCGCGCCCTCGCCGATCGCCCGCAGCGACGGCTTCTCCGCGTCGTGGGCGGGTGCCGCAGGCTTGAGGCCGAGCCCGAGGAGGATCGAGACGGCGAAGGTCAGCAGGTCCAGGCCGTAGGCGAAGGGCAGCCCGGCGTACGCGACGACGATGCCCGCGAGCGAGGGGCCCGCGACGGCGGACAGCTGCCAGCGGAGCGCGCTCAGCGCGGCGGCCGCGGTGAGCTGGTCGTGCGGGACGATGCGGACCGTGATCGAGTCGAGGGCCGGGCGCTGTAGCCCGGTGAGCGCGCTGGTCAGGGCGGCCACGACGTACAGCGGCCACAGCATGGGGTCGGGCAGCAGGCTGTTGGCCAGCAGCAGCGCCGACAGCAGGCCCAGGCCCGCCTCGGTGAGCAGGATCAGCTTTCGGCGGTCGACGGCGTCGGCGAGCGCCCCGCCGTACAGGCCGAAGACGATGAGCGGCACCAGCTCGACCGCGCCGATCGCGCCGACGGCGAGGGCCGACCCCGTCAACTCCTTGATCTGCAGCGGCAGCGCCACCATGGTCAGGAAGGTGCCGAAGGACGTCACCAGGCCCGCGGTCCACAACAGGCGGAAGTCGCGGGAGGAGCGCCAGGGCGCGAGATCGGGCAGCAGGGCGCGCCAACGCGCCCCCGGCGGCGGGGGATGCGGATCGTCCGTCACAAGGGGACATGCTCAAGCGCCGTCCGTGCCGCCCACAAACGAATTTTTCGCGCCATGCCGCTGCGCCATGCCGCTGCGGCGGGTCACTTCGCCGGGCCTACCACGGGGCCGGCGGCGGGTCCGTCAGCCGGTCGGCCAGCCGGGCGAGGCGGTCGCGGAAGCGGTGGCGGCCGCGCGGCGCGGGCAGGCCGTTCTCCCCGGCAGCCGCGCTGACCAGGTGCTGGAGGGTGTCCAGATCGAGGCCCGCGTCGGAAGGGGCGGCCAGCGCGTCATGTGCGAGGGCGTGCAGTTCGGCGTGGCCGCCGTCGAGGGCGAACACGGTGGCCCCGCTCCGGCGCGCACCGTGCACCCGCTCCAGCAGCCCGGCTCCCGGGGCGTCGGGCGCGACCACGAGCAGCGTCTCGCCGCGCCTGGCGTGCTCCAACCGGCCGAGGCCGACGGCCAGATGCGGGGGGGGAGCGCCGTCGGGGACCCGGTGGCGTACGAGGGTGGGGGACAGCTCGGGCAGTCCGGACCAGGCGGCCTCGTCGTCGAGGTGCGCGGCCAGGTGCCAGGGTTCGTACTCCTCGCTGCCGACCAGCAGCAGTCCGCCCCCACGCGACCCGCCCCCGCGCAGCCCACCCCCGCGCGGCTCGACCGAGGCCCGCAGGGATCCCGCGAACTGGCGGGTGGCCCGCAGCCATTCGGTCCCGGCGAGCACATCGCGCAGCAGCGCGACCCGTACGGCGTCCATGGCACCGGGATCCTGCCGGGCCGCGCGGGGCGGTGGGGGCGATTCGGGCCGGTCTCACCCCTTTGAGCGTTGTCCGCCCAGGCTCAAGTACGAACCGTAGAGCAGCTGGGCGCCACCCCAGCACATCATCACGACCCCGATCTTGGTGAGGGTCACGACGGGGAGCTCGATGTCCCCGGTGAACAGCCACAGCGCCAGCCCGATGACGAGGGTGACGCCCCCTTCCAGGAGCTGCTTGTAAGCGTTGGTCATAACGCGACGCTATGAGCCGCCGGCTGACGGAACCTCCGCCCGGCGGAGGAAATCGGTGGCGGCTCCCTGCATCTTTCGACGGATCCGCCGCTAAGTGTTCATGTGCCGTCCCTTGACGCTCTGTGAGGCGAACCCTAAGGTCGCCGGACACAAGGGACGTCCTACGTCCGGTCATTTTGGCGGCGGCACTCGATTGCAACGGGGCATCGGAGGTCGGATGGCAAGCGGTGTGGCAGCGCGCGCGTACGAGGTCTCCGTGCCGTTCCGGGCAGGAGCCGACGGGTATGCGAGTTACCGCATTCCGGCGGTGGTGGCGACGGCCGCCGGGACGCTCCTGGCCTTCGCCGAGGGGCGGGTGGGGTCCTCCGCCGACCACGGCGACATCGACCTCGTCCTCAAGCGTTCGGCTGACGGCGGCCGGACCTGGGGGCCCTTACAGGTCGTCGCCCAATACGGCGACGGCACGGCCGGGAATCCGGCGCCCGTGGTCACCGCCGGCGGCCGGATCGTCCTGGTCCATGTGACCAGCGCCGCCACCGCCACCGAGACCCTGATCCGGCTTGGCGAGGTGTCCGCGGCCGACGGGCGGCGGGTGTGGGTGACGCACAGCGACGACGACGGGGCGAGCTGGAGCGCGGCCCGGGAGATCACCAGCGAGGCGAAGCGGCCGGAGTGGCGCTGGTACGCCACCACGCCCGGCCACGCCCTGCGGTTACGCCACGGCTCCTGGCCGGGCCGGATCGTCGTCCCCGGCAACCACTCGACGCCGCCGACCGTCGCCGGGGACACCGGGGCCGAGGGGAAGTACGACGGCGGACACGATCTGCTCAGTGACGACGACGGAGCCACCTGGCGGATCGGATACGTCGAGGACAACCCCGACGGATACATCAACGCGAATGAGACCACCGCGGCCGAACTCCCCGACGGCCGGATCTACTTCAACACCCGCAGCGACGCGAACGCGCCCGGAAACCGGGCCGACGCCTACTCGTCCGACGGCGGCGCGACCCTCACCAAGCCCTTCAGGCCGCAGGCCGGGCTGGTCGCGCCGGTCGTCGAGGGCAGCGTGCTGTATCTCGGCGACCCCGGGGGCCCGGACGTGCTGCTGTTCTCCGGGCCCGCCGACCCCGGCTACCGGGCCCTGATGACCGTACGGGCGAGCCGTGACGGCGGGGTCACCTGGCGGCCCGCGCACACCGTCGACGGGCTGCCGGCCGCCTACTCCGATCTGGTCAGGATCGATGACGCGACCGTCGGACTGCTGTACGAGACCGGCGACTTCAGTGCCTACTCGACGATCACCTTCCGGCGCATTCCGGTGAAGGAGCTGGTATGAGCAAGACGCACCACCACAGTTCTCACGGTCCCCTCCAGGCCCCCGGGCGGCGCGCTGTCCTGGGCGGCGCGGCCGCCGTGGCGGCCGGCTTCGCCCTCGCCGGCTGTGGCTCGGACGACGGGGACGACGAGCCCAAGGGCCGTAAGAAGGGCGAGAAGATCTCGCTGACCTTCTGGTCCTGGGTGCCGGGCATAGACAAGCCCGTCGACCTGTGGAACAGCAAGAACCCCGAGGTGCAGGTCAAGGTCGAGAAGGTCTCGGCCGTGGACGGCGCCCAGTACGCGAAGATGCATGCCGCGATCAAGGCGGGCAACCCGCCGGACCTCGGCCAGATCGAGTACCCGGTCGTGCCCAGCTTCCTCATCGACAACGGTCTGCTGGACCTCACCAAGTACGGGGTCGACAAGTACAAGGACAAGTTCGTCGGCTGGCAGTGGCAGCAGTCGGTGTTCGGCAAGGGGGTCTACGCCGTACCGCAGGCGTCAGGACCGATGGGCCTGTTCATCCGTCAGGACCTGTTCGAAAAGTGGGACATCGAGCCGCCCACCACCTGGGACGAGTACGAGGCGGCGGCCAAGGCGATCCGTAAGAAGGGCGCCTGGATCGAGACCTTCTCGGCGACCAACGGCAACCGCTTCGCGGGCCTGGCCTGGCAGGCCGGGGCGCGCTGGTTCGGCTCCGAGGGCGACACCTGGCTGGTCAGCATCGACGACGAGCCGACCCGTAAGGTCGCCGACTACTGGGAGGCGCTGGTCAAGCAGAAGCTGATCAAGACCATCCCGGACCGGCAGAACGCCTGGTACAAGGACGTCCAGACCGGTGCGATGGCCTCCTGGCTCGGCGCCAGCTGGGGCGACGCGCTGCTGGTCGGCAACGCCCCGAAAACCAGCGGAAAGTGGCGGGTCGTGCCCATGCCGCAGTGGAAGAAGGGCGACGGGGCCTTCGCCAACTGGGGCGGCTCCACCACGGCGGTCTTCGCCAAGAGCAAGTACCCCCAGGACGCGCTCAAGTTCGCGATCTGGCTCAACACCGACCCCGAGTCGATCAAGCTCCTTATCGACAACGGCTATGGCACCCCCGCCGCCAAACAGGGCTACACCACCTCCCAGCTGGATGTGCACAAGGACTTCATGGGCGGCCAGGAGTACAGCAAGGTGTTCGACGCCGCGAGCAAGGGCGTGGACACCAGCTGGCGCTGGGGCCCGGCCACCGACACCCTCTACCAGCGGCTCGGCGACGCCTTCACCGGGGCCCTCGGCGACGGCGGCTCCTTCCGGTCCGTACTGAAGAAGGTGCAGGGCGAGACGATCACCGATCTGAAGGAAAAGGGACTGCAGGTGAAGGCCGGGTGAGACGCCCCACCCACACGGAGGCCCGCAGCGCGCGGGCAGCGGCCGGGTTTCTGCTGCCCTTCCTCGCGCTGTTCCTGCTGTGCTTCATCGCGCCCATCGGCTATGCCCTGTACGAGAGTCTGCTGAAGGTCGAGCGCACCGGCGCGCTCGGCCTCGGCGGCGAGACCAAGGAAGTCTGGGCCGGCCTCTCCAACTACACGCACGCACTGGAGGACGACCGCTTCACCGCCGGATTCGGGCGGGTGCTGCTGTTCGGCGCCGTCCAGATCCCGGTGATGATCGTGCTGGCCACCGGGCTCGCGCTGCTGCTGGAGGCGGCCTCCGCCCGCTGGGTCGGCTTCTTCCGGACGGCCTTCTTCCTGCCGTACGGGGTGCCCGGCGTCATCGCCTCGATCCTGTGGGGCTTTCTCTACGTACCGGGCATCAGTCCCCTGGTGGAGATGGCCCACTCCGCGGGCTGGGACGTGGACTTCCTGTCCCGCTCCACCGTGCTGTGGTCCATCGCCAACATCGTGACCTGGCAGTTCACCGGCTACAACATGCTGGTGCTGATCGCCCAGCTGAAGTCCGTGCCCGGCGAGCTGTACGAGGCGGCGCGTATCGACGGGGCCAGGGCCTGGCAGATCGCCTGGCACATCAAGCTGCCGCTGATCCGGCCCGCGCTCGTGCTGACCACAGTCTTCAGCATCATCGGCACCCTCCAGCTGTTCGCCGAACCCAAGGTGCTCAAACCGCTCAGCAACTCCATCGACTCCGGCTACACCCCCAATCTGGCCGCCTACAACGAGGCGTTCACCAGCAACAACCAGCACATCGCGGCGGCCGAGGCGGTGCTGCTCGCACTCGTCGCCTGCGTACTGTCCTTCAGCTTCCTCAGGCTCGTGGGACAGCGAGAGCCCAGCGGGTCCAAGGGGTCCAAGAAGTCCAAAGGGTCCAAGGGGTCCAAGGGGAAGGGCGGGACGAGCAGGTGAGCACCGAGGTCACCCAGCAGATCCCGGCGGACGGCACCCCGGCGCCGGGCACCGGGGCGAGCGAGTCGCGCCGCCCCGGCCGCCGCCGGGACGGCCGGCAGCCGCCGCTGCGCTACCGCATCATCACCCTCTCGCTGCTCGCCGTCGCGGCCGTCTACTTCCTGGTCCCGGTCTACTGGCTCGTGGTGTCGTCGACCAAGTCCAGCAGCGACCTCTTCGGCACATTCGGCTTCTGGTTCCACGATCCGCACCCCATCGACTATCTGCACCGGGTGCTGACCTACGACGACGGCATCTACGTCCGCTGGTTCGCCAACAGCCTGATGTACGCGGGCGTCGGCGCGCTCGCCGCCACCCTGCTGTCGGCCGCCGCCGGCTACGCCCTGGCCAAGTTCCCCTTCCCCGGGCGGGAGGGCATCTTCAACGTCATCCTCGCCGGGGTGCTCATCCCGGGCACCGCGCTCGCCCTCCCGCTGTATCTCCTCTTCAGCGAGATGGGGCTCGCCAACACCTATGCCGCGGTGCTGCTGCCCAGCGTGGTCAGCCCCTTCGGGGTCTATCTGTGCCGGATCTACGCGGCCGCCGCCGTGCCCGACTCACTGCTGGAGGCGGCGCGGATCGACGGCGCGGGCGAGGCGCGGATCTTCTCCACGCTGGGGCTGCGGCTGATGACCCCGGCGCTGGTGACCGTGTTCCTGTTCCAGTTCGTGCATATCTGGAACAACTTCTTCCTGCCGCTGGTCATGCTCTCGGACTCCGATCTGTACCCGATCCAGCTGGGGCTCACCTCCTGGCAGGGGTACGCGGACCGGCAGCCCGAGCTCTACCAGTACACGGTCGGCGGCGCCTTCCTGTCCGTACTGCCGCTGATGGTGCTGATGGGGGTCCTCCAGCGGTACTGGCGCACCGGGCTCACGGAGGGCAGTGTCAAGGCGTGACCGGGGCGTGTCCGCGTCATCGGGCGTGTCAGTATCGCTGTCATGACTTCTACTGCTGCTGGTGACGCGACTCCTGCGAAGAAGGCCCCCGCCAAGGACCCTTGGGATCTGCCCGATGTGTCCGACCTGGTCGTCGGCGTGCTCGGCGGCACCGGCGACCAGGGGCGCGGGCTGGCCTACCGGCTGGCCCGGGTGGGCCAGAAGGTGATCATCGGCTCCCGGGCCGCGGAGCGGGCGCACACCGCGGCCGAGGAGCTGGGCGGCGCGGAGTACGGCATCGAGGGTGCGGAGAACGCCGAATGCGCGCGGCGCAGCGATGTCGTGATCGTCGCGGTGCCGTGGGAGGGCCACGGCAAGCTCCTGGAGGCGCTGCGCGAGGAGCTGAGCGGCAAGCTCGTCGTCGACTGTGTGAACCCGCTCGGCTTCGACAAGAAGGGCGCCTACGCGCTCAAGCCCGAGGAGGGCAGCGCCGCCGAGCAGGCCGCGGCCCTGCTGCCCGATTCGCGGGTGACCGCCGCCTTCCACCATCTGTCGGCGGTGCTGCTGCAGGACCCCGCGGTCGAGCGGATCGACACGGATGTGATGGTGCTGGGCGAGAGCCGCGCCGACACCGACCTGGTGCAGGCGCTGGCGGCCCGGATCCCCGGGATGCGGGGCGTATTCGCGGGGCGGCTGCGCAACGCCCACCAGGTCGAGTCGCTGGTCGCCAATCTGATCTCGACGAACCGCCGCTACAAGGCGCACGCGGGTCTGCGGATCACCGACGTCTGACCGGGGCCACGGACCGCAGGCTCGGGGCATGGGGGACAATGTCGGGACTGACACACCCCCGGACAGGAGCCGACCCCATGCCCCGACTGGCCCTCTACGCCCTCGCCGTCTGCGTCCTCGCCGTCGTCGCGGCGGTCGTGTCCTTCGCACGGGGCAGCTGGATCGGCGTCGTGTGGATCCTGCTCGCGGGCATCTCCTCCAATATGACCTGGTACTACCTGCGCAAGGCCAAGATCGACCGGGCCGTCGCGGAGGAGGGCGCCCGGGAGGCCGCGGCGTGAGTGAGCCGGGGCTATTGGTCTAGTACGGCTGGGGCTCGCCCTTCCAGAAGCGGAAGAACTCCTGGCCCCAGTACGTCTCCCACTCCGAGATGCCCAGCGCCCGCATCACCGCGTCGATGGCGTCGAAGAAGACCGTGTTGACCTCCGGTATCCACAGCACGCCGAACACCGCGATCAGGCCGAACGGAGCGTACGGCTCCACCTGCCGCCGTACGCGGTACGACAGCCACGGCTCGATCACCCCGTACCCGTCGAGCCCCGGGACCGGGAGAAAGTTCAAGATCGCGGCGGTGACCTGGAGCATCGCCAGGAACGCGAGCGCGTAGCGGAACACCTCGGGCACACCGTCCACGCCGAGCCAGAACGGCGCGGTCAGCACGATGGCGAACGCGACATTCGTCAGCGGTCCGGCGGCCGAGATCAGGCTGTGCTTCCAGCGGCCGCGGATGCGGTGCCGCTCGATGAACACCGCCCCGCCGGGGAGCCCGATGCCGCCCATGATCACGAAGAGCACGGGCAGCACGATGCTCAGCGCCACATGCGTGTACTTCAGCGGGTTGAGGGTCAGATAGCCCTTGGCGCCGATCGAGATGTCACCGCCGTGCAGCGCGGTGCGCGCATGGGCGTACTCGTGCAGGCACAGCGACACGATCCAGCCGGAGACCACGAAGAGGAAGACGGCGAAGCCGGGGCTCGCCGAGAAGTCCGTCCACACCGCCCATCCGGACACGCCCATGATCGCGACCAAGCCGAGGAACACGGGACTGATCCGCCGATTGCGGCGGCTGACTGCGGTGGCCATGCGTGAAGTCTCTCCGTGGGGGGTGCGGCTGTGCGGTCGGGGCGTGGTGCGCGGTGCACGGTGCGGTGACCGGGAAACGTCGATCGAGGTGCGGTGAGTTCCGGTGGCAGATGCTAGTAGGGCCTGTCGTCAAAGGGGGCGAACAGCTGAGCGGACCAGCCGCCGCCGTGCATGACAATAGGTCGGTGCGCTACGCCATACTCGGCACCACCCAGGCCCGACGCGACGACGGCACCCCCGTCGCGCTCGGCGGCACCCGTCTGCGCGCGCTGCTGGCCGTACTGGCGCTGCACCCCGGACGGGCGCACACCACCGGCGCGCTGATCGAGGAGATCTGGGACGCCGACCCGCCCGCCGACGGCAACGGCGCGCTGCAGGCCCTCGTCGGCCGGCTCCGCAGGGCCCTCGGCAAGGACGCCGTGCGCTCGGTCCCCGGCGGCTACCGGCTGTGCGCCGACCGCGACGACGTCGATCTGCACCGCTTCGAACGCCTCGTGGACGAGGGGGCCAGGGCCCTGGACGACGGCGACCCGGCCAAGGCCGCCGCCGTCCTCGACGACGCCCTCGCCCTGTGGCGCGGCCCGGCCCTCGCCGACCTCCCCGGCGGCGGCTCGGCGGCGGCCCGGGCCGAGGCCCGCCGGCTGGACGCCCGTCGCTGCCGTATCGCGGCCGACCTCGCCCTCGGCCGGGCCGACCAGGCCCTGCCCCAGCTCGCCGAGGACTGCGCCGCCCACCCCCTCGACGAGCCCCTGCACGCCCTGCGGATCCGCGCCCTGCGCGACGCGGGCCGTCCGGCGGAGGCGCTGACCGCGTACGAGGCGATCCGCGTCGAGATCGCCGAACGGCTCGGCGCGGACCCCGGACCCGCCCTGCGCGCGCTCCACGCCGAGCTGCTGGACCCGGCGGCGTCTGCCGTAGCCGCCGTATCTGCCGTATCCGCCGCGCCAGGGCCGGGTCCGGGGCCGGGCTCCGAGGGCGTGCCGACCCGGCGGCCGGATGCGCGGCCCGGGGTGCGGGGCGGCAATCTGCGGGCCCGGCTCACCAGCTTCGTCGGCCGTGAGACGGATCTCGGCATGCTGCGCGCGGACCTGGCCGGGCAGCACCGGCTCATCACCCTCCTCGGGCCCGGCGGGGCCGGGAAGACACGGCTGTCGCAGGAGGCCGCCGAATCGGTGGTGGACGCCTGGCCGGACGGCGTCTGGCTGGCCGAGCTGGCGCCCGTGGACGACCCGGGGACCGTGCCCGAGACGGTGCTCACCGCGCTCGGGGCGCGCCAGACCGTCATCCGCAGCACCGCCGCGGAAGGGCTGCGGGCCGCGACCGACCCGACCACGTTCGACCCGCTCGCGCGGCTCGTGGAGCACTGCGCGCCGCGCCGCATGCTGATCGTGCTCGACAACTGCGAACACCTCGTCGACGCCGCGGCCCGGCTCGCCGAGACCCTGCTCACCCGCTGCCCCGGCGTCACCCTCCTGGCCACCAGCCGGGAACCGCTGGCCGTCCCGGGTGAGCTGGTGCGCCCCGTGGATCCGCTGCCGGACCCCGTCGCGCTGCGGCTGCTCCAGGACCGGGGCGCGGCGGCCCGGCCCGGCTTCCGGGTCGACGACGACCCGGCGGCCTGCGCCGAGATCTGCCACCGGCTCGACGGTCTGCCGCTGGCCATCGAGCTGGCCGCGGCGCGGCTGCGGTCGCTCACCCCGCGTCAGCTCGCCGACCGGCTCGACGACCGCTTCCGCCTGCTGACCAGCGGCAGCCGGACCGTGCTGCCCCGCCAGCAGACGCTGCGCGCGGTCGTCGACTGGTCCTGGGACCTGCTCGACGAGCGGGAGCGCACCGTGCTGCGCCGGCTGTCGGTCTTCGCGGGCGGCTGCGACCTGGCCGCCGCCGAGGCCGTATGCGGAGACCCGAGCGACACGGGTGACCCGAGAGACCCGGGCGACCCGGGCGACGCAGGGGACGAAGTTGAGAGGGCCGGTGCGGTCGACCCCCTCGACGTCACCGCCCTGCTCGGCTCCCTCGTCGACAAGTCCCTGGTCGTCGCCGCCCCCGACACGGCGGGCGGGATGCGCTACCGGCTGCTGGAGACCGTCGCCGAGTACGCCGCCGAACGGCTCGAACAGGCCGGGGAGCGCCCGGCGGTGGAGCGGCGCCACCTGGTCGCCTACCGCGAGCTGGCCCGCACCGCCGACCCCCTGCTGCGCGGCCGGGAGCAGCGCGTATGGCTCGACCGGCTGGAGACGGAGCACGACAATCTGCGGGCCGCGCTGCGCCGCGCCGTCGCCGCGCGTGACGAGCAGGAGGCGCTGTGCCTGGTGCTGTCGCTCGGCTGGTTCTGGCAGCTGCGCGGCCACCGCGGCGATGCGCGCCACTGGTCGGCCGCCGCCGCGGCGCTCGGCCCCAACCCCTTCGCGCCGCCCGTGGCCCCGGCGCCCCCGCTGCTTGCGGCCTCCACGGACCGGCCGCCGCCCATGCCGCTCGATCTGCTCGAGGAGGCGCGGCGCGGGGTGCGGCTGATCGGGCTGGCCAATATCGAGGGCGATATGCGGAAGTTGGGCAGCGAGGAGGCGCGGCGCGAGCTGGAGGGGATCATCTCCGCGTACCGTCCGGGGCTGCCGCAGAACTGCCGCGTACCGGGCTTCATGTGGTTCTACGCCGTGCTGCTCACGGGCGACTTCACACTGCTGCGGGGGATCGTCGACGAGGGGGTGCGCAGCTGCCGGGAGCTCGGCTACGAGTGGGAGACCGCCCTGATCCTCCAGCTGCGCGCCAAGATCCTGGGCGACCGGGTGGAGGACACTGCCGAGGCGCGCCGGGCCGCTGACGAGAGCCTGGAGATCTTCACCCGGCTCGGGGATGTGTGGGGCGTGGCCGAGGCCCTGTCCGGCCGCGGCGAGTTGCTGGAGCAGCGTGGTGAGAGCGAGGCGGCCGCCGCCGACTATCGCGCGGCGATCGGCTGTGCCGAGCAGCTTGGCGCGCTGTCGCAGGTGTCGCTGCTGCGGGCCCGGCTGGCCGGGGTGATGATCGAGAGCGGGGTGGCGGCGAAGGTCGCCGAGGGCGAGCGGATCCTGCGCGAGGTGGTGGAGCAGGGGCAGCATATGGAGGCCGAGGCGCTGGCGTACGCCCGGCTGCATCTCGCCATGCGGTGCGGCAACAGCGGAGCCACCCAGGAGGCGCGGGACCACCTGGAGCATGTGCTGGCGGTGTTCGACCAGCGCGCGCTCGACCTCTTCCACGGGCTGGTGGAGGGGCTGCTCGGCTGGCTGGATCTGCTCGAAGGACGGCCCGAGGACGCCCTGTTGACGCTGCGGGGAGCCCTGGCCAAGGGCAGCGACCCGCTGGCCCGGATGATCGCGCCGCAGATGCAGATCGTCAACGTCCTGGTCGGCGCCCGGGCGCTGGCCGCGCTGGGCGACGCTGAGCATGCCGAGACCGCGGCGCGGCTGGTCGGCGCGTACGACGCGCTGCGGCCGACCGGTTATCTCGTCCCGACCATGGAGGTCACCAACCGCGAGCGGACGGTGGCCGCGGCGCGGGACCGGCTGGGCGAGGCGGCGTACGAGCGGGCGTACGCCGAGGGCGGCGGCCTGTCCCTGGAGGAGGCCACCGCCCTCGTATGAGGCGGCTCGTATAAGGCCGCTCGTATGAGACGGCGGGTGCCGCGGGTTGCTGCGCGCGGTTCAGGTCTTGTTGCGGAACTTCGCCACCGCCAGCGGCGCGGTGACCAGCGTGATGGCCAGCGCCCAGATCACGACCATGGTCACCGGATGCGCCACCGCCCCATGACCGCTGGTCAGCGCCCGGGCCCCGTCGGCGAGTTGGGACAGCGGGTTGTACTTGGTGAAGGACTGCAGCCACCCCGGCATGGTCGACGTCGGGGCGAAGATGGACGAACCGAACTGCAGCGGCATGATCACGAGGAACCCCAGTCCCTGCACGGCCTGAGGGGTCTTCAACGACAGGCCGAGCAGCATGAATATCCAGGTCAGCGAGGAGCCGAAGAACAGGGCCAGGGCGACCGCGGCCAGCAGCTCGGCCGGCCCGGTCTTGAGGTCGAACCCCATGATGAAGCCCATGATCAGCAGGACGACGGTGGACACCAGCATCCGGCCGGTCTCCACGATCAGCTTGGCGATCAGCACCGAGGAGCGGGCGATGGGCATCGTCCGGAACCGGTCCATGACGCCCTTGTTGAAGTCGTCATTGACGCCGGTGCCGACCGACATCGCGATGTTCAGCCCGCCCATCGCCATCATCCCGGGGATGAAGTAGTTCACATAGGCGTTCCGGTCGCCCTGCGCCACCGCGCCGCCGAAGACGTACACGAACAGCAGCGAGAAGACGATCGGCATCAGCAGGGCGTCGAACATCGACTCCGGGTCCTGCTTGATCTGCAGCGCGTTGCGCCGCACCAGCGCGCCGATATGGCGCAGATTGGCGCGCAGCCCGATCCGGCCCTCTCCGGGCAGCGCCTTCACGGGCGCGGAACTCACCGTCGCGGCGCTCACGCTGTGACCTTTCCGTTCGCCCCGCCGCGGTAGCGGCTGCTCGTGACATCTGCGGCTCCGCCGCGGGCACTGTCGCCCACTCGGCTCAGAGGTGCGGGCATCGTTGTTGTCGGCAGGCCGGTGGCCTCGTGTGCGTCGCTCACGCCGCGACCTCCTCAAGTGCGTCGTGCGTATCGGAGAGGGACGTCTTCTGACCGGTGATGGCCAGGAACACCTCGTCCAGGCTGGGCAGATGGGTGTCGATCCCGGAGATCGCGAAGCCGCGCTCGCCGAGCAGGCCGATCACGGCGGTCAGCTGCTCATCGCTGATGATCGGCACATTGACCAGGCCCTCTTCCACATCCGCGGTCGCGCCGCTGACGCCGTCGAGCCCCGCCTGGGCGATGGCGCCGACCATGCGGTGCAGCTCCTCCGGATCGGTCGGGCGGATCTGCAGGGTGCGGCCGCCGACCTTGGCCTTGAGCTCGTTGACCCGGCCCTCGGCGATGACCTTGCCCTGGTCGATGACCGTGAGGTCGTCCGCCAGCTGCTCGGCCTCCTCCATGTACTGCGTGGTGAGCAGGACCGTGGAGCCCTCGGAGACCATCCGCTTGACCTCGTCCCACACCTCGTTGCGGGTGCGCGGGTCCAGACCGGTGGTCGGCTCGTCCAGATAGAGCACGGAGGGCTGGCCGATCATGGACGCGGCCAGGTCCAGCCGGCGGCGCATACCGCCGGAGTACGTGCGCGCCGCCCGCTTGGCCGCGTCGGTGAGGGAGAACCGCTCCAGCATGGCGTCCGCCCGCGCGCGGGCGTCCTTACGGGACAGATCGAGCAGCCGCCCGATCATGTACAGGTTCTCCCAGCCGGAAAGCTTCTCGTCGACCGAGGCGTACTGCCCGGTCAGCCCGATCGTGCGGCGCAGCTGCCGGGGCTGGCGCACCACGTCGTACCCGGCCACCACCGCGGTGCCGGCGTCCGGCACCAGCAGGGTGGACAGGCAGCGGACAAGGGTGGTCTTGCCCGCGCCGTTCGGCCCGAGCACGCCGAGGACGGTGCCCTCGGGCACGGTCAGGTCCACTCCGTCGACGGCTTTCGTGTCGCCGAAGTGTTTGACCAGCCCCCGCACTTCGACGGCGTTGCCGCCGCTGGTCGTGTGTTCGTATCGCGTCATACCGCCACGATGACAGCCGCTACCGACAACCCACCGACAAGCCGCAGACATACAGCAGACAAGCGGCAGACAGCCCGCCGACGGGGGAAGATCGGCGGGCTGTCGGCGTGCCGCGGTGGCTAGTGGAAAGTGTGCTCCGCGGCCGGGTAGGCGCCGCCGACGACATCCTCCGCGAAGGCGCGCGCCGCGTCTCCGAGAGTCTGGCGCAGCTGCGCGTACTGCTTGACGAAACGCGGCACGCGGCCGCCGGTCAGACCCGCCATATCGGTCCACACCAGGACCTGTGCGTCGCAGTCGGGCCCGGCGCCGATGCCCACGGTCGGGATGTGCAGCGAGTGGGTGACCTCGGCGGCCACCTCGGCCGGGACCGTCTCCAGCACGACCGCGAAGGCGCCCGCGTCCTGTACGGCCTTGGCGTCCCGCAGCAGCTGCTGCGCGGCCTCCTCACCGCGCCCCTGCACCGGGTAGCCGCCGTAGGCGTTGACGGACTGCGGGGTGAGGCCGACATGGGCCATGACCGGGATGCCGGACTGGACCAGCAGCTCGATCTGGTGGGCGGAGCGCTCGCCGCCCTCCAGCTTCACCGCGCCCACCCCGGCCTCCTTGAGCAGCCGGGTGGCGCTGCGCAGCGCCTGCACCGGGCCTTCCTGGAACGAGCCGAAGGGCAGATCGCCGACGATCAGGGCGCGCTTGGTGCCCCGTACGACGGCGGCGGACAGGATGGTGATCTCGTCCATGGTGACCGGCACGGTGGACTCGTAGCCGAGGTGGCAGTTGCCCATCGAGTCGCCGACCAGCATGACCGGGATGCCGGCCTCGTCGAAGACGGAGGCGGTCATCGCGTCATAGGCGGTGAGCATGGGCCACTTCTCGCCGCGCTCCTTGGCGGCCGCGATATCGCGGACCGTGATACGCCGGGACCCCTTCCCTCCGTACAGCGCCTTTCCGGCCTCGGGGGGGCCGGTCCCGCTGCTGTCGGGCTGTTTCCCGGCAGGGCTGACGTGCGTCATTGCAACGCTCCTGTTCGTCATCTCGAGGCGCCCTCACGGCGTCCCCGGACCACCCCCATGCTGGCACGCGGTGCCGCCGGGCGAAAGTGGGCCCTCAGCCGGGCCCGCTCTACCCCGCTCGGCGTGCGCGAGACCGTAAAGGCGGGTAAAGGCTCGCAAAGACTTTCTAATACGAGACGGTTCCGTATCGGAACGCGACCTAGCCTGGGGCATATGGCATCCCCCTCCGACACCCAGGGCGCCCCCGCCGTGAGCGGCGTCCCCGAGGCGATCCACCGCAGACGGTGGGCGATCCTGGTCGTGCTGATGCTCAGCGTCCTGGTCGTCGTCCTCGACAACTCCATACTCAACGTGGCGATGAAGACCATCGCCTCGCCCAAGCCGACAGGGCTCGGCGCCGGCCAGAGCCAGCTGGAATGGGCGATCAACTCCTACACCCTCGTCTTCGCCGGGCTGCTGTTCACCGCCGGTCTCCTCGGCGACCGGCTGGGCCGTAAAAAGGTGCTGCTCAGCGGCATGGTGATCTTCGGCATCGGGTCGGTGCTCGCCGCGTACTCCAGTACGCCGGGCGAACTGATCGGCTACCGGGCGCTGATGGGCCTGGGCGCGGCGCTGGTGATGCCCGCCACCCTCGCCATCCTGGTGAACGTCTTCGAACGCGACGAGCAGCCCAAGGCCATCGGCATCTGGACCGCGGCCGTCGGCCTCGGCATCGCGATCGGCCCGATCACCGGCGGTGTGCTGCTCGAGCACTTCTGGTGGGGCTCGGTCTTCTTCGTCAATGTGCCCGTCGTCATCATCGCGCTGATCGCGATGTCGCTGCTGGTCCCCGACTCCAAGGACCCGGCGCCCGGCCGGCTCGACCCCGGCGGTGTGCTGCTGTCGGTCGTGGGCCTGGTGCTGCTGGTGTACGGCATCATCAAGGGCGGCCAGCTCGCCGACTTCTCCGATGCGAAGGTGCTCGGCACGATCGCCGGCGGACTGGCGATCCTGGTGCTGTTCGTGGTGTACGAGAAGCGCAGCGACCACCCGGCAATTGATGTCTCGTACTTCCGCAAGCCCGCCTTCTCGGCCGCCATCGCCGCGATCGCGCTGGTCTTCTTCGCCCTGATGGGCGTCACGTTCTTCATGGTCTTCTACATCCAGAGCGTGCGCGGCTACAGCGCGCTGGAGTCCGGCCTGTTGATCCTGCCGCTCGCCGTCGCCCAGCTGATCTTCGCGCCGCGCACCCGGCTGGTCGTCGAGCGGTTCGGGGTCCGGGCGGTGTGCGCGGGCGGCATGCTGCTGGTGGCCGGGACCATGGCGGGGTTCACGCTGCTGGGGGTGGACACCCCCCTCGTGGTGATGGAGGTGCTCTTCTTCCTCCAGGGTGCGGGGATGGCCCACATCATGCCGCCCGTCACGCTGACGGTCATGCAGACGCTGCCGCGCCAGAAGGCCGGCTCCGGCTCGGCGCTCAACAACACCTTCCGCCAGGTCGGCGGCGCGCTCGGGGTCGCGGTGCTCGGCTCGGTGCTCTCCGCCACCTACCGCAACGGCATCAAGGACACCCTGGCGGCAGTCCCCGGGCTGCCCGACTCCGCGCGGCATGCGGCGGGGGAGTCCGTCGAGGCCACCCTCGGCCTCGCCGAGAAGCTGGGGCCCAAGGGCCAGGTGCTGGTCGGCCCGGCGCACGACGCCTTCGTCCACGCCATGCACATCACCGCGCTCGGCTCGGCGGCCGTCGCCCTCTTCGGCGCGCTGGTCGTGGTGGCCTTCCTGCCCGGCAAGGCCGCCGCCGAAGGCGAGCCCGGCGGCGACCGGCCGCGGGAGGGCGCGGGGGCAGGAGCGGGGCGATGACCGCGCGCGACGGGGCGTTGGCGGCTCCGGACGGGGCGTTGGCCACGCCGGACGGAGCGACGGCTGCCCGCGACGGGGCCACGGCCGCGCTGAACGGGGCCACGGCAGCCCGCCACGGGGCCACAGCCGCCCGCGACGGTGTGTCGGCCGCGCGCGACTGCGCGGGGCCCCGGCTGCCGGGGCGGCCGCGCAGCGCCGCCGTCGGCGCCGCGATCATCGAGGCCACGCTGCGGCTGATCGAGGAGGGCGCCACGATCGGCGAGCTGTCCATCGAGGGCATCGCGCGCGAGGCGGGGGTCGGCAAGGCCACCGTCTACCGCCGCTGGTCCGGCAAGGACGCGCTGATGATCGATGTGGTGCGCTCCCTGGAGGAGCCGAGCCGGCCGGCCCTCGGGGTCTCGGTCCGCGACGACCTGGTCACCATCCTGGAGCGGATGCGGCGACGTGGTCTGGCCAAGCGCAGCTCCGCACTGCTGCGCACCGTCCTCACTCAGATGCACGCCAACCGCAAGCTGTGGCGCGCCTATGAAGACCATGTGATAGCCGCCCGGCGCGAGGTGATGTACGAGGTGCTGCGCCGCGCGATGGCGAACGGCGAGATCCGCGCCGACCTCGATGTCGAGCTGATCGCCGATCTGTTCACCGGACCGATGCTGTCCCGCACGATTCTTCACGAACGGAAGGCGCTTCCGGAGGGACTGGCCGAGAACATCGTCGATACGGTGCTCGAGGGGGTGCGGACCTAAGGGCTGACACCCGCCGCCGCACGGCTGGTGACGCCCGCCGTCTTACGGCTGGTTTGTGCCCGTTGTGTCACAGTGGTCCCGCCCTCCCCCCAGAGCCGGAACCCGTACGCTCCCGGCGAACGTCCCCCCTACTGGGGCACTCGCCCGGAGCGTCGGGGAAAGCACTGGTCATCGCCTAGGGTCTTAGCCCAGGGCGCGGCAGTTGAGGCAGCGAGGGACGGACGACGAATGGCGCAGGCGTACACGCAGGAGACGGAACAGCACGGGGCTCCGGAGCCGACCGGCTCTCGGGCCCGGCGCCTGCTCGACCGGCTCCGCCGTGACCGCGGCATCTGGCGGCGGGGGCTGGTCCTCGCCGCGATCGCGGTGCTGCTCACGCTGGTCATGGTCTTCCACGCCGAGATCCCCAACCGCGTGGGCAACCTCGGCAGCCTGCTGGAGACCTTTCTGCCCTGGCTGGGCCTGCTGATCCCGATTCTGCTGGTGCTCGCGCTGGTCCGCCGGTCGGCCAGCGCCGTGCTCTCGCTGGTGCTGCCGGTCGCCGTATGGCTGAACCTCTTCGGCGGGCTGATGTTCGCCGACAAGTCCGGCGGCGAAGGCGATCTGACCGTCGTCACCCACAACGTCAACGCGGACAACCCCGATCCGGCCAAAACCGCGAAGGACGTGGCCGCTTCGGGCGCGGACGTAGTGGCCCTGGAGGAGCTGAAGACCGCCGCGGTGCCCACGTACGAGCGGGCGCTGGGCGGCACTTACCCCTACCACACGGTCCAGGGCACGGTCGGGCTGTGGAGCAAGTACCCGCTCTCCGGCACCAAGCCGGTGGACATCAAGCTGGGCTGGACGCGGGCGATGCGCACCACGGTCGCCGCGCCGGACGGCCGCGTCGCCTTCTATGTCGCACATCTGCCATCCGTCCGGGTGAAGTTCAACGCGGGCTTCACCGCCGGACAGCGCGACGACAGCGCCGACGCGCTGGGCGAGGCCATCGCCAACGAGCCGCTCGACAAGGTGATCCTGCTGGGTGACCTCAACGGCACCATGAACGACCGCTCGCTGGCCCCCGTCACCTCGCAGATGCGGTCCGCGCAGGGCGCGGCGGGCGACGGCTTCGGCTTCAGCTGGCCCGCGTCGTTCCCGATGGCGCGCATCGACCAGATCATGGTGCGCGGGGTGTCGCCGGTCTCGGCGTGGACCCTGCCGCGGACCGAGAGTGACCATCTGCCGGTGGCGGCGTCGGTCAAGCTCTGAGCGTGCTGGGGGACCGCGCCGTACGCAAGATCTAACAACATGTTCACCTGGGGGATTCTCCCGGGGAACAAAACGCATGAGAGACTTTGTTCCGGCAGAGAACATATGTGTCGCGTCCCTTTTCTCCTTCGTTTGAAAGGTCTCTCATGCCCCTGGCCCTGCTCGCACTCGCTGTGAGCGCCTTCGGCATTGGTACTACCGAGTTTGTGATGATGGGCCTGCTGCCCAACGTCGCCGACGATCTGGGCACCTCCGTGCCGACCGCCGGGTACCTCGTCTCCGCCTACGCCATCGGTGTCGTGGTGGGCGCCCCGCTGCTGACCGCCCTCGGCTCCCGCATCCCGCGCAAGCGGATGCTCATCCTTCTCATGGCGCTCTTCACGGTGGGCAACCTCGCCTCCGCCCTGGCCCCCTCCTTCGGGCTGCTGATGGCCGGACGAGTGCTCGCCGGGCTGCCGCACGGCGCGTTCTTCGGCGTCGGCGCGGTGGTCGCGGCGCGGCTGGTGGCGGAGGAGCGGCGGGCCCGCGCGGTCGCCACGATGTTCCTCGGCCTCACCGTCGCCAACATCGTCGGCGTCCCCGTGGCCACACTGCTCGGCCAACGCCTCGGCTGGCGCGCCACGTTCCTCGTGGTCGCCGCGATCGGTGTCGTCGCCATGGCCGCGCTCGCCCGGCTCATCCCCCAGATCTCCATGGACCAGCAGGCCGGCCTCCGCCACGAACTGGGCGCGCTGCGCGACCGCCAGGTCGTACTCGGGCTGCTCACCGCGGTCTTCGGCTTCGCCGGCGTCTTCGCGGTCTACAGCTACCTCGCCTCGATGATGACCGAGGTCACCGGCCTGGCCGAGGCCTCCGTCACGGTGGTGCTGGCCCTCTTCGGTATCGGCATGACCCTGGGCGCGCTGCTCGCCGGCCCGCTCACCGACCGGGCCCTGCGGCCCACGCTCTACGGGTCGTTGGCGGCGCTCGCGGCGGTGCTGGTGCTGTTCGACTTCACGGTGCATATGAAGTGGGCGGCCATGGCCACGGTCGTGGTGCTGGGTGCGGTCGGCTTCATGACCACGACCCCGCTGCAGATGCTGGTCATGAACAAGGCCCGGCACGCCCCGACCCTCGCCTCCGCCTCCAACCACTCCGCCTTCAACCTCGCCAACGCGGGCGGGGCCTGGCTCGGCGGCGTCGCGATCGCGGCCGGCTGGGGCTGGACCTCGCCGACCCTGGTCGGCGCGGCGCTCGCGGTCGTCGGCCTGGCCATCGCGGTCACGGCGGGGGCGCTCGACCGCGGTACGAGTGGGACCTCGCGGGTGGTGGCGAGCAGCGAGTCGGTGCCGCGCCTCACCGAGGTGGGCTGACCGGTCGGCCGTACGAACCGCCTGTACGGGCAGGCTGCCTGTGTGAGCTAGCCCCCGCTCCCGGCCATCCGCCATCGGCCGGGAGCGGGGGCTTTTGCGGCGAGGGGCTTTTGCGGCGAGGGGCGTCTTCGGCGGGGCGACGTCACGCCCGGTGTGCGTCCAGGAGCAGTTCGGCCATGGCGCGGGCCTGCCGGGCCGGCCAGTCCGCGCGGTGGGCCTGGACGGAGGCGTAGACGCCTTCCAGGGTGACGGTGAGCTGGTCGGCGAGCGCCGAGGGGTCGGCAATCGGGGAGACGGCCGCCAGGGCGTCGGTGAGTTCGCGGAAACGGTCGCGGACCCAACGCTTGACGGCAACGGCGTTGCGGTGGGCTGGCAGTTCGCGGTCGGGGAACTCGGCGAGCGTCATCAGGAAGGGGCAGCCTCGGCACTGGTCGGGCTGCACCTGGTCGATGAGCGCGTCGAACAGCGCCAGGATCCGCTCGCGCGGATGGCGGCCGTCGGCCCGGGTCGCCTCGGTGAACCACTGCTGGTAGCCGTGCCCGTTGTGCTCGACGTAGGCGGCGACCAAGTCGTCCTTGGAGGCGAAGAGCCGGTAGAGCGTGGTGGGGGCGACGCCCGCCTCGCGGGCGACCCGGTCGATACCGACGGCGCGGACGCCGTGCCAGTAGAACAGGTCGTGGGCGACCGTCAGTACATGCTCGCGCGTTTCTGCCGCCGAGCGTCGCATCGAAGTTCCCCTTTGGTTCCTTGCCTCTTTGATGACCGCCGCTCTAGGCTATAGGCCGCGCCAATGTTAGGGAACGTTCCACTACAAACATTTGAGTTCGACAGGAGTGACACCATGCCCCACACCTCCGCACGGCCATTCCGCACACGAACGCGACGCCTGCTGTTATCCGGGCTGGCCGTGCTGTGCGCGCTCATGATGGCCGCCACTGGCTGTTCCAGCGGCGACGAGGCCCCCGAGAACCCCGCGGGCGGGACCCCGGGCGGCGCCAAGCCGCTTCGGGTGGAGCGGATCGCCTCCGCCAATCCGGGCTCGGTGAACACCTACTGGTTCCCGGCGCCCAAAGGGCTGATCGTCGTGGACACCCAGCGCTCGCTCACCGATGCGCGCAGCGCGCTCAACACCCTCCAGGGCACCGCCAAACCCGTCGTCGCCATTCTCATCACCCATCCCCACCCCGACCACGTCGGCGGAGCGGGAGTCCTCCATGACGCGTATCCGCAGGCCGGGATCCATGCCTCCGAAGCGAGCAGGGACTTCATGCGCGACGACCCACTGGGCTTCTACAAGCTCACCCGAAAGCTCCCCGGCTCCGACTACGCCAAGGAGCTGACCCTGCCGGACCACCTGATCCGGCCCGGTGCTGCCCTCGACGCCGGCGGCGTCCGGCTGGAGACCGCCGAGTTCGGCCCCGGCGAATCGGTGACGACCACTGTCTACTACCAGCCCGACTCCGGCGCGCTCTTCGTCGGGGACCTGGTCAACAGCAAGGCCACGCCCGCGCTGATCGAGGGCAACACCTGCGGCTGGCTCACCGATCTCGACCGGCTCGAAGACAAGTTCCCCGATGCCCGCACCCTCTATCCCGGCCACGGGGCACCTGGTGCGCCGGCCGAGTTGATCGATCGGCAGCGCGACTACCTGGTGCACATCCGCCACCTGGTTCGGCCCACCGTCGCCGCCGAGTCGCCCGGCGGCGAGAAGGTGACCCGCGAGGAGAAGAACTCGGCCATCGCCGAACTGAAGAGCTCCTATCCGGGCTTCCAGCCTGTTGCCACCCTCCCCGACCTGCATGCGGTCAACGTCGACGCGGTGGCCAGGGAACTGCGCGGGGAGGACGCCGGCCGGCTGCCCGAAGCCTGCCGGGAACGTGCGAACTGAGTGGCTGTCCGGTGGCTGTTTCGTCCATCCGTCGATATGGAGAAGTGAAATGATCTTGGTGACAGGTGCGACCGGCAATGTGGGATCGGAACTGGTCAGTGCGCTGGCCGAGGCCGGCGAGGAGGTGCGCGCGCTGACCCGGAATCCGTCGGCCGCCGCCCTGCTCCCGCCCGGGGTCGAGCCCGTGGCGGGTGATCTGAACCGGCCGCAGAGCCTGGCCGACGTGCTGGCGGGGGTCAGCGGGCTCTTCCTGCTGCCCGGGTACCAGGACATGCCGGGCCTGCTGGCGGAGGCCCGGCACGCCGGAGTGAAGCGGGTGGTGCTGCTGTCCGGCGGCTCGGCCGCGCTCGCCGACCTCGACAACGCGGTGTCCCGCTACATGACCCTCTCCGAGCGCGCGGTGCGCGAGTCCGGGCTGTCCTGGACCTTCCTGCGGCCCCGGTCCTTCATGTCCAATGCCCTGCGCTGGCGACCGCAGCTCGCGGTCGGCGACGAGGTGCGCGTGCCGTTCCCCGGCGTGCGGACCGCCGCCATCGACCCGTACGACATCGCGGCCGTCGCGGTGCCGGCGCTGCTGACCGACGACCACGACGGCCGTATCCACGAGCTGACCGGCCCGGAGTCCCTGCTGCCCGCCGACCAGGTCGCGGTGCTTGCCAAGGTGCTGGGACGGGACCTGCGCTGCCACGGCCTGACGGACGCGGAGGCGCGGGAAGACATGAGCCGGACCATGCCCGCCGAGTACGTCGACGCCTTCTTCAGCTTCTTCGTCGACGGAACCCTCGACGAGTCGTCCACGCACCCGGCCGTCCGGGACGTCACCGGGCGTGAGCCGCGCACCTTCGAGCAGTGGGCCCGTGCGCACGCCGGTGAGTTTGCCGCACCGGCTTGACTCTGACATCGATGTGAGACTTTAGCGTCGCGGGCATGAGATACGGCCGGCGGACAGCTCCTCGCGGCGCCGGGCACAGCACATCGACCGTCCACGGAAGGAACACCGTCATGACCGCCACATCAACAACCCTTGGGCGCATCGTGCGCGGCACCGGCCCCGGGCTGCTCCTCGCCCACGGCGGCACCGGCAGCATCGACGAGAACTACGGCCCGATCCTGGACGGGCTGGCCGAACGGTACAAAGTAGTCGGCCCCGACTACCCCGGCTCTGGCCGCACCCCACGCGCCGAGGGCCCGCTGGACCTCGACCGACTCGCCGACGACGTCGTCGCCACCGCCGTCGAGGAGGGCCTTGAGACCTTCGCGATCGCCGGCTACTCCCTCGGCGGCCCCATCGCCCTGCGCGCCGCGACCCGGCACCCCGAGCGGGTGACCGCCCTGGTGCTGACCGCCACCTTCGCCCACCCGAACGCCCGGATGCGCCTACTGGTCGGGGACTGGCTCCGCCACCTCAGGTCCGGCGACCCGGAGGCGACGGCCCGCTGGGCGCTGCTGACCGCCGCCGGCACGCCGTACGCGGACCGGATGACCCCGGACCAGCTCGCGGAGGCGGTGGCCGGGACCGGCGCGTCCGTCCCGCCCGGGGCGGTCGAGCAGGTCGAGCTCGTCGGGAGCGTGGACGTACGCGAGGACTTGGGCCGGGTCCGGGTGCCGACCCTGGTGATCTCCACCGCCCTTGACGCGATGGCGACGCCATACCACCACCGGCAGGTCGCGGACGGCATCGCCAACGCGGAGTTCGCCGAAATCCAGTCCGGCCACCTGCCGTTCCTGGAGGCACCGGGGGAGTGGCTGAGCCTGATCAGGAAGTTCCTGGACGCGAGGGTGACCCGCTAGGCGCGGTGGCCGGCCCTGCCGCGGCGGTTCCGCCGAGCCGGCGAGGGCGGGTGGGTGGGGTGCCCCCACCCACCTCAGCCGTGTTCGCGCCAGCGGTTCGTGATCGGGAGGCGGCGGTCCTTGCCGAAGCCCTTGGCGGAGATCTTGGTGCCCGGCGGGTACTGGCGGCGCTTGTACTCCGCGGTGTCGACGAGCCGCAGAATGCGCGTGACCAGCTCGTCGTCGTAGCCCGCCGCGACGATTTCCGCCCGGCCCTGGTCCCGGTCGACGTACAGCTCCAGGATCTGGTCGAGCACGTCGTAGTCGGGGAGGGAGTCGGTGTCGACCTGGCCCGGGCGGAGTTCGGCGCTCGGGGGCTTGGTGATGGAGTTCTCCGGGATGGGCGGGGTCTGGCCGCGCTCTTCCGCGGCCTGGTTGCGCCATTTCGCCAGGCGGAAGACGGATGTCTTGTAGACGTCCTTGATGGGGCCGTACGCGCCGACCGAATCCCCGTACAGAGTCGAATAGCCGCAGGCCAGCTCGGACTTGTTGCCCGGGGCCAGCACGATGTGGCCCTCCTGGTTGGAGATGGCCATCAGCATCGTGCCGCGCAGCCGCGACTGGAGGTTCTCCTCGGCCAGGCCGGTGAGGTGCAGCGACTCCATATAGGCGTCGAACATCGGGGCGATCGGGACCGTACGGAAGTTCAGCCCCGTGCGCCGGGCGAGCTCGGCGGCGTCGGCGATGGAGTGCTCGGAGGAGTAGCGGGACGGCATGGCGACGCCGTACACGTTCTGCGCGCCGACCGCGTCGCACGCGATGGCCGCGACGAGCGCGGAGTCGATGCCGCCGGACAGTCCGATCAGCACGCTGCGGAAACCGTTCTTCGCCACATACGCGCGCAAGCCCACGACGAGCGCGGTGTAGATCTCCTCGTCGTCGCCGAGGCGCTCGGCGGTGCCGCCGGCCAGCTCGGGCTCGTACGCCGGGAGGGGGTCCGCGGAGAGCGTGAGGTGTTCGATGCGCAGTCCGTCGTCCACGACGCCCTGTGGCACGGTGCCGGGGTCGGCGGCGGGCAGGTCGAGGTCGAGCAGCACACAGCCCTCGGCGAACTGCGGGGCGCGGGCGATCACTTCGCCGTCGCGGTCGACGACGATCGAGTCGCCGTCGAAGACCAGTTCGTCCTGGCCGCCGATCATGGCGAGGTACGCGGTGGTGCAGCCCGCCTCCTGGGCGCGCTTGCGGACCAGCTCCAGGCGGGTGTCGTCCTTGTCGCGCTCGTACGGCGAGGCGTTGATCGACAGCAGCAGCCCGGCGCCGGCGGAGCGGGCGGCGGGCACCCGGCCGCCGTCCTGCCACAGGTCTTCGCAGATGGCGAGGGCGACATCGACGCCGTGCACGCGGATCATGGGCAGCGTCTGGCCCGGGACGAAGTAGCGGAACTCATCGAAGACGCCGTAGTTCGGCAGGTGGTGCTTGGCGAAGGTGAGGATCACCTCGCCGCGGTGCAGCACGGCGGCGGCGTTCTGCGGGGCCCCGGCCGGCTGGCCGAACCGCGGCTGGGCGCGCTCGCTGCGGTCGAGATAGCCGACGACGACGGGCAGCTCGCCGAAGCCCTCGGCCTCCAGCCGGGCGGCGAGCGCGCGCAGCGCTGCGCGGGACGCCTCGACGAAGGAGGAGCGCAGGGCCAGGTCCTCGACGGGGTAGCCGGTCAGCACCATCTCGGGGAACGCCACCAGGTGGGCGCCCTGCTCGGCGGAGTGCCGGGTCCAGTGGACTATCGACTCGGTGTTGCCGTCGAGGTCGCCGACGGTCGAGTCGATCTGGTTCAGAGCGAGACGAAGTTGAGGCACGGCGCCCAGTGTAATCGTCTCTTTGACGCGATGGCCCTGCGTGTCTTCTTTGTCACGTCGGCCCACGTCGGCCCACGTCGGCGCGGCCCACGTCGGCGCGGTCCCCGTCGGCGCGGCCCCCGTCGGCCCGGTCCCCGTCGGCTCGTATGACGACGGAGACCGGGCGGCGGGGTCCCGCTACTTCCGGTAGCCGATGATCGTCATCAGCCCGGACTCCGAGTGGTAGACGTTGTGGCAGTGGACCATCCACAGCCCCGGGTTCTCCGCGTCGAAGTCGACGTTCACCTTCTGGTGCGGCAGCAGGATCGTCGTGTCCTTGCGCGGGCCGCCGTCCGGCAGCTGGAAGGTGTGGCCGTGCAGATGCATCGGGTGCCACATGTCGGTGCCGTTGATGAAGGACAGCCGGACCCGCTCGCCCGCGCGCACCGGATAGCGCTGCGACGGGTCGTACGGCTTGCCGTTGATCGCCCAGTCGTACTTCTTCATGGACCCCGTGATCCGCATGCGGATCGTCCGGTCGGGGTCGCGGGGCTTCAGCCGTACGTCCTCCGCGGCCCGCAGCTGGTCCGCGGTGATCAGCCTGCCGTCCAGCTCCTTGGGGCGTACGGACGGCAGTGGCGCCCCGGCGCTCTCGCTGGTGCGCAGCAGGGCCATCGCCGCGTGCCCCTTGCCCTCGGCGAGCGCGATCAGCGGGAAGACCCCGTCCTGGGCGGTGACCACCACGTCATAGCGCTCGGCCATGCCCAGCAGCAGCGTGTCGGTGGTGGTGTGCTCGACCGGGAAGCCGTCGGTGTGGGTGACCGTCATGGTGTGGCCGCCGAGCGCGACGCGGAAGGCGGTGTCGCCGCCCGCGTTGATGATCCGGATGCGGACGCGGTCGCCGGGCTTGGCGCGGAAGGTCCGGGGGTCGTCCGCGGTGCGGCCGTTGACCAGGTAGTACGGATACGCCACATTGCCCGGGTCGCCGCCCAGCAGCCGGCTCCTGGCGCCCCTGAGGATCCGGGACGGGCCGGTGCGGGGCGGGCGGGGGCCGTCGCCGTCCCCGTCCCCGTCGTTCCCGGAGGCGTCCCTGCCGCCCTTGCCGGAGCCGTTGCCGGGGTCGTCGCCGGAGCCCGTGTCGTCCATCCCGTGCATGCCGGCCATGCCGCCGCCGAGCTCGTCCAGCACCTCGTCCGGGGTGCTGCCGTCCACCCCGTCGACCCAGTCGTCGAGCACGACGATCCACTCCTCGTCGTACTCCAGCGGCTCCCTGGGATCGTCGACGATCAGCGGCGCGTACAGCCCCCGGTCCAACTGGACGCCGGAGTGCGGATGGAACCAGTACGTGCCCGGGTCCGGCACCGTGAAGCGGTAGTCGAAGGAGGCCCCGGCCTTGATCGGCGGCTGGGTCACCCCGGGGACGCCGTCCATGTCGTTGCGCAGGGAGATGCCGTGCCAGTGCACGGTGGTGGAGTGCGGCAGGTGGTTGGCGACCCGGACCGCGAGGGTGTCGCCCGCGGTGACCCGGATCGGCCGGGCGGGCAGTTCGTCGTCGTAAGCCCAGGTCCTGACCGTACGGGCGCCGAGGTTGAGCGAGGTGGTGGTGGCGGTCAGCCGGATCTCCCGTACCGGCCCCCGCTCCCGATGGGCGGCGGCGACCTCCTCGCCGTGGGGGGAGACATACCCCCCGTCTTGGGGTGCGGCGGGCTCCGCGGCGGCGGCCGGAGCGCCGGCGTCACCGGAGCCGGCCCGCGAGCCGTGTGAGTCGTCGGACGCGGAGGACGGGGCGGAGCAGGAAGTGAGCGGTCCGCTGCCGCCCGCGACGGCGATTCCCGCGCCGAGCACGGCGCGGCGAGTGAATGCGTGCATGAGTGGGCACCCCAATGGCCGATGTGTGTGAGCTGCGTGGTTGGGGTGGCGCGTACGCCTCGCCCGCGCGGGGGTGCGGGGTGGGCGGACGCGCTCCTATATGCCCAGCAGCGGCACGGCACAGGGCCCTGAAGACACCCGCTGACGCACCGGCCGACCCATCGGCCAACGCACCGGCCGACCGCACCGGGCGGTCGTCGCCCTCGGCTGTCGCCGGCGCTGGCGCTGGCGCTGTCCGAGCAATGCCTTCCTCCGCTTCCTCCGGTCGCTCCGGTCGGGCACGGCCCCTACGATCGGTGTCGGCGTATGCCGACATTGGCCACACCTTACCCCCAAGGGGTATCGAAACCCCGGTGGCGGGCCCGTGTGCGAAGCGCTCGGGGCCGTCCGGGGCCGCATGAAAGTACGATGCACACATCGCGGCGGGGATGCCGGTGGAGCGGTCCGAAACCTCTCCGAAACCCCGCCAGGTGATACTGGGGTCCACAGGTGCCCCACACGTACCCCAAGTGCCGTCTGACCTGCAAGGATAGGGGACCATGGATAAGCAGCAGGAGTTCGTGCTCCGCACCCTCGAAGAGCGCGACATCCGGTTCGTGCGGCTGTGGTTCACCGACGTGCTCGGCTTCCTCAAGTCCGTCGCCGTCGCGCCCGCCGAGCTCGAAGGTGCCTTCGACGAGGGCATCGGCTTCGACGGCTCCGCGATCGAGGGCTTCGCCCGGGTCTACGAGTCCGACATGATCGCCAAGCCGGACCCGAGCACCTTCCAGATCCTGCCCTGGCGCGCCGAGGCCCCCGGCACCGCCCGGATGTTCTGCGACATCCTGATGCCGGACGGCTCCCCGTCGTTCGCCGACCCCCGCTTTGTGCTCAAGCGGATCCTGGCCAGGACCTCCGACCTCGGGTTCACCTTCTACACCCACCCCGAGATCGAGTTCTTCCTGCTCAGCAAGAAGCCCGTGGACGGCAGCCGCCCGGAGCCCGCCGACTCCTCCGGCTACTTCGACCACACCCCGCAGAACATCGGCATGGACTTCCGCCGCCAGGCCATCACCATGCTCGAGTCGATGGGCATCTCGGTCGAGTTCTCCCACCACGAGGGCGCCCCCGGCCAGCAGGAGATCGACCTGCGCTACGCCGACGCGCTCTCCACCGCCGACAACATCATGACGTTCCGGCTGGTCATGAAGCAGGTGGCGCTGGAGCAGGGCGTACAGGCCACGTTCATGCCCAAGCCGTTCTCCGAGTATCCCGGCTCCGGTATGCACACCCACCTCTCCCTCTTCGAGGGCGACCGGAACGCGTTCTACGAGTCCGGCTCCGAGTTCCAGCTCTCCAAGGTCGGCCGCTCCTTCATCGCGGGGCTGCTGCGCCACGCCGGGGAGATCTCCGCCGTCACCAACCAGTGGGTCAACTCCTACAAGCGCATCTGGGGCGGCTCACAGCGCACCGCGGGCGCCGGCGGCGAGGCCCCCTCGTACATCTGCTGGGGCCACAACAACCGCTCCGCGCTGGTCCGCGTGCCCCTCTACAAGCCCGGCAAGACCGGCTCCACCCGCGTCGAGGTCCGCTCCCTCGACACCGGCGCCAACCCCTACCTCGCCTACGCCGTGCTGCTCGCGGCCGGCCTCAAGGGCATCGAGGAGGGCTACGAGCTCCCGGCCGGTGCCGACGACGACGTATGGGCGCTGTCCGACGCGGAGCGGCGCTCCCTGGGCATCGAGCCGCTGCCGCAGAACCTGGGCGAGGCCATCTACCTGATGGAGCGCAGCGAGCTGGTCGCCGAAACGCTCGGCGAGCACGTCTTCGACTTCTTCCTGCGCAACAAGAAGCAGGAGTGGGAGGAGTACCGCTCCGAGGTCACCCCCTTCGAGCTGCGCAAGAACCTGCCGGTGCTGTAGGCGCGGGCTGTGCCCGTGGGCCTAGGCTCGTCATCGGGCCCGCCCTGGTCACCGGTGGCGCGGGGCCATGGGCGGCGGCACTCGAGAGGCACGGGAGGCGGCGGCATGTCCGTACCGCAGGGACGCAGAAGCAGTAACTTCACCCGGCTGCTGCGGCACGGCTTCACCGACGCCTCCGTCGCCCAGCGGCTGCTGGACTCGCCCGAGCTGTCCGGCGTGCGGAGCGATTCGGTGCTGCTGGAGGCGCTGGGTGCGTCCGCGGACCCCGACCTGGCCCTGCGCGGGCTCGTACGGCTCGTCGAGGCGCTGCCGGACGGCACGGCGGGATCTGGGGGAGCGGCCGCGGCCGCTGCGGACAGTGGCTCCCGGCAGGCGCTGCTGGACACGCTCGTCACCGCCAAGCCGCTGCGCGACCGGCTGCTCGGGGTGCTCGGCGCGTCCGAGGCGCTGGGCGACCATCTGGCCCGGCACCCGGGGGACTGGCAGGCCCTGGTGATGTACGAGTCGGCGGATCTGCATCCGACCACCCCCGAGTTCGAACGGGCGCTGGCCGAGGGCATCTGGGGCCCGGCCGGGGCGGGGCGGCCCCGGCCCGACGCGCTGCGCATCGCCTACCGACGGGCGCTGCTGGCCATCGCCGCCCGCGATGTGTGCGGCACCACCGACGTGGCCCAGGTGGCCGCCGAGCTGGCCGATCTGGCGACCGCCACGCTGCGCGCCGCGCTGGAGATCGCCGCCGAGGAGCAGCCCGAGGACGCCGCGGCGTGCCGGCTCGCGGTCATCGGCATGGGCAAATGCGGCGGCCAGGAGCTCAACTACGTCTCCGACGTGGACGTCATCTTCGTAGCCGAGGCCGGGGAAGGGGCCGAGGAGGGCAAGGCGGTGCAGGCCGCGACCCGGCTCGCCTCCCGGCTGATGCGGATCTGCTCCGAGGCCACCGTCGAGGGCAGCATCTGGCCGGTCGACGCGAACCTCCGCCCCGAGGGCCGCAACGGGCCGCTGGTGCGCACCCTGTCCAGCCATCTGGCGTACTACCAGCGGTGGGCCAAGACCTGGGAGTTCCAGGCGCTGCTCAAGGCCCGGCCGGTCGCGGGCGACGCGGAGCTCGGTCAGGCGTACGTGGACGCCCTCGCGCCCATGGTGTGGCAGGCCGTCGAGCGCGAGAACTTCGTCCCCGACGTACAGCAGATGCGCCGCCGCGTCGTCGAGAACATCCCCGTCGCCGAGATAGAGCGTGAGCTCAAGCTCGGCCCCGGGGGCCTGCGCGACGTCGAATTCGCCGTCCAGTTGCTGCAGTTGGTGCACGGCCGGTCCGATGAGACGCTGCGCAGCGGCACCACGCTCGACGCGTTGGCGGCGCTGGCCGCGGGCGGCTATGTGGGGCGTTCCGACGCGGCCGCGCTGGACGCCGCGTACCGCTTTCTGCGCTCCATGGAGCACCGCATCCAGCTGTACCGGCTGCGCCGCACCCATCTGGTGCCCGAGGACGAGGCCGATCTGCGGCGCCTGGGCCGCTCCCTGGGGTTCCGTACGGAGCCGGTGGCCGAGCTGGGCACGGCGTGGCGGCGCCATGCGCGCGAGGTCCGGCGGCTGCACGAGAAGCTGTTCTACCGGCCGCTCCTGGACGCGGTCGCCCAACTGGAGCCCGGCGAGACCCGGCTCAGCTCCGCGGCCGCGGGCCAGCGCCTGGAAGCGCTCGGCTACGCCGATCCGGCCGCCGCGCTACGACATTTGGAGGCGTTGGCGTCTGGTGTGACCCGTAAAGCGGCGATTCAGCGTACGCTACTGCCCGTGCTGCTGGGCTGGTTCGCCGACTCCGCCGATCCGGACGCCGGGTTGTTGGGCTTCCGGAAGGTCTCCGACGCCTTGGGCAAGACGCCCTGGTATCTGCGGCTGCTGCGCGACGAGGGCGCCGCCGCGGAGAATCTGGCGCGGGTGCTGTCCGCCGGGCGGCTCGCCCCCGATCTGCTGCTGCGCGCCCCCGAGGCGGTCGCCCTGCTCGGTGACCCGGAGGGGCTGCGGCCGCGCGGCCGGCCGCACCTGGAGCAGGAGACGCTGGCGGCGGTCGGCCGCGCCGAGGGCGCGGAGGCGGCGGTCGCGGCGGCGCGCGGGGTGCGGCGGCGGGAGCTGTTCCGTACCGCGGCCGCCGACATCATCGAGAGCGCGCGCCAGGCGAACGGCGCCGTACAGCCGTCCGTGAGCCTGCCGCCGCCCGGCGGCGCGGGGGCGGCGGGCGGCGGGGCGCTCGCGGCGCCCGGCGGCGCGCGGCCCCCGGCCGGCAGGCCGGGCACCCCGGGCCCGCTCCGCCCCGCCGGGGCGGCGAAGCCGGCCGGGACCGCTCATGGCGCAGGGACCGCCCAGGCCGCCACGTCCACGGCGGCCACGGCCTCCGCGGCCACGGCCACGGGCGTGCCGGGGGTGGCCGAGCCGCCGCTGGACCCGGCCGCGATGGTCGACCTGGTCGGGGACGCCGTCTCCGACCTCAACGCCGCGACGATCGCGGGCGCGCTGCGCGCCGCGGTGCGCGCGAAGTGGGGCGACGAGCTGCCCACCCGCTTCGCGGTCATCGGGATGGGCCGGTTCGGCGGCCATGAGCTGGGCTACGGCTCGGACGCGGATGTGCTGTTCGTCCACGAGCCGCGCGAGGGCGTGGACGAACAGGAAGCCGCGCGCGCCGCGTTCGCCGTGGCCAACGAGATGCGGCGGCTGCTCCAGCTGCCCACCGTCGACCCGCCGCTGGCCATCGACGCCGATCTGCGGCCGGAGGGCAAGTCGGGCCCGCTGGTGCGCACCCTCGCCTCGTACGCCGCCTACTACCGGCGCTGGTCGCTGGTGTGGGAGAGCCAGGCGCTGCTCCGCGCCGAGCCGGTCGCGGGCGACCCCGAGCTCGGCGCCCGCTTCATCGAGCTGATCGACCCGCTGCGCTACCCGGCCGAGGGCCTGGGTGACGACGCGGTCCGCGAGATCCGGCGGCTCAAGGCCCGGATGGAGTCAGAACGCCTGCCCCGAGGCGCCGACCCCACCACCCACACCAAGCTGGGCCGCGGCGGCCTGTCCGACGTCGAGTGGACGGTGCAGCTGCTCCAGATGCGTCACGGCTGGGCCGAGCCTGGCCTGCGCACCACCCGCACCCGCGAGGCCCTGGCCGCCGCCCGCGCCGCCGAGCTGATCGGCACGGAGGACGCGCAGACCCTGGACGAGGCCTGGGTCCTGGCCACCCGCGCGCGCAACGGCATCATGCTGGTCCGTGGCCGCCCCGGTGACACGTTCCCCGGCGACAGCCGCGAACTGGCCGCGGTCTCCCGCTACTTGGGCTACGGGCCCGGTATGGTCGGCCAGATGCTCGACGACTACCGCCGTACGACGCGGCGGGCGCGGGCGGTGGTGGACCGGCTGTTCTACGACTACGAGGGCTGACGCAGGGACAGCACGAGATCGGTGATGCTCTCCACATCCTTGAAGTGGCCGCCCGTCAGATGGGTGGCCGGCACCAGGACACCGAGTTCGTCCCGCAGATGGGCCAGCAGCCGCGCGGTCCGGATCGAGTCCAGGATGCCCCAGGCCAGCAGCGGTGTGGTCGGGGTGAGCTCGGCGAGGTCCGGGTCGGCGACCAACTCGTCCCGGACATAGCCGAGAAGCGTGTCCAGCAGGGCCGAGCGTTCGGTGTCGGGCACGGGGACTCCATCTGTTCAGGGGCAGGGGCAGGGGCAGGAGCAGGGGCAGGGGCGAGACTGCGGTCAGGCGCGGCGGTCCGGCTCCCTCGTCCGCAACTCCCGTACGAGGGCCGCGCGGTCGGTCTTGCCGTTGGGGCCGCGGGGGATGGCCTCGACGGTGTGCACCGCGTCGATGATCATGTAGCTGGGGAGCAGCGAGGCGCAGTGCCTCTTGAGGTCGAGCAGTTGTGGCCGCTGTCCGGGGCGGGGCACGACGACGGCGTGGAGCCGTGCCGCGTCGCTGCCGCCCGAGACGAGCACCACCACATCGCCGACCGCCGGATGCGCCCCGAGGGCGGCCTCCACCTCACCCGGCTCGACCCGGTGCCCGCGCACCTTCGCCAGGTCGTCGAACCGGCCGAGATACTCCAGATCGCCGCGGGCATCGCGGCGGCCGAGGTCCCCGGTCCGGTACGGGCCGTGGTGCGGCGGCCGGCCCCAGTAGCCCAGCATCACGGTCGGGCCGCTGACGACGATCTCGGCCGTACCGTCCGGCCGGGGCTCCAGACGTACGTCGTTTCCGCAGCACCCGGTACCGATCGGGAGCGGCGTCGTACGGACCAGGTCGGCGGCGGTCACCTCGTAGGACGTGCAGACATTGGTCTCCGTCGGGCCGTACCAATTGAGCAGCCGTACGCCGGGCCAGGCCGCGCGCAGCCGCTTGATGTCCTCGAGCGGGAAGGCTTCGCCCGCGAAGACGCAGGTGCGCAGGGACAGTGGCCCCCGGTCCAGCAGTCGCCCTTCGCGCAGCAACAGCAGGAACGCCGACGGCACCGAGTACCAGACGGTGATCCGCCGCTGGGCGAGCACATCGATGAGCTGGTCGGGGGCGTGGGCCAAGGTGTCGGGGACGAGGTGCACCGAGGCTCCGGCCCGGAAGGCGCCGTAGAGGTCGAACACCGACAGGTCGAAGGTGAAGGGCGCGTGGTTGGCCAGCCGGTCGGCGGGCCGCAGGCGCAGCTTTTCGGCGGCCCAGTCGATGAAGGACAGCGCGTTGCGGTGGCTCAGGCAGACGCCTTTGGGCTCGCCGGTGGAGCCCGAGGTGTAGAGGATGTACGCGGGGTCGTCGGGCGCGGCGGGGTGGTGTGCGGGGCATCGTCCCGGCTCGGCGGCGTCCCGCAGCGCGGTGCGGTCGACCACCGCGACCCGCAGACCGTCCAGGTCCAGGTCCAGGTCCGCCGGGTCGGGGGCGTCGTCGAGGTCGGTCACCACCAGCGACGGGCGGCAGTCCGCGACGATCCGGCGGACCCGGCCGATCGGGTTCGACGGCGTCACCGGCACATAGATCGCCCCGATCCGCAGTACGGCCTGCATCAGCGCGACCACCTCGGCGCTCTTGTCCGTCCACAGCAGCACCCGGTCCCCGGGCCGCACGCCCACGTCGAGCAGCGCGGCGGCGTACTGGTCGGCGAGCGCGTCGAGTCGGCGGTAGCTGAGGCCGCCGGTCATATCGTGGACGGCCGACGCCTCCGGGGTGCGTTCGGCCGCTTCGACCACCAGTCGGTGCAGGCTCACAGTCCCATGCTCCTTGCGATCAACTGCCGCTGGATCTCGGAGGTTCCGGAGAAGACGGTCGTCGGGAGCGCGTCCCTGACCGCCGCCTCGATGCCTTCCTCGCGCAGATAGCCCCGCCCGCCGAACAGCCGCATGGCATCCAGTGAACTGGCCACGGCCGCCTCGGAGACGGCCAGTTTGGACAGCGACACCCACAGGGAGGTGTCCGGGGCGTCGCGGTCCAGCGCGTCGCAGGCCCGGTAGAGCAGCAGCCGCCCGCTCTCCAGCCGCAGCTTCATATCGACGACGCGGTTGCTCACGGACTGGAACTCGGCCAGCCGCCTGCCGGACTGCCGGCGCTGCCGTACATGCTCCACGCACCGGTCGAGCAGCCGCTGCTGCACTCCCAGATACACCGCGAAGAGGCAGGACCGCTCCCACCGCATGGAGTGCTGGAAGATCGCGCCGCCCTGGCCGGGGGCGCCGAGCACCTGCTCGTCCGGTACGAAGCAGTCGTCGAACGTCACCGGCGCGGCCGGACATGACAGCAGCCCCATCTTGTCCAGCGGCTGCCCCACGGCCAGCCCTGGCGCGCCACGCTCGACGACGAACGCGGTCACCCCCAGATGCCCGGCCTGCGGATCGGTGGTCGCGTACGTCACAAACACATCGGCCACCGGTCCATTGCTCACAAAGCTCTTTGTGCCGCTGAGCAGAAAACCGTCCGCGACCCGCCGCGCGGTCACCGCCAGCCGGGCCACAGCAGAGCCGGATTCCGGCTCCGTCATGGCGTTTGCGGCGATCAGCTCCCCGGAGCACATTCGAGGGAGCAGCCGCTTACGCGTATCAGGTGGCGCGAAATCGAGGATCGGCATTCCACAGGCGAACAGATGAGCGGCGGCGGCGAACAGAATTCCGGTGTCCGCGCAGCCGCGGCCGGCGGACTCGAAGACGAGCGCGGTGTCCAACGCACCGAGCCCGCCGCCGCCCTCCGCCGTCGGCACGCTCGCCCCGAGCAGCCCCAGGGCGGCGAGGCGGGACCATTCGGCGCGGGTGTACGCCGGGTGCGCCGTGGGCCGATGGTGGCCCGGCCCGGTGGGGAAGGCGGCCTGCGCTCGGGCCAGGACGCTTGCGCAACGGTCGCGTTGTTGTCCGCTGAGTGTGAAGTCCATGGGGCCGCCCTCCTGTTTCGGGAAAAGCGAATTTCAGGTGTAGCCGCAACGCTCGACGGTCGCAAGGGAGGGGAAAAAGAAATTCACGGACTCCGTCGTCGGCTGAGGTGTATTCGAGTTGGAAGCGACCGCCTCTCTTCCGCGCCGGCGTATATGGAGAAAGCCGAACCTGAATTCACGGACAGGCGCGAAGGGGTGCACGTACATGCGGACATCGGATGTGTACATCGCCGCCGTCGGGGCCTATCTGCCCGACAGCGTCAGCGTGACCGAGGCTGTCCGGCAGGGATGGCTGGACGCCGCGGAAGCGGAGCGGTCCGGTCTGCTCGGCGCGGCCGTCGCGGGCGACACCCCCGCGCCGGAGATGGGAGTCCGCGCGGTCCGTACGGCCCTGGGGCGCTGGGGCGGCGATATCTCGGAGCTGGGGCTGCTGCTCTACGTCGAGGGCTACCGCTGCGGCCCCGACGGCTGGCTTCCGCAGTCGTATGTGATGCGCGAGGCGGTGGGCGGCGATCTGCTGGCGGTGGGCGTACGGCAGGGATGCAACGGCGTCTTCGGCGCCCTCGAACTGGCGGCGGCGCATCTTCGGGGCGGCGGCAGCGAGGCGGCGTTGATCGTCGCGGCCGACAACATGGGCTCACCTCTGGTGGACCGCTGGCGGGCCAGCCCGGGCTATCTCCTCGCCGACGGCGCGGCAGCGCTGGTGCTCACCCGGTCCGCGGGCTTCGCCCGGCTGCTGTCCGTCAACTCCAAGGCCGTACCGGAACTCGAAGCCCTGCACCGCGGCACCCAGCCACTGGATCCGTCCGGCTCGGCCCGGCCAGTGCCGCTCGACCTGGGCGCCAGGCAGCGGGAATTCCTCGGCGGTGACGACGCACCGAAGGACTGGATGCTGAGGGTGATGAAGGCTCAGGGCGAGCTGATGGCCCAGACCCTCGATGAGGCGGGCGTCACCGCCGAGGACATGACCCGCGTCGTCACCGCCCATGCGAACCGGGAACTGGCCGACGCGTGGCTGTCCTCCCTGGGCCGCACCCTGGAGCAGTCCGCCTGGGGCTTCGGCCGCGGGGTGGGCCACCTCATGGCCGGCGACCAGCTGGTCTCCTTGGAGCATCTGCTCATGGCCGGCGAGCTCGGCCCCGGCGACCGCGTCCTGCTGGTCGGCTCCGGCCCCGGCCTGGGCATCGCGGCAGCCGTCGTGGAGCTCACCGCGCTCCCGCCGTGGGCACCCGGACCCCGCGCCCGGACTCCGCGTCCGGACCCCGCGCCCGGCCGTTGACGGGAGGCGCTGACCGCGTCGGCGGCCGCGTCGTGGCGATGACCGCGTCGGCGGCCGCGCCGCCGTACGGCATCTCAGGCGCGCGGCGTGAAATGGCAGGGCAGCCGTGTCATTCCGTGGATGGACGTCCCGGTCACAAACTCGGGCACACCCGCCTCGATATCGGGCAGGACCCGCAGCAGTTCCCGGAAGAGGATCCTCAGCTGCGCCCTGGCGAGCTGGGCCGCCAGGCAGTAGTGCGCACCGCCACCGCCGAAGGACAGATGGGGGTTGGGGTCGCGGGCGAGGTCAAAACGTCCCGGTTCGCGGAAGACGGCCGCGTCGCGGTTGCCCGAGGCGTAGAACATCACCACCTTGTCCCCGGCCGAGATGTGCCGGCCGCCCAGCCGGGTGGGGGCCACCGCCGTACGGCGGAAGGTCAGCACGGGTGTGGCGTAGCGCAGGATCTCCTCCACGGCGGAGCCGATCCGGCCGTCGAGGTCGGCCAGCAGCCAGGCCCGCTGCTCGGGCAGGTCGGTGAGCAGCCTGAGCCCGTGGCCGATGGTCAGCGTCGTACTGTCGTTGCCCGCCAGACACAGCAGCAGGAAGAAGTCGGCGATGTCGGCGTCGGTCAGCCGGTCCCCGTCGACCTCGGCCTGGACCAGGACGGTCATCAGGTCCTGGGCCGGGCGGCCACGCCGTAACCCCGCCAGATTCAGGGCCATGTCGCGCAGTCTGCGATGGCCCTCGACCAGAAGCTCCAACGGGCTCTGCTCGTGACCGCCTTCCCCGTCCGTGCCGCTGATGCTCTGGGAGACCGTCGCGGCCACGGTGTCCTGCCATTCGCGGGGGATGCCCATCACATCGGAGATCACGCGCATGGGCAGCAGCGATGCGCAGTCCCGCATGAAGTCGGCCCTGCCGTCGGGGCGGTGGGCCAACTCGGCGACGATCCGCCGTGCGTGGGCCTCGATCCCTTGTCGCATCCCCAGGATGTGCCGCGGGGTGAAGGCGCCGCTGACCAGCCGCCTGATCTTGGTGTGCCGGGGTGGGTCCATGGCGAGCAGGGACTGGGAGCCTTCGACCAGCCCCTCGGGGATGTTCTCGAGCAGCACACCGGCGGACGAGGCGAACAGATCGGTGCGGCGGCTGACCGTCACGATGTCCTCATGCCGGACGACGGCCCAAAAGCCCGTGTCGTCCGGGTCCGGCAGCAACCTCCCCTCCACCGGTCGGTGCCAGGACACCGGCCGCTCGGCGCGCAGCAGGGCGAAGGACCGCTCCCGCTGCTCGGCGGTCTGCGACCAGAAGGCCAGGGACGACAGGTCCACGGAGTCATGGCGCTTCTCACCGGCGTGGACGGCGCGTGGGGCATCCATCTTCCCTCCAAGGGCTGACCTGGGAGCGGCGGGTGCGATTACCCCTTGTCCTCTGCCCGTCCCGTCCTGAGCGGCGGTCGACAACGATCGGAGCCTCCGGCGCATCCGATACGTGTACGCGTACGGGTACGCGTATCGGGACCGGCTCAGGCCCCGGCCGCGGATTCGGCCCCGACCTTGGCCTCGCGCTGGTCGTACGCCGCGCGCGCGGTGGCGATCTCGTCCTGGTGGTCCTCGGTCCAGGTGACGAGCGCCTGGATGGTGTCGTGCAGCGTCGCGCCCAGCGGAGTGAGCTGGTAGTCCACGCGCGGCGGGACGACCGGATGCACCGTACGGCGAACCAGCCCGTCGCGCTCCAGCTGGCGCAGCGTCACGGTCAGCATGCGCTGGCTGACCCCGTCGATCTCGCGCCGCGCGGCATCGCCGTCTCCGCGCTGCACGTCGCCCTCATGGACACCGACATGACGGCGAACGTGCCCGCCGAGGACGAGGCCGACCCCGCCGAGGTCGCGACCCAGGCGCTGGACGGCATCGAGGCCGGGCTGCCCGAGATCCTCGCCATCGGCAGCGATACCGGGCATGTGGTGGCCTCGGCCATCGAGGAGAGCACAACGCTGCCGCTGCTGCATATCGCGGACGTGGTCGCCGACGTCGCACACCGTCTCGGTGTGCGACGGCTCGGGCTGCTGGGCACCCGTCCGGTGATGCAAGGCGACTACTACCGCGACCGGCTCGGCGGCCACGGGTTCGAAGTCATCACACCCGAGGCGGCGGACGCGAGTTCGTCCACCGGCTCATCTTCGAGGAACTGACCCGAGGGCAGTTAAGGCAGGCGTCCCGCGCGGCGTTCACGGATGTCGTCCGGGGTCTCGGCGCGACGGGTGCCGAGGCCGTCGTACTCGGGTGCACGGAGTTCGGCCTGCTCGTCGGTCAGTCGGACGTTCCTGAAACACCGCTGCTCGACACCACGGACCTGTACATCGAGGCCATCGTCAAGGAAGCGCTCGCCACAACACTTTCTTGAGCGATCGATCCAGATAGGTTATGGTGAACGCGTGGCAAGGACGCGGGAGTTCGACACCGAGGCGGCGGTGAGCCGCGCGATGGAGCTGTTCTGGGCGCGCGGATACGAGGGCACCTCGGTGCGCGACCTGACCCGGCACCTCGGGATCGGCCAGGGCTCCCTCTACGCCGCGTTCGGCGACAAGGACGGCCTGTACCGGGCCGCGCTGGAGCGCTACCGCACCACGTTCGCGGCGGCCGCGCTGCGCAGCCTCGACGAAGGGGCGGACGCCCGGTCGGCGATCCGTACGATGCTGGTCGAGCGGGTTCGGATCGCCGCCGAACTCGACGGCCGGGGCTGCCTGTTGATCAACGCCGCCTGCGAGCGCGTACCGGAGGATGCGGCCACCCGGCGCACCGTGCGTGACGTACTGGGTGCCAGCCAGGAGGCGCTTGCCGAAGTGCTGCGGGTGGCGGCGGAGCGCGGTGAGATCGCGCCGCGGCACGATCCGCACACCCTCGCAGCCTTCCTTGTCACCTTCCTCAACGGGCTGCTTGTCTCCTCGAAGATCACACCGGACCCGCGCGCCCTCGAACCTCTCGTGGAGGTCGCGCTGGCGACCCTCGACTGACTTTTTCATGCCCTCAATCTGTATCGGGCGCTCCAGAAAAATTATCGACACCGGAGGACCCATGCCCCCCTCGCGGACCTCGACCACTCCCGCCCTCGGCGGCAGCCGATGGAACACCTTCCCGGCGACGGGCACCATGACCGCCCGCGAGTTCTTCACCGGCACCGAACCGCTGCTGCAGGGCGTCATCGACGCCCTGCGGAGCGTCGACCGCGAGATACTCGGCGCCCAGATCCACGCGACGCTCGGCCTCGGCACCCGGGAGACCTCGCTGCCACTGGCCCTCGGTCCCGACGCCGCCCCGGCGACCCGCGAACTGGGCACGCAGGCCGAGGCCATCGGCCGGGAGATCGCCTCTTGGGCGACAGCGGCCCTGGACCGGCTGCTCACCCACCGGATATCACTGCCCGCGGGCCCGCTCGTCGTCCGCAGCCACTGCTACGGCCATCTGCTCACCCACCCCGCGACCGACCTGCTCATGGGCCGCCGCGGCGGCCCCGTCACGATGCAGCTGTACAACGAATGGCTGCACCAGATGGTCCTGCTGCGCGACGCCCTGCTGCCCTTCACCAACTGGCAGGACGTCCCGCTCCTCGTCACGCCGAGCGGACTGCGGCACACCGAGCCGGCCCGCGACCGTTTCCTCACCGAACTCCTGGTCCGCCAGATCCGGCACACCAGCATCGTGAACTTCGCCCGCCACACCATCACCGGCAGCTCCGGCCCCGACGGCTACGGCTTCGACCACGACGGCGGCACCGTCCTGCCCGCCGTCGTCGACGCCCCACCCCTCACCGCGCCCCGACACCTGCTGACCTGGCGCCCCAACCCGGCTGCCGGCGAATCCGCCACCTACGTCGCCGAGGTGCGGGACTACTACGCCGCACCCCGCACGCTCATCGAGCACCTGCCGCCCACCACCGGAACACCGGGGCCGATCACCGCCCGTATCGTGGCCGAACCGGTCGTCGACGGGACCCGCACCGCCCACGTCGAAGTGACCCACGCGGCCCACAACGACGCCACCGCCCGCGTCGACCTCGGCCAATGCCTACGCGGCCACCGCTTCGCCCACCGCCGGGACCCCGCCGCACACCCCGAGGCACCCGGCGACACCCGAACCGCGGACACGTGGGCCGTACTGCGCGCACCGGGGTTGGTGTGGACGGAGGGCGGCGACGTCACCCTGGACGCCACCGCGCAGGACAACACCGTCGTTCTGGCCCTGCTCGGCCGGCTCTACCCGGACAACGTCGTCCTGCGCCCTGCCGACCGTCGCGCCGGTCCAGTGACCGCGGCGATGAACGGACCGAGCGGCCTCGCGATCGACATTCGCCGCGAAGCACACCAGGAGAGCTGACGGCACATGATCTTCGACCACCACGGAGCCCCCGTCCGCACGGGCCGTGCCACCGCCAACGGAACGAGTCTGCACTACCGGACAGCCGGCTCCGGCCCGGCGGTGGTGCTGCTGCACGGCGTACCCAAGACCGGCTACCACTGGCGACACCTCGTCCCCAAGCTGACGCCACATCACACCGTCGTCGTACCGGACCTCCGCGGTCTCGGCGACTCCGCCCACCCCGCGGACGGATACGACTCCGCGACAATGAGCGACGACATCGCCGCGCTGATGGCCCACCTCGGCCACGAGTCCTACAGCGTGATGGGAGAGGACTGGGGAGCGGTCATCGGCTACCAACTCGCCGCCCGCCACCGCGCTCACGCCAACGCCCTGGTCTTCGCGGAGGCGCTGTTCCCCGGGTTCGGCTTCGAGGACCACACCGCTCTCACCCCCGAGAACGTCTCCAGCGGGATGCACCTGTGGCATCTGGGCTTCTACTTCCAGCCGGACGTCCCCGAGATGCTGATCGCCGGCCACGAGCGTGAACTCATCACGTACATGCTCAAGAACGAACGCAGCCACCCCGACACAGCCACCGCGGAAGCGGTCGACGAATACGTACGCTGCTACTCCATGCCCGGCGGCATCCGCTCGATGCTGGCCATCTATCGCGCCATGCTCATCGACGCCGAACAGAACCGTCAGGCAGCCCAGAAGAAGCTGGACATCCCGGTACTCGCCCTCGGCGGCTCAGCCTTCATCGGCGACCGCAACGAGACCCAGATGCGGCTCATGGCCCACGACGTCACCGGCCACATCTTCGACGCCGGACACGACCTCGCCGAGGAAGTGCCGGACGAGGTGGCCGCCGTGGTACTGCCGTTCCTGGCCCCCGTGCACGCGGCTTGACTCGTCGTCGGTCTCGCGGGTGCGGGTGCGGGCGCGGGTGCGCTGCGCTGCGGGTTGGCTGCGCTTCGCTTCGCCTGCGCCTGTGCGCCGTCTCGCGGCATTCGGTGCGGGCGGGTGCGGGTTTCGTCTCGGACCCTCCGGGTCCAAAGCGCCGGCGAGAAGGGGGAAGAGGGGCGGCTGGCCTGTCGTCCTGGTTCCTCGGCCCGGCGGGCGGCTGAGCTCAAAGAGGCTCCGCTGCGCTCCGCCGCAGCTGCTGCCGCGCGGTGGCTGCCCGGTCAGTCCAGCGGTGCGCCGGGCCGGGGTGCGGGAGCGCGACGGAGGGCGGGCACCGGCGGGCGGGATCGGCTCTCCCCCCACCCCCTCTTAAATAATCGCTTGATGCAGTACTTGATGCAGAGCAAGTGTTTTTTTGAGAGGGGGTGGGGGGAGAGCCCGGCGTCCACCGCTCCGGGCGACCATCCACCGTCGGCCGCCGCCCGTCGGCCGGTGAGGGCCCGTCGGGCTGGACGGCGACGATGCCTTGGCGCCCCCTCCCCGTTTCCGCTGCTGGCCGCTTTGCGCCGAAGGCGCGAGACGATGCACGCACGCGGCGTCCGGACCATGCCGTCCAGCGGTCGCCGGCCCGTTCGTCGCGCTCGTGCGCCTCCGGTCCAGCGCACCGCTGGGCCGACCGGCTCGCCACCGCGCGGCAGCAGCTGCGGCGGAGCGCAGCGGAGCCTGTCTTGAGCCGAACCGTTCGCCGGGCCGAGGAGCCGGGACACCGGGCCGACCGCCCCTTCCCTCCTCCTGCTGGCGCTTTGGACCCGGAGGGTCCGAGACGAAACCCGCACTCGCCCGCACCGAATGCCGCGAGACGGCGCATAGGCACACGCGAAGCGAAGCGCAGCCAACCCGCAGCGAAGCGAAGTGCACCCACACCCGTATGTCTATGACTGTGTCCGGTGGCCCTACCGTTCCAGGGTTCGGTGGTCTCGTCTGAGGTGGCGTGGCGTTCGTCATGTGCGCGCGCCGCCCACCTGGAACCACACCGCCTTTCCCGGGCCGGGGCCATGGTGGCAGACGCCCCAGTCGACGGCGCAGCTGTCGATGAGGAACAGGCCCCGGCCGTTTTCGGTGTCGGTTTCGGCCCTGGTGAAGGCATGCCGGGGGCGTCGTCGCTGACGAGGACGCGGAGTGTGCCGAGGGCGGCCCACTCGGCGTAGAGGGTGACGGGTGCCGCGCAACCGCTGTGCAGGCAGGCGGTGACGGCGTTGGTGACGGCCTCGGAGGTGAGGAGGAGGGCGGTGTCGGTGAGGTCGGGGCGGTTGGCGGTGCGCAGGGCGGTGCGTACGGCTTCTCGGGCGGTGCGGACCCAGGTGGGGTCGGGTGGGAAGACGAGGGAGAAGTCGGCACGGGGGTGCTCGGGGCTCGTGGGCATGTTGCCTCCTTCGGCCAACGGCCGGATGGCGTGCGCCGGTTGGGCGGTTCGTCTTCGACGGTAGAGTTGGTGGTTTAGCTAGCGCAACTCATTCTCGGGATTTAACCCTCCCGAGTGGACCCATCGCCCCAGAGGCGGGCAGACTGCGCGTGATCCACGAAGGGAGTCGCACGATGGGGCTACGGGCCAACCCGACCCAACGGCAACGACGACTGGGGGAAGAGCTGCGGAAGTTGCGCGAGGCAAGTGGGCTGTCCGCGACGGACGCGGGTGCCCACGTGGGGTTGGGTCGGGCGCACATGAGTCACATTGAGACGGGGCGAACGGCCATCCCCGAGGAGAAGCTGCGGGCGCTTGCTGGCGTGTACGGTTGCACAAGCCATCCCTTGGTCGATGGGCTGTGCGAGATGAGTCGCGCCACGGGGCGGGGTTGGTGGTCGGCCTACAAGGAGACCCACGACGCCCGAGCCTTCGACCTCGCGGAGTTGGAGGCGGGCGCTGCGGCACACCGCTCGTTCCAGTGGATGTACGTGCCCGGTCTGCTCCAGACCCCGGATTACATGCGTTGCCTCTTCGAGGGCAGTCAGCCGAACAGCCCCGAAGTGGTCGACAGCGCTGTCGAGTTCCGGCAGCGGCGGCAGCGCGTGCTGGTCGACGGATCGCAGCACTTCCATGCGGTCATCCATGAGGCCGCTCTGCTCATGCAGTTCGTGTCCGCCGACGTCATGCGTGGCCAGATCGAGCATCTTGTCAAGATGGCAGAGCTGCCTCAGGTGCGCATTCAGTTGCTCCCGTTCCAGGCGGCCGTCAACGCGGCCGCTACCCCTGGCGCCCCTTTCGGCATCCTGGACGGCCGGGTGCCAGAGCTGAGTACCGTCTACGTCGAGCATCCGGTCTCGTCCGTCTTCCTCGGCGACCGGGAGCACCTTGCCCAGTACAACGCCGCCTTCGAGCACCTGAGTGCGGTGGCGCTGTCGCCGATTGCGCTTCGGGCTGGGCGCGAGTGCTATACGAAGCGAGACTCGCTCCAGCTCATCCAGCACTTGCTGTACGTACTGTGAAGGGAACCCCATTCATGCCTTCGTGGCGGAAGTCAAGCTTCAGTAGCGGTCAGGTCAGCTCCGATTGCGTGGAAGTCGCCGCGTCACCCCGAAACCTCATACTCCTGCGCGAGAGCGACGACCCGACCGCCGTCATCACCACCGCCCCGGCCCGGTGGGCCACCTTCATACGAGGCGTCAAGCGCGGCGACTTCGACCGACTCCCGCAGTAGCGACTACTTGAGGAGCCGGAAGCCGGGCTGCTCGGCCCACGCCCTCAGGAACTCGGCGGAGCCATGCGCGGTCGCCCAGGGGTCCGTCATCAGGGCCATCACCCCGGGAAGCCCGGACACGAGGCGGTGTCCGTCGACACCGCCGGTGTCCGTGATGCCGAGGCTCTCCGCCCACACATGGAGGTCGTACTCGCCGACCCGTTTCTCCTCAAAGCGTGACGAGGAGGCCACCAAGTAGTCGCGGAGCCGCTGGATGGCGGAGGCGGAGGGCGCTTCGGCCAACTCGATCACCAACACCGCGCCCATGGCGGGCAGCCTAGCTTGTGAGCCGACGGCGGCACGGGATGGGAGCGGCCCGTGGGCGCGCGGCCGGTCAACCCTGGGCAGGAGCCGCGAGTGCCGCCGCCGTGGCGTGGGCGAAGGCTTCCGGGTTGTCGAGCATGATGTTGTGCCCGCAGTCCGGGATCGCGACGACGGACACTCCGGCCTCGGTGAGCGCTTCGGTGCTCGGGAGCGGGGCGTCGGCCTCGGGGAGCAGATAGGTGCGGGGGATCTTCAGGTCAAGCAGCAGCTCGCGCATGGTGGGGACGGTGCCGCGGGTGAGGTGGAGTGCGCTGCGGTGCAGTGCCTCGCGGCCGGCCAGGCGCATGGTGGACCACCAGTGGGGGCCGACCCGGTCGCGGACCTCTCGCCAGCCGCCCGCCAGGAACTCCTCTTCCGTGTACGCGGCGATACCGCTGCTGCCAGAAGAGCCGGGCTTGCGCGGGATCGGGTCGAGGTTGGCGTCGATGAGGACCAGGCGGGAGACCAGGTGGGGGTGGCGGGCGGCGAGGACGATGGCCACCGAGCCGCCCATGCTGTGGGCGATCAGTTCGGCGCCGGTGACATCTGCGCTGGCCAGCGCCTCGGCGAGCGTGTCGGCATGTGATTCCAGCGTGTAGTCGAAGTCCGTCGGCCGGTCGCTGATGCCGTGACCCAGCAGGTCGATCAGCAGCGAACGGCGGCCGGTCAGGAGTGGGTGTACCGCGATCTCCGCGAAGTAGGCGGGCGATGTGGCGCCCAGGCCGTGTACGTAGACGCGTGCCGGCTCCTGCCCCGGCAGCTCGACCCACCGGATCCGGTCGCCCTCGGGCGTTACGGCGGCGTTGCGCATGGCCTGCTCTCCTGCGGTCACGATTGATGCGTCGATGGAGGGACGAGAGTAGCCACACCAGAAGGCGGTGGACGTGGCGGCCCTCCGATGCGCGCGGGGGCAAGACGAGCACGAAGGAAGATCACTACTCTGCATGAGTGCTCTCCTACGACGAGTTGACATCACCGGAGCGCGAGCTGTGGGACGCGTTCCCCGAGGGACGCCGCGTGGACTTGCGTACGGGGGTGCCCGAGGACGACCGTGTCGCCGAGGGTGGGCAGTGGGGCCTCGGGCGGACGGTTCGGGCCGCCGTGATCGTGGCACTCCTCCTGGGCGCGAACACCGCACAGCCGGGCGCGGTGGCGTGTCTGAGGCTCGCCGGAGGGCGGATATCCGGGCACCTCAACCTGGCCGGCGCGCAGATCGCTCACGCCCTCTGGCTCGAGGACTGCTGGTTCGAGGAGGGCGTGGATCTCTCCGGAGCGTCGACCCAGTCGATCGCGATCGTGGGCAGCCGAGTGCCGGGCGTGGAAGTCGGCATGATCCGTATCGAGGGACGCCTCGATCTGCGCCGCTCTCGCCTGGAAAGCGGCTCTGCCTCGCCCTTCCACCGCAGGGTCACCGCCTTGTCGCTCATCAACGCCCACGTGAGCGGTGCCGTGAACCTCAACGGAGCTGGGATCACCGCACCGGGCGAGTGGGCGGTGTCCGCCGGCGGGCTGGTCGCGGAGGGCGGCGTCTACTGCGGGGACGGGTTCGTCGCGCACGGCGAAGTCCGTCTCATGGGGGCACAGTTGCCAGGCGGACTGCATATGAGGGGTGCACTACTGGAGCGCCCCGGTCGGCGCGGGGTGGCGCTCGCCCTGGACAACGCCGTGGCCTCGACGCTCGACTTCTCCGACGGGTTCATCGCGAACGGGACCGTACGGCTGCGGGGTGCCCGGATCTCGGACGACCTGACCTTGGAAGGAGCCGTCCTGAATGGGCCGCCCGACGGCCACGGCCCGTCATTGGACGCCCTGCGGATGCAGGCCGTCGACTTCGACCTCACCCTGGCCCGGCGGCCGTCCGGCGCCGTGGACCTGCGGGGCGCGCAGGTGTCCTACCTCCACGACAGCGAGCACAGCTGGCCGGACGTGGTGGAGTTGGACGGCTTCGTCTACGGCTCCGTCAAGGGGGACGAGGCAGGGGAGCGGCGGGAGGCGGCGGGGCAGCCGGACTCCGTGGCACGCCGGGTGGCGTGGATACGACGCAGCCCGGGCTACAGCCCGCAGCCCTATGAGCAGTTGGCGAGCTGGTACCGGAAGGGCGGCCACGACGACGACGCCCGCCGCGTCCTCCTGGCCAGACAGCGCCATCGGCGTCGAACTCTGCCCCGGGTCACCCGTGCGTGGGGGCACTTGCTCGACGTGACCGTCGGTTATGGCTATCGCCCCTGGCTGGCCGGCGTCTGGCTCCTCGCGCTGACCTTGCTGGGCACGCTCTCCTTCGGCGCTCACTCCCCCATCCCGGTCAAACGAGGCGAAGGCGCCCCGTTCCAGCCCCTCGTCTACACACTCGACCTCTTGATCCCCATCGGCGGTCTGGGCCAGCGCACGGCCTGGTACTGGTCGAACGACAGCCTCCAGTGGCTGGCCTACCTCCTGATCGCCTTCGGCTGGGTGCTGACGACCGCCATCATCGCGGGTGTCACCCGCACGCTGCAGAGAAGCTAGCGGGCGACAGCCGAACCTTCAGGGTCGTCCAGCCAACTCACCAGGTCTTGCCGGCCTGCTCGCGGATCGTGTGGTTGATCCGGTTGAAGAAGTTGGTCATCGCGATGTTCATGATGATCGCGGACAGCTGCTTCTCGTCGAAGTGGTCGGCGGCGGCGTCCCAGATCTCGTCGGTCACCCCCGGCGCGCCGTCCTGGATCCGGGTGGCGGCCTCGGTCAGGGCGAGCGCAGCCCGTTCCTCCTCGCTGAAGAAAGACGTCTCGCGCCATGTGACCACGTTGTGCAGCCGCTCATCGGTCTCTCCGTGCTTCTTGGCCGACTCGACCCCGGCGAAGACGCACGGGCTGCAGCCGTTGATCTGGCTGGCGCGCAGGTGGACCAGTTCGAGTACGAGTGGGTCGGCGCCGGAGCCGTGAATCGCCTTCATGAGGTGTTGGATCCCGGTGAGGACATCGGCGTTCACCGGGCCCTTCATGCGTGCTTCCATCGATCTCGCTCCTTCATCGGTTACCTGTGCCCGTTCGGGCACGTCATCCCCATGACGGAGCAGATCCGAGGAAGGTAACAACATGCCCGACACCAGCCCGACGGACCCGGTGGCCAAGGCGTTCGAGGCCCAGCGCGGCCGGTTGCGCGCGGTCGCCTACCGCATGCTGGGATCGCATGCCGACGCCGAGGACGCGGTACAGGAGGCTTGGCTGCGGCTCTCCCGCCAGGACACGGCGACCATCCACAACCTCGCCGGCTGGCTGACCACGGTGGTCGGACGGATCAGCCTCGATGTCCTGCGTTCGCGTCAGGCCCACCCCGCGGCGTCCTACGACGACCGGCTGCCCGAGCTCGTGGTGACGGTCGACGACGGACCCGCGCCGGAGGACGATGTGGCGCTCGCCGACTCGGTCGGGCTCGCGCTTCTGGTCGTTCTGGATTCGCTCGGGCCGAGCGAGCGGCTGGCGTTCGTACTGCATGACCTGTTCGCCGTGCCGTTCGACGAGATCAGTCAGATCCTGGGCAAGTCCACCGCCGCCACCAAGATGCTCGCCAGTCGCGCCCGTCGGAAAGTACACACAGCCCAGCGGCCGATATCCGGAGGGCGGGAGCAGCGAGCGGTGGTCCAGGCATTCCTGGCAGCGGCTCGCCACGGCGACTTCGAGGGGTTGCTGCGCGTACTCGACCCCGAGGTGAGGCTGACCGTCGAAACCCCCGATGGTGTGGCCGTCGTCCTCGGCGCCACCCAGGTCGCCGCCAGGGCGCGGCTGTCCGCCGGTACGGCCCCGCGCGGGCGGGCGGCGCTCGTCAACGGGGCGCCCGGGATCGTGTCCTGGCACGAGGACGGCACCCCGCTCTCGGTCATGGCGTTCACCGTCGTCGAGAGCCGGATCGCCCGTATCGCGGTCGTGATCGATCCGGCCAGGCTCGCGTCGATGGATCTGCCGGGGCCGGTGTGAGTTGCCGCAGAGGCGGTCACCGCGGTGCGGGCCGTAAGCCGTTGTCAGTGCGAGTAGTTACCGTCATGGCGCTGCGGCAATCGTCGTCGGCCATCGCCTTCCAGGGGAAAGGGCGCCCATTGTGACCGATCTGTTCGCCGTGTCCATCGGCAGTGTCGAGGAATGCACCGTGCGCGGGAGGCTGCACATCATCAACCCCGATGCCGCCTTCGTCCCCAAGGGGCCACCTTTCCCGCTGGCCCTGCTGGTGGACGCGTGGTTCCTGCTGTCGAACGGGTTCCTGAGGGACGGCGACGGCATGCCCAGCCGCCCGGACCGGTATCCGTATTCCACGGAGCGGGGCATGGAGATCGTGGCCGGTATGCGGATGAAGGATGAGTTCCGCGAGCTCTACGACGCGGTCCGCGGCAAGAAGATACGGGTCACCGACGACGGATATCTGCTCGCGGACGACGGCATAAGCGTGCTCATTCCCCGGCGTACGGCGAAAGCCGTGTACGGAGAGGAACTGGGGGGTGGATCCGGGTATGACGGCATTTCTCACTATGTCTTGACGGAGAGCGACCCCGTCGAGTTCTCCTGCCGAGCCTTCGAGATCGTGACCTCCTACGAGACGGGCCCGATCCGTAACGTCCCCCTGTGGAGTGAGGTCGCGGCGCTGGAACACCCCGACGAGCCATGGGAAGAGGGAGACCTCGACGATATAGCCGGGCTGGAGGGCGAGGCCGATCTGTCGGACTGGCAGACATGGATGCTCATAGGCACCCGTCCCTTCGAGGAGCTTCCCTACAGCGACTTTACGTTCACGGTGAGCCACCCGGCCTATCTCGAGCATGTGGTCGGCGGAATGCGCTGGTCGACAACCCACACCGGGCGCGTCTAGCCGGCTGAGCGCAGGTAGTTGTAGACCGTCGCCCTGGACACCCCCAGCAGCTCCGTCACCACCTGCACGGAATGCTTGACCTGAAGAAAGCCGCGGGTCTTGAGGGAGCGTACGAGCTCCTTCTTCGCGGCGGAGCCGAGGCTGCGCGCCGTGTGGCCGCGGACGGCGGCGAATTCCTCGATGACGGTACGGAGTTCGTCTGCGGTGCGGGCGCGCAGGGTTTCGGTGAGGGGCTGTTCCTGGTCGTCGGTTCTGACCAGGTTGTTGAGGCTGCGGGCTACGCTGGCGAACAGCGAGACGTCGAGGTTGAGGCAGATGGCGGCGATGTATTCGCCCGCGCTGTTCTTGATGCCGATCGAGGTGCTTTTGGCCGGGCGGCCGTCGGGGAAGCGGTTGGGGTAGTTCTGGACGATGTCCGGGAAGCCGGGGTCCTGGATGCGGGCGATGCCGAGCTCGGTGGCGGGGTCGCCGACGGAGCGGCCGGAGAGATTGCTCTCTATGGCCCGGATGGCGTGTTCGGGGTCGCGCAGATCGTGCAGCACGACCTCGCACAGGCCCGGGAACATCCGGCCGATGGCGACGACGATCTTCTCGGCCTCGCGCAGCAGCAGGTCGTCCTCGGCGGTCATGGTCTGCCTCCCTGATCGGCGAAGCCTTGATCGGTGAAGAGGGCGTTCATCGCGGTCGCCGCCTTGAGCCCCGAGCCCGTCAGCAGTACGACGGTCGTCTCGCCCGGCCGGATCGCGCCCCGGGCGCGGAAGACGTCGATCGCGGCGGCCGCGGTCGCACTGGTCGGCTCCGCGTACAGGCCCATGGCGGCCAGGCGGCGGACCGCGGTGGCGATGTCGTCCTCGGGGATGGCCGCCATGTCGCCGTCCGAGCGGCGGACGGCCTGGACGACCTCCGGCAGCCGGATGGGCTCGCGGATGGCGGTGCCCTCGGCGACGGTGGGGGCGAAGGGGGCGGCGACCCGGTCGTGGAACGCCGCGTGGATGGGGGCGCAGTTGGCGGGCTGGGCGACGAGCAGCCGGGGGCGGCGCCGGATCTGGCCGGAGGCCAGCAGCTCGGAGAAGCCGATGTCGCAGCCCAGGACGGTGGAGCCGGCGCCGGCCACGGTGACGACATTGTCCGGGGCCGTGAAGCCCAGGTCCTCCCACAGCTCGTACGCGAGGGTCTTGGTGCCCTGGAGGAAGAACGGGTGCCAGTTGTGGCTGGCGTAGTACGTACGCTCCGACCTGCGCAGCGCCTCCGCCGCGGTGGCGTCCCGGTCGCCCGGGACGAGCTCGACCCGCGCCCCGTACGCGCGGCTCTGGAGCACCTTGGCGGGGGAGGTGGCCTCGGGGGTGAGGATCGTGGCCCGGATGCCGGCGGCCGCGCAGTACGCCGCGACGGAGGCGCCGCCGTTGCCGGAGCTGTCCTCGATGACCTCCGGCACGCCCCGCTGAGCCAGCAGGGAGATCATCACGCTGGTGCCGCGGTCCTTGAAGCTGCCGGTGGGGCTGAACCACTCCAGCTTGAAGCGGACCGGGACCTCGCCCCAGACCTTCTCGACCAGCGGGGTACAGCCCTCGCCGAGCGACACCGGGGCGGCGATGTCCACGGGCAGGGCCGCGCGGTAGCGCCACAGCGAACGGGTGCCGGTGTCCACGTCCTCGCGGGTGATGCCGGGCAGGGGGGAGACGGTCAGCGGGGCGCCGTCGTCGCCGCACCAGCGCGGGTCGGTGAGCGGGTAGCGGGCGCCGGATCGCTCGTCCAGGTAGTGGGGTTCAGGTTCAGGGTGGCTGGGTTCAGGGTGCACTTTAGAAATTCTGTTTAGTTATGGATGATAGGTCAAGAGGGCTTGGTCAGGGGTGGCCGTACAGGCGCTCCAGGACCGCCGCCACCCCGTCCTCGTCATGGTCCGGAGCCACCTCGTCCGCGACGGCGATCAGACCCGGGTGTGCGTTGCCCATCGCCACCCCGTACCCGGCCCACTCCAGCATCGGGATGTCGTTCGGCATATCGCCGAAGGCGATCGTGTCCTCGGGCGCGAAGCCCATACGCTCCGCCGCCCGCCCCAGCCCCACGGCCTTGTCCACCCCCGCCGGCAGCACCTCGATCATGCCCTTCTCGGAGTGCGTCACCGACACCTCGTCCCCGCCCGCCAGCGCCGCGGCCGCCGCGACCCGGGCGTCGGGCAGCTCGCGATGGCGCATCAGCACCTTCTCGATCGGCTGCGCCCACAGCTCCTCCCGGCTGCCCACGAGCCCCCAGTCGGGGCGCATCCGGTCGGTGAAGCGCGGCGTGATCACGAAGCGGTTCTCGGGCGCGGCGGTGACCACCGCCAGCTCCAGCGGACGCCCGCCCAACTCCTCCTCCGTGCGCTTGACCACCGCCCGCGCCAGGTCCAGGTCCAGCGCCGCGGAGACCAGCAGCCGGTCCGCCGAGGCGTCGTACAGCTGCGCGCCCTGACCGCATACCGCGAGCCCCTGATAGCCGATGGCGACCAGGAACTCCCGGCAGGAGGTGGCCGGTCGGCCGGTGACGACCAGATGGCGCGCCCCGGCGCGGTCCGCGAGGGCGAGCGCCGCGCGGGTACGGGCCGAGACGGTCAGGTCGGTGCGCAGCAGCGTGCCGTCGAGGTCGGTGGCCACCAGCCGGAAGGGCGGCGGGCCGGCGGAGTCCGGGAGGGGCGCGGAGCCCGAGCGGGGCCGTGGCAGCCTGAGTGCGGTGGCCGGTGCCGGCGTGGCGTCAGCGGTGTGCACGTGCCGGTGTCCCTTTCGTCCTGTGTCCTCGGGCCCGCGGCAGTGCGCACAGGTATGTGCGCGGGGATGCGCGCGACGCGGACCGCCGCCCCCGCGCGATGGTCGAGCCGGTGATCGAGCCCCTGAATTCGGAGCCAGGATGGCGGCTCGGGCGGGTGCGATCAAGCCGCCTTGACAGCCGCGCTTCCCTCCGCCACATACCGCGGCAGCCGGTACGGGAGCCTGCCGTACCACAGCCGCGACAGGGTGAAGCCGAACGACAGGCAGATGACGCCCCCGACGGCGTCCAGCCAGAAGTGGTTGGCCGTCGCCACGATCACCACCAGCGTGGCCGCCGGGTACAGCAGCCCCAGCGCCTTCACCCACACCGGGCGGGCCAGTACGGCGATGGTGACACCGCACCACAGCGACCAGCCGATGTGCATCGACGGCATCGCCGCGTACTGGTTGGACATATTGGCCAGGTTCCCCGAGGCCATCGACCCCCAGGTGTCGTGCGCCACGACGGTGTCGATGAAGTTGCCCCCGGCCATCAGCCGGGGCGGGGCCAGCGGGAAGAAGTAGTAGCCCAGCAGCGCCACGCCGGTGGTCGCGAAGAGCACCAGCCGGGTGGCGGCGTACCGGCCCGGGTGCCAGCGGTAGAGCCACAGCAGCACGCCGAGGGTGACGATGAAGTGCAGCGTGGCGTAGTAGTAGTTCATTCCTACAATCAGCCAGCCGACCGAGTCGACCGCGTGGTTGACGCCGTGCTCGAAGGCCATGCCGAGTTGGTGCTCCCACTCCCAGATCCAGCCGGCGTTGCGCAGCGCCTCATGCCGCTGCTCCGGGACGGCGTTGCGGATCAGGGAGTACGTCCAGTAGCTGACGGCGACGAGGGCGATCTCGAACCAGAGCCGCGGTCTGCGGGGGGTGCGGAGCCGGTCCAGGGGCCTTTGGGGTGGCGCTGGGCGCGTACCGGCCCCCGCTTGGCTCCCCTCGATGGGTGACGGAGTGGCCGTCCGGCTTGCCAGAGTCCTCACAGTCGTTTCACCCATGGGGCAACAGTCTGCCAGAAGCGGCCCAGCGGCAGATCGCCCTTCGGGCCGGTCTTGACGCCTTATGTCCTACTCCGGCCCGCCCTGCATGTGGCGTAGTCCGCCGTACGCCCGGTTATGTCCCGCGCCCATGTCCCGCCCATGTCCCGACTGTGTCCCGCCGGTGTCCCGCCTGTGTCCCGCCTACGGCCCGCCGCCCCGCGCCCCCGCCCCGTGGGCCGAGGCCGTGGAGCCGCGGACCACCAGCTCCGGGAGGAAGACGAATTCGCTGGGCGGGGCCGGGGTGCCGCCGATCTCCTCCAGCAGGGCCCGCACCGCGGCCTGGCCCATCGACTGCACGGGTTTGCGGATGGTGGTCAGCGGCGGGTCGGTGAAGGCGATCAGCGTCGAGTCGTCGAAGCCGACCACCGAGATGTCCCGCGGTACGGCCAGGCCCTGCTGCCGGGCCGCCCGTATGGCGCCGAGCGCCATCATGTCGCTTGCGCAGACCACCGCCGTGCAGCCGTGTTCGATCAGCGCGCCGGCCGCCGCCTGGCCGCCCTCCAGTGTGTAGAGCGAATGCTGGATCAGCTCTTCGGACTTCTCGGGCGCGACCCCCAGCTGTTCGTGCATCGCGCGCTGGAAGCCCTCGATCTTCCGCAGTACGGGCACGAACCGCTTGGGGCCGAGCGCCAGCCCGATCCGGGTGTGGCCGAGCGAGGCCAGGTGGGTCACCGCCAGCAGCATCGCCGCCCGGTCGTCGGGCGAGATGAAGGTCGCCCGCACCTTGGGGGAGTAGCCGTCGACCAGGACGAACGGGACGCCCTGGCCGTGCAGTTGGTCATAGCGCTGCATATCGGCGCTGGTGTCCGCGTGCAGCCCGGAGACGAAGATGATCCCCGCCACCCCGCGGTCCACCAGCATCTCGGTCAGCTCGTCCTCGGTCGAGCCGCCCGGGGTCTGGGTGGCCAGCACCGGGGTGTAGCCCTGGCGGGTCAGCGCCTGCCCGATCACCTGGGCGAGCGCGGGGAAGATCGGGTTCTCCAGCTCGGGGGTGATCAGGCCCACCAGCCCCGCGCTGCGCTGCCGCAGCCGCACCGGCCGCTCGTATCCGAGCACGTCGAGCGCGGCCAGGACGGATTCGCGGGTGGCCGCCGCCACGCCGGGCTTGCCGTTCAGGACGCGGCTGACCGTGGCTTCGCTGACCCCCGCCTGGGCTGCGATATCAGCGAGTCGTGCGGTCATGGGGCTGGACTGTACCGGTCGCATGTCAGATTGCCCACCACGCGCAGGAATCGGCGGGAATGCGCACCGTGCCCGCCCCGTACTCCAGCGGGGCCGAGGACAGCAGCGCACGCCCTGGAACGGGCAGTTCCACCCCCTCCCCGAGGGTGTTGATGGTGCATACGAACCCCGGGCGGGACAGCGCGAGCACCCCTTCGGGTGCGTCCAGCCACTCCATCGGGGTGTCGCCGAGGCCGGGCACCTCCTTGCGCACCGCGAGCGCCGCGCGGTACAGCTCCAGCGTAGAGTCCGGGTCGCCGGTCTGGGCCTCGACCGACAGATCCCGCCAGCCCGCGGGCTGCGGCAGCCAGCTGCCGCCGGGCCCAAATCCGTACGACTCCCCACCGCGCGACCAGGGGATGGGCACCCGGCAGCCGTCCCGGAAGCCGTCCTGGCCGCTCTCGTGGAAGGTGCGGAAGAAGGCCGGGTCCTGGCGGCAGTCGTCCGGCAGGTCCGTGACCTCCGGAAGCCCCAGTTCCTCGCCCTGGTAGATATACGTCGAACCGGGCAGCGCCAGCATCAGCAGGGCGGCGGCCCGGGCCCGCCGCAGGCCCTGGGCGGGGCTGTCCTCGGCGTAGCGGGTGGGGTGCCGGACCACGTCGTGGTTGGAGAGCACCCAGGTGGTGGGGGCGCCCACGGAGGCGGTCGCGGCCAGCGAGTCGTCGATCACCTCGCGCATCGCGGCCGCGTCCCACGGGCACCTGAGGAACTGGAAGTTGAACGCCTGGTGCAGCTCGTCGGGGCGTACGTACAGGGCCAGCCGCTCGGAGGTGGGGGCCCACGCCTCGGCGACGCCGATGCGTGCCGGGCCGTCGTGGGTCTGGCTGTAGGAGTCCAGCAGCCGCCGCCAGGAGCGGTGGATCTCGTGCACCCCGTCCTGGTCGAAGAACGGCAGCACCTGCGCGCCGATCAGCTTGGCCTGTTCGGTGCGGCCGATATCGGGCAGACCCGCGGCCTTGACCATGCCGTGCGCGACATCGATGCGGAAGCCGTCCACGCCCAGGTCCAGCCAGAACCGCAGGACGGACGCGAACTCCTCGGCGACCTCGGGGCACTCCCAGTTGAGGTCGGGCTGCTCGGGCGCGAAGAGGTGCAGATACCACTCGCCGGGGGTGCCGTCGGGGTCGGTGGTGCGGGTCCAGGCGGGGCCGCCGAAGACCGACTCCCAGTCGTTGGGGGGCAACTCGCCGTCCGCGCCCCGGCCCGGCTGGAAGTGGTAGCGCTCGCGGGCCGCCCCCCGAGGTCGGTCCGCGAGCGCCTCCTGGAACCACACGTGTCGATCGGAGGTGTGGTTCGGAACGATGTCCACAATTACTTTCAGGCCCAGCTCATGGGCGGTGCGCACCAGGTCGTCCGCGTCGGAGAGGGTGCCGAACAACGGGTCGACGGCGCGGTAGTCGGCCACGTCGTAGCCGCCGTCCGCCTGCGGCGAGGCGAAGAACGGGGTCAGCCAGACCGCGTCCACGCCCAGTCGGGCCAGGTGCGGCAGCCGCTCGCGGGCGCCGCGCAGATCCCCGATGCCGTCGCCGTCGCTGTCGGCGAAGGACCGCACGTACACCTGGTAGATGACGGCGTCACGCCACCAGTCGGGGCCGCCGGACGGCTGCGCGGTCTCGGTCTGGGGGGAGGTGGTGAGCTCCTGGGTCATGCCGGTGAACGTAACAGCTCTGCAATGCCTTGCGGAAGAGCTTGCAGGGGCTTGCAACCCCTATCGGGGCGGCTCCGGGGCGGCTACGGGGCGCCTCCGGGGCGGCCTGGGGGCGCTCGCCGGGGCACTCCGGCACATGTGTCAAGCGCTCGGGCGGCCACCGGAGGGACACGTGGGGGTAACGATCCCGGCCGCTTTCAGAATTTTGCTGCAAAGTCTTTCGATCGGTTTGCATCCCTGTTACGTTCCTCGGCAACTCGGCGCCGCGATGGCGCGGCCGGCTTTGGAGGAGTTCAGATGCGACGTGGCATAGCGGCCACTGCGCTCGTCGCGGCGATGGCGCTCGCGGCGACCGCATGCGGCGGTGATGACGGCGGCAGCGGCGGGGGCAACAAGTCGGCCGGGGAGATCTCCGGCACCGTGACCTACTGGGACACCTCGAACGAAGCCGAGAAGGGCACGTACAAGAAGCTCGCCGAGGACTTCAGCAAGAAGTACCCGAAGGTCAAGGTCAACTACGTCAGCGTGCCGTTCGGCGATGCGCTGAAGAACTTCAAGAACGCGGCGGGCAGCGGCGGCTCCGGCGCCCCGGACGTGCTGCGCACCGAGGTCGCCTGGACCCAGGACCTCGCCAACATCGGCTATCTGGCCCCGCTGGACGGCACCGCCGCCCTCGACAAGGAGTCGGACTATCTGCCCAAGGCCGCCGCCGGCACCAAGTTCAAGGGCAAGACGTACGCCGTGCCGCAGGTCATCGACACCCTCGGCCTCTTCTACAACAAGAAGCTGCTGAAGGAGGCCGGCGTCGAGCCGCCGACCAGCTGGACGGAGCTCAAGGCCGCCGCGAAGAAGATCAAGCAGAAGACCGGCAAGACCGGCCTCTACCTGCGCGGCGACGACGCCTACTTCTACCTGCCGTTCATCTACGGCGAGGGCGGCGACCTGCTGGACACCGACGCCAAGAAGATCACCGTCGACGACGAGCCCGGCGTCAAGGCCTTCGCCACCGCCCGCGACCTGGTCAAGTCCGGTGCGGCGATCACCGACGCCACCGACGGCTGGGACAACATGCAGAACGCCATCAAGAACGGCGATGTCGCGATGACCATCAACGGGCCGTGGGCGATCGAGGACACCCTGGCCGGCAAGGCGTTCAAGGACGACAAGTCCAACCTCGGCGTGGTCCCCGTCCCGGCCGGCAGCAAGGCCCAGGGCGCCCCGCAGGGCGGTCAGAACCTCACCGTCTACGCCGGGTCCAAGAACCTGGACGCCTCCTACGCCTTCGTCAAGTACATGAGCTCGGCCGAGGTCCAGGCCGAGACCACCGAGAAGCTGAGCCTGCTGCCGACCCGTACCTCGGTCTACGCGAACAAGGCGGTCGCGGCCAACGCCAACGTCAAGTTCTTCAAGGCGGCCGTGGACAAGGCCGTCGAACGCCCCTGGATCCCCGAGGGCAACAGCCTCTTCCAGGCGATCCTGGTCGAGTTCCCGAACGTGGTGACCGGCAGGACCTCCCCCGAGAAGGCCGCCAAGTCGGTGGCCGCCGCGTACCGCAAGCTCCTCAAGGGCGACTGGAAGTAGGGACCCGCGACGATGGCTGTCGAGACCGGCCAGTCGGCAGGATCGGCCGCGGGCGCGGAGGGCGCCCGCGGCCGGGTCCGCGAGACCGCCGCCGAAACCCATAAGCCCGGCGAGCCCGGCAGGCCCGGCAAGAAGAGCGGGGTGAACAAGCGGCCCCCGGGCCGGATCCGCAATGCGCTGGGCCGCCACTGGTACGCCTGGGCCATGGTCGCGCCCGTCGTGCTCGTGATCGGCCTGATCATCGGCTATCCGCTGGCGCGCGGCATCTATCTGTCGCTCACCGACGCCAACGAGGCGAACGTCGAGCGCAACATCGGGATGAACCACATCCCCGCGACGTACGACTTCGTCGGCCTGGACAACTTCACCGCGATCCTGAAGGACCCGATCTTCTGGGACCGGCTCGTCTGGACCGTGACCTGGACCGCCGCCTGCGTCGCCCTCACCTTCGCCATCGGCCTCGGCCTGGCCGTCATCCTCAACCGCAGATTCGCCGGCCGCACCCTCTACCGGTCGCTGCTGATCCTGCCCTGGGCCGTACCCGCCTTCGTCTCGGTCTTCGCCTGGCGCCTGCTCTACAACGAGCGGAACGGCATTCTCAACAAGATCCTGGACGGCGGCGGCATCGACGCCGTGCCCTGGCTGAACGACCCCACCATGGCCAAGGTCTCGGTGATCGCCGTGAACATCTGGCTCGGGGTGCCGTTCATGCTGGTCGCGCTGCTCGGCGGACTGCAGTCCATCCCCGGTGAGCTGTACGAGGCCGCCGAGATGGACGGCGCCGGGCCCTGGCAGCGGTTCCGCCACATCACCCTGCCCGGGCTGCGCTCGGTCAGCTCCACGGTGGTGCTGCTGTCGACCATCTGGACCTTCAACATGTTCCCGGTGATCTTCCTGCTCACCCGCGGCGGACCGGGCGACAGCACCGAGATCCTGGTGACGTACGCCTACCGGCTGTCGTTCGTCAACAGCCCGCGCGACTTCGCGGGCGCCTCGGCATGGGGCGTGCTCATCCTGCTGATCCTCATGCTCTTCGCGATGGTCTACCGCCGCGCACTCCGCAAGCAGGGAGAGGTGTGGTGACCATGCGCGACCAACGACGTTCCCCACTGGCCTCGGTCGGGCTGCACGCGACCCTCATCGTCGCCTCCGCCGTCGCGGTCTTCCCGCCGCTGTGGCTGCTGGTGACCTCCTTCAAGCCCAAGAGCGAGGCGTTCTCCACGGATGTGGTGAAGAGCCCGACGCTGGACAACTACCACCACGTCCTCGCCGATACGAAGTTCCTCACCTGGTTCGGCAACTCGCTGTTCGTCGTGCTGATCACCACGCTGCTCGGCGTGTTCGTGGCGGCCACCACCGGATACGCCGTCAGCCGCTTCCGCTTCCCCGGGATGCGCCCGCTGATGTGGCTGCTGCTGATCACCCAGATGTTCCCGGTGGCCATCCTCATCGTCCCGCTGTACAACATCATGTCGACGCTGGGCTGGCTCAACCAGCCGATCGCCCTCATCGTCACCTACCTCACCGTCGCCGTGCCGTTCTGCGCCTGGATGATGAAGGGCTTCTTCGACACCATCCCGGTGGAGATCGACGAATCCGGCCGGGTCGACGGGCTCAACCCCTTCGGCACCTTCTGGCGGCTGGTGGTGCCGCTGGCCAAACCGGGCCTGGCGGTGACCGCGTTCTACACCTTCATCACGGCCTGGGCCGAGGTCGCGTACGCCTCCGCCTTCATGACGGGAGAGGAGAACCTGACCCTCTCCGCCGGGCTCCAGACCTTTGTCAACCAGTACACCTCGGACTGGGGCTCCATGACCGCGGCCGCCGTCCTGATCGCCATCCCGGCGACGCTGGTGTTCTCCTGGGCCCAGCGTCACCTGGTCGCCGGGCTCACCGCCGGGGCGACCAAGTCCTGACCCTCCCCAACCGAGCCTCGATCGTCTTCCGCAACTCCCCCCACAGAAGCAGGAGGAACGATGGCCAGCAGACCCCTCGCGGCCGCCCTCGCCCTCGCGGCGGGCGCGGCGATGCTGATAACCCTGCCGGGGCAGGCGCAGGCCGCGCCGCCCGGCGACAAGGACGTCACCGCCGAACTCTTCGAGTGGACCTACGACTCGGTGGCCAAGGAGTGCACCAACACGCTGGGGCCGGCCGGTTACGGCTATGTCGAGGTGTCCCCGGCGACCGAGCACATCCAAGGCGGCCAGTGGTGGACCTCGTACCAGCCCGTCAGCTACAAGATCGCCGGACGGCTCGGTGACCGCACCGCCTTCAAGAACATGATCGACACCTGCCATGCGGCGGGCGTGAAGGTCGTCGCCGACGCCGTCATCAACCACATGTCAGCTGGGTCCGGCACGGGAACCGGCGGCTCCTCGTACACCAAGTACACCTACCCGGGCATCTACCAGTCCCAGGACATGGACGACTGCACCGCGCAGATCAGCAACTACCAGGACCGCTGGAACGTCCAGCACTGCGAGCTGGTGGGCCTGGCGGACCTGGACACCGGCGAGTCGTATGTGCGCGACCGGATCGCCCAGTATCTGAACGACCTGCTCTCGCTCGGCGTCGACGGCTTCCGGATCGACGCCGCCAAGCACATGGCGGCCGAGGACCTGGCCGCGATCAAGAGCAAGCTGAGCAATCCCAACGTCTACTGGAAGCAGGAGGCCATCTACGGCGCGGGCGAGGCCGTCTCGCCGACCGAGTACCTGGGCAACGGCGATGTGCAGGAATTCCGCTACGGCCGCGACCTCAAGCGCGTCTTCACCAGCGAGAAGCTGGCCTACCTCAACAATTTCGGCGAGGGCTGGGGCTATATGGCCTCAGGCAAATCCGGTGTCTTCGTCGACAACTGGGACACCGAGCGCAATGGCTCCACCCTGTCCTATAAGGACAACGCCGACTACACCCTCGCCAATGTCTTCATGCTGGCCTGGCCGTACGGCTCCCCGGACGTCCACTCCGGCTATGAGTTCTCCGACAACGACGCCGGGCCGCCGAACGGAGGTACGGTGAACGCCTGCTGGCAGGACGGCTGGAAATGCCAGCACAAATGGCCCGAGATCATCAAAATGGTCGCCTTCCGCAATACGGCGCGCGGCACGGCCGTCACCAACTGGTGGGACAACGGCAACAACGCCATCGCCTTCGGGCGTGGTGAGAAGGCGTACGTCGCCATCAACCACGAGGGCGCCTCGCTGACCCGGACCTTCCAGACCTCACTGCCCGCGGGCGGCTACTGCGATGTGCAGAGCGGCAAGAGCGTCACGGTCGACTCCTCCGGACAGTTCACCGCGACCCTCGGCGCGAACACGGCGGTGGCCCTGCACGTGGGCGCGCGGAGCTGCGGCTGAGCCCTGGAGCTGGATGGAGCCGCACATCGAGGGATGTGCGGCTCCTTCGCGGTTTCGCCGTTACGCGGGCTTGGTGCGGACGAACCGGTCGGGGTTGCCCTCGCCCCAGTTGAAGGTGAGAGTCTGGCCGCCGTTGCTGAGCTGGGCCGTGCCGTGCGCGGTCTCGCCCTGGCAGGTGAAGGAGACGGCCATGGAGGAGCTGATGGTCCCGGAGCAGGTCCCCTTGTTGCCGGTCGCGGACAGGGAAGTGCCGCTGATCCTCAAGGTGATCACGTTGCCGCTCGCGTCCCGCACCGGGTAGTACCAGTTGCCCTGGACCTTTGCCAACTGGCCGCCGGCAGACGGGGTGGGAGCGCCGCCCCCGCCGCCCGCGCCGCCGCCCGTACGGCTCGGGACCGGGGCCTTGGTGGGGGCGCTGGTGGTGGTGCGGCTGGGGACCGGGGTGGACTTGGCGGGGGTCCTGCTCGAGGTGGGGGTGGGGCTGGCGGACTTCATGTCGCCCGACTCACCGGTGCCGGAAGGAGTGGGCTTGCCCGGTTTCTCGGACTGACTGGCGCCCGTGTTCTCCTTGGCCGGCGACGCAGACTTTCCGTCGCCGTCGTCGCCTCCGCAGCCGGTCAGGGTGAGTGCCAGCACCGCGACGGCGGTGGCGGCGATCGAAGTCGTTATCCGCACGAGATATCCTGCCGTACCCAATTCAATATTCGGAATTCCATGGACGCTGGCGAGCCTTCCATACGCGACAAGCCGAAATCCAGTGCTCAAACACGTTCTCTGGATCAGTTCCGCTGTACTGCGGATGAGGAGTGGCGGCGCGGGTCCGTTCGCCCCGGAAAATCGGTTTCGGGCAGGGGTGGCGGTATGCCAGGGTCGCCGGGTGCATACCTCCCCACGTGAACTGGCTCGCTGGCAGTTCGAGCTGACCTGGTCCCTGTTCGAGTACCACCTGGAGCGGCTGGAACCGGAGGACTTCCTGTGGGAGCCCGCCACCCACTGCTGGACCGTACGTCAGCAGCCCGACGGGACCTGGGCGCCCGACTGGGCGGACACCGAACCCGATCCGGTGCCCGTCCCCACGATCGCCTGGCTGAGCTGGCACATCGGCTGGTGGTGGAGCGTGACCCTCGACCACGCGCAGGGCCGGACGCCCCGGGACCGCACCGAGGTCACCTGGCCGGGGGACGGGACAGCGGCCGTCGAGTGGCTGCGCGGGCTGCGCACGGACTGGCTGGCGGCGCTGGACGAACTCACCGACGCCGACCTGGAGGCCGTCGCGCCCTTCCCCTGGCAAAACGACCCGCAGCACACCGTCGCCCATATGCTCGGCTGGGTGAACGCCGAGCTCATGAAGAACGCCGCCGAGATCGGCCAGCTCCGGATGGTGCGCGCGGCCTCACCACGCTGAACTGAGCTGAGCCGAGGTCAGCGCAGCGCCGTCAGCCGACCGCCGCCCATCAGCCGGCCGATCAGCCGCGCCTGGTCGCCGGCCTCGGCGGGCAGCGTCAGCAGCCGTCCCGCCGCCGCGCCCCGCACGTCGCCGCGCGCCGCGACGGCGGTCACCTGGCTGCTGCCCGCCGCCAGCAGATACCACCGTCCGGTGCGCGACTTCCACAGCGCGCCCGCCAGCACCCGCGGCGCGCGCGGCCCGCAGTCCGGGGAGCCGTCCGCGCTCGCGACGATGGCGGCCGGGGCGCCCGGGTCCCTGGCCGGGGGCTGGAACTGGGCCAGCACCCGGTCGCCCACGCCCCGCCAGGTCTCCGCGCGGGTGCACACCCAGTCCGCCGCACCTCCGCCCTCGGGCAGCCGCTGGGCCGCGAACCGCCAGGCGTTGACCTCGCGCACGCCCCGCGAATGCAGCAGCGGCAGCCGGCAGCCGGTGTGCGCCCAGGCCGCCCGGGCCTCCGCGCCCGCCACGTCCAGCGGCCCGCCGCCCGGCCCGAACCCGCCGGGGGCGCCGTACGTCAGCCGGGCCGGGACGATCTCGCCCAGGTCGGTCACCAGGCGGGAGCCCAGCCGCAGCGCCGTCCAGCTCTCGCACTCGGGCGTCCGTCCCGAGCCGGGCATCAGGCCCGCCCCGCCCGCCCGCACCGGGTCGGTCACCCCGTCCGGGGCCAGCCGCAGCGGCCGCGGCGCCTCGTCGGGCCGCACCAGGTCCCGTACGGAGGGGCGGCGCACCCAAGGGGCCGTCAGATAGCGGACGTTGCCGTCCGCGCGGGTGGCGACCAGCGCGGTCGAGGAGGCCGCGTCGGCGGCGTCGGTCCGCGCGAAGTCCAGCGCCACCGCGCCGCCGTCGCCCCGGCCCTTCTCCGCGTACCGCACCACCCGCAGCCCGTCGTACAGCAGCACCACCGTGACCTGGTCCACCTCGCCCGCGTACAGCAACTGCGGCGGTCCGGACGGTGGGCCCGACTGGGTGCCGGGCGTGGCCGACACATGCACCGAGCGGCCCGGCCGCGCCCATACGGCCAGCGCCCGGCGCAGCAGCGGCGTGTCGTCCGTACGGTCGCCGCGCGCGGGCCAGGACGAGAAGTCGGCGCGGGTGGCGGTGCGCCATGCGCCGGGCTCGGCGCGGGTCAGCTGGGCCGGGTCGAGCGCCCGCTCCGACGACGGGTTGCGGGCGTACGAGGGGGCCGCCGCGCCGCTGGGGCCCCAGCCCTCGCCGGGCAGCCCGAGCAGCGTGCCGCACACCACCAGCGCCGCGGCGGCGGCGAGGGCCGCCCGTACGTGCTGGCGGCGCCGCATCAGATCGGTGGGCCGGGCCTGCAGCGAACAGGCGTCGAACTCGGCGGACTCCAGCAGCGCCCCGTCCCGGCTGCCCGCCGGGCCGTCCATCTCGTCCGCCTCGATGAGCGCGCCCCGCGGATCGACGACCCCGGCGGCCTTGAGCACCTCGCGCACCTCGGGGTCGTCCATCTCCTCCAGCTCGCGCAGCACATACGCGGCGCGGCCGGGTCCTGACAGCTCCGACAGCGCCTTGTCCAGGGCGAGTTCATCGGCCCCGCCCGGGCGCGGGACCAGCCGTAGCCCCCACACCCGGGGCAGCGCCGGCGCCAGCGGCCCACGCCGCCGCCGCGCGGCCCGCAGCGCGCCGCGCAACACCCGCAGCCGTACGAAGGCGTACCCGCCGTCGCCCGCCGCGCCCTCCGGCCCGCCCTGAGACCCGCGCTGCCCGGGCAGTCCCGGCCCGGTACTGGTTTGAGTTCCCGCGCTGTTCGCCCGGTTGCGGGGGAGCGCGCGCTGGGCGAGGGCATGCGCCGCGAGCACCCGGCGTGTGCGCCCCACGCCGGGTGGCAGCACCAGATACGCGAGCCGCACCAGCCGCGGATAGTGCTCGACGATGGCGGCCTCGGCCTGCTCGACGTCGATGAGGGTGGGGGATTCGGAGAGGTTGGCTGTCGCCTGCTGCTGCTCCACGGTTGGTGAACGAGCGCCGGATGGGATGGTCACCGCCCCGGTGTGGCGCCACTGGTCACCACACCGGAGCGGTGGGGGCTGAGCGATCACCCGAAGCCCCTCGGGGTGACCCGAAGTCCCCAGGTCATCCGATGGGCCATATGGTCACCCGGTATGCCCCGCGGTGACCCGATACGCCACGCAGCCACCCGCAGCCACCCGCAGCCCCCCGTGGTCACCCCACACGCCACCCGCTGAACTCCGCCGTCCCGCGCGCCACGTTCCCCCCATGCGTCGCGGTCATGAAGATCCCGACGTCCTGCGCGGAGCCCGAGCCCCCCGGCGCCGTCACCGTCCCCACCGTCCGCCAGGTCGTCCCGTCGTCCGTCGACAGCTCGCCCTTGTACGAGGTGGCGGACACCCGCGTCAGCCGCAGCAGCACGGGCGCCTTGACGCCGGTGATCCGCTTGTACGCGTCCAGCGTGCCGTCGCCGTTCGAGTCGTACGACAGCACGATGCCGCTGGACGGGGTGGCGGCCAGGTTCACAAAGCCCCGGGAGCCCGCCGTCGCCAGGCTGTCGCGGGCGATGATGCCCGCCCGCGCCCATGCGCCCGTCACGGTCTGGCTGACCACCTTCACCGTGACGGCGGTGCCGACCGCCAGCGCCCCCTCCCGGTACACCGACCCGAACTCGGCCGTCGCCTTCCACAGGTCCCGCCCCGCCCCGTCGATCGCGAAGCGATCCGACAACTGCCCGAAGACCGCCGCGTTGTTGGTGACCGTCTTGAGGCCGGCGTCCAGCGGCCCGGCCACCCACAGCGTGCCGGTGCGCACCAGCCGCACCCGGTCCTCGCCGCGCGGCCCGAACTCCACGCCGAGCTCGTACGGCAGCGGCTTGAGCGGGTTCTCAAGCGGCTCGTCGGGGGCGGTGGCCCGCCAGTGGACCTCGCCGGTCTTGGCCGCAGGGATCGAGCGGAGCCAGGTGTCGCCCTGCGGTTTCGGGTCGAGGCCGGTCACGGTCAGGTCGAAGTCGACGCGGCCGGTGGCGCGCAGCCCGTTCATATTGCGCAGGGCCGCGGCGATGTCGGCGGTGCCCCCGGGCTCCACCCCCGACGGGGTGGTGGAGACGGTGGTCGTGCCCTGATACGGGGCCTTGGCCAGCGCCTCGTACACCCGGCGCCCCGTGCGGTGGGCGTCCGTCGTGGGCCGGACCGGGTAGCTCTTGCGCTCGCGTGTCCAGGGTTCCTCGACCGCGAACCAGTCGAAGTCGCGCGGCTCGCGCCCCTCGGTGAGCGCGTCCTCCAGCTCGTCCAGGTAGCTCTGCCACTGCGGCAGGTGGAAGTCGCCGATCAGGCCGTTCCAGTCGCGGTTGGCGTAGTTGGCGAGCTTCCCGGTGTCCGCGGTGACCCGGTCCGCCCAGGTGGTGATGAGGGTGCGCGCCAGGTGTTCGAAGCGCTCGGCCTCCGCCTCGTCGGACGCCAGCCGCTTGGCGTCCTCCAGCCAGGGCCCGAGCAGAAAGCCCCGGTGCGCGCCGGTCATATCGTCGCTCAGCCGCATCAGCTTCAGCCACAGCCGGGCCAGCGTCCGGAAGGCATCCAGGTCCTTGCGCTCGTACGCGTCGTGCAGATGCGGGATCAGCGTCCAGGAGCGGTCGGCGAGCGCTTGGCGGGCGATATCGGTCAGATCGTGGCGATAGGCGTCGGAGTCGCGCAGCGACGGGCGTACGTCCAGGAGTGCGGCGAAGGCGGGGTCGAAGTCCGCGAGATCGAAGGCGGGGATGCGGGTGGCGTAGTTGGTGCCGGAACGCGCGGTCACATCGGGGCGGGCGGAGAAGACCGAGTCGTGCGGGCGGCCGTCGGAGCTGGTGATCTGGTACGCGGTGTCGCGCAGCGCCGCGTACGCGTCCCGGGCCCGCTCGTCCCGCCCGCCCAGCCGTACGTCCGCGTAGGTACGGAACCACTCCTCGCGGTCCACCGCCGCATCCCGCCAGGCCAACTCGCTGAACAGCTCGAACGCCGCCGGATCGCGCCCGACCGCCTCCGCCATATAGGCGGTGCCGACCAGCTTGCTGCCCGGCTTGTCGCGCCACTGGGTGAACCGCCGCGCCCAGATATGGGTCTTGGCGCCGATCGTGGTGCGGCCGCCGAAGTTGGGGATGGTGCCGAAGGCGTACGGCACCGAGCCCCAGTCCTGCTCCCGGTCGCCGATCGAGTCCAGGTCCGACAGGCCGTCCACCACCAGCATGTGGTCGTGGTTCACGGCGTCCAGCAGCTCCCGCCGGGGGTTGGCCTGCCAGCCGAGGATCACCCAGGTCGCGCCGGGCCGGGCGGTCTGCAGGGCGGTCTCCACGGCGCGGGCGGCGTCGGCCACGGGGACGTCCCCGGGGTCGCCGCCCTCGTGCAGCAGGTCCATCTTGAACAGGTCGCACTCGCCGAACAGCTCCTGCTGGTGGCGGTAGAACGCGGCGGCCACCTGCGCGAACGACTCGGTGCGCGGATCGAGCCAGTCGGGGCGCGTGAGTCCGTTCCAGGTGCCCTGCGGGACCGTACGCGCCCCCGGGTTGCGCTCCACGAAGCCGTCCGGGACGGTCCCGAAGTAGCCGGGGTACACCGGCCGCATGCCCAGCTCGCGCAGCCGGTCGGCGATCTTCCGGCCTAAGGCGATGCGCTTGTCCAGCAGCTCGGGGCTCACCGGCCCGCCGTATCCGCTCATGTTCTGCAGCAGCCACCAGGGCTGATGGGAGGGCGCGGGCAGCCAGGCGCGCGCCTCCTCGTCGGAGTAGCCGAAGTCCTTGAGGAGGAGGTGGTAGACGGCCTCCTGCCCGGCGGTGACCAGCAGCTCGTTGCAGCCGTGCAGGGCCGCGACGTCGATCAGGTGCTCCCAGTGGTCCCAGCCGGCGAACGGCGCGGTGTAGCCGTCGTGGGTGTCGTTGAAGGCGAAGCGGTGCGGGAGCGCGGTCGACTGCTCGATACGGGCCCGGGGCGCGGGCAGTGACTTGGGCAGGTCGAGCTGGTCCCCGGCCCAGGTGATCAGGGCATGACAGGTGTATTTCAGGTACCAGTGCACCCCGGCGAGCAGCACCGCCGGGCTGGTCCCCGCCACCTCGATCCGCCCCGGCCGCCCCGAGACCTCGAACCGCTCTGTGCCGCCCTTGCCCTCCAGCGGCACCAGGCGGAACTGCTCGGCGTGGTCCGGCAGCAGCCGTTCGAGGGCGGCGCGCGCGGGCGCGGTGTCGAACACGGCGTGGTCCTCCGCGCTTTCCGTTCCCTCGGCGGCCGCTGGGGACTGGCTCCCCAGGGCGGCCCCGACGCCGAGTGCTCCGGCGGTTCCGATCAGCGTACGTCTGCTCAGATCGCTCATGGTGCCCCCCAATGACGCCCGACCCGGGCCAACGGTGGTATGTGAGCGGCACGTTAACGAGGGTGACGGCGTGGCAGCAATGGTGCGTACGGGGTGTCCACCCGTATGGGTCCGAGCGCCGGCAAGTCCGCGGGATGCCTCCGGACGTCACTCCGGGGCATCCCGCGGCGGTGGTGTTGTGGTGTTGTGGGGAGCGGTTACTCGAGGCCGAAGGCCCGCTCGACGGTCTGGTTGATGGTGTTGCCGGAGGCTTCGGTGGCCTCGGTGCGCAGCGTCACGTAGCCGGGGGTTGCCGAGGCGCGGGGGAGGCGCAGGGTGCCGGTGTACTTGCCGGTGTCCTGGGACGGGCTCAGCTCGACGGGGGTCCAGGTGGCGCCGTCGTCGTAGGAGGCCCAGGTCTTGACCTGGGTGACCTTGCCGTCGGTGTTCGGCGGCAGCGTGGCGTTGACGGTGATGGGCAGCTTCTTGCCCGCCTTGACCTGGTTGCGCAGGTTGAGGCCGATGTCGTAGGAGAGCTTGGGCATCGGGATCTGCCTGACGATGCCCGTCTTGGTGATGTTGATGGTCCACTCGGTGGTGGCGGACCTGGAGAACTCCCAGCCGGGTGCATCGCGGTCGATCTTCTGGACCGCCCGGTAGGCGCCCGGTTCGAGATCGACGTTGTAGAAGGTCGTGTAGAAGTAGTCGTCCTTGCGGGCGATCTCCTTCTCCCCGCGGTACAGGACGACGGACATCTTGTCGTCCCAGACCGCGACCGGCAGATGCGAGGACTCGCCGTCGGGGAACGGAATGGCGCCGACGGAGAGGTAGTCACCGACACCCGGCGAATAGCCCTGGTCCATCCAGGTCCCGCCGCGGGTGGGGTTGGCGACCTGCTTGAACCAGTCGACCGTGCGCCGTTCACCAGGGGCGAAGTCGTGCCAGCCGGTGTCGAAGACGGCGATGCCGTCGGAGCCGGCGAGGTCGACTCCCGTCCAGTAGTCGACCTCGGGGCGGGCGGTGACGTACTCCTCGCGTGCGGTGCCCAGCCGGATCGGGACCGTGGTGGAGGCGTAGAACAGGCCGCCGACGTGACCGGTCGCCTGCAGCAGGTTTCCTTCCTGCTGGGCGTGGGCGTAGTAGTTGGCGTCGATGCGTGCGGTGTTGGTCTTGTCCACGGCGAACTTCAGCCCGTTCTCGGGGATCGAGCGTGCTGAATTGACGAGGTCGTACTGGAAGGGGCTGTAGGGGGTGCCCTTCAGTTCGACACGGACTGTGCGCTTGGCGGCCTGTGCGGCCAGCCGTTCGCCCTGTTCGCCGTCGAGGGCGAAGGCGGGTACGGCGGTGGAGCCGGCCGGGGCGACGAGGCGGCCGGGGGTGTCGTTCGCGACGGCCACGGCGGCGGCGCCGTGCTCGGCCGCGGTGTTGATCTGCTCGGAGATCGGCACGTCGGCGCTGCGGGTGACCAGGACAAGCTTGTCGCGGGCGCGGATCCTGCGGTACTCCTCGGCCGTTCCGGCCCCGGCGTCGACGACGGTGAGCGTACGGTGGCCGCTGAACTTCTTGGCGCCGTCGAGCTGGGTGGGGGCCAGGGTGAGGGGCTGGTAGGTCTTCGCCTTCGCGGTCAGTACGGGGGCCGTGAGGGAGGAGAAGAGTTCGAAGCCGGTCTTCTCGTCGCCGGGTGAGGGCAGGGTCGAGATGCTCTTGATGTTCCCGGGCAGCAGGAGCACGAACTCGTTGTAGGTGAACGCGCCGCCTCGCCACTCGGTGGTGCGGCCGGTGTCGACCTTGACGTCGGTCGCCTTGCGGGCATCGAGGGTGAAGGTGAGGTCGCGGTCGACGGTCACCGACGAGTCGAAGGCCGCCGTCGCTTCGTCGATCCAGTTGCGGGCGGCGTCAGGCGTGAAGATGTTCGCGTACATCTTGTACTTGCCCGGTGCTACGCGCAGGCGGGCGACCCCCTGGGCGTCGAACGTCGAGGCAGTGCGGATCGGGATATCCGCCTGGAACAGATACGCCTGGCTGGGGCCGCCGGCGGCGACACCGTCGGCACCGATGCCCTTGATGGTGACGTCGTACATCAGCTTCTCCATGAGGAAGGAGAAGGGGAAGACGACGGTGGTGCCGTCCTCGGCCGTGGCCGACAACCGACCGCTGTAATGCGTGTCCCGGGCCAGGAGGTTCGGGTCGGCGGTGACCGTGATGTCGGCGGACTTGCCCGCCGGCACCGTGACCGAGGCGGCGGACACGGTCACGGCGTCGTCCGGCAGGGGCTTCCCCGCGGCGTTGACGCCCGTGTCCTTGAGGGCGAAGGTCTTGTCGGTGCCGGAGGTGTTGTGCAGGGTGATCTCGCGCGAGACCGGCTTGTAGTCGCCGTCCTCGGCGTAGCGGATCGCTCCGAGATTCAGCGCGGCGGGGGTGCCGTAGGCGTTCTGGGACACGGCCCGGGTCAGGTCGACGCGTCCGGCGCCGCCCTCGGCGACCTGGTAGCCGCCCGGTTTGGAAGAGGTAACGAGGGCTGCCTTGAGCTGCTGGGCGGTCCAGGTGGGGTGCTGCTGCTTGAGGATCGCGGCGGCGCCGGCAACGTGCGGGGTGGCCATCGAGGTGCCGCTGGCGGAGGTGTAGAGGTCGCCTGCCGGGGTGCCCATGGAGGTGCCCGCGGCGCGGGCGGCGAGGATGTTCACGCCGGGCGCCGAGATCTCGGGCTTGACCGCGTAGTCACCACTGCGCGGCCCACGGGTGGAGAACGGGGCGAGCGCGTCGGCCTTGTCCACGGCCCCGACGGTGAGCGCGGCGCTTGAGGAGGCGGGGCTGCCGATGGTGCGGCGGCCGGCGTTGCCCGCGGCGACCACGAACAGTGAGCCGGTCTCCTCGGAGAGTTCATCGGCGGCCGCACTCATCGGATTGCTGCCGTCGTCCGGGGTGTCGCTGCCCAGGCTCATGCTGATGACGTCGGCCCCGTTCCGGGCGGCCCACTCCATACCGGAGATGATCGAGCTGAATGTGCCGGAGCCGTCGTCGCCGAGGACTTTGCCGACCACCAGGTCGGCGCCGGGCGCGACTCCCTTGGCGCCGTTGCCCGCGCCGCTGCCGCCCACGGTCGCGGCGACATGGGTGCCGTGCCCGTGGTGGTCGACGGCGTCCGTCCCGCCGGTGAAGTCCTTGCTCTGGGAGATCCGTCCCTTCAAGTCCGGGTGTGTGGCGTCGACACCCGTGTCGAGGACGGCGACCGTGACGTTCTTGCCGTCGAACCCGGCCTTCCACGCGTCTGGCGCACCGATCTGGGGAACCGAATCCGCGAGGTCGACCTTGACCTTGCCGTCGAGCCAGATCCGCTCCACTCCGCGCTTCCGCAGGTCGCTCGTGCTGTCGTAGCCGCGCCAGAAGCTCTCCGCCCTGTCCTTGGCCACCGTGACCGCGAGCGCGTTGATGCTCTTGAGCGCACGGCCCCCTTCCGCTTGAGAGGGCTTCGTCGGAGCCTTGGCGTTCTCCTGGTTGTCGACGATGACGGGAACCGGCTTGGACGCGCCGTACCCGTTGCTGATGAGGGTGTCGATGTTGAACAACTCGCGGTCGATACGGCCGCCGTTGACACCGGCCTGGGCCGCGGAGGGGATGGCGTACGTGTGGCCGTTCTCCTCGTAGAGCGTCACGATGCCCCGAGAGGGCCCGGAGCTGTCCGCACTGATCGACTTTTTCCCGTTCATGCCGCGCACGGTCAGGACATCGCCGGTGATCAGCGTGGTCCGGACCGGCTTCGTCATCGCCTGCGGGCTTGGGCCGGGCTTGGCTGACCGGCCGGCTGCGGCTGCGGCTGGTGCGGGGTCGGCGGCGGCCGGTCCGGCCACGAGCATTCCCGCAACTACCGCTGCGGCGGCCGTGAGTACGGCCGCCGCGCGGAGTCTTCCGGGGTCTCTCATAGAGAATTCCTCCTTCGGCCCGGGCTGCTGGACGCACCGGCCCGGTTACCGGAGGATGCTGGCGCAAGTGTCCTGTTCATGACTAGGAAGCGAAGTCGTCAGCAAGCGGATTCTGTCCGCTATAGGAATCCGCTAGAGGAATCCGCTGGAGGAAAGGGCTGCGATGTCACGGGAGTTGTCGGCACTGTCCGGCCTCGGGATGCCGGACGGCACGGAGGCGGTCTACCTCGCGCTCCTCAACCGCGGAACCGCCACCGCATCCGACCTTGCCCGCGACACCGGACGCACCATCGAGTCCACCACCACCCTCCTCGACTGGCTTCGCGCCAATGGCCTTGCCCTTCGCGCCAACGTCCTGGCCACGGCCGGTGACTCAGGCGCCGGATGGTCCGCGGCCGACCCCGATCGCGCCCTGCGAGCGCTGGTCCTCAAACACGAAACCGAACTGCTCCAGGTCCGAGGCTCGCTGCCGCACCTTCACGAGGCTTACCGCCGCTCCCGGCGCTCCGACCACGGCGAGCGCCCATTCGATCAGCTGGACGCCTGGGAGGACGTAGGGCACCGCTACCACCAGCTTCTGCGCGACGCCCGCGACGAAATCCTCATGTGGGACACCGCCCCCTACGTCGCCGGTGAGACCGGAAGCATGGAGAAGCAAACCCTGCAACGGGGCGTGACCTTCCGCCAGCTCTGCGACCCCGACGGCCTCACACCGGAGGTGAGCGCCCAGCGCGCCTCGATCGGCGGGCTCCAGGCCCGTATCCACCCCGACCTTCCGTTCAGGGGAGCCATCGCGGACCGCACCACCGCCGTCATCACACTCGACCACGAACCGCAGAACGCCAAAGCCCTCCACCTGCGCTCTTCCCCGCTCCTCGACGGCCTGGTGATGCTCTTTGAGACCAGTTGGAGCCGGGCCGTCCCCATAGGCGGCGACCCCACCGGACTGAACGACGAAGAACGCGAAGTCATGACCCTGCTCGCCGCCGGGATGAAGGACGAGGCCATCGCCCGGCAACTCGGCATCACCACCCGCACCGTGCGCCGACGCGTACAGCATCTCCTCGCCGCTCTCCAGGCCAAAAGCCGCTTCCACGCGGGGGTCGAAGCCACCAGGCGCGGATGGGTGTGAACTCCTACTGGATGTGCTTTTCGGCGGCGTCGAGCGCGGGTGCGAGCGGGGCCAGCGCCGCGCGGAGTTGGTCGGGCAGCGAGCCGGAGGGTACGACCAGCCCTCCGACGCCGAAGCTCCCTGTGGTCCCTGCGGCCCCCGTGGTCCCTGTGGTCCCGTCGTCCGGCCGGAGCCAGCCCTCCAACGCGATGCGCACCGCCGCGGCCACGCTCGCCGCGAGGACGCGGGCGGTGTGCGCTCCGGCGTCACCGAGGCGTTCGGCGATCACCGCCGTGAGAGGGGGCTCGATTCCGGCGGTGGTGTCGAGGAACGCGTCGCGCAGCGTGGTCCGGGAGGTGATCAGCAGCAGCACCTCGGGGTCGTGCTCGCCGGGGTCCGTGTACTGCTGGATCACCGCCTCGGTGACGGCGTCGGCCAGCCGCACCCCTGCGGGCCGGGCCGCGATCGCCGCCGCGATCCGCGCCTCCCGGTCCGCGGTGACGGCGGCGACGATCGCCTGCTCACGGCTGGCGAAGTAGTTGTTGTAGGTGCGCGGCGAGACCCCGGCCGCCTCGGCGATGTCCTCGACCCGTACCTGGTCCGGTCCGCGCTCCAGGGCCAGGCGCAGGGCCGCCTCGCGCAGCGCCTCGCGCGTTGCCTGCTTCTTCCGCTCCCGCAGCCCTGGTGGTGTCGTCACGGTGTCACCCTTCCACACAGGGCTGCGTGCACGCAAATTTGCGTGCACGCACTTTTTCTGCCAGTCTCGCCCCGCCCCGCCCCGCCCGAGACGAGACCGACGGAGAGGACAGCGGCATGCGAGCAAGAGGGATGACCTACGACACCGGATTCGTCATGCACGGCCAGATATCCCGCGAGCACTTCGACGCCGCGGTGGTCCGGCGCGAGCTCGCCATCATCCGCGACGACCTGCACTGCAACGCGGTCCAGATCATCGGCGGCGACCCGGACCGGCTGGAGCTGGCCGCCGGAGCCGCCGCCGAACTCGGTCTGGAGGTCTGGTTCTCGCCCTATCCGCTGGAGCTGGACCCGGAGCAGATCCTCGCGCTGCTGAGCGACTGTGCCGAGCGGGCGGAACGGCTCCGACAGCAGGGGGCCGCGGTCGTGTTCGTCGCCGGGGTGGAGCTGAGCGTGATGAATCGCGGCTTCCTGCCCGGTGGAAGTCCCGAGGAGCGGGTCGAGCGGCTGATGAGCCGACCCGAGCGGCGGGCCGAGGCGATGCGCGAACTCGGCGTGCGCATGAACGCGTTCCTGCGCGACGCCGCGGCCACGGTCCGCGAACGCTTCCAGGGCAAGCTCACCTACTCATCCATCCAGTTCGAGCAGGTCGACTGGGCTCCCTTCGACTTCGTGACGTTCGAGCTGATCCGCTCCGCCGAGGTCGCCGGCCAGTTCCGGGACGCGGTACGCACCCTGGCCCAGGGCACCAAGCCGCTCGCCATCACCGGGTTCGGCACCGCGGCCTACCGAGGCGCGGGCGACCGGGGCGGGCGGGTGCTGGAGGTGGTCGAGTACGACCCGGAGACCAAGGCCCCGGTACGGTTGAAGGACGTATACGAACGCGACGAGGCCGGCCAGGCCGCGTATCTGAGCGAACTGCTGGAGATCTTCGAGGCCGAGGGCGTGGACAGCGCGTTCGTGTTCCTGTTCGCCCTGCCCGGCTACCCGCACCGCCCCGACGCCGACCCCCGCGACGACCTGGACCGGGCCGGTCTGGGCATCGTCAAACTCCTCGAAGGGCGCCGGGGGCAGACCTACCCCGACATGGAGTGGGAACCCAAGGCCGCCTTCGCGGCAGTGGCGCAGCGGTATCGAAGGTGACAGCCCCCGCGCCTGGAGCACTAGCCGCGTAGCATCCGCACCTGGGCACCGGAGAGCTTGGCCCACCAGTGGTCGTAACGGCTGTAGAGGCGAGGGTCGCGGTCGGCCAGCAGCGTCAGCAACGAACGGGCCTCCGCGGCGAGCCCGTCCCACGCCGCCGCCGACAGCTCATGGAAGGCCATGGCCTCGATCCCACCCTCGACCGGCCGCCACACACCGGCCGTATAGCCGTCGACCAGCAGCGTCGGCAACACATCGCCGTTGACACGGATCACCTCCCGGCGGTAGTCCGGGGGGATCACCCGGCTGCGGTCCGCGTACGCGAGCAGGACGCTGTCCCACATCGCCATCAGCCGGGGCGGGGCCGGGGTGTCCGCGGCGGGGCGCGGGGCGCCCGGAAGATCGAACAGCGCGGTCTTATCCGGCCCTTGGAGTTCTTCGACGGCATCGCCGAGCGCGCGCAGCGCCTGGCGTATCGGCGTCCGCTGAACCATGGCGAACTGCGCCATGTCCGCGACCGAAGCCGGTCCGAACCCCTCCAGATAACGCACGAGCAGCCGCTGCAGCGCGTCCGGATCCGCTTCCCGACCCAAGCGCAATGGACCTGCCTGCGCGGCGCGATACGACGGCCGGACCCCGAAGGACCACGGCCCACCGGTCGGCGCATGCCACAGCGGCGCATACGCCCGCAGCCCCCACCACGCGCCGGTCTTCTTCTCGGGGCCGAGCCGCTCCTCGAGCCATGCGTCGAACTCGGCCGTCGTGCGGGGCTGTTCCGCGAACGTCAGCAGCTCCGGGACGAGTTCATCGGCATCGGCCGGCGTGAGCCCGGCGGCGGCGAAGCGGTAGCCGAGCCGGGAGGCGTAGAGGGTTGGCCGCATCGCCTCGCGGAAGCACTGGTAGTCGTCGGCGTGGACCGCGTGCAGGGTGATCCGCATCAAGGTCGCCTTGACGACTTTCTGGCCGGTGAACGCGGCGTCCAGCTCGGCCGGGGCGAATCCGGTCAGCCGGTTCCACAGCGCGACGTACGGCGAGCCGGCGTGCTGCGCCTGCAGCGCGACGATGCGGCGTACGGCGTCGAGGGCGCCCAGCGACTCGCGTCGCAGGAGCAGCTGACGGCTGAGCGTGGCTCGGTTGAGTTCGCGTGCGGTGATCTCCACGACGGGGATTGTGCCGTGTGAAGCGGGGCTGTGGACACGCTTTTCAGCTCTGGTTTCAGCTCTGGTTTCAGCTTTGGGCGTGCCCCCGGTCGAGATAGGCCAGCACGGCCAGCACCCGGCGGTTGTCGTCGTCGGACGGCGGCAGTCCGAGCTTCCCGAAGATATTCGACGTGTGCTTGGCGACCGCCCGCTCGGTGACGAACAGCTGCGCGGCGATGGCCGCGTTGGACCGCCCCTGCGCCATCAGTTCCATCACCTCCCGCTCGCGCGGCGTGAGGTTCCCCATCGGCTTGTCCTGCGACCGCCGGGTCAGCAACTGCGAGATCACCTGCGGATCCATCGCCGTCCCGCCCGCCGCGACCCGCCGCACCGCGTCGATGAACTGGTCCGCGTCGAACACCCGGTCCTTGAGCAGATACCCCACCCCGCCGCTCCCATCGGCCAGCAGCTCCCGCGCGTACAACTGCTCCACATGCTGCGACAACACCAACACCGGCAACCCCGGCCGCGCCCGCCGCGCCGCCAGCGCGCACTGCAGCCCCTCATCCGTGAACGACGGCGGCAGCCGCACATCCACGACTGCGACGTCCGGCTTCAGCTCGGCGAGCGCGCGGGTCAGATCGGGCCCGGTGTCCACGGCCGCCGCGATCTCGAAGTCGTATGCCTCCAGCATCCGGACCAGACCGTCCCGCAGGAGGAAGAGGTCTTCGGCGAGGACAACGCGCACGGCGGCTCCAAGACTTCGTCGGGCCCCTGGGGTGGGGGACGTGACCGAATCCGACGAATGTACCGCTGTGAGGTGAGCGAGGGGTTATCAGCGGCCCGGACGGTCCAGGGTGCCGGTTTTTATGGTGCGGAGGAGTGCGCGGAGGGCGGTGGGGGTTGTGGTTATGACGGTGTGGGGGGCGTCGCTTTCCCGGAGGTGGGGGGTGCCGGTGGGGTCTGCGGCGACCTCGAGGCAGTTGACGGCTCCGCCCTCGCTGAAGCTTGACTTCCGCCATATCAGCCGTGACATCGATGCCTCTCCTAGAGCAGGGGGTACAGGATGCGCTGGATCAGCCCCAGCGAGTCCTTGGCGATGCGGGTCTCCGGCGCCGCCGTGGCGTCGATGGGACGCAGCGCCATGGCTTCCAACCTAGCGAAGTGCCCGTCGTACCTGGCGATGGAGGCCGCGTCTTCCAGATACAGCGTCTGCTCGACGTGTGAGACGAGCGTCCTGCTCAGGTCCGCCACGTTCGGTTCGATCATCAGGAAGCCGGTGCCGAAGGCGATGGGGCCGTCGAACGGCAGGATCTGGAGGGTCACGTTCGGCAGCCGGGACGCGTCGACCAGCCGCAGCAACTGCGCGCGCATCAGCTCGCGGTCCCCCATGGAGGGGCGCAGCGCGGCCTCGTGAATGATCGCGTGGAACCGGGGAGCGTGCTCACCGGTAAGGATGTTCTGCCGAAGCATCCGGAACTCGACCGCGGCCTCCTGCTCCTTCGCGGAGAGCCGTGCGTACCCGTCCCGATGGACGGCCTCCGCATACTCACGCGTCTGCAGCAGGCCAGGGATGAACATCGGCTCGTAGTTCCTGAGGCACACCGCCGCGGCCTCTGATTCGGCGAGATCGAGGTAAGGCTGTCGCAGGCGTTTGCGGAAGCCGCTCCACCACCCCTTGCCAGACGACTGCTCCATCTCGATCAGAGCTTCGATAAAGGTGCTATCGCTAACACCTGACTCGCTTGCGAGCGCCCGCAGCCGCTCCACGCCGATCGTGGTGCGCCCCGCTTCGATGTGGCTCAGCTGCGGCTGTTTCATGCCGAGCCGCGCCGCCATCTCGTACGAGGACAGGCCACTCCGCTCGCGCATGCGGCGCAGCTCCACCCCCAGGCGTCGCTGCCGATACGTCGGGTTGCTTCTGAGTCCCACGGTTCTCCCTTCCCTCGGGCCAGTCCACCGCGTAACCACTCATCGGGGCAAGAAGGTTGCAGCGATGGCACCCGTAAGTCTACGGTGAGTGTGGCGCCAGTCACACAAGGTACTCACCCGGAGGCTGCCACATGCGCACGCCCGAAGAGCCCTGGTCCTACGGCCTGTTCATCCCCCACGACCCCCGCGCCGTGGGCGTCGTACGGGCCACCATCCGCCACATCCTCAAAGCGGCCCGCCTCGACTGCCTCGTCGACACCGCCGAACTCCTCGTCTCCGAGCTGACGACGAACGCTCTGCGCAACACCACCACCGACTCCTACGTCAGCATGGACTGGCAGCCGAAGCCCCCGGACTTCCGCGTCACCGTATGGGACTCGGGCTCGGTCCTGCCCCAGCCCGTACTGGCCGAGGCCGACGACGAGAACGGCCGGGGGCTGGCGCTCGTCGAGTCGTGTTCGGACGACTGGGGCGTGATCGACTACACCGACAAGGACGCGGGCGTCACAGGCAAGGCGGTGTGGTTCGCCCTCGCGCCGCCGAAGCCTGCGGAGCGGCACGGCTGGGCGTAAGAGGGACAGCCGCGCGCGGAGCGGTCTATGGCTGGGCGCTCCGCGCTACGGTTTCGCTGACGCCTTATATGTGGGGTTTTCCGCAGTCGTACCGCGCGGTGCTTGCTGTCGTTGCCCGCGATGAGCTTGCCGTCCGGACTGAACGCCACACTCAAGACTCCTTGGGTGTGGCTGAGGGGGCGCGTGGACCATCTTGGCCGTAGGGCTCTGGATCGCGCTTCTGGAGGACGCGGCGTCGGTCGCGCGCATCCACATGGCCTCGCGGGCGTCGACCATGCCGTATCTGCCTCCCCAGATACGCACCCACGACGAGGTGACCCGATGGATTCCGTGCGTTCCACGAGCGGCACGGCTACGAAATTCGCTGACCTGTGGTTTTGCCGGGCGCTTTGGCATGGAGATCCCGTGTGAAGTCGCAGAGTCCCCAGTAACGCCACGGCTGGCGGGGATCATCCTTGGGACATGACGTCTGCAAGCTCCGAGCCATCCCGCACCCCACCGGACTGGCCGCACTGCGGCCTGGGCGCGACCCCGGAGAATCCGATTGGCTGCCGCGGTATCCACGTCGCCGGATACACCGCGTGCCTCGCGCATCTCAATGAGACCGACCGCGCCGCCTACCTGGCGACCCTGGTCCCCGGCGCCAACATCGACCACCGCGGCACGCCCGTCACCGAAGATCTGCTGCGTCGGCTCCTTGACACTCTGCGCGACCCCACCTCAGGCCACCCTCACCTCGGCATAGCCCTCTTCAGCGAGGTGTCCTTTTCTGGGGGTGCCTGGTTCGGTGGGGCGTCCTTCTTCGGGGAGGCGTTGTTCGAAGGGGCGTCCTTCTCCAGCGGCGCCCGCTTCAGCAGGGCATCCTTCTCTGGCGGCGCTCGCTTCAGCGAAGCGTCCTTCGCCGGCGACGCCCTCTTCGGCGGTGCAACTTTCTCTGGCGACGCCCGCTTCAGCAAAGCGTCCTTCGCCGGCGACGCCCTCTTCGAAGGGGCGTCCTTCTCTGGCGGCGCTCGCTTCGGCGAGGCGTCCTTCTCTGGCGGGGCTCGCTTCAGCGAAGCGTTTTTCGTCAGCCACGCCCTCTTCGGCGGTGCATCTTTCTCTGGCGACGTCCGCTTCAGCGAAGCGTCCTTCGCCGGCGACGCTTGGTTCGACGGGGCGTCCTTCTCCAGCGGCGCTTGGTTCGACGGGGCGTCCTTCTCCAGCGGCGCTTGGTTCGACCGGTCATCCTTCTCTGGCGACGCCCGCTTCGGCGAAGCGTCCTTCTCCAGCAGCGCGCGCTTCAGCCAGACATCCTTCGCCGGCGACGCCCTGTTCGACGGGGTGCGCTTTGAGGCGCCATGGTTGGGACCCCTGGCGTGCGGTGGACAAATCAGGCTGAACGGCGCGGTGTTCGGTGCGCCGGTGACGGTAGAGATCGCGGCCCGCACAGTGACCTGTGTGCGTACGCAGTGGGCGTCGATAGCCACGATCCGCCTGCGCTACGCCGAGCTCGACTTGAGTGACGCGGTCTTGGAGTACCCGCTGACGGTCACTGCCCGACCCACGCCGTTTCCAGGCTACTCAGGCGGATTGCTGCCAGAGACGGAGCTCCGTGGCCAAGAGCCTGGCGTACGTTTGACGTCCGTGGGCGGCGTCGACGCCGCGCAGCTGGTGTTGCACGACATCGACCTCAGTGTCTGCCGGTTTGTCGGGGCCATCCACCTCGACCAGCTCCGAGTGGACGGCTGGTGTACCTTCGCCGAAACCCCCTCCCGTCCCAGGTGGTACCGGCGCTCACTCTGGCGGTGGAGCCCACGGCGCACCCTGGCCGAGGAACACCACTGGCGCGCCCAGGCCGCCCGCCCCGCCCTCACCCGCGGCTGGACGCCCCCGCCTGACACTGTCGCCGTCTTACAACCGGCCGCGCTGGCCGCGCTGTACCGGCAGGTGCGCAAGTCGCTGGAGGACGGCAAGAATGAGCCGGATGCCGCCGACTTCTATTTCGGCGAGATGGAGATGCGCCGTCACGACGCCTCACGGTCAGCTGGCGAACGCGTGTTGCTGACCATCTATTGGGCCCTCTCCGGCTACGGACTGCGCTCCATCCGCGCCCTGGCCTGTCTCGGGGCTGCCATGACAGCCAGCCTGCTGGCACTGATGCTGTGGGGCCTGCCCACCGCTGACCCGAAGCCGGAGATCACCGGCCGCCAGGTCGCAGTCGGGCAGGACATCAACCTCACCACTGACACCCCCGATCCGACAAACCCGGACGGGCCGTGGGCCAAGCGCCTCACGACCGAGCGTTTCGAGAAGGCCCTGCGCGTGGTCATAAACTCCGTGGTGTTCCGTTCCTCCGGCGCGGACCTCACCACCACCGGCACCTACACCGAGATGGCCTCCCGCATCACCGAACCCGTCCTGCTTGGTCTTGCGGTCCTGGCCATCCGCAGCCGCGTCAAACGCTGATTCTGTCCCACAGCACACAGCCACACCAGAGCCGTTCGAGGCCTGCCCTACGACGTCTCCCCCATTTCGTCACCGGACGGACCGCTTTTCATCGGTTCGCCTCCTACGGGCACGATGGAAGACGGCGATACCGTGGGGAACCGTTCTCTCGGATTCCGCGTGATGTCCTGACGTGCTAGTGGCTGCTGGTGGGCGACCAAAGGGGGATCGGGTGAGGGCTCGAGTGCGGGCGATGGTGGGCGTGGCGGTGTCGCTTTCGGTGGCGCTGGTGGCGTGTGGGCCGGAGAAGGAGAAGGAGTGGACGGGGGCGGAGCCTTCTCAGGGGTCCGCGGCCGAGGCCGCGCGGTTCGCGCCGTTGGTGCGGCTGGCCAAGGGGGAGTCGCTGTTGCCGATGGACGCGACGCGGTTCATCGGGCGGTCCGCGCTGCGCTTCGACCACGAGGGCTTCTGCCGTGACGAGGGACCGGTGGCCGATCCGCCCGACCCGCGGCGGTTGGGGAGCAAGGACAGTCCCTACAAGCACGCGGAGGTGCAGCCGGGGAAGTCGTCGTCCAAGCCGGTGTCCTGCCCCGGACACGGGGATAAGTGGCACACCTCGACCGAGGCCGACGGCGGTTTCTATCTCGACCCGCCGAAGGAGGTGCGGAAGGGCGAGGGCACTGACGCTCCGGTCTACTGGGAGTACCACAAGCACAAGACCGACCCGAAGCGCGCGGCGTATGTGTACTGGTTCTTCTACGCCTACAACAACCTGCTCGGGGGCAACCGGCACGAGGGCGACTGGGAGCGCGTCGCGGTCCAACTGCGTGACGGCAAGCCGGAGGCCGTGACCTTCGCGAAGCACGGCGGCGATCCGTGCAGCGTGAAGTGGTCGGACCTGGACCCGCAGGACGGGCATCCGACGGTGTACTCGGCGCGTGGTTCACACGGTTCCTACCCGACCACGGGATACCACTGGGTGAAGCCCACGTTCGACCGGACCTCGAAGGGTGCGGAGTGGCACACATGGGACAACGCCCGCCCCGTCGACCGCGAGCCCTGGTGGGGGTACTCGGGGTGGTGGGGTTCGCAGCAGCATGTGAAGGGCTTCAACGGGCCGATGGGCCCGTCCCCGAAGCGTCTGCTGCCGGGCATCTTCACCAACGACAGTTGTGGGCCCGCCGACAAGAAGCCGACGGATCCGCCCAAGGACCAGCCCACGGACCAGCCCACGGACCAGGCCGCGCCCAGGACGAAGGAAGGGGCGATCCGGCGGTACGAGGAGTACCTGCACGCCGTGGGTCGGGAGGACATCAAGACCGTCTGCGAGATTGCCGGGCCCGCGGCGAAGCAGGCGGAGGATCAGGGGTTCGGCCCGTGCACGTCCACGTTCCTCGTCACGTTCCAGATGATCTCGCCCACGCAGAAGAAGGCTCTGCAGACCGCGACGGTCGACCCGCAGAAGGTCGTCGTACGAACCCCCGACAAGTTCGACATCCCGGCCGCGGCGGTCAAGGCCTCCGTCACCTTCTCCGAAAACGAGATCGGGACCAGCACCCTGGAGTACCTGAAGGACAACTGGTACATCACTGACTGAGCGCGCGCGGCGCGCCGGGGCGTCAGCGGTGGCTCAGGACGTTGACCACGCGGCCGTTGGGGTCGCGGACGAAGAAGCGGCGGACGCCCCACTCCTCGTCCTGGAGGGGGTGGACGATCTCCGCGCCGGCCTCGCGCATCACCGCGTACGCCGCGTCGACGTCGTCCACCTCGACGCTGATGTCGGGCGAGACGGGTGCGGTCTTGTCGCTCGTCATAAAGCTGACCTGGGCCGCCGGGGTGGTGGGGGAGGCGAGGGTCATGATCCAACCGTGGTTCATGACCTCCTCGAAGCCCAGCCGGCCGTAGAAGTCCCGGTTCTGCTCCATGTCCTCGTCCTCGGAATGGACGATCGGCATGACGCGGCGGATGGTCATTGACAGCTCCCCTTTTCCGACAGGCGACTTCACGCGGTGCTGGTCGCCCGCCTCATTTTCCTCCGCAGTACCACGGAGCCGACCAGCACCACCAGACCCGTACCCCAGACGGTCATCGCCGCAGTGGCGGATTCGTTGACGTGCTGGCCATTGCCCTCCGCCTGGGGCAGTCCGGCGGTCGCGTAGTGGGGGAGCAGCAGGAGACCCACCCCGACCGCGGACAGTACCGCCCAGCCGAGGGCGTCGCGGCGGGACGAGCGGGCTGCGAGCAGGGCGGCGGCCGTCAGGGCGAGGGCGCAGCCGAGGGCGGGGAGGACGGTGTAGGTCAGCCATTCGGAGAGCAGGGGCTGCCAGTACCACTCCGTGTCGGGCCTCGGCTCGTCGAAGTAGTAGAGGGTGCGGGGCTGGGGCGGGCCCGTGAAGTCGCGGATCGTGCCGGGGGTGATGCCGGCCAGCAGGCCGCCGGTGAAGGCGAGGCTTGCCGTAGGGACCCGGCTGCCACCGGGCTGCGTGGACGTTTTCCCGAGCCGCAGGAACCAGACCGCGCACCAGCCCGCCAGGAGCCCCAGTACGACCCCCTTGGCCGCGCCGTAGCCGATCGGTGTCCAGACGTTCCAGGGGTAGTTGCGCATATGCTCGGCGCGCCAGCTCCCCGCCAGGCCCCAGGCGAGCGTGCCCGCCGCCACGGCCCAGGGAACCACTCCGGCGGGGCGTTTCGTTTCGTTCATCGCCAAAGCGGACGCGCTCGCCGTCCTTATGGTTGCGGGTAGTCGCTGATCATGGTGTTGAAGTAGCCCTCGGGGAGTTCTTCCAGGTAGTCCAGCAGATTGGCCAGGAAGTCGCGAAGCGGCGGGCGGGCGTTGTGGCGGTCGAGGTCTTCCTGGGTGCGCCAGACCTCGTACAGGAAGAGGCGGCCGTCCTCGTGCTCGTGGAGGTGGTACTGGAGGTTGCCCTCTTCCTGGCGGGTGGGTTCCACGAGGGAGGACAGGAGCTGTCTGACCTCGTCGGCGCGCTCCGGCTTCGGGCGCAGGAAGCCGTAGAGGGAGAGGGGCGTCTGGGTGGCCGTCGGCGTGGGCGTCGTGGTCGTCGTCATGGGGCAACGCTAAAGTCTGACATGGGTGTGAAGGTCAAGTCAGGTGGCGGCGGTATGCGGAACCCGGCACACTCCTTGTCGCGTCCCGTCGTATGACGCCTGTTCAAGCCATCTGTCATGGGGGAGAGTTCACCGCGTATGAGCCACAACCAGCCGCCGCCAGGACCGTACGGCCCGCCTCCGGCACAGCCGCCGGGCCCGCCGTCCGGCCAGCCCCTGCAGGGGGTCCCGAATCCGTACGCGCAGGGGATCCCGAACCCGGCCCCGAATCCGTATGCCCAGGGCGGCGGCCCGTACGCCGCACCGCAGCCCGGCTACGGCTACCCACAGCAGCCGGGGTACGGCTACCCGCAGACCCCGCAGACCCCGCAGCCCCCGCAGGGCGGCGGCAAGGGCAAGACGACGGGCCTGGTGATCGGTGCCGTTGTCGTGATCGGGGCGATCGTCGGGGGTGTCGTGCTGCTGGGGGGCGGCGACGACGGGAAGCTGACCGACGACGGCAAGGAGTACAGGCTCACCGCGCCCCGGACCGTGCTCGGCGAATACACGAATGACGGAGGCGACAGCACCGCGAAACCGCTGGACGCCGAGGAGGCGGAGGCGTTCGGCCTGACGGCCGGTACGGGGGTGAACGCGGAGTGGGCCACCTCCGGTGACGCGAAGAAACTCGAGATGCTGGGCGCCTACGGGGACGTGAAGGACCCGGAGAAGTCCGTCGACGCCTTCTTCAGCAACCTGAAGAAGAGGGCCGAGACGGCGGGCAGTGGGGACAGTGACGCCCTGGTGGTGGGCAGCCCGGAGGCCAAGTCGCCCGAGGGCTTCGACAACGGCGTCATGAAGTGCCAGATGATCAAGGCGAAGGAGGAGCCGGACCCGGATGAGCCCAGCACGCTGGCGCTGTGCGCATGGGCCGACTTCGACACGGTGGCCGTGGTGGTGCCGCACGAGGGGACGAAGAGTCTGACGCTCGACGAGTCCGCCAAGATCGCCGCTGATCTCCGCAGGGAAGTGCGGGTGGAGGTCCCGAAATCATCGTGACGTAGATCATGGGTGAGTCGGGTCACAAAGATGCCGTGGTGGATGTTACCCGATTTTCCCATTCCTTATGACGGATTTCTTTCGACATCATGAACTGGGCCGAGAAATCGGCCCGTTCCTCCAGGCCAGAGGTACTGTCGCGGTTCGACCTACGTACCGCTGCCGCTCAGCCATGGGGGAAACCGTGCTCACGTATCACCAGGTCATGACAGCTGATCTGTCGTACCTGGAGACCGCCGCGGGGCAATGGAAGGAGGCCGCGAAGCAGTTCTCGGACGCTCAGAAGGTCTACCGGAGGGATGTCAAATCGGTAGGCACTGACGGAAGCTGGCGCGGCCAGGCGAATTTCGTCGCCACGGACACGATGGATGTCACGGACGAGCAATTCACCGCCGCCCAGAAGGAGGCGAAGGCCGTTTCCTCACTGCTGACCGACGCCCACCACCAGTTCGTGGAATTGCGCGGGAAGGTGAAGTCCGCGGTGGCGGACGCGGTGAAGGCCGGAATGAAGGTCTCGGACGCCGGAATCGCGAGTTACGACTTCTCGAAGGCGAGCGCGGCGGACGCCAATGCCGCGCGGCACGATCCGGGCCTGCACCGGACCGAGCAGTCGTGGACCGAACACATCGCGGCGGCGGTCAAAGCGGTCGATGACGCCGACCAGGGTGTGAAGCTCGCGCTGAAGGCGGCGGTGCGGGATCCCAACCCGCTCGACGGAGCCGTCAACGGGTTCAACGGCGAGGCGGAAGGCGACATCGAGAAGGTCGAGGCCAAGGAGGCACAGGAGCTCGCGACCAAGCTCAACTCCGGCGACAAGCTCAGCGGCAAGGAGCTGGCCGAATTCCAGCGGCTGTTCCGGGACAACGAGCACGACAAGGCGTTCAGCCAGACCTTCCTGGCGGGCATGGGCCCCAAGGGCGTCATCGAGCTGAACAACAAGTTCCACGGCCTCGGCAAGGGCGATGACAAGAAGGAATTCACCGCCCTCCAGGAAGGCGTGGCGACATCGATCGCCACGGCCACCAAGTCTCCCTCCGACCCCTTCTACAAGAAATGGCGCGAGGGCCTGTGCAAGGTCGGCGACGAGAACTTCAGCGAGAAGCTGAACCCGCTCACCGGCTATCAGTCGTTCGCCGATCTGATGACGCACGGCAAGAATTACGGGAAGCAATTCCTGACCGACGTCGCCGACGACATCATCACCACGGAGCAGAAGGACGACTTCGGTACCGGCCGGTGGAAGCATCTGAACGCGGGCCACGGGGACTACACGGGCGACCCGCTCGACACCGTGCTCGGCATCATGGGCAAGCAGCCCGACGTCGCGACGTCCTATCTCGATCCCGGGGCGGACGGCGAGAACGAGCGACTGAAGTATCTGCTCCAGGACCGCGACTGGCCCTCGTGGGAGACCGCCACCGGCTATGGCACCGCCGTCAGGGACGACCCGGCGAACCGCCTGGGCCTGGGCGCGGCGCTGGAGGCGGCCGCCACCGGCCATGCGCCGGGCACCGAGCATCCGCTGGGCGGGCACACCGAGGCCGAGGCGCGGGTCATGCACGACACCATCAAGCTGCTCAACAAGGACTGGCGCGGCGACGAGATGCCCGCGAATCTGCGGTCGAGCCTGGGCCATATGCTCATGGACTACACGCCCGACACCCACGAGATCCTGTCCCGCACCAACGAGAACTACAAGGTCAACGCGGACGGCGACGGGGTGTGGAAGGACGACGGCACGGTCCGCATGGCCGTGTCCCCCGAGGAGCTGTCCCGCATCATGCGCGGCGTGTCGGAGGACCCCGCCGCCTACGCCGGGATGTACGTCGCCGAGCGGCAGTACGCGGCCCAGACGCTGGCCGGCACCGACTTCAAGCACCCGAACGACCGCACCGCCGCCATCAACGCCGCCTCCTCCGCCTTCGGCTTCTACGACGGGGTCAGCTCCGATATCGCCTTCGACAAGAGGGACAAGGCGGTGCAGTGGGCCTCGGACGTCCGTACGGCCGCCTTCATCGTCCCCGGATTCGCGCTCAACTTCGTGCCGTCGTCGCCCGCCGCGGTGCCGATCCTCGGCGACGCGGCCCAGTCCATCCTGTACGCGGGCATGTACGAATGGGGCAAGGACCAGGTCGCCCAGGCCAATCAGTCGGCGGCGCTGGACAACATGAAGACCTTCGACGTCGGTCAGCGGCAGGTGGACGCCCTCGTCGTGGGCTGGAGCAAGGAACATGGCGAGGACGCCGACAGCGGCCTCACCAAGACCCTCGTCGGCTCCGGGCAGGAACGCCACGACAGCGCGCGGCGGGAGGCGCTGCAGGCCCTGGGGCGGCCGGGGTTCTAGCGGCCGGCCACCGGTCTCATGTGGCCGCGCGCCGCGCCGCCGCGCGGTAGTGGTCGCGTATGTCCTGGCGCAGCAGTGCGCCGAAGCCCGCGTGCTCGATGCGGGAGGCCAGTTGGTCGAGGGTCACGCCCTGGGCGTCGGCCGTCGCCTCCAGGTGCCAGTCGTGGGCGGCGAGGAGGGTGAGCAGATGGCCGCGGCGGACCTGCGCCTCCGACAGCCGGAAGGTCTTGAGGTAGGCCAGGCGCCCGTCCTCGTGGGTGATGGTCTCGCCGATGTGCTGCTCGGTGTTGCGATGGAAGGGCGGCAGAAAACGGGACAGGGCGAAGGGCCCCATCGTGCGGACGCGCTGGCGGGTGTACGACTCGTCGAGCAATCCGCCCGCCATGGTGTGGTCGTGGAACTCCGCCCACTCCCGCTGATGCCGGGCGGCCTCCGCCCGCAGCTCGGCCAGCGAGCCCACCGCGCCGTCGTCGATCCGGGCCCGGAACTCGGGGACCGGGCCGTGCAGCGTGGTGTAGTGGTGGATCAACTCGCCGAAGAGGTCCAGGACCAGCGAGGGGTGCAGGGCGCGGTAGTCGTCGGGGTGCGGCACGACAAAGGCGGCGGCGAGGGCGTCGGCCGCGTAGACCATGACCCCGCACTGGCCGGGGTGGATCTCGAAGACCCGCAGCGCGTCGCGCAACCCCTCCACCTCGGCCCCGACATACGCCTGCTCGACCCGCGGCGACAGACCGCGGCTGACCGCCCGGTGCGACCACTCCTCCCACACCACCGCGGGGCCGCCGAAGTGCAGCGCCAGATAGCCCTCCAGGGCCAGGTGGAGGGGGAGAAAACGCACCCGGTTCTTGTCGACGCGGCGGGCCATCCGGCGGTGGAAGCGCAGCGGAACGCACGCGGGGCGCGGTCCGTCGGCGTCCCGCCGCAGCTGGGTGCCGTAGGAGGACGCGGGGGTGCCGTCGTCCGTCCAGTTCGCCACGTAGCCGTGCGGGATGTACGAGCAGTACGCGGTGCGCCGGTCGACCGCAACGGCCGCGAAGTCATCGCCGTACAGCCGGTCGTCCAGGCGCAGATCGGTGATCGGCTCCTCCCGCGCCAGCGGTACAAGACGGATCGCGCCCCACACCTGGGAGGGCAGTGCGGTCAGGCCCGTGAGCGCCACGAGCGTCGTGTCCTGGCTCATCCCTCCACCGCCAAAAACCGCCGTACGCGGGCGTCCACATGCGTCCACAGCTCGGCCGCGCGGGTGCGGCCCTCCGCGAACTGGGCGAGCTCCACCAGGGCCGGAAGGTCCTCCGCGTCCCGCACCCCGACGGTCGGCACCTCCCGCGCCAGCCGCCGTACGTCGAAGTCCTCCGCGTCGTACACCGGGTTGAGGTGGACCACACTGGTGCGGCCCTGGGGGTCAAGGCGGGTGCGCCATATTCGCAGCACCTCGCCGGCCAGGCCGGGCGGCGCGTTGTCCCAGCCGTCGGAGACGATGACGAGCCGGTCCGGGCGGTGCTCCAGCGCGTCCAGGACGCGGGCGCCCAGCGGTGTCGGGCCCAGCGGATACATCAGCAGCGCGTCGGTGCGGCCGGACAGCCACAGCGGGATCAACTGGCCCGCCAGCGCCTCCAGCAGAAAGTGGCAGGCCAGCGCCACCGCCAGCGGGCGGCGCCGCTTCTGCGCCGAGCCGAAGGCCGAGAAGCTGTCGTCCAGCACCGCGGCCACCCGGCCCCAACTGCCCGCGCGCGGGCCCGCGGTGCGGCGCGCGGCCGACCGCAGCGCGGCGGTCAGCTCCTCGCGGCGGCGGACCCGGTCGTCCAGGGGGAGGGAGAGGACATAGCTCGCCAGCCGGGTCAGGGGCATGGCGGCCAGGTCGCCGACCACCGCGTCCGCCCGGTGCTCACGGGCCGACTCCTGGAGCCGCAGCCGCTCCAGTCGGGTCAGCCGTGGGGCGATCCGCTCCAGGAAGGCGCCCCGATCGATGCCGTGCTTGACCGCGAACCCCTCGGCGACGGTGTACGGCAGCTCGTACAGCGCGCTCTGGGTGTAGTGGGCGCGGCGCCAGGACTCGAACAGAGGGGTGGAGAAGCCGGCCTTGCGGGTGTGCGGCGCGAAGAGGAAGAGGCCCATCTCGGTGTCGAGCGGCAGATGGGCATGGCGGGCGGCGGCCTTGACCCCGGCGCGGTACTTGACCGCGTCGAGCGCCGGTTCGGGGCGGGCCGCCAGCCAGTCCCGCATGATGGCCCGGGTGCGGCGGTTGTTGACCCCGGCCCGGCGCAGCTCGCGGAAGAGCCGGTACACCCGCTGCGGCGGAAGCAGGGCCAGCCGCCCGGCGATCAGCCGCCCCTCGGTGCGGCGCTGCTCGGGCGACGCCTCGGAGGCGGTCTCCAGCAGCCTGCGCACGATCAGTGCCGCGTTGTGGTGGTTGATGTCCAGCGCGAGCGTCGCCGCGTACAACTCCCGGTAGTTGCCGAGCACATACGCATGCAGGAAGTCCAGCGACATGCGCTGCTGCCATCCGGCCGAGCGGAACTCCCGCTGTCCGGTCGAGGTGATCGCCGCGTTCACGAACAGCAGCAGGTCCTCGGCCGCCACGAGGTCGGTCTGGTTCTCCATCTCGGGTCTCCTGGCGGCAAAGGTGTGCGGGTGTCGGCCGGGGAATGGGGGCACGAGCTGCGAATCATCGCTTAACAGGCGGGTTCCGGAAGTCGCACCGGAGTCCCGCGGCCGACTGTCGCACGCTAACACCCGTGTCGTACGCTCCGCCCCCCGGTTTCCGGCTCCCTCAGGCAGCAACGGGTTCGGGCAGCGACTCCTCAGACGGTGGGGCGCTGGGCGGAGAGCCGGCAGGGTATCTCGATCGTCGCCATCGTCGGCCCGCCGACCGGGCTGCTGATCGCCATCACCCCGTCGAAGGCGCCCAGCCGCCGCTGCACCCCGCTCAGCCCCGAGCCCTCCGAGGCGGACGCCCCGCCCTCCCCGTCGTCGGTCACCGCGATACGCAGGGCGCCGACGTCGCTGTCGTGGTGGATGTCGATCCACACCCGGTCGGCGCCGGAGTGCTTGGCCGCGTTTGTCAGCAGCTCGCTGATCGCGAAGTACGCCGCCGTCTCGACCGGTTCGTCGGTCCGCCCCGGGAGGTCCACCTCTACCTCCACGGACAGCGGCATCCGCAGCGCCAGGGCCCGCACGGCATCGCCCAGGCCCCGCTCGGCCAGCACCGGCGGATGGATGCCGCGGACCAGGTCGCGCAGCTCGGCCAGCGCCTCGGCGGAGCTGGCGCGGGCCGCCGCAAGCAGCTCCTTGGCCTTGGCCGGGTCCTTCTCCATCAGCGCCTCGACGGTGCCCAGGCTCATGCCCATGGCGACCAGCCGGGCCTGTGCGCCGTCGTGCAGATCGCGCTCGATACGGCGCAGCTCGGCGGCGGAGGTGTCGACCGCGTCGTGCCGGGTCTCGGTGAGGTGATGGACCCGCTCGGCGAGCGTCATCCGCGGTGTGGGCGAGAGAAAGGCCCGGCCGACCAGGAAGTGCGCGCGCAGCAGTATGGGGGAGGTGAAGACGCCCATGACGAGGAGGCCACAGCCCAGCAGAGCGGCGTAGTCCGCGGTGGCCTGGGAGGTGACCGGGACGAACCCGTACCAGTAGGTGCCCGTCGCGCCCACGATCGGATGCCAGGTGCCCAGCGCCAGCACCCAGCCCTCCAGCGCGTACGGCATCGGGGCGCAGGCCAGCAGCGCCGTGACGGCCCCGGCGGTCATGTCGACGAGCAGCCACAACAGGTCCCGCCAGGTCGCCGGGTCCCTCAGCAGCAGGGAGCACTGCTCCACCACGCCCACGAGCCCGCCGCGGCGATCGGGAGGCAGGGCGCGGTACGGCAGGGGGATCTGGACACCGGACCAGCGGGCGGCCAGCAGCCGTCGCTGATTGGCGTGCGCGCGCACGAGAGCGAGCAGGGGCGGGGTGGTGAGCACCCCCACACCCAGGGGGATGAAGGCCAGGGACACCACCGTCAGGACGAACAGCGTGATCGACCCGGCCAGCGAGGCGATCGCGAGCACCAGCCCACGGGCGGCGGCCACCAGCGCCTTGCGTACCCTCATCGGACATCTCCCTGACACCGCTCCCGCGGGACCCGCGCCGGGGCCCGCGCCCGGCGCGGGACGCTCCCCATCGCCGGACGGTTCAAGTCTGGCGGACCCGGCCGCCCCGGTCACTCTGCCCTGCCCCCGTCCCGGGGTATACCTAGCCCCACCCCCGGGACTCTCCTTTTGCTTCAGCGGATTGGGGACTTGTGCGGCTGGGGCGCGAGCCCGCCGTTTTCTAGCGTCGATGACGTGACCTCAACAGTCCTTTCAGTCCGTTCAGTCCTGTCTGTTCCGGTCAGGACTCACACCTCCCGGGGGGAGACGCCATGAGCGCAACGAGGCGGGGCCTCGCCGTACGGCTCGGCGGGTGGAGCACCCGACACCGCAAGACCGCGATCATCGGCTGGCTGCTGTTCGTCGTGGTCGTCGCAGTCATCGGCGGCATGTCCGGCATCAATGAGATGACCAACTCCGAAGGCGGGACGGGCGACTCGGCGCGCGCCGAGAAGATCCTGGAGGACGCCGGGCTCAAGGATCCCGCCGGCGAGATGGTGATGCTGCGCAGCGCCGAGCCGGACGGCTGGCGGGATGCGGCGGGCGACCTCACGGCGCGGCTGGAGAAGACCGGCGAGGCGGTGCGGGTCCAGCCGCCGGTGCGCTCCGAGAGCGGCCGGGAAGGGCTGATCAGCTTTGAGATGAAGGGCGACGCGGACACCGCGGGGGAGCGGATCGAGCCGGTGCTCGACGCGGTGAAGCAGACCGAGGCGGCCCATGAGGGCGTCCAGGCGTACGAGGTCGGCGACGCCAGCTTCGCGCACAGCCTGGACGGCATCCTCTCCGGCGACATGAAGACGGCGGAGCTCACGGCCGTACCCCTGGCGCTGGGCATCCTGCTGGTGGTCTTCGGCGCCCTGGTCGCCGCGCTGCTGCCGGTCTTCCTCGGGGTGACCGCGTGCATCGGCACCTTCGGTCTGCTCGCGTTCGCCAGCCACAAGCTGCCGATGTTCTCCAGCACCCAGTCCGTGATGTTCCTGGTGGGGCTGGCCGTCGGCGTCGACTACTGCCTGTTCTACCTGCGCCGTGAGCGCGACGAGCGGGCCGCGGGCCGGGACCCCGAGACCGCGCTGCGCATCGCCGCGGCGACCAGCGGACGCGCTGTGCTGGTCTCCGGCATCACGGTCATGCTGGCCATGTCGGGCATGTTCCTGTCGGGTCTGCTGCTCTTCAAGGGCTTCGCGGTCGCCACGATCCTGGTCGTCTTCACCGCGATGCTCGGCTCGGTGACGGTGCTGCCCGCGATGCTGTCCTGGCTCGGCGACCGGATCGACGCCGGGCGGGTGCCGCTCCTCAACGGCCGCCGCAAGAAGGGCGTCCACACCAGCGGCGGTATCTCCGGCCGGCTGATGAAGCCGGTGCTGGCCAAGCCGGGCCTGTTCGCCGTCATCGCCGGCGCGCTGCTGCTGGCCCTGTGCGCCCCCGCGCTGGGGATGAAGACCGAACAGCTCGGCATGGAGAAGCAGTTCGGCAAGGACTCGAAGCTGACGGTGGCCTTCAAGGAGATCACCCAGTCCTTCCCCGGCGGCCCCGCCCCGGCCGAGGTGATCGTACGGGCCGGCGACGTCTCCTCGCCCCGCTTCCAGGGCGCGGTGGCCGACCTCAAGAAGAAGCTCGCCGCCTCGGGCGAGTTCGGCAAGACCGTCAAGGTCGAGCTGCACAAGGGCGAGGGCGTGGCGCGTATCGAGGTGCCGCTGGCCGGAAACGGCTCCGACAACGCCTCCAAGCACGCCCTGAGCACCCTGAAGGACGACATCGTCCCGCAGGTCCTCGGCCCGGTCTCGGACAAGGCGTACGTGGGTGGCGAGACGGCCTCGAACGTCGACTTCAACGACCAGCTCTCCAGCGACTTCCTTCCGGTGTTCCTCTTCATCGCGGCCGTGACCTTCCTGCTGATGCTGGTCTGCTTCCGGTCGCTGCCGATCGCCATCGTGTCGATCCTGCTCAACCTGCTGTCGGTCGGGGCCGCGTACGGCACGATGACCGCCGTCTTCCAGCACGGCTGGGGCGCGGAGACGATGGGCATGGAGCCGGCCGGGGCGATCGAGTCCTGGATGCCGCTGTTCGTCCTGGTGATCCTCTTCGGTCTTTCGATGGACTACCACGTCTTCGTGGTCTCCCGGATCCGTGAGGCGCATGAGCGGGGTCTGTCCACCCGGGAGGCGATCCGCGACGGCATCCGGTCCACGGCGGGCTCGATCACCGGTGCGGCCGCCATCATGGTCGCGGTGTTCGCGGTCTTCGCCCTGCTCCAGATGCAGGACATGCAGCAGATGGGCATCGGTCTCGCGGTCGCGGTGCTGGTGGACGCCACGCTGGTCCGGATGGTGCTGCTGCCCTCGGTGATGGCGCTGCTCGGGGAGCGCAACTGGTACCTGCCGCGGGCGCTGTCCTGGCTGCCGCGCCTCGACCACGGCGGGCACGGCGAGGAGCCGCTGCCGCCCGCGGCCCAGAGCCACCAGCCGCCGGTGTCCATCGGCCGCTGACCTTCCCGCAAACACCAGCCCGCCGCGCCGGATCAGGCCGTGAGTCGCCTGACCCGGCGCGGCGGGCATCGCGCTGTGGCGTCGGGGGTCTCAGGCGGTCGGCACGTACTTGTAGCCGACCCGGCGGACCGTCACGATCGTGCCCCGGTGCTCGGGGCCCATCTTCCGCCGCAGCCGGGCGACATGGACGTCCACGGTCCGCCCGTCGCCGACATGGCCGTACCCCCACACCGTGGTCACCAACTGGTCGCGGGTGTGTACCCGGTGCGGATGCGCCACGAGATGGGCCAGCAGCTCGAACTCCAGATACGTCAGGTCGAGCGGCCGCCCGGCGACATGAGCGGTGCGCTGGTCGGGGTCGATCCGTACGAGCTCGTCGCCCGTGACCGCGCCACGGTCCCCGGTCTGCCCGCCCGGCCCGGCCTGGCCCGCCGCCGGGGTGTCGGCGGCCGGGACGAGCACGAGATAGCCGACCATCGGCGGCTGCCCGGGGAGCGAGGGCAGCGTATGGGCGGGAGCGGGCAGCCAGGTGGCGCCGGGATGCAGCAGCTCGGCGACCGGCGGCACCTCGTCGGGCGCGACGGCGCGCAGCCGCTGTCGGTGCGGATGGGAGTGGGGGTGCGGGTGACGGCCGGGAGTGGCGGCCGGGGAGGCGGAGGTGGAAGGAGCGGACAGACTGCGGACGTTCGTCATGGGATTCGGCTCTTTCGCGCTCAAGGGGCGTCGGTGGACGTCGTGCGCGCGGGCTGGGCCGCCGGGGATCACCCGGGAGCAGGGCGGCTGAGCGGTCGAAGGACGACGTCAGCGGCCGAGCGAGCGGGCCCGCGCATGCGATGCGCGGCAACACTCGCGGTCGAAGTGGTGCGCCTGCCGGGACGGCCAGAACGGCTCGAGGTCGAGCGGACCCGTCGCGGCGTTATGGAGGCTGACCATAGGCATATTGAAGCAGACGAGCGGCCCCCGGCGCTCGTCCCGGTGGCGTAGTGCGACGATGCCCACGTAACGGGTCCGCGCGAGCGCGGGCCCGCCACGACCCCGTAAGGAGCTCGTTCCCCATGCCGCACATCGTCGTCGAGTACTCCGACACCCTGACCGATGCCCTCGACCGGCGCGCCTTCGGCCTCGCCCTGCACCCCGTCGTCGCCAAGACCATCGATACGCAGGTCGCGGGCTGCAAGACCCGGTTCCGCCGGGTGGAGGACGCCGTTCTGGCCGACGGCGCCCCGCACCACGCCATGATCCACATAGAGGTGGCGATCCTGTCCGGCCGGGATGCCGAGACCAAGAGGGAGCTGTCCGCCGCCGTGCTGGAGGTCGCGCGTGCCCATCTGGCGCCGGTCCCGGGGCTGACCGTGCAGACCACCGTGAATGTGACCGACCTCGACCGCGCCTGGTACGCCAAGGACGAGCAGGTCTTCCCGGCCTGATCAGGCCGGGAGCAGGCTCTGAGCAGGCTCTGAGCAGGACCTGAGCAGCCCGACTGGCCCGACTGCCCGGACTGCGGGCGCCGGATGGACCATCTGCTCACCGTCGACAGCGCGGAGTTCGACGGCGGGTCCGCGAAGACCTGGCTGCCCGTCGAGGACCGGCCGCCCGTGGGAGAGATCCGGGACCTCCCGCACGAGCAGCGGAAAGCCGTGCAGCGGGCCCCGGGGCTGATGATCGGCGATATGGGCGGCGTGTACGTGAACCGGCTGCTTCGCGGGCATAACCACTTCCTCGCGGCTCAAACAGACATCTACCTATAAATCAAGGTGAGGCGCACAATGGTGGTGCGGCATAGCGCCGCACTGCGCGGTCAGACTTGCATGGATCGAAGGAGGCGAGTCGTATGGCCGACGTCTCACGCCACAGGAGCGATATCACGCGCCACCCCGATGTCACCGAGATGCGCGAGCGCTACGCACGCATGCTCGGCGCGAGGGATGTTGTCTTCGTTGATGGGCCGGTTCTCCTGGCCGGTCTCTACTTCGCCATCTCTCCCTGGGTGGTCCACTTCTCGGGCACCCGCCCCGACCTCACGGTCAACAACCTCATCCTGGGCATCAGCGTGGCCCTGCTGGGCGTCGGCCTGACCACGGCGCCGCGCCGGATGTACAGCCTGTGCTGGGCGATGTCCGCGATCGGTGTATGGATGATCATCTCTCCCTGGGTGGTCACACGGTTCCCCGACGCCGGAATGATCTGGAACAACGTCGTTGTCGGCGCCGTCACGTGCGTCCTCGGACTGGTCGCGGCGGGGGTGTTGATGCGCACCGGCCGCGAGGCGCGCGAAGTGTGAACCGACAGGTGCATTGACAGGTGAAACGGCAGGTGAATTGACGAGGGCCGGCGGCCGCATGACCCCATGGGCTATGCGGCCGCCGGCTGTCATCTGAGGTCTCTCCGCTGACGAACGGCCAGTTCCCGTCCTGGACCGAAGGGGTGGCGCCCTCGAGATACGGCCGAGATGCGCGGGCCGCACAATGAGCGCACCCCCGGGGCGTCACGTACACACCCCTAGGGACCACTCGAGGCTACGTCCAGGGAACAGGGAATGAGGCAGATCGCGTCATGCGCATTGCACTGAGCCAGATCGTCAGCGGCCCGCGCCCGGAGCGGAACCTTGCCGTCCTTCGGGAGCAGGCACACCGTGCCGCGGCGGCCGACGCCCGTTTGATCGTCTTCCCCGAGGCCGCCATGGCGTGCTTCGGCACCCCGCTGGGGCCGCTCGCCGAGCCGCTGGACGGGCCGTGGGCCACCGAGGTGCGGCAGATCGCCAAGGACACGGGTCTGGTGGTCGTGGCGGGGATGTTCACCCCGGCGCGCGATGGCCGGGTGGCCAACACCCTGCTGGTCACCGGTCCCGGGGTGGAGACCTCGTACGACAAGATCCATCTGTATGACGCCTTCGGTTACGCGGAGTCCGACTCCGTCGCGCCCGGTTCCAAGGTGGTGACCTTCGACCTCCAGGGCCTCCGGATCGGCCTGGCCACCTGCTACGACGTGCGCTTTCCCGAGCTGTTCCGGGCCCACGCCGACGCCGGCGCACATCTCTCCCTGCTGCCCGCCTCGTGGGGCGCGGGGCCCGGTAAGCGCGAACAGTGGGAGCTGCTGATCCGGGCGCGGGCGCTGGACGCCACCGTCTGGCTGGCCGCCGTGGGCCAGGCCGACCCCGCGGCCACCGGCACCCTGGAGGCCGACGCGGCCGACCCGACGGCCCCCACCGGCATCGGCCACAGCGCCGTGGTCGGCCCCGACGGGACGGTACGGCAGCGGCTGGGGGCGACCCCGGGGCTGCTGGTGGCGGAGATCAGCACCGACGAGGTGACGGCCGTCCGGCGCAAGGTGTCCGTCCTGGCCAACCGGAGGCTCGGCCGGAACGTATGACGCCCGGAACATATGACGTACGGGCTGCCCGTACGGCGCTCACGGCGCACACTGGAAGCGCGCGCCGGGCGCGCGGGTGTCCGGGGGAGGAGGTCGCGATGGAATTCGACGTCGTCGTGGAGATCCCCGAGGGATCGCGCAACAAGTACGAGATGGACTTCGAGGCGGGGCGGATCCGGCTGGACCGGATGCTGTTCACCGCCACCAAGTACCCGGCCGACTACGGCTATATCGACCACACCCTGGGGCGCGACGGCGACCCGCTGGACGCCCTGGTCACGGTCGGTGAGCCCACGTTCCCCGGGTGTGTCATCGAGTGCCGGGCCATCGGAATGTTCTGCATGAGCGACGAGAAGGGTCCGGACGAGAAGATCCTGTGCGTCCCGGCCCACGATCCGCGCTACGCCGATGTGCAGGACATCGGCGATGTCTCCGAGTTCGACCGGATGGAGATCACCCACTTCTTCGAGGTCTACAAGGACTTGGAACCCAGCAAGTCCGTCGAGGGCTCCCACTGGGAGGGCCGCGACCGGGCCTACGCGGAGATAGCGGCCTCGCGGGCCCGGGCGGCGGAGTCGGCCCGCTGAGCCAGCCCGGGACGGCTGACCCAGCCCGGGCCGGCTGAGCCAGCCCGGGCCGGCTGAGTCAGTTCGGGCCGGCTGAGTCAGTTCGGGCCGGCTGAGCCAGCCCGGGACGGCAGAGTCAGCTCGGGCCGGCTGGGGCGTCCGGGGTGGTGCCCCGGTCGTTCTGAAGGGCCCACAGCTCCCGGAACAGCCCGGGGGAGTGGACCAGTTCCCCGAAGGTGCCCTGCTGGATCACCCGGCCGCGGTCCAGGACCACGATGCGGTCGGCCACGGCGACGTTCGCCAGGCGGTGGGTGACCAGGACGACCGCGCGGTCCTGCGCCAGCCGCCGCAGCCCCGCGAAGATACGGTGCTCGGCGCGGGCGTCGAGGGCGCTGGTGGGCTCGTCCATCACCAGCAGTCCGGCGGGCCGGTGGAAGGCCCGCGCCAGGGCGATCCGCTGCCACTGACCGCCGGACAGCTCCACCCCGCCCCACCACTGCCGGGCCAGCAGGGTGTCCAGGCCGCTGCGCAGCCCGTCCAGGACCTCGTGCGCCCCGGAGTGCACGGCGGCCTCCCGCACCGCCTCGTCGCCGCCGTGCGGCTGGCCGAGGGTGATGTTCTCGCGGGCGGACAGCGGCCAGTGGGCGTAGTCCTGAGGGACGACCGCGGTGTGCCGCCACAGCGCGTTCGGGTCGAGGTCACCGGTCTCGGCGTCGTCCCAGGTCACCGCGCCGCCGGTGGGCAGGTAGAGACCTGTGAGCAGCTTGCTCAGGGTGGTCTTGCCGGAGCCGTTCTCGCCGACCAGGGCGAGGACTTCGCCGCGCCGGACCTCGACGCTCACCTCGTCCAGGGCCGGCGCGTCCGACTCCGGATAGCGGTAGGTGACCGACTCGGCCCTGACCACCTTCGGGGCGGACGGGATCCGGCCGCCGCGTCGCATCCGGTGGCCGCCCGCCTCCTCGATGAACTCCGCCCAGTCGTCCAGATACAGCCCGGTACGGAACAGCCGGGTGCCGTATCCGACCATGCCGCGCAGCGAGGAGCCCACCGTGCGCAGCGCGAAGACCGCGGTGCCCGCCGAGGCGACGGACATCCGCCCCGAGCTCAGGAGCAGCGCCAGCGCCGCCCACACCAGCCCGGAGGCGACCCCTCCGGCCAGCGCGCCCAGCACCGCGAACCGCGCCCCGCGGTGGGCTGCCCGGTCGGTCGCGGCGTCGACCCGTGCGCCGATGGCGCGGTAGCGGTCGAGCAGGAAGGTGGCCATGGTGCCCGAGCGCAGCTGGTCGGCGATGTCCTTGTCGACCATGTACCAGCGGAGCAGCCCGAGCGTGCGCCGCTCGGCGCTCATCGCCCGCGAGGTCTCGTAGTGCACCCGGGCCGCCTTCATCCCGGCCACCCCCTGCGGCAGCGCGGCGAGCAGCAGCAGCGGCAGCAGCGCCGGGTGCAGTACGGTCACCACGCCCGCCGCCGCCACCAGGGAGGCGAGGCAGGCCGTCAGCTGCTGGGACTCGATGATCAGATCCTGGGCCACGACGGCGCCCCGGTCGGCCGCGTCCCACTTGTCGTTGAACCCCGGGTTGTCGTACGCCGCGAGCTCGGCGTTGATCGCCGAGTCCAGCATCCGCATCTCGGCCTCCCGGGAGATCCGGGGGGCGAGTCTGGTGGAGATGTTGGATACGGCGATGCCCAGCAGGGCCCGTAATCCGGCCGCCCCGGCCAGCACCGCGAGCGAGGGCAGCGCCTCCTGGACCCGCTCGGCCATATGCCCTGAGGAGATCAGCGCCGTGATGGTGCCGGTGGTGGCCAGCAGCCCGAACGCCTCGAAGAGCCCCGACAGCACCTGGCACAGCACCAGCCCTACCACCGCCCTGCGGTCCACCTGCCACGCCAGCACCAGCGCCCGCCGCACCAGCTGCGGCAGTCTGCGGGCCATGGAGCGGCTGGTGATCGGGTTCCGCTCGAACGCCGCGAGCGTGGCCGACCGGTACCGCAGCTCCTCGGCAGGCTGGTCGGCGGGCTGGGCTGCCATCGACCTGGGCTGGGCTGCCATCGATCCCCCCTTGTCGCCGTGCGTCGGTCCCACACGCTGCCGCACGGCCCACCGCGCCGCCCGGCATACGGCGCGCATCCACCCGAACGGGGCACGGCACGGCCAGGCCGCCGGGCGTCAGGCCCGGCCACCGGGCGTCAAGCTCGGCCGCGCGACTTCTGGGAGCGCCGGGAGAGCGAGTCGAGGACGACCGCGGCCAGCAGCACCCCGCCGGTGATCATGAACTGGAGGGCCGACTCGACGCTCAGCAGGGCCATTCCGGAGGAGAGCGACTGGATGACCAGGATGCCCAGCAGCGCGCACCAGGTCCGGCCGTGCCCGCCGAACAGGCTCGTACCGCCGATCACGGCCGCCGCGAGCGCGTTCAGCAGCAGGATGCCGGTGCCGGAGGGCTGGCTCACCGAGGTGATCCGCGAGGCCAGGAACAGCCCGCCGAGCGCGGCCATCGTGCCGGACACCATGAGGACCGAGATCCGCACCCATGTCACCCGCACCCCGGCCCGGCGGGCCGCCTCGACGCCGCCGCCCAGCGCGTACACCGTGCGGCCGTAGGGCGTGCGGCGCAGCAGCACATCCAGGGCGGCGACCAGGACCACGAAGATCAGCAGGGCGAGCGGCAGACCCTGGAACTGGTTGAGCACATAGGCCGCCGCGAACGCGACCACCGCGATCGCGGCGGTGCGCACCACGATCTCGTGCAGCGGCCGGTACGGCATCTCCGCGGCCTTGCGGCGCCGCCGGTCGCGGTACGCGGCGAGGAAGAAGGCGGCCGGGCCGAGCGCCGCGAGGCTGTACGCGGCGGCGATGTCGTTGAAGTAGTAGCTGGTCAACTTGGCGATCAGGCCCTGGCTGTCGAGATTGATGGTGCCGCTCTGGCCGAGCAGGTAGAGGGTGAGGCCGTTCCAGGCCAGCAGCCCGGCGAGGGTGACGACGACCGCCGGTACGCCGAATCTGGCGAAGAAGAACCCGTGCAGGGCCCCGATCAGCGAGCCCAGGAGCACCGCGAAGATCAGGGCGAGCCATTCCGGCAGACCCTCGTTGACGGCCAGCACCGCGAAGACGGCCGCCGCCAGCCCGGCGACCGAGCCGACCGACAGATCGATCTCCCCGATCAGCAGCACGAAGACGATGCCGACGGCGATCAGGCCGGTTCCCACGATGTCCACGCTCAGATTGGACAGATTGCGCGGGGAGAGGAAGTTGTCGTTCAGGATCTCGAAGACCGCCCACAGCACGATCAGGCCGAGGCCGACCGGCAGCGCGCCCAGCTCCCCTTCGCTCAGCCGCCGCCGTATATCGCCCAGGACGCCCTTGACGCGCCGCCGGCCGGGCACCAGAGCGCGGCCGATCACAGCCCGGCCTCCCCGGGGCGGGGCGGACGGCGGGCATGGGAGGTGGCGCCGGTGATGGAGGAGATGATCTGTTCCTGGGACGTGGTCATCACATCGAAGAAGCCGTTGTTACGGCCCAGGCGCAACACCGCGGCCTGGTCCGCCACGGCCTTCACATCGCCCATGTTGTGGCTGATCAGCAGCACCCCGAGCCCGTGGTCGCGCAGCCGGTCCACCAGATCGAGGACGTGCGATGTCTGCTCGACGCCCAGGGATGCCGTGGGCTCGTCGAGCAGCAGCAACCTCGGCTCGCCGAGCAGCGAGCGGGAGATCGCGACGGTCTGCCGCTGGCCGCCGGAGAGCGTGGCCACCGGGACACGCACATCGGGGATGCGGATGGACAGGCTTTCCAGCAGACCACGGGTGCGGCGCTCCATCTCCACCTCGTCGAGGATGCCGAGCCTGCGCACCTCGCGGCCGAGGAAGATATTGCCGACGACATCGAGGTTCTCGCACAGCGCCAGGTCCTGGTAGACGGTCGCGATGCCCAGGCTCTGTGCATCGTGGGGGCGCCTGACCTGGACGGTGTGGCCCTGCCACTCGACGACGCCCTCATCGGCCGGGCCGACCCCGGCGATCACCTTGACGAGGGTGGACTTACCGGCGCCGTTGTCGCCCAGCAGGGCGACGACCTCACCGGTGTGGATCTCCAGATCGACGTCGGCGAGCGCCTGGACGGCGCCGAAACGCTTGGAGACGCCGCGCAACGCCAGCAGAAGCGGACCCGGCACGGTCACCATCTCCCCTACGGCATGAGCCCGGCCCTCTCACAGGCGGACCGGTACTGCGGGGTGCATATCTGATCAATCGTGTACATACCGTCCTTGACCACCGTCTTCTTGATGGAGTGCACGGTCAGCGGGATCGGGCGGAGCAGCACGGCCGGGACGCCGCCGCGCACCCGGTCCCTGGCGACGGGCCCGGGGCCCGCGCCGTGGGCCAGGGCGACGGCGATCTCGGCGGCCGTGTACGCCTCGGGCTTGAACGGCTTGTAGACGGTCATGTACTGCTCGCCGTCGACGATCCGCTGGATGGCCGCGAGCTCGGCGTCCTGGCCGGTGACCGGTGGGATCGGCCGGATGCTGTTGGCCCTGAGGGCGGCGATGACGCCGGAGGCGAGGCCGTCGTTGGCGGAGTAGACGCCTTCGATGCGATGGGGCCCGAGCGCGGCGATGGCGCCGGACATATCGGTGTAGGCGTTCTCCGGCCGCCACCCGGCCGCGTCGTACGACTTGTCGACCCTGACCTTGCCGGTGAGGACGGACAGCGCCCCCTGCTTGAACGCGACCCCGTTGGGGTCGGCCTGGTCGCCGTTGATCATGACGATCCCGCGGCCGTGCGCAGGATGGTGGCCCATGGCCCTCAGCAGCGCCCGCGCCTGGAGCCTGCCGACCTCCTTGCCGTCGAAGGAGACATAGGCCGAGATGGGGCCCTGAACGAGGCGGTCGTATGACAGGACCGGGATACGCGCGCCATGCGCCTTCTCGACCGCGGGGCGCATCGCCTTGGCGTCCACCGGGACCAGGACCAGGGCGTCCACGCCCCTGATGATCATCGAGTCCACCTGCTGCTGCTGGAGGGCCACATCGCCCTGGCCGCTGACGGACCGCACCTCGCAGTTGTGGCACAGCTGGTGGATCCGCCGCTCGATCAGGGGCCGGTCGAAACGATCCCAGCGCGGAGTGGTGCTGTCCGGCACGAGCAGGCCGATCGTCGGCCGGCCCGCGGTCGGGGGCGAGACGGGCCGTACGGCGGTGCCGGACTCGGCGGCCTTGCCGCAGGCCCCCAGCGCGAGGGCCAGGGACACCGCGGCCACGAGGACGACGGCATCGCGGGGACGACCTCTCACGATGGGAAGCACCTCCTCATCACACGCACATGGGCTATCCGGCGCCGTCCACAGCCCCGCCGTCCTGCGCCATGACGACCTCGCTCCACACCTGCTTGCCGCCGCTGACCGGCACCGAACCCCAGGTCGTCGACATCGCCTCGACCAGGAGCAGGCCCCGGCCGCCCGTCGACTCCCAGTCCACGAGCACCGGCTTGGCGGGCGCCCGCGGCGACGAATCGCTCACCGCGACCCGCAGCCGGTCACCGGCCAGCGTGAGGTCGAGCCTCACCGGGCCCTGCGTATGCACCAGGGCGTTGGTGACCAGCTCGGAGACCACGAGCAGGACCATGTCGGCCTCTTTGGACACGCCCCAGGAGCGCAGCGTGCGCCCGGTGAAGCGGCGCGCGTGCATCACGGCGTCGGGCAGCCGCCACACCGCCCAGCCGGCCCGGGTCGGCCGGACCTTCATCCCGTCGTAGCGCAGCAACAGCAGGGCCACGTCGTCGTCGCGCCGGCTCAGATCGCCCAGCAGCGAGTCGGCCAGCCGCCCGGCGTCGGACGGATCCGCGTCGGAGAGCGCCCCGCGCACCCGCAGCAGACCGTCGTCCAGGGGCAGGCTCGCGGACTCGACCAGCCCGTCCGTCAGCAGCGTGAGCACCGTACCGGGGGCCAGCCCGATCGCGGTCATGGCGTACTCCGCGTCGGCGAGCACCCCCAACGGCGGCCCGCCCTCGACCTCCACCTCCTCGGTGGAGCCGTCCGGGTGGCGCAGCAGCGGCGGCAGATGTCCGGCCCGTACGAACCAGGCGTCGCCCTCCTCCATGTCCAGCTCGACATAGGCGCAGGTGGCGAACAGCTCCGTCTCCATGCCGACGAGCAGCCGGTTGGCATGGTCGACGACCACGTCGGGCGGATGGCCCTCCACCGCGTAGGCCCTGATGGCCGTGCGTATCTGGCCCATGATGGTCGCGGCCCCGGCGCTGTGCCCCTGGACGTCGCCGATCACCAGCGCCACATGGCCGTTGGGCAGCGGGATGACGTCGTACCAGTCGCCGCCCACCTCGAGCCCGCTCATCGCGGGCAGATAGCGGGCCACGGCCACCCCGCCGGGGAGCTCGGGCAGCCTGCGGGGCAGCAGGCTGCGCTGGAGCATGGTGGCGAGCTCGTGCTCGGCGTCGTACGCATGGGCGCGCATCAGGGCCTGACCCACCAAGCCCGCCGTCGCGGTCAGCAGCGACCGCTCCTCCGGGCAGAACGCATGCGGCTCCTCCCAGCCGACCAGACAGACCCCGACCACCCGGCCCTGCGCCGGGAGCGGCAGGACGGCGAGGCCGCCGGCGCCCATGTCCGTGAGACCGGGCTCCAGGCTGCTGCCCGGGGGCAGCAGGGTGATCCGGTCCTCGCGCAGTGCGGTCTCCACCGTGGGCAGTACGCGGGTCGGCACATCGGGCCACTCCGACCGCCACTCGGACCGCCACATCCCCGGCCAGGCGCCCGGCTGCGGCGGGTCGAGGGCGGTCACCACCAGCCGGTCGCCCTCCAGCTCGGCGAGCGCCACCCGGTCGGCCCCCAGCGGCTCGCGCAGCGCGGCGGTCACCACCAGGCTGACGTCCCGGACGGTCATCGCGTTGGCCAGCGCCGCGGACAGCCGCTGTACCCGGGAGACCTCGTCGGCGGTGGGCCGCAGATACGAGGCGTCCGCCACCAGGCCCAGCAGCCGCTCGGGGGTACCCACGGCATCGCCCTGGATCCGGCAGCACAGCCGCAGCCAGCGCAGCTCGCCGGTGGGCCGGCGGATCCGGAACTCCAGGTCACGGCTGCCGAGACTCAGCTGACCAGGCTCGACGATGGCCATCAGCGCGGGCAGGTCCTCCGGCACGGTGTGTGCCAGCAGCGTCTCCACCCGTCCGTCGAACGCCTCCGGGGAGATGTCCACCAGGTCCAGCAGCTGCGCGTCCGCGTCGATCCGCCCGGTGTTCAGCACCAGGGTGAACGAGCCGACGTGAAGGTGGTCGAGCGCCGAGCGCAGCACCGACAGCGGCCCGCCCCGGTCCGGCACCCCGCCACCGGCGTCCTGGGCCGGTGCGCCCGCCTTGAGCTGGGCAGCGATCTGGTCGGCGTACAGCTCCAGGAAATTGCGCTGCTCGGCGTCGAAGCCGTCCCCGGGGTAGACCACGACCAGGCAGCCCAGCCGCCTGCCGTCCGCCCCCAGCGGCAGCGCGCCCAGCGACATATCGGCCGGGAGGGCCTGCGGGGCGTTCTCCCCGTAGGCGGCGAGCTTCTCGGAGGTCGACCACTGGGGCCGCCCGGTGCGGAAGGCGTCGGCGACGGGGGAGCGCCCGGACAGCGGATAGCTGATCGGCAGCCCGTACAGGGCGCGCGGACCGCCGGCCGTCTCGGTCAGCCGCAGCTCGTCGCCGTCCGCGGACAGTACGTAGACAGCCGTCAGCGCCGCCGTGGCGAACACCAGGGCCTGTTCCGTCACGGCGCGCTCCATCGCCGGCGGCCGGAGGCCGACACTGGACGCCCCGACATCCTGGTCCCTCCTCGGCCGCGTGATGTCCACTCCGGAGCCGCCTTGGCCGGCCATGTCGCCATTCCACCTCCTGGCCGCCCGTGTGCCACCCGCACACGTGATGGCGCTCACACAAACAGGATGGCATAGCCGCCACGGAACGAGTGGGGTCCGGCCGAACGCTGGTGATCTGCGGAAATGGATCTCCGGGAGGGATCTCCGGCAACGGATCTTCAGAAACGGATCTTGAGACGGGGGTCTTGAGACTTGAGCGGGGGTCCTGAGAGGCGGGCGGCAGAGCTCATATGCCTAACGCGCGCCGCACGGCATGCGCCGCCCGCGCCCCGTGAGCTGTAGAGCGCTGCGCCATTCAGGGTAATTCGCGGTCATCTCTATGGCGTAACCGCATTGACGGCGCGCCTACTAGTCGTACTGACCGGTGGGTTTTCCCATCTGCCGGGGGACGGCGACGCGTATGTGACGCAGCGTCAGTCGCCGTGATGAGCCCCCCTGGCACATGAAGCGCCGCTCCGCCCGGCTCAAGGCATCGCGCGGCGAAACACGGCCCACCAACACCCACAGCACGCAGCACGGAGGGCTCATCATGCCTAGTCCCACGATTACCCTGGTGACCGTATCGCCGAATCCGGTGGTCGTCGGCCAGTCCTTCACCGTCACCGCCACCGTGATCCCGCTCGGAGTCGGGACCCCCACAGGCACCGTGAACATCTCCATTCCTGGAGCAACCCCTTCCTCCGCGAACCCGTCGCTGGTGGGCGGCACGGCCTCGGCGACATTCACCGCCACGAGCGCCGGTGTTCTCACGGTCACCGCCGCCTACTCCGGCGACGCCAACTTCACGGGCTCCACCGGCTTCAACGCCGTGGCCGTCATCCAGGGCACGACGACCACCTTGGTGGTCTCGGCGCCGGACCCGTCCAACCTGGGGCAGAACGTGGCGATCACCGCCACGGTCACGCCGGTCGCCCCCGCAATGGGTACGCCGACCGGCACGGTCACCTTCGTCGTCACCGGCTCCGGAGGGGGAACGTTCACCCAGCCGGTGTCGGGTAACCAGGCCACGATCAATCTCAGCAGCCTGGGGGTCGGCTCGCACGCGATCACCGCGATCTACAGCGGCGACACGAACTTCCTGCCGTCCGCCGGATCCGACACCCAGACGGTGAACGCCGGGCCGGCGGCCACGACGACGACTCTGAGTTCTTCGGCGAATCCGTCGGTGTTCGGGCAGAACGTGACGTTCACCGCCACGGTCACCACGAACCCGCCCGCGACGGGCACGCCGACCGGCACGGTCGTCTTCACCATCGACGGCAACCCCACCGGCCCCGTGACCTTGGTGAGCGGCCAGGCGACCTTCTCCACCAGCACCCTCGCAGTCGGCACGCACACCGTGAGCGCCGCCTACACATCCAACGCACCGAGCACCTTCGCCAATTCGTCGACGACGACCCCCCTCACACAGACGGTGAGCCAGGCGGCCACCACGACCACGGGCACTGCCCACCAGTCGGCCGCCGGTCAGCCCGTCTCCTTCATCGCCTTCGTGCAACCCGTGCCCCCGGGGTCGGGAACCCGCACGGGACCGGTCAACTTCGTCCTCACCCAGGGCGTGACCACTGTGTTCAGCGGCTCCGCGAACGTGGACGCCAACGGCTTCGCCTTCCTCACGGACGGCACCCAGCCGGCCGGCAGCTACACGCTCACGAGCACCTACGCGGGAGACACCAACTTCAGCGGGTCGAGTGACACCAGGACTGTCACCATCGCGTGAGCGCAAAGCACTGAGCCTCGCCACCGCCCGACGGGCGGTGGCGAGGCTCAGCCGAGTCCAGGGGACGCCGGTCGGATCACACGTCGAAGTAGAGCTCGAACTCGTGCGGGTGCGGACGCAGCTGCAGCGGAGCGATCTCGTTGGTGCGCTTGTAGTCGATCCAGGTCTCGATCAGGTCCGAGGTGAAGACATCGCCCTGGAGCAGGAACTCGTGGTCGGCCTCGAGGGAGTCGAGAACGGCCGGGAGCGAGGTCGGGACCTGCGGGACGCCCGCGTGCTCCTCGGGGGCGAGCTCGTAGAGGTCCTTGTCGATCGGCTCGGCCGGCTCGATCTTGTTCTTGATGCCGTCCAGACCCGCGAGGAGGAGGGCGGAGAAGGCCAGGTACGGGTTGCCGGAGGAGTCCGGGGCGCGGAACTCGACGCGCTTGGCCTTCGGGTTGGAGCCGGTGATCGGGATACGCATCGCGGCGGAGCGGTTGCGCTGCGAGTACACCAGGTTGACCGGGGCCTCGAAGCCCGGGACCAGACGGTGGTAGGAGTTCACCGTCGGGTTGGTGAAGGCCAGCAGCGACGGGGCGTGCTTGAGGATGCCGCCGATGTAGTAGCGGGCCATGTCGGACAGGCCCGCGTAGCCCTGCTCGTCGTAGAAGAGGGGCTCGCCACCCAGCCACAGGGACTGGTGGACGTGCATGCCCGAGCCGTTGTCACCGAAGATCGGCTTCGGCATGAAGGTCGCGGTCTTGCCGTTCTTCCACGCGACGTTCTTGACGATGTACTTGAACAGCTGCAGGTCATCGGCAGCGGCAAGCAGCGTGTTGAACTTGTAGTTGATCTCGGCCTGGCCGGCGGTGCCCACCTCGTGGTGCTGGCGCTCGACCTGGAGACCGGACTTGTTCAGCTCGAGGCTGATCTCGGCGCGCAGATCGGCGAAGTGGTCGACCGGCGGGGTCGGGAAGTAGCCGCCCTTGTAGCGGACCTTGTAGCCGCGGTTGTCCTCCAGCGCACCGGTGTTCCAGGCGCCCGCCTCGGAGTCGATGTGGTAGAACGCCTCGTTCGACTTGGTCTCGAAGCGGACGCTGTCGAACACGTAGAACTCGGCCTCGGGGCCGAAGTACGCGGTGTCGGCGATACCGGTGGAGGCGAGGTAGGCCTCGGCCTTCTTGGCGATGTTCCGCGGGTCACGGCTGTACTGCTCGCCCGTGATCGGGTCGTGGATGAAGAAGTTGATGTTGAGCGTCTTGTCCCGCCGGAACGGGTCGACACGGGCCGTCGACAGGTCCGCACGCAGGGCCATGTCCGACTCGTGGATCGCCTGGAAACCGCGGATCGACGAGCCGTCGAAGGCGAGCTCCTCGTGCGGGTCGAACGCCTCCGCCGGTACGGTGAAGTGCTGCATGACGCCGGGAAGGTCACAGAACCGGACGTCTACGAACTTGACGTCCTCGTCCGAGATGAACTTCCGAGCGTCGTCGGCGTTCTGGAACATCCAACTCCTCCTAGCCCGGCCGCGGGGGACGGGGATTTGTTCGGTCGCGCGGCTCATGTGCGGCTGGCGCGCTGGGGCCGACCATAGGCAGACGGGATTTCCCAAGCATGACCCATTTGTTTCACCCAGGTTAACCGGCATACGTCTCGTGCGCGTGGGGCATGTGAGGCCGGGGCCCGGTCCGGGGCCCGGTCCGTAGGGACCGTATGCCATCGCAGTACCGTGGTCGCGTGGATAAGAGGCAAGCAATCGGATCATGGCTCTCCGGGCCGCGCGCGGCCGCCGAGGACATGGGCGTCGAGCTGGGCTACCGGGGCGAGGCACTGGGGCTGCCCGAGAGCGGGCCGGGCTCCATCGCACCCATCGGACGCCGCCTCGGGGCGCTGCTCATCGACTGGGGACTGTGCCTGCTCGTCTCCTACGCGCTGCTGTCCGGCGGCAAGGCGCAGGCCACGGGCAACTGGGCGCTGGCCGTCTTCTTCGTACTGAGCGTGCTCACCGTCGGCACGGTCGGCTGCACTCCCGGAAAGCTGCTGCTGAAGCTGCGCGTGATCTCCGCCAGCGGCGGGCGGCTGAGCCTGCCGCGGGTGGTGCTGCGCAGCGTGCTGCTGCTGATCGTGATCCCCGCGGTGGTCTGGGACCGGGACACCCGCGGTCTGCACGACCGGTTCGCGAACTCGGTGCAGATCCAGGTCTGAGGTGGTCATGCGGCCGGTGCTCGTACGACTGGGCTGAAACGACTGCTGAGACGACTGGGGCGGCCCGGAATCTCGATTCCGGGCCGCCCCAGTCGTATGCGGTCCTGTTGTGCTGGTACGGGGCTCAGCGGCCCTTCGGCATCCGCATCCCCTTGGGCATCGGGCCCTTGGGGATCGGCATGTTGCTCATCAGATCGCCCAGCGCCCGCAGCCGGTCGTTGACCGCGGTCACCTGGCCGCCGGGCAGCACCCGCGGCAGCTTCAGCAGCTTGGTGCGCAGCTTCTTGATCGGCACCTGGTCCTCGCCGGTGCCCACGATCACATCGTGCACCGGCACATCCGCGACGATGCGCGCCATCCGCTTCTTCTCCGCGGCCAGCATGGACTTCAGCCGGTTCGGGTTGCCCTCCGCGACCAGCACGATGCCCGCCTTGCCGACGGCCCGGTGGATCACGTCCTGGTTGCGGTTCATCGCCACCGCGGGCGTCACCGACCAGCCACGGCCCACGTTCTCCAGCACCGCCGCCGCCGCGCCCGGCTGTCCTTCCATCTGTCCGAAGGCCGCTCGCTCGGCACGGCGGCCGAAAACGATCGCCATCGCGAGGAAGGCCAGGACGAAGCCCAGGATGCCCAGGAAGATCGGGTGGTCGATCCAGAAGCCGATCGCGAGGAAGACACCGAACGTGACGATTCCCACCGCGGCGACGACAAGACCGACCTTCGAGTCGACCTTCTTGGTCATCTTGTAGGTCAGGGCGATCTGCTTCAGCCGCCCGGGGTTCTCGGAATTTTCCTTCCTCGCCATACAGCGAAGTTTACGTGGCCTGGGAAGCCCCGGTGGACACGGCCTCCAGCACGTGCTCGGCCTCGTGACGATCCTTCGCGCGGCGCCGGTCCTCCAGGACCGCGGTCCAGGCGTTACGGCGGGCGGTGCGCTGCCCGCCGCCCAGCAGCAGCCCCTCCAGAACGAGCAGTGCGTCGGTGACGGACGGCGGGCGTACGGGCGCGGCCGACATGGGTCCCCCTCGGGAGCAGCGGATGATCAGAGCCCACACACGGAGCGTTGTGTGGCTTAATCGTTACCCAAAGGTGTTACCAGCGCGTGACCGGCCGGTCAAACACCGATGAAGCCTTGAAATGCCGCTGCTCTCGCTCTGACCAGCGGCATTGTCCAAGGTGCGAGCGTGCGTGTGCCCGTACTCACATAGCGTATTGGTCACATCCGGTGGTCATACCGCCTGAGCGGCCACCACGGCACCGCGCTTTTCGACCGCCTGCTGGTAGAGCCGGCCCGCGCGGTACGAGGAGCGGACGAGCGGACCGGACATGACACCGGCGTAGCCGATCTCCTCCGCCTCCTCCTTCAACTCCACGAACTCCTGGGGCTTGACCCAGCGGTCCACCGGGTGGTGCCGGACACTCGGCCGCAGATACTGCGTGATCGTGATCAGCTCGCATCCCGCGTCGTACAGGTCCTGGAGCGCCTGGCTGATTTCCGCCCGCTCCTCGCCCATGCCCAGGATCAGATTGGACTTGGTGACCAGACCCGCCTCACGCGCCTTGGTGATCACCTCGAGCGAGCGCTCATAGCGGAAGCCGGGGCGGATGCGCTTGAAGATCCGCGGGACGGTCTCCACATTGTGCGCCAGCACCTCGGGGCGGGCGGAGAAGACCTCGGCAAGCTGCTCGGGCACCGCGTTGAAGTCCGGGATCAGCAGCTCGACGCCGGTGTCCGGCATCAGCGAGTGGATCTGGCGGACCGTCTCGGCGTACAGCCAGGCGCCGCCGTCCTCGAGGTCGTCGCGCGCGACACCGGTGACCGTCGCGTACTTCAGCTCCATGGACTGGACCGACTCGGCGACCCGGCGCGGCTCGTCCCGGTCCAGGGCCTGCGGCTTACCGGTGTCGATCTGGCAGAAGTCACAGCGCCGGGTGCACTGGTCGCCGCCGATCAGGAAGGTCGCCTCGCGGTCTTCCCAGCATTCGTAGATGTTCGGACAGCCCGCCTCCTGACACACGGTGTGCAGGCCCTCGCGCTTCACCAGGCCCTGCAGCTCGGTGTACTCGGGACCCATCTTCGCGCGGGTCTTGATCCACTCGGGCTTGCGCTCGATGGGCGTCTGGCTGTTCCGGACCTCAAGGCGCAGCATTTTGCGTCCGTCGGGTGCGACTGCGGACACGTCCGGCACTCCTTAGTGCTTGTCAGTGCTTGGAGAGGCATCGAATCTTTGGTGAACCCCAGCGTACGCCCGTCATTCGTACGCCCTTACGCCCAGGGACCCCGTCAGAGAATGGAATGGCCTCGGCGCGGGGCAGCGGTCAGACGGCGCGCGGCAGCGGTACGGCGGACTCCATGACGGTCCGCAGATGCTTCTCGATCACCGGAACCACCTCCGTCACGGAGATATCGCGGCCCAGCTCCTCCGAGAGCGAGGTCACCCCCGCGTCGCGGATCCCGCACGGCACGATCCGGTCGAACCAGGTGGTGTCGGGGTTGCAGTTCAGCGAGAAGCCGTGCATCGTCACGCCCTTGGCGACCCGCACCCCGATCTGGGCGAGCTTGCGGTCCTCGCGGCGCTGCCCGGCGTTGGACGGGGCGTACTCCGGGCCGTTCAGCCGCGGGTCGAACTCCTCGTCGGCCACGCGCGGATCGAAGTCCAGGTTCAGCCCGCCCAGCGCGCGGCGCTCCTCCAGCGGATCGCCCAGCACCCACACCCCGCTGCGGCCCTCGACCCGGGTGGCCTCCAGGCCGAACTCCGCACAGGTCAGCAGCAGGGCCTCCTCCAGACGCCGTACATGCGCGACGACGTCCACCGGACGCGGCAGCTTGAGGATCGGATAGCCGACGAGCTGCCCCGGGCCATGCCAGGTGATCTTGCCGCCACGGTCCACGTCCACGACCGGAGTGCCATCCAGGGGGCGCTCGTCGTCCGCCGTGCGCCGGCCCGCCGTGTAGACCGGCGGGTGCTCCAGCAGCAGACAGGTGTCCGGCGCCTCATCGGCGAACCGAGCGGCGTGCACCCGCCTCTGCTCCTGCCATGCCTCCTGGTACTCGACGGCGTCCGCCCCGAACCCCAGATGGACAAAGCGCAGCTCACTCACGGCGGCAATCCCTTCGGACCTCGTACAGCGCTCCGGCGCCCGACTCCGGGCGCCTCAGCCACTGTACGTCCGGCGAATCCGGCCCCCGCATCCGGATCGTTCTCACCCGACGCTTCACCCGACCCCTCACACGATCGGATGAATGCAGGGCGACCGAGACGATCAGTGCCTCATCGGCGGCTACTTTCGGGCCGTTTCCACGAAGCGATCAGGGAGACCGGCAGGCTGATGACGGAACGACCCCCGCAGCGCATTCCCAACCGTCAGCTCGCCGCGCTCATCGCGGAGGCTGGCTTCTCCAACGCCGGGCTCGCCCGGCGGGTCGACCAGCTCGGCCTCGAGCACGGACTGGACCTGCGGTACGACAAAACATCGGTGACCCGCTGGCTGCGCGGACAGCAGCCGCGCGGCACCACCCCGGCGCTGATCGCCGAGGTCTTCACCCGGCGCCTGGGGCGCCGACTCACCGCCCAGGACCTGGGCCTCGACGCGTGCGCCCCGGTCTACGCCGGGCTGGAGTTCGCCGCCACCCCGCAGGAGGCGGTGGACATCGTCAGTGGGCTGTGGCGCAAGGACTCCGGCAGCCAGGCCGAACTGCGCAAGATCGCCTTCACCCCGGCCGGTCTTGTGGTCCCCAGCCGCGACTGGCTGATCGGGCGACCCGACGACAAGGTGGCGCGCGGCGAGCCGCCGACGGCAGCCGCCGCCGCGGGCCTACCGGGGCCCCGGGTGGCCGCCCGCGCCCCCGGCCCGGCGGCCGGCCGGGCGCCGCTGCCCCGGCAGCGGCAGGCGGACCGGTCCCAGCGCGGGCCCGGCTACCGGGTCACCGCCGGGGACATCGCCGCACTGCGGTCGGTGGGCGAACTGTTCCGGTCGCTGGACCAGACGTACGGCGGCGGACACGCGCGACAGGCCCTGGTGCGCTATCTGGAACACGAGGGCGAACCCATGCTGCGCGGCACCTACGGAGAGGCGACCGGGCGGCGGCTCTTCGCGGCGATCGCCGATCTGACCCGGCTGGCGGGCTGGACGTCGTACGACATCGCCGCCCACGGCCTGGCCCAGCGCTACTTCGTCCAGGCGCTGCGGCTCGCACAGGCGGCCGGGGACCGGCCGTACGGCAGCTATGTGCTGGTCACGATGAGTCGCCAGGCCGTCTACCTGGGCCACGGACGGGAAGCCGTCCAGCTGGCCCGGGTGGCTCAGCAGGGCATGGGCGCCGGCGCCCCGCCCGCCCTGCAGTCCCTGCTGCATGCCGTGGAGGCCCGGGGCCACGCCGTGCTCGGCGAGGTCCGGGCCTGCACCGCCTCGCTGGCGCGCGCCGAGCGCGCGCTGGAGACGTCCCGGCCCGCGGACGACGTGCCCTACTGGGCGCGGTTCTTCGACGAGGCGCAGCTGGCCGACGAGTTCGGACACTGCCACCGCGATCTCCAGCAGTACCGCGCCGCCGCCCAGCACGCCGAGCGCTCGCTCCAGCTGCGCGGCAAGGCGTTCGCGCGCAGCAGGCTGTTCTGCCGCGTGGTGCTGGCGACGGCCCGGCTGGGCCTCGGCGAACTGGAGCAGGCCTGCGCGCTGGGCGCGGAGGCGGCGCAGCAGGCGGCCGAGATGCGGTCGGCGCGGGCCATGGACTACGTACGCGACTTCGAGCGGCGGCTGGAGCCGTACCGGGACGCGGCGGCGGTACGGGGGTATCGGGACCGGGTGGCGGCGCTGGGGTAGACCGGAGACGGGGCGCGGGCCGGCCGCGTCCGACCTCGTGAGGTCCGCGCCCGGGGCTCGGGCGTGGACCTCACGGAGACTTCGGCCAGGGCGCGGGCGGCGGGACAGCGGTATGCCGGCCCCGGGGATCAATCGAACCGTGGTTGGCGCTGAGATTGATCACGGCCGTCCAGCACAACTTCGGGATGCGGGGTCAGGTTGCTCCGGAAGCCCAGTGGGCCCGGATGATGGGTGGCTACCGTCCGCCGGGTGCCGGTGGAATTTCTGACCGATGAGCAAGCGGCGGCGTACGGACGATTCGTGGAGGAGCCGACGCGGCCGGAGCTGGAGCGGTTCTTCTTCCTGGACGACGTGGACCGGGAGCTGATCGCGTCGCGCCGCACGACGGCGCACCAGTTGGGGTTCGCGGTGCAGATGTGCACCGTCCGGTACGTCGGCCGGTTCCTGGTGGACGACCCGCTGGACGTGCCGTGGTCGGTCGTCGAGCATCTGACCGCGCAGTTGCAGATCGAGGACGCGTCGGTGTCCCGGCCGCCGGCGCCCTGCGCCCGCTGCGCGATCCTGACTCGCCGGAGCTGGACGAGGACGACGGCGGGAGCGGTCAGGAGTGACGGGCAGGACCTGGCCGGCGGCGCACGGCGCGCGGCCCCCGACTCAGGGTGACTGCGGGGCGCCGTGTCGCAGGCCGTCGAAGAGGAGGGCGGTGATCTGCCGGGCCTCGACCAACCAGCCCTCCGTGGCGCGCATTCCGCAGATGCCGCCCAGGGCGCGCAACAGGGTGGAGCCTGTGACGTCGTCGCGGACGGTGCCGGCCGCGCTGCCGGCTTCGAGCAGCAGGGAGAGGGCGTTGGCCATACGGGTGCGTGCGTCGTCGAAGACCGGTGAGTCCGTCGCCATGATGCTTTCCAGCACACTGGACATCCCCTTGCCCACCGCCGCGTGGTCCACGAGCAGCAGCAGGAAGCGCCGCAGCGCCTCCTCCGGGGCGTGTTGGTCCAGCAGGACGCCGGGCGCGGCGCACAGGTCGTCGACCTCTTTGCGGTAGACCTCCTCGATCAGCGCTTCGCGGGTTTCGAAGTGGCGGTAGAGCGTTCCGACGGCGACGCCGGCGCTGCGGGCGATGTCCTCGACGTGCGCGTCGGTGTCGCCGCCGAGGAACGCCTGGCGGGCCGCGGACAGCAGTGCCTCGCGGTTGCGTCGCGCGTCGGCGCGCAGCGGGCGTGATGTCGGCAAGAGAACCTCCATAAGGTGAGTCCGGTTCCGTTTGCGTGTACCGTTTCCGGAGTCAGGTTCATCTTACGGAGGAGAGACCCCATGCCCATCACGGACAACAGCCTCGACGGCCTTCGGGTACTGGTCACCGGCGGCAGCCGGGGCCTGGGCGCGGCGACCGTGCGCCGCTTCGTCGCCGCGGGCGCGACCGTGCTGACGGCCTCCCGCAGCCGGCCCGAGGAGGACAGCGGTGCCACATTCCTCGCGGCGGACCTCTCCACGCAGCAGGGTGTGGCCGAACTCGGCCGCCGCGTCGTCGAGCAGGTGGGCGGCGTGGACGTGCTCGTGAACAACGCGGGCGCGGCGAGCGCCCCGGCGCCGACCCTGAGCCGGTCGGACGAATCCTGGCAGGCGGACCTGGAGATGAACCTCCTCAGCGCCGTGCGCCTGGACCGGGCCCTGGTGCCGGGAATGGTTGAGCGGGGCTCCGGCGTCGTCGTGCACGTCTCCTCGATCGCCAGCCAACTGCCTCAGCGCACCGAGGCGTCCTACGCCGCCGCCAAGGCCGCGCTCAACACCTACAGCCGCGAACTGGCCACCGAGGTCGGCGAGCACGGGGTGCGCGTGGTCTGCGTCCTTCCCGGCTTTGTCGTCACCGACGGTGCCACCGCCCACCTGAAACACATGGCCGAGAAGCAGGGCATCACCACCGAAGAGGTCACGCAGCAGATCGTGGACCACCTGAAGGTCCCCATGGGCCGCCCCGGAGATCCCGAGGACGTCGCCGAGATGATCGCCTTCCTCGCCTCCGGCCGCGCGAAATGGCTCACCGGAGCACAGTTCCGCGTCGACGGCGGCATCATCCCGACCGTCTGAGCAACCACCGACAGCACGAACAGGACACCCCCATGCCCATCACCCTGACCTCCGTGATCATCGACGCCGCCGACATCGAGAAGGAGAGCTCCTTCTGGCACCGGCTGCTCGGCGGCTCCGTCACCCCCACGCCGACCCACCACTTCGTTCAGGCTCCCGGCCTCCCGGTGATCGTCGTCCAGTCCGCCCCCGGACACACCGCCCCGAACTGGCCGGACGGCACCTCCCAGCAGATGCACCTCGACTTCGGCGTCGACGCCCTCGCAACCGCCGACCGCACGGCCACCGACGCCGGCGCCACCCGACTGCGGCCCACCGACGAGATCACCCCGGAAACCCGCACCGGTAGCCGCGTCTACGCCAGCCCGGCCGGACACCCCTTCTGCCTGCGCTCGACCTGAGCCGGTCGCCGTCCACCGAGCCGGGGCACCTCCAGCCGCCTCCACCCCCTCCAGCGCCCGAAGTTCCGCGGACTGCGCATCCACGACGGCGCGTTCTCCGCGATGGACCCCTCCGCCCGCCACCCGCGCACCGGTGAGCTGCTGTCCACCGTGAAGTTCATGGTGCAGACCCTCGCCGCCGCCCGCGACCACGGCGTCAGCCGCGGCGCCATCCGCACGGCCGTCTCCGACCTCATGCCCGACCACACCGCCATCGAGCAAGACACCCTCCCCCCGGAGCTGCCGGTCACCCTCGACATGCCGGGCAAGGTCGCCGGCTTTCTCCGCACCACGGAGCTGGAGCCCGCCGAGCGGGACGCGCTCGACCAGGGCGTGACCGTACGGCGCGGCCAGGGCTACACCTTGCGCATCACCACCGCGCCCGCGGTCCACCGCCAACCACGGTTCGATTGATCCCCGGGGCCGTATGCCGAGTGCGGCGAGCGCTCCGGTGCGCGAAGGTGGCGAGAAGGGCCGTACGGTCGCGCCCCCGTGGTCGTGCGCCGCGCCGATCAGCGCCCCGCCCACCCCGCTGATCACGGCGGTGGCCAGGGTCTGTGCGAGCTGCAGCCCGGCGCTGACCTCGCCCTCGAGGCCGCACCGCCTGGCCTGCGGGGTGGAGCCCGCGACCCGGGTGAGGGCGCCGGCCGACAGCCCGACGCGACGACGGCGGCCGCCCTGCGGCGGGGGATCGAGCGCGGCGACATCCGGAAGGACGCCGACGTCGATCTGCTGCTGGACATGCTGGCGGCCACCACGTATTGCCGCGGCGGGCAGGGCACGTCTGAGGCTTGGGCGCGGGGCGGCGGGTGGCCCGCCGCCCCGCAGGTCCTCCGGGCGTGGCGGGTCAGGCCGCCGCCGCGTCCGGGGCTGTGGGCTCGGCGCCGGGGAGGGCGCCGAGGTCATGGAGGATCGCTCGGGCGGCGCGGCGGCCGGAGACGAGGGCTCCCTGCACGGTGCTGGAGTCGCGGTGGTCCCCGCATACGTACAGGCCGGACAGCAGCCGGACCGGGCGCCGCAGGTCGTGCGGGGCGGGCATGGCGGGGACCGCGTACGGGTCGTGGTGGGCGGCCAGCAGCTCCCAGTGGGCGGTGGAGGTGCCGTAGACCGCGGCGAGTTGGGCCCGGGCGGCCCGGTCGAGTTCGGCGGTCGGCAGGGCCGCGGCGGCGCCGAGGACCGTAGAGGTGATCAGGACCCGGCCGGGCGGGGTGCGCGACGGGTCGACCTCGCTGGCGACGGCGGTGTGGGCCACCGGGCCGTGGTCCCCGGCGGTGAGCACCAGCGCGGGCTCGCGCAGCGGCGAACTGTCCGCGGTGTGGTGCAACACGGTGACCGGGTGGAAGGACGGCAGCCGCAGCCCGGGGAGGAGGTCGGCCGCGGCGCGGGCGCCGGTGGCCACCAGGATCGAACGGCAGGCGATCTCGCCGTGCTCGGCGGTGGCCACGGCGGTCGTGGAGGCGGTCACGGCGCGTATGCCGGTGCGTACCGTACCCGGCGGCAGGGCCGCGGCCAGCAGCTCGGGGACGGCCGAGGCGCCGCCCGCGGGCAGGCACAGGCGGCCTCGCGCGTAGCCGCGCAGCACCAGGTCGGCGCAGCGGCTCGAGGTGGTCAACTCGGGGTCGCTGAGCAGCGAGACGAGCAGCGGGCGCAGAAAGCCCTCGACGGTACGGGCCGGCAGCCCACGCCCGGCCAGGGTCTCGGCGACGGGCCGGTCCGGGCGGGTGAGGAGGCGGTCGGCGGGCAGCGCGGCGAGCCTGCCGAGGGCGGCGCCTAGGCGGGCCTGGTCGAGTGCGCCGCCAAGGGGCGCACGGGCGGCGTTCGCAAGGGCGCGTGCGGTGGTCAGTGCGCCCCTCGTGCCCCGGCCGCTTGTGCCCCGGCCGTTCGTACCTCGCCCACTCGCCCCCCGCCCATTCGTTCCGCGCCCGTTCGTGCCCCGGCCGCCGGTTCCCCAACTGCCGGTTGCCCAGCCACCGGTGCCCGTGGCGCCGACCCGGTGGGTGCGGCCGTCGGCGCGTACCAGCACACCCGGGGAGAACGGGCGCAGCACCAGCCCGCCGAGCCCAGGGGTGCGCTGGAGCTCCGGGAAGGAGGTGTTGACCAGCTGCCCGCTGCGGTCCAGCCGGAAGCCGTCGGTCAGATCGGTGGCCATACGGCCGCCCACCTGGGGCGCGGCTTCCAGAACGCTGACCGTCACCCCCGCGCTGGTCAGCTGATGGGCCGCGGCCAGCCCCGCCAGTCCGGCTCCCACGATGACGACGTCCGTCCGGTGCGCGCTGGTGAGCACGTGCCCTCCCCGAGGTCTGTGCGTACGCTAAGGGGCCTGCTGCCCCCGACCGGCAGCCCGGATGCGTACATTCCGCAACTCGGGTTCCCTGGGCCGGTCATGACAGTACGGACAAAAATGGTCGATGCCAGACGCGCATCGACCGAGCATGGGCGCACAGCGGTCGCACGTTGCCCTGGGGTGGCGCTGAAATGGGCTAGTGGCGACCGGCGGCGCGCGCCGCCAGCGCGGCCCGCAGCGCCTGCTCGATCTCCGGGTGGGTGAAGGAGAACCCCGAGTCCAACAGCCGCCGCGGCACCGCCCGTACGCTGCCGAGCACATCGCTGGAGAGCTCGCCGAGCGCAAGCCGCAGCGCGGGCGCGGGGACGGACAGCAGCGTCGGCCGGCCCAGCACCCGGCCCATGGCGGCGGTCACCTCCCGGTTGGTGATCGGCTCGGGTGCGGTGAGGTTGACCGGGCCCACGAGCTCATCCGTGGCCAGGATGTGGCGCAGCGCGGCGATGTGGTCGTCCAGGGCGATAAAGCTCCAGTACTGGCGGCCGCTGCCCATCCGGCCGCCGAGGCCGAACCGGAACAGCGGAAAGAGCCGCCCCCAGGCCCCGCCCTCAGCGGCCACCACCAGCCCCGTGCGCGCGAACACGGTCCGTACGCCCGCCTCCTGGGCCGGCGCGGTCGCCTCCTCCCACTGCTGGCACAGGTCCGCGAGAAATCCGTCACCAGGGGGCGCGCTCTCGTCCACCACGCGCCCCCCGGTGTCGCCGTAGAAGCCGACCGCGCTGGCGCTCACCAGCACCCGGGGCGGAGCGTCGAGCGAGGCCACGGCCTCGGCGACGGCGGTCGTGCCGAGCACCCGGCTGTCCCGCAACTCCTTCTTGTACGCATCGGTCCAGCGGCGGGCGCCGATCCCCGCACCCGCGAGATGCACCACCGCCTCACAGCCCGCGAGCCCTTCCGAGTCCACCCACTGCCGCTGCGGATCCCACTGGACCTCGTCCCCCGCCCGGGGCGCGCGCCGCACCAGACGCACCACCTGGTGGCCGTCCGCGTGCAGGGAGCGGACGAGAGCCGTGCCGATGAGCCCGGACGAACCGGTGATCGCGATACGCATGGGGCCATCCTGCCCGCCATCGTGCACGGGATGTCGGAGGCAGGCGGTGAACGCGGGGCGAGGGCGGGCATGAGAGAGCGAGCCCGAAGGCGAACTCATGCGCGGTCGGGCCGACATGGCACAGTGGCCCACATGTCCGATCTGACCATCCGACCCGCCGCCCTCTCCGACGAAACGACGCTCGCCGACCTGGACCGGCGCACCTGGTCCCCGCTGCACTCCGTACAGCCGCCCCCGCACCCGAACGACCCCTTCTTCACCGACCGGAACCGGCCCGACCACCTGCTGATCGCCGAGGCCGACGGGCGGACGGCGGGCTTCATACGCCTCGTCGCGCCGACCCCGCTGGCCTGCAACACGCACGTACGCGCGATCCAGGGCCTGGCGGTGGACGACTGGGCGCGCGGCCGGGGCGTGGCGCGGGCGCTGCTCGGCGCGGCGTACGAGGAGGCCAGGCGCCAGGGGGCGGTCCGGATCACGCTGCGGGTGCTTGGACACAACGCCCCGGCGCGGCGGCTGTACGAGTCCGAGGGCTTCGCGGTGGAGGGTGTGTTGCCGGGGGAGTTCCTGCTGGAGGGGGAGTACGTGGACGACGTACTGATGGGCCGCGCTCTCTGAGCCCCTGCCCGCTGCCCTCGCTGAGTCAGCCGCGGAAGCGTTCCCACAGCCGGGGGAACCGCTCCGCCAGCGCCCCCTCGTCCGTCAAGTCGAGGACCGCGCCGACCGGTTCGGCCGACCGCGCCGGCAGGCCCAGGTCCGGCAGCACCGCGCCGGTCAGCTGCTCGTACGCCTCGTCCGCCGCGAAGCCCAGATCCTCGCAGTCCCCGTCCACCTGCTCGTCGAAGTCCTCCAGCAGCTCGGCGAGGTCGTCCGGCTCGTGCAGGGCGCCCTCGAACACGTCCCGGCCCTGGCCGATCAGCCAGTAGCGGAAGGCGTCGAAGGCATCGTCGCCCACATCCCCCAGCAGGAGTTGGGCCGCGCCCCACAGGTCCCAGCGGTAGGCGCGGTTGGAACGGGCCTCGAAGTGGCGGGCGAAGTCCAGAACGGCGTCCGGATCGAGCTGGGACAGCCGGTCGACGAGCAGGTCGGACTGGTCCTCGGGGTCGCCCTCGGCCGCATCCCGAGCGCTGTCGACCAGCTCCCAGAACTCCGTCTCGTCCATCACGGGACCAGCATCGGCCCTCGCGTGCGCCCGCGCACGCCGGAGCGGCCCGGAATGCAAGGCGACAGAGAAAAGACGACAGAAGATGGCGGGATTCACTGCGAAGGTCGGAGGCGTTCACACCACACCAGTCCGAGAAGGGACATACGTACGTGAGTACACAGGGCGCACTGGCGGGCAGGGTCGCACTCGTCGCGGGGGCGACACGCGGCGCGGGCCGGGCGATGGCCGTGGAGCTGGGGGCGGCGGGGGCCACCGTCTACGCGACCGGGCGCACCACGCGCGAGAAGGTCAGCGAGGTCGGGCGGACGACGGAGACCATCGAGGAGACGGCGGAGCTGGTCACGGCCGCGGGCGGCACGGGGATCGCGGTACCGGTCGACCATCTGGTGCCCGAGCAGGTGCGGGCGCTGGTGGAGCGGATCGAGGACGAGCAGGGGCGGCTGGACGTGCTCGTCAACGATGTGTGGGGAGGCGAGCACCTGGTCACCTTCGACAAGAAGACCTGGGAACTGGAGCTGGCGAACGGGCTGCGGATGCTCCGCCTCGGCGTCGAGACCCACCTCGTCACCAGCTACTACGCGCTGCCGCTGCTGATCCGGCAGCCGGGCGGGCTGGTGGTGGAGGTGACCGACGGCACGGCCGAATTCAACAAGACCTACCGCGAGAACCTTTTCTTCGACCTCACCAAGAACGCCCCCATCCGGACGGCCTTCGGGCTCGCCCAGGAACTGAAGGAGTTCGGCGGCACGGCGGTCTCCATCACCCCGGGCTTTCTCCGCTCCGAGCAGATGCTCGACCACTTCGGGGTGACCGAGGAGAACTGGCGCGACGCCGTCGCACGAGAGCCGCACTTCGCCATCGCCGAGACGCCGCACTTCGTCGGACGGGCGGTCGCGGCGCTCGCGGCGGACCCGGAGCGGGTGCGGTGGTCGGGCAAGTCGGTGTCCAGCGGGGAGCTGGCCAAGGAGTACGGCTTCACGGATGTGGATGGCTCGCGGCCGGATGCGTTCGGCTACTTCCGGGATGTGGTTTTCGGCGGGAAGGAAGGGACGGCAGAGGACTACCGGTAGAGGGCGGCGGCGGGCGGCCGCCGCATGCTCTCTGGCGGCCCGACTACTGGTAGAGCTCCGCGGCGCGGGCGGCCGCCGCGGCGAAGCGCCGGCGCAGCTCCGGCGGGGCCAGCACCTCGGCCTCCGGGCCGAGGGTCAGTAGCTGCTCGTACGCCACGTCCAGCGACTCCACGGGCAGGGTGACGGTGATCCGCCCCTGCCCGTCGGGCCCGTCGGGATCCCCGGCCGCCCCGGCCGCCGCCACGGCCTCCTGGCCCGCCGTCCGGTCCGTCACATACGGCAGCCGCCGCGCGCCCTCCGCGGTCAGCCGCAGCACGACCTTCTCGCGCAGCAGCGAGCGGACGAACTGTGCGGCCCGCTCCTCCCAGAACGCGGGCAGGTCGAAGTCCGCCAGCCGCTCGAAGCGGCCGTGCCGGTCGAGTCTGCTCTCAGCAGCGGCGGTCGGCGAGACGGCGGTGAAGCGGTCCACCCGGTAGACGCGGAAGTCGCCGCCCCCGACCCGCGCCGCCAGGTACCAGACACCCGCCTTCAGAACCAGCCCGTACGGCTCCAGCTCCCGCTCCACCTCCGTGTCCCGGCGGCGGTAGCGGGCGGTGATCCGGCGGTCGTCCCATACGGCGTCGGCGATGGCGGGCAGCAGGTCCGGTGTCTCGGGCTCCTGCCACCAGCCGGGGGCGTCGAGGTGGAAGCGCTGGGCAGCGGTGTGCGAGGCGTCGCGCAGCTCCGGGAGGAGCGCGGCGGACACCTTCAGCCGGGCGGCGGAGGCGGCGTCCGCGAGCCCCATGCCACGCAGCGCGGCCGGCACCCCGGACAGGAACAGCGCCTCGGCCTCCGTACGGCCGAGGCCGGTCAGCCGGGTGCGATACCCGCCGACCAGGCGGTAGCCGCCGCTGCGGCCCCGGTCCGCGTAGACCGGGACCCCGGCCTCGGACAGCGCTGCCACATCGCGCGTGACCGTACGCTCCGAGACCTCAAGCTCCCGCGCCAGCTCGGCCCCCGTCATCGAGGGCCGGGACTGGAGCAGCAGCACAAGACGGATCAGCCGGGCGGCACGCATGCGCCCATCATGCCGCGCCCAGCCGTCCGCGACCGGGCGGGGAAAGTCAGCCCGCCCACGGCCGGGGCGCAGCCTCGAACGGGGTGTGCCCCCCCGGCCCCGCCGGGCTGCGGGGCGGGGGCTTGCCGGGGCGGAGCCCCGGGCCTGTTCCGCGCGGCCGGGACCGCGGCGACGCTGCGCCCCGTTCCGGCGGGAACGGGCCGGGACGCGCCGCGGCCACTGCCGGTGGCGCCTCGCAGGGGTGGGCTGGAGGGGCTGCCGGCAGTGGCCGGGGTGGGGGAGGGGACGAGGCCCCTCAGATGCCGTAGCGCTCGGCCGCTTCCTTCGCCGCCGTGGGCTTGACCTCGCCGCGGCGGGCGAGGCGGTTCAGGGCGGTGGTCACGATGGCCGGGGCGTCGACGCCGAAGTGGCGGCGGGCGGCCTCGCGGGTGTCGGAGAGGCCGAAGCCGTCTGTGCCGAGGGAGTACCAGTCCTGTTCGACCCACTGGCTGATCTGGTCGGGGACGGTGCGCATCCAGTCGCTGACGGCGAGGACCGGGCCCGGTGCGCCTGCCAGGGCACGGGTGACGTACGGGACCCGGTCTTCACCGTTGAGCTGCGCCGCGTCACAGGACAGGGCGTCACGGCGCAGCTCGCTCCAGGAGGTGGCGGACCACACGTCGGCGGCCACGCCCCAGTCGTCGGCGAGGAGTTTCTGGGCCTCCAGGGCCCAGTGGATGGCGGTGCCGGAGGCGAGGAGCTGGATGCGCGGGGCGCTCTCGTCCGTCAGCTCGGCCGACTTGTAGCGGTACAGGCCCTTGAGGATGCCCTCCTCGACGCCCTCGCCGGTGGGCATGGGCGGCTGGACCTTGGTCTCGTTGTAGACGGTCAGGTAGTAGAAGACGTCCTCGGCGTCCGGGCCGTACATCCTCCGCAGACCGTCCCGCACGATCGCGCCGACCTCGTACGCGAAGGCCGGGTCGTACGCGATCGCCGCCGGGTTGGTGGAGGCGATGAGGTGGGAGTGGCCGTCGGCGTGCTGCAGACCCTCGCCGGTCATCGTGGTGCGGCCGGCCGTGGCGCCGATCAGGAAGCCGCGGCCGAGCTGGTCGCCCAGCGCCCACATCTGGTCGGCGGTGCGCTGCCAGCCGAACATCGAGTAGAAGATGTAGAAGGGGATCATCGGCTCGCCGTGTGTCGCGTACGACGTCGCGGCGGCGGTGAAGTCGGCCATCGAACCGGCTTCGGTGATGCCCTCGTTGAGGATCTGGCCGTTGGCCGCTTCCTTGTAGTAGAGCAACTGGTCGCGGTCGACCGGGTCATAGGTCTGGCCGAGCGGGGAGTAGATCCCGGCGGTCGGGAAGAGCGACTCCATGCCGAAGGTGCGCGCCTCGTCGGGGACGATCGGCACCCAGCGGCGGCCGGTCTCCTTGTCCCGCATCAGGTCCTTGACCAGGCGGACGAACGCCATGGTGGTGGCGATCTCCTGGGTGCCGGAGCCCTTGGCCAGGGCCTCGAAGGGTTTGGCCGACGGCTCGGGCAGGGCGACCGGGTGGACCTTGCGGGCCGGGGCGGGGCCGCCGAGGGCGGCGCGGCGCTCCTGGAGGTAGCGCACCTCGGGGGAGTCGGCGCCGGGGTGGGCGTACGGGACCAGCTTGTCGTCCAGCGCGCTGTCCGGGATGGGCAGCTCCAGGAGGTCGCGCATGGCGCGGAACTCCTTGCCGGTCAACTTCTTCATCTGGTGGTTCGCGTTGCGCGACTCGAAGCCGGGGCCGAGCGTGTAGCCCTTGACGGTCTGGGCGAGGACGACGGTCGGGGCGCCCTTGTGCTCCATGGCCGCGCGGTACGCCGCGTACACCTTGCGGGGCTCGTGGCCGGCCCGGGAGGTGTGGAAGCACTCGGCGAGCCTGGCGTCGGTCAGGCCCTGGCCGAGCCGGGCGAGCTCGGGGTCGGCGCCGAAGAAGTGGTCGCGGATGTACGCGGCGTCGCGGGTCGCGTACGTCTGGAACTGGGCGTCGGGGACCTCGCGCAGCCGGCGCAGCAGCGCGCCCGAGGTGTCGAGGGCCAGCAGCTCGTCCCAGGCGGAGCCCCACAGAGCCTTGACGACATTCCAGCCGGCGGCGCGGAACTGCGCCTCCAGCTCCTGCACGATCTTGAAGTTGGCGCGCACCGGGCCGTCGAGCCGCTGCAGGTTGCAGTTGATGACGAAGGTGAGGTTGTCCAGGCCCTCGCGGCCGGCCAGGGCGAGCGCCGCGGTCGACTCGGGCTCGTCCATCTCGCCGTCGCCGAGGAAGGCCCATACGTGGGAGCCGGCGGTGTCCTTGATGCCGCGGTTCGCGAGGTAGCGGTTGAACCGGGCCTGGTAGATCGCGGAGATCGGACCAAGGCCCATGGAGACGGTGGGGAACTCCCACAGCCAGGGCAGCCGCCGCGGATGCGGGTAGGAGGGCAGACCCGAGCCGCCCGCCTCACGGCGGAAGTTGTCCAGGTGGGCCTCGGTCAGCCGGCCGTCGAGGAAGGCGCGGGCGTAGATGCCGGGGGAGGCGTGGCCCTGGATGTAGAGCTGGTCGCCCGACCCGTCGGTCTCCTTGCCGCGGAAGAAGTGCTGGAAGCCCGTCTCGTAGAGCCAGGCGGCGGAGGCGAAGGTGGCGATGTGACCGCCGAGGCCGTCACGGCTGCCGCGGGTGACCATCGCGGCCGCGTTCCACCGGTTCCAGGCGGTGATCCGCCGCTCCATGTCCTCGTCGCCGGGGAAGGAGGGCTCGGCGGCGGTGGGGATGGTGTTGACGTAGTCCGTCTCGAGCAGCGGGGGCAGCCCAAGACCGGCGGTCTCGGCGCGCTCCAGCGTGCGCCGCATCAGGTACGAGGCGCGGTGCGGGCCGGCGGCCCGGGTGACGGCATCCAGGGACGCGCCCCATTCGGCGGTCTCCTCGGGGTCGCGGTCCGGGAGCTGGTCGAGCTCGCTGGGCTGCTGCGGAACGGGCTGCTGGATGGGCTGCTTCCGGTTGGCTGCGGCCATCCCTCCGTTGACGAGGTCGGTCATGTCTCGACTGTAAATTCTGATCGATGATCGATCAAAGTACTTGAGGCCAAAAACTTCTCCGAAAGGCGAAATTGGCATTCCGTGCCGTGAAAGTAGGCACGGGGTGCAGCGCCAGATGGGTGTCAGGCGCGGGGCGCGCAGCCCAGGACGTGTTCCTTGACCAGCTCCGCCACCCGCGGGTCCCGGCGCCGGAACGCGTCCACGACGGCCTGGTGCTCCTCCGCGTACGACTCCTGGCGGGTGCCGAGCCAGCGGATGGACAGGGTGGTCCAGATCTCGATGCCGAGCGATTCCCAGGTGTGCAGCAGCACACTGTTGCCGGAGGCCCGGACCAGCTCGCGGTGGAAGGCCACGGTGTGCCGCACCTGGGCCTCCCCGTCGGATCTTCGGTCCGCCTCGTACAGCGCCGCCACCTCGGGTTCCAGGGCCGAGGTGTCCTCGGCCAGCCGGGGCGCGGCGAGCTCTGCGGCGATCTGCTCCAGACCGGCCCGCACCGGATAGATCTCCTCCAGGTCGGCGGCGGTCAGATTGCGGACGCGTACGCCCTTGTTGGGCGCGGACTCGATCAGCCGCAGCGTCTCCAGCTCGCGCAGGGCCTCGCGGACGGGCGTCTGGCTGACCTCCAGCTCGGTGGCGATCCGGCGCTCCACGATCCGCTCGCCCGGCTTCCAGCGCCCGCTGACGATGCCCTCCACGATGTGCTCGCGGATCTGCTCGCGCAGCGAGTGGACGACGGGATGGACCATGGCACTCCTCCGAACGGTACTGACATGACAATACGGCGGGCAGGCAGACGGCGGCGCCCCCGTCCGGATCTCTCCGGGCGGGGGCGCCGCCGTCAGCTGTGCCGATGTCGCCGATGTTGCCGACGCGTGTCGACGTATGCCGACTCGCGAGGGCTCAGAGGCCGAGCTCGACCTCGAACTCGCCGGCCTCCAGGATCTCCTTGACCGCCGTCAGGTAGCGGGCGGCGTCGGCGCCGTCCACCAGGCGGTGGTCGTAGGAGAGCGCGACGTACGTCATGTCGCGCACCGCGATCGTCTCGCCGAGGTCCGGGTGGTTGATGACCACCGGGCGGCGGACGGTCGCGCCGATGCCCAGGATGGCGACCTGGTTCGGCGGCACGATGATCGTGTCGAACAGCGCGCCGCGCGAGCCGGTGTTGCTGATGGTGAAGGTCGCGCCGGACACCTCGTCCGGGGTGATCTTGTTGGACCGGACCTTGCCCGCCAGCTCCGCCGTCTTCTTGGCGATACCGGCGAGGCTGAGGTCACCCGCGTTCTTGATGACCGGGGTCATCAAGCCCTTCTCCGCGTCGACGGCGATGCCGACGTTCTCGACGTCGAAGTAGGTGATGGTGCCCTCGTCGTCGTTGATCCGGGCGTTGATGGCCGGGTGGCTCTTCAGCGCCTGGACGGCGGCCTTGACGAAGAACGGCATCGGCGAGAGCTTGACGCCCTCACGCTGCGCGAACGACTCCTTCGCCTGGGCCCGCAGCCGCATGAGCTTGGTGATGTCCACCTCGACCACGCTGGTCAGCTGCGCCTGCGAGTGCAGGGCCTTCATCATGTTGTCGCCGATGACCTTGCGCATCCGCGGCATCTTGATGGTCTGGCCACGCAGCGGCGACGGGGCCGCGGCAGCGGCCTTCGGCGCCGCGGCCGGGGCGGCCGGGGCGGCCTGGGCCTGCGCGGCGGCGGCGGCCTTGGCGGCCTCCGCGGCGGCGATGACGTCCTGCTTGCGGATACGGCCGCCGACGCCGGTGCCCTTGACGGTGGCCAGGTCCACGCCGTTCTCCGCGGCGAGCTTGCGCACCAGCGGGGTCACGTACGCACCCTCGCCCTCAGCGGCAGCCGGAGCCGCAGCGGCCGGAGCCGGGGTGACCGGGGCCGGAGCGACGGGGGCCGGGGCGACCGGAGCGGGCGCCACCGGAGCCGGAGCGGGCGCCGGAGCGGCGGCCTGCGGGGCCGGGGCGACCGGAGCCGGAGCCGGGGCAGGCGCCGGAGCGGCCGGGGCCGGGGCGGGAGCCGCGGGGGCGGGCGCGGCGGCCGGAGCGGCACCAGCGGCACCGATCACGGCCAGCTTGGCGCCGACCTCAGCGGTCTCGTCCTCGGCGACCAGGATCTCGAGCAGGGTGCCCGAGGTCGGAGCCGGGATCTCGGTGTCGACCTTGTCGGTGGAGACCTCGAGCAGTGGCTCATCGGCCTCGACCGAGTCGCCGACCTCCTTGAGCCAGCGGGTGACCGTGCCCTCGGTCACCGACTCGCCCAGGGCGGGCAGCACGACGTCGGTGCCCTCGGCCGCGCCCGCGGGGGCGGCGGCCGGAGCGGGCGCCGGGGCCGGGGCCTCGGCGACGGGGGCCGGGACGGGCTCGGGCTGCGCCACGGGGGCGGGCTCGGCCGCGGGGGCGGGGGCGGCGGCCGGGGCCGCGCCGCCGTCGTCGATGACGGCCAGCTCGGCGCCGACCTCCACCGTCTCGTCCTCGGCCACCTTGATGGAGGTGAGCACACCGGCCGCGGGGGCCGGGATCTCGGTGTCGACCTTGTCGGTGGAGACCTCGAGCAGAGGCTCGTCGGCCTCGACCCGCTCACCCTCGGCCTTCAGCCAACGGGTGACGGTGCCCTCGGTCACGCTCTCGCCGAGCGCCGGCAGGGTTACGGAAACCGCCATGGTTTCGGTTGCTCCTAACGATCTGTACGGATTGTTCGCGCTCGGGATTAGTCGTGGGCGTGCAGCGGCTTGCCGGCCAGAGCCAGGTGGGCCTCGCCGAGCGCCTCGTTCTGCGTCGGGTGGGCGTGGATGAGCTGCGCGACCTCGGCCGGCAGCGCCTCCCAGTTGTAGATCAGCTGAGCCTCGCCGACCTGCTCGCCCAGGCGGTCACCGACCATGTGGACGCCGACGACGGCGCCGTCCCGCACCTGGACCAGCTTGATCTCACCCGAGGTCTTCAGGATCTTGCTCTTGCCGTTGCCCGCGAGGCTGTACTTGAGGGCCACGACCTTGTCCGCGCCGTACAGCTCCTTGGCCTTGGCCTCCGAGATGCCGACCGAGGCGACCTCGGGGTGGCAGTAGGTGACCCGCGGCACACCGTCGTAGTCGATCGGCACGGTCTTGAGACCGGCCAGCCGCTCCGCCACCAGGATGCCCTCGGCGAACCCGACGTGCGCGAGCTGAAGCGTGGGCACCAGGTCGCCGACGGCCGAGATGGTGGGCACGTTGGTCTGCATGTACTCATCGACGAGGACATAGCCGCGGTCCATCGCGACCCCGGCCTCCTCGTAGCCCAGGCCCTGCGAGACCGGGCCGCGGCCGACGGCGACGAGCAGCAGCTCGGCCTCGAAGGTCTTGCCGTTCTCCAGCGAGACCTTCACACCGTCGGCGGTGTGCTCGACGCCCGAGAAGCGCGCGCCGAGAGAGAACTTGATACCGCGCTTGCGGAAGGCGCGCTCCAGCAGCTTGGAGCTGTTCTCGTCCTCGACCGGGACGAGGTGGGGAAGCGCCTCGACGATGGTGACGTCGGTCCCGAAGGACTTCCACGCGGAGGCGAACTCGACGCCGATGACGCCGCCGCCCAGCACGATCGCGGACTTCGGAACCCGGTCCAGGACCAGCGCGTGGTCGGAGGTGATGACGCGCTCGCCGTCGATCTCCAGACCCGGCAGGGACTTGGGCACCGAGCCCGTGGCGAGCAGGATGTGGCGGCCGGTGTAGCGCTGGCCGTCGACATCGACCGAGGTCGGCGAGGACAGTCGGCCCTCACCGGTCACATAGGTGACCTTCCGGGAGGCGATCAGGCCCTGCAGACCCTTGTACAGGCCCGAGACCACGCCGTCCTTGTACTTGTGCACGCCCTCGATGTCGATGCCCTCGAAGGTGGTCTTCACACCGAACTCGGCCCCTTCACGGGCCTGGTCGGCGATCTCACCGGCGTGCAGCAGAGCCTTGGTGGGGATGCAGCCGCGGTGCAGGCAGGTGCCGCCCACCTTGTCCTTCTCGATCAGGGCGACGTCCAGACCCAGCTGCGCCGCGCGCAGGGCAGCGGCGTAACCGCCGCTACCGCCTCCGAGGATCACTAGGTCGAAAACGGTGCTGGCGTCGTTCGCCACGTCACGTCCTCCATGCATGGTGCGCCGGGGCCGGCCCTCGTTGGCCGGGCGGCTGTTGTTCGGCCGCGTGTTGCTTTCGGCCCTGGTGTCGGGGGCCCTGTCCTGCCGAGACAACATCTTCGCACTTGTTGACGGGAGGCGGGACGCGGGGCCGCTGTGTGAGATATCTCCAAACCCCTGTTCAGGGGTTACTCGCGCGTACTGCGTGCGTAGAAGGGGACGGATTTCGTTTACGGCGAAATCCGCGGGCCCGCGCGGAGCGGCCGGGGCGGGGTGGCCGGGAGGCCGCCGTGCGGAGCGGCCGGGTCCCGGCTGACGACGTCGTCAGGACCCGGCCGGTGGCGGCTCAGCCCAGGTCGCCGTCCGCGGTGCGCTCGGCCAGCCGCACCAGGGTGCGGATCGCGGAGCCCGTGCCGCCCTTGGGGGTGTAGCCGAACGGACCGGACTCGTTGAAGGCCGGACCCGCGATGTCCAGGTGGGCCCAGACGGTGCCGTCCTCGACGAACTCCTTCAGGAAGATCCCGGCCACCAGGCCGCCGCCCATCCGCTCACCCATGTTCGCCAGGTCGGCCACCGGCGAGTCGATGCTCTTGCGCAGGTCCGCGGGGAGCGGCATCGGCCAGGCCTGCTCGCCGGCCTCCTCCGCGATCTCGTGCAGCGAGGTACGGAACGCCTCGTCGTTCGCCATGATCCCGAACGTACGGTGGCCCAGCGCGAACACCATCGCACCGGTCAGCGTCGCCACGTCCACGACGGCGTCCGGCTTCTCCTCACAGGCGCGGGTCAGCGCGTCGGCCAGCACCAGCCGGCCCTCGGCGTCGGTGTTCAGCACCTCGACGGTCTTGCCGCTGTACATCGTCAGCACATCGCCGGGGCGGGTGGCCGAGCCCGACGGCATGTTCTCGGCGAGCGCCAGCCAGCCGGTCACATTGACCCGCAGGCCCAGCTTCGCGACGGCCACCACCGTGGCGAACACGGCGGCCGCGCCGCTCATGTCGCACTTCATGGTCTCGTTGTGGCCGGCCGGCTTCAGGGAGATGCCGCCCGAGTCGTAGGTGATGCCCTTGCCCACCAGGGCCAGGGTCTTCTCCGCCTCCGGGTGCGAGTAGGCGACCCGGACCAGGCGCGGCGGGGCGTCCGACCCCTGGCCGACGCCCATGATGCCGCCGTACCCGCCCTTCTTCAGCGCCTTCTCGTCCAGCACCTCGGTCTTGAGCCCGTGCTCCTTCGCCGCCTCCAGCACGGTGGCGGCGAAGATCGCGGGGTTGAGCAGGTTCGAGGGGGTGTTGATCAGGTCGCGGGCACGGTTGATCTCGGCGGTCAGGGCGATGGCGCGCTCGGCCGCCGCCTTGAACTCCTTGTCGCGCGGCTTGCCGCCGATCACGGCGACCTCGGCGAGCGGGGCGCCGTTCTTCTTGTCGCCGCTCTTGGGGTTGGCGTTCTTGCCGCCGTTCTGGTTGGCCTTCTGGTTCGCCTTGTACGAGTACGCGCCGAGCAGCGCGCCCTCGGCGACGGCGGCGGCGTCCGCCGCGTCCGCCACCGGCAGCGCGAACGCGCCCTTCTTCGAACCGGACAGCGCGCGAGCGGCCGCACCGGCCGCGCGGCGCAGCGCCTCGGCGTCGTAACCGTCGCCCTTGGCCGGGGCGTCGCCGAGTCCGACCGCCAGCACGACCGGGGCCTTGAGGCCGGACGCGGCGGGCAGCTTGGTCACCTCGCCATCCGCGCCGGTCGCCCCGAGGGTCTCCAGGACGGAGGCCAGCTTCCCGCCGAAGGCCTGGTCCACGGCCTCGGCGCCGGGGGCGACGACGGGGCCCTTGGCCCCCTTCGCCACGCCGACGACGACGGCGTCCGCGCGCAGCGTCGCGGCGGAGGAGGTGCTGAGAGTCAGAGAAGTCACGGTGATGGGGTCCCTCTTCCGGATAGTTCCTCGGCCGACGTGGGGTGTCCCCGTCGAGACAGGGACGGGCCAGCCGCGCCCTCGGCATCGTATGCGCGGGTCACCAGGTGCCCGAGCGGCGGGCTGTCGCGGGCCATCGCGAGGGTAACTCTCCCGACGCCACCGGCGCGCGGGCTCGCGAGGACGGACGAGTTACGGACACCCTCGCCGGCAGCACACCCGGTGGCCGCCTGCGGGGCCTTCGCGTGTGGTGCGGCGGTGCGGCGGTGGGGGTGTGGTGGGGATGCGCGCGGCGAGGGCCGCCCGCTTCTGCCCGCGCCGCCGGAGGGGAGCCGCGCCGTCCAGTCCGTGGACGGGGGTGGTGGCGCGTGGAGGTGTGCGGCGGCGCGGGGTGGGCGATTGGCGCGGTGGCGGTGGTGGTGGATGCCTGGGCGGGGGCGGTGTCCGGCGGCGTCGGGTCGGGCCGTCAGCCGAGGGCGGTGGCGATCAGGGCCGTCGTGGTGGCCGTTTCGGCGAGGGCGCCGAAGACGTCGCCGGTGATGCCGCCGAAGCGACGGCGGCAGTGGCGCAGGAGGAGTTCCGCGGCGCCCAGCGCGGCGAGGACGGCGAGTGCGTGGTGCACCGCCCCGTACGCGCCGAAGGCCGCGCCGCCCACCGCGCATACGACGACGGACACCGCCGCCGCGCCCAGCGCGGGCCCGGTGGGCACCGACCCCGCGACCGCCGCGCCCAGCCCTTCCGGCCGCGCCGCGGGAACCCCGTCGCGCGCCGCGAGCGTCAGCGCGCACCGCGCCGCCACCCCGGCCGTGGCCGCCGCCACCGCGCCCTGCGGCCAGCCCGCCCCGTACAGCTCGGCCAGCGCGGCCACCTGCGCGAGCAGGACGAACAGCAGGGTGATGACCCCGAACGGCCCGATGTCCGACTGCTTCATGATGCGCAGCGCGTCGTCCGCCGGCTTGCCGCTGCCGAGGCCGTCGGCGGTGTCGGCGAGCCCGTCCAGATGCAGCCCGCGGGTCAGTACGGCGGGCACCGCGACCGTGCCCACCGCGGCCAGCAGCGCGCCGCCGCCCAGGAGCAGCAGCGCCGCGCCCACCGAAGCCGCGCAGAGCCCGACCGTGAGCCCGGCCAGCGGGGCGCACAACATCCCGGCGCGCGCCGCCTCGCGGTCCCAGCGCGTCACACGTACGGGGAGGGCCGTGAGCGTGCCGAAGGCGAAGCGGACCCCGTCCTCCCAGGAGGCGCGCGGGGGGTGGGACGGGGGCGGAGGGTTCGACGGGGGTGCGGGGCGGGGTGGCTCGGTGGGCTCGTCCGACTCGGTTGGCTCGCTCCGTTGGTCCGGCTCGGGCGGCTCGGTCGGCTCGGTCGCAGCCTCAGGCGTGTCCGTGGGCTCCGGAGGCGCGGCGGGCCGTGGCGGGGCCGTGGGTCTCGGGGGCTCCGAGGGTCCCGGGGGCCCGGGCGGGCGTGCGGGGGACTGCTCCGGCGTGGTGTCCATCGGGTCGCAGGCTATCGCGCACCCTGAAAGGCCATGGGGCATTGGTGGTATCGGAACATCGTGGAGCCCGGCAAGCTGCCGCTGCTCCTCGCCCTGACCTCGTTCATCCTCTCGTTCGTGATCACCCGCACCATCACCCGGCTCATCAGGGCCGGCAAGGGGCCGTTCCGCAACATCGCCCCCGGTGGGCTGCATATTCACCATGTCGTCCCCGGCGTCGTGCTCACCGTCATCGGCGGCTTCGGCGCGATCGCCAGTGCGCAGACCGAGGTCTGGGGGTACCTGGCGGCGGTGGTGTTCGGGGTGGGCGCGGGGCTGGTGCTCGACGAGTTCGCGCTGATCCTGCACCTCCACGACGTGTACTGGACCGAGCAGGGGCGGCAGAGCGTCGAGGTCGTCGTGATCACCGCGGCACTGGTCGGCCTGGTGCTGAGCGGCTTCCTGCCGTTCGGGGTGAACGAAGTGTCAGCCGCCGAGCGCCACGACCGCGGCGCGGTGATCGTGAACGTCAGCGTCAACTTCCTGTTCGCCCTGTTCGCGCTGGCCAAGGGCAAGCCGCGGATCGCGGTGCTCGGTGTGCTGGTGCCGGTCCTGGCGCTCGTCGGCGCGGTCCGGCTGGCGCGGCCGGGGTCGCTCTGGGCGCGGCGCTTCTATCGCCGCAGGCCGCGGGTGCGTCGGCGGGCGCAGCACCGGGCGGAGCGGCATGACGCGCGCTGGAGCGGGGTGCGGCGGCGGTTGCAGGACTGGATCGGCGGGTTCTCCGAGCCGGGCTCCTGACGGCCGTCGGCCCCCGTAGCTCATCCATCCCGTCAACGCGGCGACGCGCGACGTGCCGCCGTCGTCTCCAAGCGCTTGCGGTTCAGCCACTTGGGCAGCCCCGGCGCCTCCAGGAACCCCTCGGCCCGCGCCGCCGCGATACCGATCCGCGGCAGGTCGGTGCTCTTCTCGAAGAGCAGATAGCGGGGCTCCCAGATCGGCCGGTACTTGGCGTTGGCGCGGTAGAGCGATTCGATCTGCCACCAGCGGGAGAAGAAGCTGAGCAGCGAGCGCCACAACCGCAGTACGGGGCCGGCGCCCAGCCTGGACCCGCGCTCGAAGACGGACCGGAACACCGCGAAGTTCAGCGAGATCTGGTCGGCGCCGACCTCCTTCGCCCGCTGGATCAGCTCCAGCACCATGAACTCCATCAGCCCGTTGTCCGAGTCCCGGTCGCGCCGCATCAGGTCCAGGGAGAGCCCGTGCGAGCCCCAGGGCGCGAAGCTGAGCATCGCGCGCGGCCTGCCGTCACGGTCGGCGCAGTCCAGCAGCACACAGCGGCCGTCAGCGGGGTCGCCGAGCCGGCCCAGCGCCATGGAGAAGCCGCGTTCGGTCTCGCCGTCCCGCCAGTCGTCGGCGAGCCGCAGCAGTTCGGCCATCTCCTCCTCGGGGATGTCCCCGTGGTGGCGGATGCGGACCGTGTAGCCGGCGCGCTTGACGCGGTTGTAGGCCTGGCGCACGGTGCGCATCGCGCGCCCCTCCAGCGTGAACTCCCCGGTGTCGACGATCGCCTCGTCCCCGAGTTCGAGGGCGTCCAGGCCGTGCCGCGCGTACACCGTGCCGCCCTCCTCGCTCGCGCCGATCACGGCCGGGGTCCAGCCGTGTTCGCGGGCCTCGGTCAGCCATCGGTCGATCGCGCCGGGCCATGCCTCCAGGTCGCCGATGGGGTCGCCCGAGGCGAGGGAGACGCCGCTGACCACCCGGTACGTCACGGCGGACTTGCCGGTCGGCGACCAGATGACGCTCTTGTCGTGGCGCAGCGCGAAGTAGCCGAGCGAGTCGCGGTCGCCGTGCCGCTCCAGCAGCGCGCGCAGCCGGCGCTCGTCGTCCGCGGAGATCGGGTCGACGACGCGGCGGGAACGGAAGGCCACGTACAGCACGAGCAGGAGCAGCGCCGTGCTCATGATGTTGATGGCCACATTCGCCCAGCCCGGGGTCTGGATCCCCTCGAAGCGGCCTTCCAGGGCCGCGAGCGAGATCAGCCGCAGCGTGCCGTAGTGCCAGCGGTCCAGGAACGAGGAGCGGTAGTCGTCGGGCGCGGTGTTGGTGAGGGTGACCAGCGCGGTCGCCAGCAGCGAGCCGATCAGCAGCCCGCTCACCGCGACGACGGCGGCGAGCTTGGGGTTCGAGCGGTCCCCCTTGGCGTAGAACTCGCGGCGGCCGATGAGCAGGGCGATGACGAAGACGGCGGTCAGGCCCAGCGAGATCCAGTTCTGCGGGTGGCGGGCGACCGGCGCCTGGGTCAGGGCGAGGGCCAGCAGCGGGACGGTCAGCCCGCCGAGGACGAGGTTGAGGATCCAGGCGGCGCGCTTGCGGCGGCGCATGGTGGTCGCCAGGAACATCGAGAAGGCGCCGGAGAAGAAGCCCGCGGTGAGGAGGTACGGGGTGAAGTACTGGTCGACGTTGTGGCGCCGGATGTCGTTGCCGAAGGAGACCCACACCGCGCCGAGGAAGTTCAGCGCGGTGACGGCGCGCAGATACCAGACGGCGAAGGCGGCGGAGCGGCGCGGCCAGGGGCGGCCGCGCCGGGTGGCCTCCGCGGTCGGCTTCGGACGGACATCTCCCATGTCGTGAGCATATGGGGAGGAGGTCAGGTGATGTCGTCCGCCGCCGGGGCGGCGGTGTCCTGCCTGTCGGCCCGCCCGTCGGCCCGCTCGTCGGGCGCCGGGTCGGGCCGCTCGGGCAGCTCCGCGGCGAGCGCCGCGGCCGCCTGTACGAGTGGCAGGGCCAGCAGTGCCCCGGTGCCCTCGCCCACGGTGACGCCGTGGTCGAGCAGCGGGTCGAGCGCGATCCGGTCGAGCGCCTTCTCCTGGGCCGGTTCGCCGCTGTTCTGCCCGGCCAGCCACCAGTCGGGCGCGCGGAACGCCACGCGCTGCGCGACGAGCGCGCAGGCCGCGGAGACCACACCGTCGAGGATGACGGGGGTGCGGCGTACGGCGCTCTGGAGCAGGAAGCCGGTCATCGCGGCGAGGTCGGCGCCGCCGCTGGTCGCCAGCAGCTGCAGCTGGTCGCCGAGGACGGGGCGGGCGCGGCGCAGCCCGTCGCGGATGGCCGCGCATTTGCGCATCCAGGCGAGGTCGTCGATGCCCGCGCCGCCGCGGCCGGTGACCACGGAGGCGTCGGTGCCGCAGAGCGCGGCGATCAGGGTGCCGGCGGCGGTGGTGCCGCCGACGCTCACATCGCCGAGGACGACGATGTCCGTACCCGCGTCGGCCTCTTCGTCGGCGATGGCCATGCCCGCCCGGAAGGCCTGCTCGGCCTCCTCCAGGGTCAGCGCGTCCTCGATGTCGAGGCGGCCGGAGCCGCGCCGGACGCGGTGGCGGGTGACCTCCTTGGGGAGGTCGTCGGGGTCGCAGTCCAGGGACATGTCGACGACGCGTACGGGCACGTCGTAGCGGCGGGCCAGGATCGCCACGGGGCTCTCGCCGTCGAGTACGGCGCGTACGAGCCGGTGGGCGGTGGAGGCGGGACGGGCGGACACGCCCAGCTCCGCCACGCCGTGGTCGCCGGCGAACAGCACGACCCGCGACCGCTCGATGGGCTTGACGGGCACCCGCTGCTGGGCGGCCGACAGCCACTCACCCAGCTCGTCCAGGCGCCCGAGTGTCCCTGGGGGCAGCGTCAGCCGCTCCCGGCGCTCTTCGGCATCGCGCCGGACGCCGCCGTCGGGACGCTCGATCAGGTCGACGAAGTCATCGAGATTCAGACCGCTCACGGGCGAAACCCTACCGGGGGTACCCCGATGGTGTGGTTGGAGTGCGCGAGCGGGACCCCTCCCCGTACTCCGGCGCTAGCGTTGCCGGGCTCGGGTGCCGACGGAGGAAGGGTCAGGAGGGGGAGAGGATGGCCGGGACGGGAGAGGACCGCCCGCGGGTCCGTAAGTACCGTGCGCCACTTTGGTTGTGGGTGATCGTCATGGTCTTCTTCGGGGGCTTCGGCGTGACGGTGCTGGGGTCGGCGTCTGAGGAGGGCATACCCGTCGCCGCGATGGTGTTGGCCGCGTCGGTGGTTCCGCTGGTCTTGGTAGTGCTCGTGGGGTTCTGCCTGAGCAGGACCGTCGTCGACGAGGACCATGTCGCCGTCCGCAGGGTGTTCCGGACCCGGAGGACGGCCTGGCGCGACATCCAGGGCATCGAGATCGAGGACGGTACGGCCGCGGTGGTCGATGGGGGGCAGCCCACGGGGACGGTCGTGGTCCACCACCGCGACGGCCGGAGGATCGCCCTTCCCTATCTCTACGACAGGCCAGGGCGGTCGGTGCACCAAGAGGTACTGGCCATGCGGGCGACATGGGAGCGGCGGCGCGGCGACGACTGGACGCCGCTGTCAGAGGCCGAAGCCGCGGCGGCGAAGGCGGAGACGGATGCGCGGACGAAACCCAACCGTCCCTGGCAGCCGCCCGGCCCAGGAGTGTGAAGCTCCTTCAGCCCCGCAGGGGGAGGGCCTGGCCGGCCACGACCAGGAGGACCTGTTCGCACTCGGCCGCGAACGCCGCGTTCAGACGGCCGAGTTCATCGCGGAAGCGGCGCCCCGACGCGGTGGCGGGGACCACTCCGGAGCCCACCTCGTTGCTGACGGCGACCACCGTGCGGGTGGTGGCCCGGAGGGCGGAGACCAGGGCGTCGACGCGTTCGTGGAGGGCGCGCCTGCCGCCGTGGGCCCAGGTCTCGTCGTCCCAGGCGCCGACCGAGTCCATCGCGTCGGTCAGCCACAGCGCGAGACAGTCGATCAGCAGCGGCCCGCCGTCCTGCGCGAGCAGCGGCGGCAGATCGCAGGTCTCGGTGGTGCGCCAGGAGCCGGGGCGGCGCTCGCGGTGGGCGGCGATACGCGCGGCCCAGTCGGGGTCGCCGTCGCGGGTGCCGCCGGTGGCCACGTACAGGACATCGGGGAACGCCGCGAGCCGCCGTTCGGCCTCCAGGGACTTACCGGAACGCGCGCCACCCAGGACGAGCGTACGGCGCGGCAGATCCGGCACCGCGTGGTACTCCCCGACGACGACCGTCTCCCCGTCCGGCACGGCCCGCGCCCCCACCGCCGCGAGCCGGCGGCGCAGCTCGGGGCCGGGCGGGACGGTGTGGTCGAGGTGGACGGCGAGGAGGTCGGTGGTCGGGCCGACCGCCCCCGTGGCGCGGAGATGGGCCAGCGCGCCGGGGCGGCCGAGGACGTCCAGCAGCACCATGTCGTAGGGCTCGGCGGAGTCGGTCAGCCCGGCCGGGGCCGCGCCGGGCGGGAGATAGAGGAGGCGAGTGGAGTCGGGGCCGGTGACCTCGTAACCGGTGCCGGGGGAGTCCAGCGGAACGGCCCGCACCCGGTGCCCACTGATCAGGGCCAGCTCCCGGCCGTCGGGGACCCGGCCCGGCGCGGGCAGCCCCGGGGGGAACTCGACGGCCGGACCCTCGTGGGGGTGCGAGAGAAGCACCTGTACGACCCCGGTCAGCGAGTATCCGGCTCGCGCGGCGGCGAAGGCCGCGCCGGGGGTGAGGTCGAGCAGGAGCGCGCCGTCGATCAGCAGGGCGGTCGCGGCCCGCGCCTCGTCGCGCACGGCGACGGCACAGGCCGCGCAGGGGCAGCCGTGGCGAGGCAGCCCGGCGGGGGCTCCGGTGCCCAGGAGAGTGAGTTCCACGCCCTGATCGTCTCGCGTCCCGGTGCGGCGGGCGCGCTTGGGCTGTCCCTTCGGGTCCGCCGGCGTCCATAAGATCGGGGCCGAGTGGTCGCGCTGCCGCTCTCCGAAAGGGGACATCCATGGAACTCGCCCAGGTCCGCCTTCTCATCGCGGACTTTCCCAGCTGCTACCGCTTCTACCGGGATGTACTGGGGCTGAAGCCGCAGTTCGATGCGGAGGACGGCCCATACGCGAAATTCACTCCCGACGGTGGCACCGCGGGCATCGCCTTGCAGGACCGCACACAGATGACCCAGGTGCTGGGCGAACTCGCCGCTGAGCCGACCGGCTACCGGTCCCTCGTCGTCCTGCGGGTTGACGACATAGACCGCTACTGCGAGGAGATCACCGCGCGAGGAGCCGTGCTCGTCCATGGTCCGGCCCCTATGACGGACCGCATGAGCGTCGCCCACCTCATGGATCCAGCGGGAAACCTCGTCGAACTCCAGGAGTGGCTGGTCCTACGCGGGTGACATGCCATGACCGAATCGCCGGGAGTGATCAGTCCCATAGGCTGCTGGGCAGACATCATGTGACCGGCGGGATGGAGGAGGCGGACATGGCATGGACGTGGCGGTTCGAGAAATCCGACGGTACGGAGACGAAGCCCGCGGTGCAGCCCGACGAGTTCCCTACGCAGGGGGACGCCGAGTCGTGGATCGGAGAGGAGTGGAGGGCCCTGCTGGAGGGAGGGGCGGAGCAAGTGACCCTCTTCGAAGACGGTTCGAAGATCTATGGACCGATGAGCCTGCGGGCCGAGGAGCCGAGTAGCCGAGTAGCCGAGTAGCGGTCAGGTGGGGGTGCGCGGCTGACTCAGCCGCGCACTCCGCACAGGTGCAGCAGCGCCGCCACCGCGCGGTACGGGTCGGTGCGCCCGGCGCGGTCCTCCGCCGTCAGCAGCTGGTCCCAGTCGTCGGGGACCTTCGCGTCGTCCGCCGCCAGGTCGGTGAAGACCCGCACGCCGTACCAGGCGTGCAGCGGTGTGCCGATCGCGGTGAGCGTGGTGGTCAGCGTCTCTCGGCGGTCGGCGCGGGCGGCCAGGCCGATGCGGTTGGTGTAGGCGGGGGAGTCGAAGGAGGCGAGCGCGGTGGCCCAGTCGCCCGAGAGCCCCGGCCGCAGCGCGAGCGCGCCGGCGTTGCGGACCAGGAGCGAGAGCAGGCCGCCGGGCGCCAGGACGCGGGCCAGGGCGGCGAGCATCGGGTCCGGCTCGGGCACGTACATCAGCACGCCATGGCACAGGACGATGTCGAAGGCGCCCGGCAGGAAGTGGGCGCCCGTGTCCCGGCCGTCGCCCTCGATGAGCCGCATCCGCTCCCGGATGCCCGCGGGCTCGCGCGACAGGGCCTCGCGGACCGCGTCCAGCATGGCCGGGTCGGATTCGATCCCGGTGACCTCGTGGCCGGCCCGGGCCAGCCGGAGGGCCTGGGTGCCCTGGCCGAGGCCGACGTCGAGGATGCGCAGCCGCCGGCCCACCGGGAAGTGGGCCGCGATCTGCTCGTCGAGCTGACGGGCGACCAGCGCCTGCCGGACGGTGTTACGCAGACCGCCGAGGCCGCTCAGCCAGCCACTCGCCCCGCCCGCGAAACCGGAAGCACCGGAAGTGGTGGCTGAGCTCGGGCCCGCGCCGGAAGGGTCCGCGCTCAGGGCCGCTCTCCGCGCTTGACCTGCGGCTTGGGCAGCCGCAGGCGGCGCATCTGGAGCGTACGCATCAGGGCGTACGCCACCACGCCGCGCAGATTCTCGTCGGGGAACCGCTTGCGCAGCTGACGCTTGAGCTGGATGCCGAGGACGACGGAGTTGATGACGATCAGCAGGATGACCAGCATCCACAGCAGCAGCACATAGGTCTGCATGGCCCCGGCCTGGACCATGCTGAGGACCAGGATCACCACGGCCAGCGGCAGGAAGAACTCCGCGACGAAGAAGCGGGAGTCCACGTAGTCACGGGCGAAGCGCCGCACCGGACCCTTGTCACGGGCGGGCAGATACCGCTCGTCGCCGCCGGCCAGCGCCTCGCGCTGGCGCGCCAGGTCGGCGCGGCGGGCCTCGCGCTGGCGCCGCGTCGCGTCCTTGCGGCTCATCTTCGAGCTCGAATTCGCCAGGCTGCGGCGCTGCGACTGGGCCTCGCTGCGCTTGGGGGTCGGGCGGCCCTTGGGCGCCTGAGGGTCACGGGTCTGCTGCGGCTGGTCCGCGATCACCTTGGCGGTGGCGGCCTGCTCGTCCTTTGAACGGCTACGGAACACAAAGCCCAAGGGTACGGGTTTGCGGGTGTGGGCCCCAGCCTCTGGGGGAACGATCCGGCAACGGCACCGCGCTCGGCACCGCGCTCGCCCTTGCTGCTCCTGGCTCCTCCTTGCGCCGGAGGCGCCCGGGGATCGATCGTCCTGCAGGAGGAGCACGAGCGGGTCCGAACAGTGCGGTAATGGATGTAGGGCCCGTAGGCTGGGTCTGTTGGATGTGCTGGAGCCGGTAGTCCGTAGTCCGTCAGAAGGGGGCGCGCGAGGCCCATGAGCGGTGTCATGAAGCGTATGGGAATGATCTTCCGCGCGAAGGCCAACAAGGCCCTGGACCGGGCCGAGGACCCGCGCGAGACCCTTGACTACTCGTACCAGAAGCAGCTGGAGCTGTTGCAGAAGGTGCGGCGCGGCGTCGCCGACGTGGCCACGTCCCGTAAGCGCCTGGAGCTTCAGCTCAACCAGCTGCAGGGGCAGTCCGCCAAGCTCCAGGACCAGGGGCGCAAGGCGCTCGCGCTGGGCCGGGAGGACCTGGCGCGCGAGGCGCTGTCCCGCCGTGCCGCGCTGCAGCAGCAGGTCACCGACCTGGAGACGCAGCACCAGACGCTGCAGGGCGAGGAGGAGAAGCTGACGCTGGCCGCGCAGCGGCTGCAGGCCAAGGTGGACGCCTTCCGTACGAAGAAGGAGACCATCAAGGCCACCTACACCGCCGCCCAGGCCCAGACCCGGATCGGCGAGGCGTTCTCCGGCATCTCCGAGGAGATGGGCGATGTCGGCATGGCGATCCAGCGTGCCGAGGACAAGACCGCGCAGCTGCAGGCCCGGGCCGGCGCCCTCGACGAGCTGATGGCCTCCGGCGCGCTCGACGACCCCTCCGGTATGGCCAAGGACGACCTTGCCGCGGAGCTGGACCGGATCTCCGGCGGCTCGGATGTGGAGCTGGAGCTGCAGCGGATGAAGGCCGAGCTGGCGGGCGGCACCCCGCAGCAGGCCATCGAGAGCGGGCAGAAGCAGGAGCAGCCCCGCCCCAACATGGACAAGTAGTGGACGAGTAGTCCTGGACACGTAGTCCACCGGCCCCGAAGGAGGTCGTCATGATCGTACGGATCATGGGGGAGGGGCAGTTGAGGGTGGGCGACTCACATCTGTCCGGGCTGAACAAGCTCGATGACGAGCTGCTCGCCGAGGTGCAGAGCGGCGACGAGGACGGCTTCCGTCGCACGCTCGGCGCGCTGCTGGACTCCGTGCGCTCGCTGGGCGAGCCGCTGCCCGACGACTCTCTGGAACCCTCGGAGCTGATCCTGCCGCGCCCGGACGCGACGCTCCACGAAGTCCGGGCGATGCTCAGGGACGACGGCCTCATCCCGGGCTGAGCCGGGCTGAGACGGCCCGCGATGGCGCAGCGCTTACGGTTGGATGCCGTGACTCCCCTCGCCGTCGGGCCAGGTCTGGCCCGTCCGTACCGCTGGCTGACCGCGCATCCGCGCGCGCTGGACGCGCTGCTTGCCGTGGTCGTCTTCGCGCTGATGCTGATCGGCGCCGCCGCCAGCCCGCACACCGGCCGGCGCCCCGTCGACCCGATCGACCCGCTCTTCGTGCTGCTGGCCGCGCTCGCCGCGGGCGCGCTGGTGCTGCGCCGCAGATTCCCGATCGGCGTCCTCGCGGTCACCGCCGCGCTCACCGTCGTGGAGGTCGTCACCGCCCATGACGAGCCGCCGCGCACCTCGATCGTGTTCGGTGTCGCGGTGGCCCTGTGCACCGTGGCCGTGCGCACCGACCGGTCGACCACGTTGCGGGTCGGCCTCATCACCGTCGCCGTGCTCACCGGGGTCGCGATGCTGTTCGGGGTCAGCCCCTGGTACGCGCAGGAGAACTTCGGCATCTTCACCTGGACCGGTCTTGCCGCCGCCGCGGGCGACGCGGCGCGCAGCCGCCGCGCCTATATCGCGGCCATCGAGGAGCGTGCGGTACGGGCCGAGCGGACCCGCGAGGAGGAGGCCCGCCGCCGGGTCGCCGAGGAGCGGCTGCGTATCGCCCGCGAGCTGCATGACGTGGTCGCCCATCACATCGCACTGGTCAACGTCCAGGCCGGGGTCGCCTCGCACGTCATGGACAACCGTCCGGACCAGGCCAAACAGGCGCTCGCGCATGTACGGCAGGCCAGTCGCTCGGCGCTGGACGAGCTGCGCGCCACCGTCGGGCTGCTGCGGCAGTACGGCGATCCGGCCGCGCCCACCGAACCGGCCCCGGGCCTCGCGGTGCTGGACCAGCTCGTCGACGGTTTCGTCAAGGCAGGGCTGCGGGTGGATGTGGAGGCGGTCTCCCGGGACGGGCTCGGCCCGCTGGCGGGGTCGGTGGACCTCACCGCCTACCGGATCGTCCAGGAGGCCCTGACCAATGTGCACAAGCACGCCGGACCGGACGCGAAGGCCCAGGTCCGTATCGTGCGTACGTCCGCCGTACTGCTGATCACGGTCGACGACGACGGGCCCTGCGCGGAGCAGCCCCCGGCGGAGGACCCCGGCGGCGGACACGGGCTGATCGGGATGCGGGAGCGGGTCGCCGCGCTGGGCGGCAACTGCGAGGCGGGACCCCGGCCGCAGGGCGGTTTCCGGGTCCGGGTGAGACTGCCTCTGCAGACGCGGAGAGGGGAGCCGCGTGAAAGAGGGGGCGAGGGTGGCGAAGGGGAGTCATGACGATCAAGGTGCTGCTGGCCGACGACCAGGCGCTGCTGCGCAGCGCGTTCCGGGTGCTGGTGGACTCCGAGCCGGACATGGAGGTGGTCGGCGAGGCGTCGGACGGCGCCGAGGCGGTGGAGATCGCCCGCGACCAGGGCGCCGATGTGGTGCTGATGGACATCCGGATGCCCGGTACGGACGGGCTGGCCGCCACCCGCATGATCACCGAGGATCCGCGTCTTGAGGACGTCCGGGTGGTGATGCTGACGACCTTCGAGGTGGACGAGTACGTCGTGGAGTCGCTGCGGGCCGGCGCCAGCGGCTTTCTGGGCAAGGGCGCCGAGCCCGATGAGCTGCTGGCCGCGATCCGGATCGCGGCGGCGGGGGAGGCGCTGCTGTCCCCGGCCGCCACGAAGGGGCTGATCGCCAAGTTCCTGGCGCAGGGCGGCGGCCGGGACGGGGAGTCCGGCGCGTATGACGCGGCGCGGCTGGACGCGCTGACCGGGCGGGAGCGCGAGGTGCTGGTGCAGGTCGCGGGCGGGCTGTCCAACGACGAGATCGCGGCGCGGCTGGAGGTCAGCCCGCTCACGGTCAAGACGCATGTGAACCGGGCGATGGCCAAGCTGGGCGCCCGCGACCGGGCGCAGCTGGTGGTGATCTCGTACGAGACGGGGCTGGTGCGGCCCCGGGGGTGAGCGGACGGACCGAGGGCGACCGAGGGCCCGGGGGTTTCCGCCCCCGGGCCCTCAGCCGTCTGTCACTGTCCCGTTGGTCAGGGCAGGGCCAGCATGCGCTCGAGGGCGAGCTTGGCGTGCGCCTCGGTCTCCTTGTCGACCTGGATCCGGTTGACGACCTTGCCGGCGGCGAGCGATTCCAGGGACCAGACCAGATGCGGCAGGTCGATCCGGTTCATCGTGGAGCAGAAGCACACCGTGCGATCGAGGAAGACGATCTCCTTGTCCTCGCTGGCGAAACGGTTCGCCAGGCGCCGGACGAGGTTCAGCTCGGTGCCGATCGCCCACTTCGAACCGGCCGGGGCGGCCTCCAGCGTCTTGATGATGTGCTCGGTCGAGCCCACGTGGTCAGCCGCCGCCACGACCTCGTGCTTGCACTCGGGGTGCACCAGGACATTGACGCCCGGGATGCGCTCGCGGACCTCGTTGACGGAGTCCAGCGAGAAGCGGCCGTGCACCGAGCAGTGCCCGCGCCACAGGATCATCTTGGCGGCGCGCAGCTCGTCGGCGGTCAGCCCGCCGTTCGGCTTGTGCGGGTTGTAGACCACGCAGTCGTCCAGGGACAGGCCCATCTCGCGCACCGCGGTGTTGCGCCCGAGGTGCTGGTCGGGCAGGAACAGGACTTTTTCGCCCTGCTCGAAGGCCCAGTCCAGCGCCCGCTTCGCGTTGGAGGAGGTGCATATGGTGCCGCCGTGCTTACCGGTGAACGCCTTGATGTCGGCGGAGGAGTTCATATACGAGACGGGCACCGTCACCCCGGCGACCCCGGCCTCGGTCAGCACGTCCCAGCACTCGGCGACCTGCTCGGCGGTGGCCATATCGGCCATCGAGCAGCCCGCGGCCAGGTCCGGGAGGATCACCTGCTGGCTGTCGCCGGTGAGGATGTCGGCGGACTCGGCCATGAAGTGCACACCGCAGAAGACGATGTACTCGGCATCGGGCCGGGCGGCCGCGTCGCGGGCCAGCTTGAAGGAGTCCCCGGTGACGTCGGCGAACTCGATGACCTCGTCGCGCTGGTAATGGTGGCCCAGTACGAACACCCGGTCCCCGAGCTCGGCCTTGGCCGCGCGGGCGCGCGCCACCAGGTCCGGGTCGGAGGGCGCGGGCAGATCGCCGGGGCACTCCACACCGCGCTCGCTCCTGGGGTCGGCCTCCCGGCCGAGGAGGAGCAGGGCGAGCGGTGTCGGCTGGACATCGAGAGGTTGGGCGGTGGTCACGTCACGCACCCTTCTTTCTTCACGGGGACTCATTAATCGTCAAAATGACGCTATCTATCATATCTGCTTCATGTCAGTTTGACGATGCCCATCGCGTCGATGTGACGCATTCCGGAGCGCGGTCGGTGTATGCGAGCATGAACAGGCAGGAAGAAAAGCGCCCGCCCCGGAATGAATCCGGGACGCCATTGGTTTGAGCCGACGGCAAGCAGTCCGTACGACCCGGGAGAGAAGCAGATGACCGTTCAGGACGAGACCACCGCGAGCGAGGGCATCATCCTGTCCGACGCCGCCGCGTCGAAGGTCAAGAGCCTGCTGGAGCAGGAGGGCCGCGACGACCTCGCGCTGCGCGTCGCCGTCCAGCCCGGCGGCTGCTCCGGCCTGCGCTACCAGCTCTTCTTCGACGAGCGCTCGCTCGACGGCGACGTCGTCAAGGACTTCGGCGGGGTCAAGGTCGTGACCGACCGCATGAGCGCCCCGTACCTGGGCGGCGCCTCGATCGACTTCGTCGACACCATCGAGAAGCAGGGCTTCACCATCGACAACCCGAACGCCACGGGCTCCTGCGCCTGCGGTGACTCGTTCAGCTGAGGTTTGGCCGAGGCGCTTCTCGTAAGCCGCTTTCGCTTCACCTCGATCAGACGCCGCAGGGGGCGGGCCCGGTGCCGGGCCCGCCCCCTGCGGCGTCTTCGGTTTGCCTACGTCACTTGCGCTTGGGCACGGCTTCGCCGGTCCTGGCGTCCACCACCTTGCGGTCGCCCAGCGGCTTGTCCAGCTCGACCTTCTTGTCGATCTGCTTGGCGATGAGGATGCAGGGCCGGCCCGGGTGCAGCCGCTTGCCCTTGATCTCCAGCTTCACCTGCGATGAGGACTCCTTGGCGGAGACCGAGTACGACTCGCAGACGCCGCCCCAGAAGCGCACCGTCAGGGTCTTTCCGGCCACGGTGTACGACGTGATGTCGTCGACATGGTCCTCACCGGGCTTCGAGGACGGGGACGTGCCGGAGGGGGAGGGCTTCTTGACGAACCTCGGGTCGACGGCGGGGTAGGTGACCGTGTTCATGACGTCATCCGCGCTCGACGGCCCGACCTGGAAGAGCCAGGACGGCACCAGCGCCCGACGGCCGTCCACGGAGCGCGCCGCGAGGCCCAGGGTCGCCTTGCGCACCGTGACCTTGCCGGCCGTACTGCTCGCGCTGCCCGTCGCCGCCTCCTCGGGCGCCTTCTTCGCGGGCTCCGCCTTCCCGGGCGCGTCGTCCGTGCTGCCCGAGCCATCGGCGGTGTCGCCGCCCTTGTTGAGCCGCTTCATCGCCTCGGCCGCGCCGATCAGCGGATACGTGTCGTCCTCCGCGGGCTTCGACAACAGACCGTCGCCGCCGACCAGCTGACCGTCGGCGGCCACCTGGAGACTCGTCCGCCAGCCGTACGTCGGCAGACCGTCCAGCACCGGGTCCGCCTTCACGACCCGCACCGCGCCGTACAGCTGCCTCGCGTCCAGCTTCGCGTCGTCCAGCCCCAGCGCGTCCAGCACCGGCTGCGCCGCGCGCTTGGCCTTGGCCTCCGAGACGGCCTTGTCGGACCCCGCCGACCCCTTGGCCCCGGACCCCTCGGCCCCGGACCCCTTGGATCCAGAGTCCGCTGCCCCGCCGCGGTAGGAGGGGCAGCTCTTGCCGCTCCTCTTGGCGTCGGAGGACGGCGCGTCGGTGGACACCGCATCGGAGGGCTGCGCGCCGGAACCCGTGCCTGTGCCCGTGGCCGTGTCCGGCGGCTGTACGCAGGAGGTGCCGCCCGGGGACCCGTACGCCGTGTACGACCAGCCGCCCGGCGCCTTCTGGCTCACCTGGAGCACCGGGCTCATCGCGTCCTTGGCGCCCCCGACCTTCCATACGCCGTGGTCCGCGCGCGGGGTCCCCGCCACGTCCAGGGCCTTGGCCAGCCGCGCCACCTCGGCCTTGGAGACCTTGGCGCCGGTCCGGTACACGGGCGCCGACTCGGGCCCGTCCGGCAGCTTGCCCTCGGCCTTGTACTGCCGGCCGTACGGATTCGGCTCGCCCGGCGCGATCCCCTCCGCGCCCGTGGAGGCGAATCCGTCCAGCGCGAGCGGCTTCGGCGAACCGTCCTTCTGTGCGGCGCCCGGGTCCTGGGTGCCGCCGCCCGCGGCGGTGGAGGCCCAGTACGCCCCGCCGCCACCGGCGAGCAGCACCGCCGCCGCCACCGAGGCGATGGCCAGCGGCGAACGCCGCCGCGGCCGCGGGCTCTCGGCTTCGGGGGTCCGCGGGTTCTCGCCTTCGGGGGTCTGTGGGGTGTCGGTGTCCTCGGTGCTCACCGTTTCGCTCCTTCGGCTCCGCTCTGGCTGTACCGTCCCATCTCTCGCGAGGGGGACGTCGCTGAGACGGAGCGCGGGGGCGTGTGGTTCCTCCATGCGCCGTAACCGGCGTCGTGTGCATCGTGAACGTGGTGAGCAACGAGCTACTATCGGGTGGTTTCGACCATTCGTGCGGGGGTGGCGGAGCCGATAGCGTAAGGCGCGCGTTTCCTCCGACTTTCCTCCGTCTCCCGCAGGAGCAGACCAGCCGTGCGTATCGCAGTCACCGGCTCCATCGCCACCGACCACCTGATGACCTTCCCCGGCCGCTTCGCCGATCAGCTGGTCGCCGACCAGTTGCACACGGTCTCCCTCTCCTTCCTGGTGGACACCCTCGACGTCCGCCGCGGCGGCGTCGGCCCCAACATCTGCTACGGCATGGGCGTCCTCGGCCTGCGCCCGATCCTGGTCGGGGCGGCCGGGGCGGACTTCGCGGAGTACCGGGCCTGGCTGGAGCGCCACGGAGTGGACACCGATTCCGTCCATATCTCCGAGGTGCTGCACACCGCGCGCTTCGTGTGCACCACCGACTCCGACCACAACCAGATCGCGTCCTTCTACACCGGCGCGATGAGCGAGGCCCGCCAGATCGAGCTGCAGCCCGTCGCCGACCGGGTCGGCGGGCTCGACCTCGTCCTCATCAGCGCGGACGACCCGGAGGCGATGGTCCGCCACACCGAGGAGTGCCGCACCCGCAACATCCCGTTCGCCGCCGACCCCTCCCAGCAGCTCGCGCGCATGGGCGGCGAGGACATCCGGCTGCTCGTCGAGGGCGCGGACTACCTGTTCACCAATGAGTACGAGGCGGCGCTGATCGAGACCAAGACCGGCTGGTCGGCGGACGAGATCCTGGCCAAGGTCCACACCCGCGTCACCACGCTCGGGGCGCAGGGCGTACGGATCGACCACGCCGGCGAGCAGCCGATCGTCGTCGGCACCCCGGAGGAGGAGGCGAAGGTGGACCCGACGGGCGTCGGCGACGCGTTCCGCGCCGGCTTCCTCTCCGGGCTCTCCTGGGACCTGTCCCTCGAGCGCGCGGCCCAGGTCGGCTGCATGCTCGCCACGCTGGTCATCGAGACCCTCGGCCCGCAGGAGTACGAGCTGCGCCGCGGCCACTTCACGGAGCGCTTCGCCAAGGCGTACGGCCAGGAGGCGGCCTCCGAGATCCAGTCGCACCTCAACAACTGAAGGGTTCTGGTTCTTCAGGGGGGCTACGCCCGGCGGCGGACGCGGTACGCGGTGCCGCGGTCGGCCGGGCGTTCGCCCACGTACTCGTGGCCGCGCATCGCGCACCACGCCGGGATGTCCAGCCGGGCGGCCTCGTCGTCGGCGAGCACCGTGACGAGGCCGCCGACCGGGACCTCTCCGATGACCTTGGCCAGCTCGATGACCGGGATCGGGCAGAGCTTGCCGAGCGAGTCGACCATCAGCTCACCCTCCGACTCCTCGCCCCCCGAACCGGCCGCGGCCGCCGCAACCTCTTCGTCCTGGCCCGGCGCGCCCAACTGCCCACGCACCCGGCGTACCACGTCCGGCAGCAGGCCGAGGAAGCGCTCCACGTCCTCCTCGAGCGTCCCCAGCGGCAGCGAGACGCGGACGTTGCCCTCGGACAGCACGCCCATCGCACGCAGTACATGGCTCGGCGTCAGGGTGCTTGAGGTGCACGAGGAGCCGGAGGAGACGGAGAAGCCCGCGCGGTCCAGCTCGTGGAGCAGTGTCTCCCCGTCGACATAGAGACACGAGAAGGTCACCAGGTGGGGCAGCCGCCGCTCCGGGTCGCCGACCACCTCCACATCGGGGATCAGCCGGGGCACCCGCGTGCGGATCCGGTCGACCAGTTCCCGCAGCCGCTCCGCCTCCGCGGCGGACTCCTCCCGTACGGCGCGCAGCGAGGCCGCGGCCGCCACGACGGCCGGGATGTTCTCGAAGCCGGGGGCGCGGCCCGACTCGCGTTCGTCCGCCGGGCCGTGGGCGGCGAAGCGCACACCCTTGCGTACGGCCAGCAGGCCGACGCCCGACGGGCCGCCCCATTTGTGGGCGCTCGCGGTCAGCAGCGACCAGCCGCCCGCGACCGCGCCCCAGGCCAGCGACTGTGCGGCGTCCACGAGCAGCGGCACACCCGCCTCCGCGCACTCCGCCGCGGCCTCGGCCACCGGCTGCCGGGTGCCCACCTCGTGGTTGGCGGACTGCAGAGCGGCCAGGGCGGTCGGGCCGGGGGCGTCGCGCAGCGCGGCGGCGTACGAGCCCGGCGCGACCCGGCCGGCGCTGTCCACCGGGACCTCGGTGACCGTGCCGCCGCCCGCCTCGTGGGCGGCCGCGGCGTGCAGCACCGCGGAGTGCTCGACGGCGGAGACGACCAGATGGCGGCCGATCCGGCGGCGGCCGGCGAGGGCTCCGGCGATGCCGTCGTGCAGTGCGCGGGTACCCGAAGAGGTGAAAGTGAGTTCGTCGGGACGACAGCCGACGGCCTCCGCCGCCGCCTCCCGCGCCGCGTCCAACAGCAGCCTGGCGCGCCGCCCCTCGCGGTAGAGGCGGGCCGGGTCGGCCCAGCCCTCGTCGAGCGCGGCGAGCAGCGCCTGGCGGGCGACGGGGTGCAGCGGGGCGGACGAAGCGGCGTCGAAGTAGGGCACATACAGAACGCTAGTCGCAGCTCGCGGAAGTCGCGTCGGTGCCTCGGCGAAGCCTTTTCGGGGCTCTTCGGGTGGCTTCAGCTTCTCTTCCGGTCCTCTTCGAACGGGTTCCTCCACCTCTTCGGGGAGCACCCCGGCGCGTTGGGCACCCTCCCCGCGCAGCCCTAAAAGGCGTCCAGTAGGGTTTGCTCCGCATAAACATCCAAACCCCTGCCCGCACCGGGCCGGCGACCGACCAGCGAGACGGCCGCGGCCGTGTGGGCGAGACTCTCGGGAAGGCGCTACGTGAGTCCCAACGGCTCCGACCGCTCGTCGCGGCGCCCGGTGCGGCGGAAGCTGCTGCAGGCGCTGGCCGCGGGCTTGGTCCTGGCGACCGCCACCGGTTGCACATCAAAGGACTTCCCCCGCCTCGGAATGCCCACCCCGGTCACGGAGGAGGCGCCGCGGATCCTCTCCCTGTGGCAGGGCTCGTGGGCGGCAGCGCTCGCCACGGGCGTTCTGGTCTGGGGCCTGATCCTGTGGTCGGTCATCTTCCACCGCCGCAGCAGGACCAAGATCGAGGTTCCCGCGCAGACCCGGTACAACATGCCCATCGAGGCGCTGTACACCGTGGTCCCGATCATCATCGTCTCGGTGCTCTTCTACTTCACCGCGCGTGATGAGAACGAACTCCTGAAGACCTCCGCGAAGCCGGCCCACGTGATCAACGTGGTGGGCTACCAGTGGAGCTGGGGCTTCAACTACATGGAGAACGTGGACGGGAACCTGTCCACGCCGGCGAAGACCCCCGAGGAGGTCTCGTCGATCCCGGACCGCATGCTCAAGGCCGTGCCCAAGGGCGCCGAGGGCGTCTACGAGGCGGGCATCCCGGGCGACCGGAACCCGGACACCGGCAACCCGGGCCCCACGCTGTACCTGCCCAAGGGCGAGAAGGTCCAGTTCATCCTGACCTCCCGTGATGTCATCCACTCGTTCTGGGTGGTCCCCTTCCTGATGAAGATGGACGTCATCCCGGGGCACACCAACCGCTTCGAGGTGACCCCGAACAAGTACGGCACCTTCATGGGCAAGTGCGCCGAGCTGTGCGGTCAGGACCACTCGCGGATGCTCTTCAACGTCAAGGTCGTCTCTCCGAAGGAATACCGGAAGCACCTGGCGGACCTGGCGAAGAAGGGCCAGACCGGCTACATCCCGGCGGGCATTGAGCAGACGGAAGCCGCCAAGAACGCGGAGACCAAGAACCGATGAGCATCCTCAACGAACCTCAGGGTGCCGACGCAGCCACCGCGCAAGCGGATGAGCTGCCCGTGCGCCGCAAGCAGCCAGGGAACGTCGTCGTCAAGTGGTTGACCACCACCGACCACAAGACGATCGGGACGCTCTACCTCGTCACGTCGTTCGCGTTCTTCTGCATCGGTGGCCTCCTGGCGCTGTTCATGCGCGCCGAGCTGGCCCGTCCCGGTTCGCAGCTGATGTCGAACGAGCAGTTCAACCAGGCGTTCACCATGCATGGCACGATCATGCTGCTGATGTTCGCCACACCGCTGTTCGCCGGCTTCGCGAACTGGATCATGCCGCTGCAGATCGGCGCGCCTGATGTGGCGTTCCCGCGGCTGAACATGTTCGCCTACTGGCTGTACCTGTTCGGCTCGCTGATCGCGGTGGCCGGGTTCCTCACCCCGCAGGGCGCGGCCGACTTCGGCTGGTTCGCGTACTCGCCGCTGTCGGACGCGGTCCGCTCGCCGGGTGTGGGCGCCGATATGTGGATCATGGGTCTGGCCTTCTCCGGCTTCGGCACGATCCTCGGCTCGGTCAACTTCATCACCACCATCATCTGCATGCGCGCCCCGGGCATGACGATGTTCCGCATGCCGATCTTCACCTGGAACGTGCTGCTCACCGGTGTGCTGGTGCTGCTGGCCTTCCCGGTGCTGGCCGCCGCGCTGTTCGCCCTGGAGGCGGACCGTAAATTCGGGGCACATGTCTTCGACGCGGCCAATGGCGGCGCATTGCTCTGGCAACACCTCTTCTGGTTCTTCGGCCATCCAGAGGTGTACATCATCGCGCTGCCGTTCTTCGGAATCGTCTCCGAGATCATTCCGGTCTTCTCGCGTAAGCCGATGTTCGGTTACATCTCCCTGATCGGCGCGACGATTTCGATCGCGGGCCTTTCGGTGACGGTGTGGGCGCACCACATGTACGTCACAGGCGGCGTGCTATTGCCGTTCTTCTCCTTTATGACGTTCCTGATCGCGGTGCCGACCGGTATCAAGTTCTTCAACTGGATCGGCACGATGTGGAAGGGGTCGCTGAGCTTCGAGACCCCGATGCTGTGGACGATCGGCTTCCTGATCACCTTCACCTTCGGTGGTCTGACCGGTGTCATCCTGGCCTCGCCGCCGATGGACTTCCACGTCTCGGACTCGTACTTCGTGGTGGCGCACTTCCACTACGTGGTCTTCGGTACGGTCGTGTTCGCGATGTTCGCCGGGTTCCACTTCTGGTGGCCGAAGTTCACCGGCAAGATGCTGGACGAGCGCCTGGGCAAGATCACCTTCTGGACGCTGTTCATCGGCTTCCACGGTACGTTCCTGGTCCAGCACTGGCTCGGTGCCGAGGGCATGCCGCGCCGGTACGCCGACTACCTGGCGGCCGACGGCTTCACCACGCTGAACACCATCTCGACCATCGCCTCGTTCCTGCTCGGTCTGTCGATCCTGCCGTTCTTCTACAACGTCTGGAAGACCGCCAAGTACGGCAAGAAGGTCGAGGTCGACGACCCGTGGGGCTACGGCCGCTCGCTGGAGTGGGCGACCTCCTGCCCGCCGCCGCGGCACAACTTCCTCACGCTGCCGCGCATCCGCTCCGAATCCCCGGCGTTCGACCTGCACCACCCGGAGATCGCGGCCCTCGACCAGCTCGAGCACCACGGGGCCGCCGCGTCCGATGACAAGGCCCTCGTGGGTGGCAAGGAGGCCGGCAAGTGAAGGTCCAAGGCCGACTTTTCATCTGGCTCGCCGTCTTCATCCTCGCCATGGCGATCGTCTATGGCGTGTGGTCGAAGGAGCCGGCTGGCACCACCGCGCTCTTCCTGGCCTTCGGGCTGAGCGTGATGATCGGCTACTACCTCGCCTTCACCGCCCGTCGGGTGGATGTCGGGGCGCAGGACAACAAGGACGCCGATGTCGCGGACGACGCCGGTGAGCTGGGCTTTTTCTCCCCGCACAGCTGGCAGCCGCTCTCCCTGGCGATCGGTGGCGCCCTGGCCTTCATGGGCGTGATCTTCGGCTGGTGGCTGCTGTACTTCTCGGCCCCGATCATCATGGTCGGTCTCTTCGGCTGGGTGTTCGAGTACTACCGAGGTGAGAACCAGAACCAGTAACCGGTCAGCCACCGGAACCCGGTTCACCGGGCCCCGGTGAACCGGGTCCCAGCGGGGCCCGGACACCTTCTCCAGGTGTCCGGGCCCCGCTTCGTCGTCCCCGGGTCTCCCAGTTCGCATTTCTCCGGCCTTTCGGTTCACTCGACTGCCGCATTCCGCGAGCCGTCCGGGACCGGTCTTCTTAGCTTGTGACCATGAGCCACACACCTCGATCACCCCGATCCCGGACGGTGCTCGGCTGCGCTCTGCTGCTGGCACCCCTGATAGCGGCGGGGCTCACCGGATGCGGCGGCCCCTCCTCGGACCCGTTGGCGGCCAAGCCGTACGACGCGGCCGACCAGGTCGCCTTCAGCGGCGTGGGCGGCTCCCACAAGGCCGACCCCGACAAGCCACTTGAGGTCACGGCCAAGGGCGACGACAGCCGCATCACCGACGTCACGGCGACCGACTCCGCGGGGCGGTACGTACGCGGGGAGCTCACGCCCGACGGCAAGCGCTGGCGCAGCACCGTGCCCCTGGCCGCGGGAACCCACTACACGCTGCGGGTGAGCACCGAGGACGCCGACGGGGCGCCCGGGCGCCGGACCATCGGCTTCGACACCACGGGGGCCAAGGGCAAGCTGCGGGTCACCTTCGGCCCCGACGCCGGCACCTACGGGGTGGGGCAGCCCGTCACCGCCTCACTCAGCGCGCCCATCAAGGACGCCTCGGCACGGGCCGTCGTCGAACGCGCCCTGAAGGTGGACTCACAGCCCGCGGTGGACGGTGTCTGGCACTGGGTGGACGACCGGACCCTGCACTACCGTCCGCGCGACTACTGGCCCGCGCACGCCACGATCGACGTGCACGCCAACCTCAAGGGCATCCGGGTCGCGAACGGCCTGTACGGCGCCGCCTCCAAGCCGCTGCGGCTGCACACCGCCGACCGCCTCGAGGCCATCACCGACTCCGGCACCCACCAGATGACGGTGCTCAAGAACGGCCAGGCGATCCGTACCATCCCGATCACCACCGGAATGCCAGGCTTCGACACCCGCAACGGCATCAAGGTGATCCTCGCCAAGGAGTCCTCCGTACGGATGACCGGCGCCAGCATCGGCCTCGGCAACTCCTACGACCTGCTGGTCCACTGGGCCGCGCGGGTGACATGGAGCGGTGAGTACGTCCACGCGGCACCCTGGTCCGTCGGCTCGCAGGGCGCGGCCAACGTCAGCCATGGCTGCACCGGGATGAGCAACGAGAACGCGCGCTGGTTCTTCGACACCGTGCGCCTCGGAGACATCGTCAAGGTCGTGAACAGCCACGGCGCGATGATGACGACGTTCGACAACGGATTCGGCGACTGGAACATGGCCTGGGACAAGTGGCGCGCGGGCAGCGCCGTGGCCTCAGGACGGGCCGACGGCGGCACCACGGCCGAGTCGGCCAGGCTGCGGCCCCAGGTGTAGGAGGAGGGTGACGCGTCAGGCGTCCACGGCCAGCTGCCGGCGCAACAGCCCGGCCAGCGCGTCCGCGAAGGCCACCGGGTCCACCGGATGGGTGACCGCGGCCTCGGCGCGGCTCCACGTGGCCAGCCAGGCGTCCTGCGGGCGGCCGATGAGCAGCAGAACCGGAGGGCAGCGGAAGATCTCGTCCTTGATCTGCCGGCAGACCCCCATACCGCCCGCGGGCACCGCCTCACCGTCCAGTACGCAGACGTCGATACCGCCGTCCTCCAGCGCCGAGAGGACGGCGGGGAGGGTCGCGCACTCCACGAACTCCACGGGCGGGACGTCGGGGGCGGGCCGCCGCCCGGCCGCGAGCCGGACCTGCTGGCGGGTGCCCGCGTCATCGCTGTAGACCAGCACCGTGGCGGTCGGCTGCATCGTTCCTCCGCGTTACGTGGTTGGACTTCTGGCGCGGATGCTACTCCGGTAGAGCTCTGGGGAGGAGGGGGCGTGCAACCCCGTCCTTCCTTCGAGGGACCGGCCGACAAGCGCTCGACAACTGCCGGATCCCCGCTCGCAACGGGCCGTACGAGCAGCATCGATGCCCTTGACACTCCGAACGGTACCCCCGGAGGTGAGGGCTGGATAAGCGACCGACATAATGTCGGTCGTGGCGACAGCAACAGCAGTAGATACCGGGCACGCGCACCCGTCGGTCAACCGGCCGAACCTCACCAGCGTCGGAACCATCATCTGGCTGAGTTCCGAGCTGATGTTCTTCGCGGCCCTCTTCGCGATGTACTTCACCCTGCGATCGGTGACCGGCGCAGAGCACTGGAAGGAAATGGCGTCCGCGCTGAACTTCCCGTTCTCCGCGACGAACACCACGATCCTGGTGCTCTCCTCTCTCACTTGCCAGCTCGGTGTCTTTGCTGCCGAGCGCGGTGACGTGAAGAAGCTGCGCGCCTGGTTCGTGATCACCTTCATCATGGGCGCGATCTTCGTCGGCGGGCAGATCTTCGAATACACCGAACTGGTCAAGCATGAGGGCCTGTCGCTCTCGTCCGACCCGTACGGCTCGGTGTTCTACCTGACCACCGGCTTCCACGGCATGCATGTGACAGGCGGACTCATCGCCTTCCTGCTGGTCCTGGGCAGGACGTACGCGGCCAAGAGGTTCACTCACCAGCAGGCGACGGCGGCCATCGTGGTGTCTTACTACTGGCACTTCGTCGACGTCGTCTGGATCGGCCTCTTCGCCACGATCTACATGATCAAGTAAATCCGGTCGCCGCACCGGCACCACGTCCTAAAGCATCGACGCAGAAGATCCTGACACCGGGGTAATCCGTGAAAAAGCTCTCCGCACGACGGCGCCATCCGCTGGCTGCGCTCGTCGTCCTACTCTTCGCGCTGGCGGTCACTGGGGGGCTGTACGCCGCGTTCTCGCCGAGCGAGGCGAAGGCCGATGACAGCTCCGCCCAGTCCCTCGCCATCGAGGAGGGCAAGAAGCTCTACGCCGTCGGCTGTGCCAGTTGCCACGGCACCGGCGGTCAGGGTACGACCGACGGTCCGAGCCTGGTCGGCGTCGGCTCCGCCGCCGTGGACTTCCAGGTCAGCACCGGCCGTATGCCCGCGCAGCAGCCCGGCGCCCAGGTGCCGAAGAAGAAGAACATCTACTCGAACGCCCAGATCGAGCAGCTGTCCGCGTACATCGCCTCGCTCGGCCCCGGCCCGGTGACACCGACCAAGGAGCAGTACAACCCGGCGGGCGCGGACATCGCCGAGGGCGGTGAGCTCTTCCGTACCAACTGCGCGCAGTGCCACAACTTCGTCGGCAAGGGCGGCGCCCTGACCAACGGCAAGTACGCGCCGTCCCTCGAGGGTGTGTCCCCCAAGCACCTCTACGAGGCCATGCAGACGGGCCCGCAGAACATGCCCTCCTTCCCGGACACCGTGATGCCGGAGGAGAAGAAGAAGGCCATCATCGCCTACCTGGACACGGTCAACAGCGACAAGACCAAGACCCCCGGCGGTATGGAGATCGGCGGCCTGGGCCCGGTCAGTGAGGGTCTGTTCGGCTGGGTCTTCGGTATGGGTGCCATGATCGTCCTGACCATCTGGGTCGCCGCCCGGACCGCAAAGGCCAAGAAGTCATGAGTAGCCACGACATTTCACAACCAGACGAAAACCTGCCACACGAGCGGGGAGAGGGCGGCGAGGTAGAGGCGGCCGGCAATCCGTTCGCCGACCCGGGTCTGCCCCCGCATGAGCACCGCCAGCAGGACATCGACGAGCGCGCCGCGAAGCGCTCCGAGCGCACGATCGCGCTGCTGTTCACGATCTCGATGCTGGCGACGATCGCCTTCATCGCCTCGTATGTGGCCTTCCCGGTCGACAAGATCATCTATGTCTTCCCGCTCGGCCACGTCAGCGCGCTGAACTTCTCGCTCGGCCTGACCCTCGGCATCGCGCTGTTCACCATCGGCGCGGGCGCGGTCCACTGGGCCCGCACCCTGATGTCCGATGTGGAGATCGCCGACGAGCGTCACCCGATCGAGGCCGCACCCGAGGTCAAGGCCAAGGTCCTGGAGGACTTCGCGGCGGGCGCCGCCGAGTCCGGCTTCGGCCGGCGCAAGCTGGCCCGGAACACCCTCTTCGGCGCGCTGACCCTGGTGCCGCTGGCCGGCCTGGTGCTGCTGCGCGACCTCGGCCCGCTGCCGCAGGACAAGCTCCGGCACACCAAGTGGGCCAAGGGCAAGCGCCTGATGAACTACAACACCATGCTGGCGCTGCGGCCCGAGGACATCGCGGTCGGCTCGCTCACCTTCGCCATGCCCGAGGGCATGAAGGAGTCGGACCACGACTTCCAGACGCAGATCGCCAAGGCGGCCCTGATGCTGGTCCGGCTGCAGCCGGAGAACATCAAGGACAAGCGCGAGCTGGACTGGTCGCACGACGGCATCGTCGCGTTCTCGAAGATCTGCACCCACGTCGGCTGCCCGATCAACCTGTACGAGCAGCAGACGCACCACGTCCTGTGCCCGTGCCACCAGTCGACGTTCGACCTCTCCGACGGTGGCCGCGTGATCTTCGGCCCGGCCGGGCACGCCCTGCCGCAGCTGCGGATCGGCGTCAACAAGGACGGTTACCTCGAAGCCAAGGGCGACTTCGCGGAGCCCGTCGGTCCTGCATTCTGGGAGCGCGGATGAGTACTGCAACTGAAACGCAGCGCGGCCGCAAGGCCCCCGCGGGCGAGCGTGTGGCCGACTGGGCCGACGGCCGACTGGGCGTCTACAGCCTGGCCAAGGCCAATATGCGCAAGATCTTCCCGGACCACTGGTCCTTCATGCTGGGTGAGGTCGCGCTCTACAGCTTCATCATCATCATCCTCACGGGTGTGTATCTGACGCTGTTCTTCCACCCCAGCATGGAAGAGGTCACGTACCACGGCCCGTACGTCCCGATGCAGGGCGTGCGGATGTCCGAGGCGTTCGCCTCGACGCTCGACATCAGCTTCGAGGTGCGCGGCGGTCTGCTGATCCGGCAGATCCACCACTGGGCCGCGCTGATCTTCCTCGCCGCGATGCTCGTGCACATGATGCGCGTCTTCTTCACCGGCGCGTTCCGCAAGCCGCGCGAGATCAACTGGCTGTTCGGCTTCCTGCTGTTCTTCCTCGGCATGCTGACCGGCTTCACCGGCTACTCGCTCCCCGACGACCTGCTCTCCGGCACCGGTCTGCGGTTCATCGAGGGTGTGTTCCTGTCGATCCCGGTCGTCGGCACCTACATCTCGATGTTCGTGTTCGGCGGCGAGTTCCCCGGCATGGACCTGATCCCCAGGCTCTACCCGGTCCACGTCCTGCTGCTCCCGGGCATCATGCTCGGCCTGCTGGTCGCGCACCTGATCCTGGTCTTCTACCACAAGCACACGCAGTACCCGGGCCCCGGCAAGACCGAGAAGAACGTGGTCGGCATGCCCCTGCTGCCGGTCTACATGGCCAAGGCGGGCGGCTTCTTCTTCCTGGTCTTCGGCGTGATCGCGATCCTCTCCGCGGTCGCCACGATCAACCCGATCTGGGCCATCGGACCGTACCGGCCGGACCAGGTGTCCACCGGCGCCCAGCCCGACTGGTACATGGGCTTCGCCGAGGGTCTGGTCCGTGTGATGCCCGGCTGGGAGATCAACGCCTGGGGCCACACGCTCGTCCTGGGCGTCTTCATCCCGATCGTGCTCTTCCCGCTGGTCCTCTTCGCGATCGGGGTCTACCCCTTCATCGAGTCCTGGATCACCGGCGACAAGCGTGAGCACCACATCCTGGACCGCCCGCGCAACGTCCCGACCCGGACCGCCTTCGGTGTCGCCTGGCTGACCGCCTACCTGGTGATGCTGGTCGGTGGTGGAAACGACCTGTGGGCCACCCACTTCCACCTGTCGATCAACTCGATCACCTGGTTCGTCCGGATCGGCTTCTTCGCCGGACCGGTGCTGGCCTTCATCGTCACCAAGCGGATCTGCCTGGGTCTGCAGCGGCGCGACAAGGACAAGGTGCTGCACGGCCGCGAGACCGGCATCATCAAGCGGCTGCCGCACGGCGAGTTCATCGAGGTGCACGAGCCGCTGTCGCAGGAGGACCTGCACAAGCTCACCCAGCATGAGCAGCCCAAGCCGTACGAGGTCGGCCCCGCGGTGGACGAGAACGGTGTCCGCCGGAAGATAAAGGGTTCGCAGAAGCTCCGGGCGAAGCTGTCCAAGGGCTACTACGGCGAGGACAACGTGATCCCCAAGCCGACCACCGAGGAGTACAGGGAGATCACCAGCGGCCACGGCCACCACTGATCTCTCAGCGAACACCTCAGCTGTACGCCACACACCAGGGCCCCGGCCCGGACCACACGGTCCGGGCCGGGGCCCTCGGCTTGCTGCCGTCCTGCTGCCGTCCGTCCGGTACCCGGGCACGGGACCGCGTGCCCCGCCCGCGCCGATAGGCTTGCCAGGGGCCAGCCGCGGCACAGCTGAACTGCGCGGACCCATCCCTGCCCAGCCGAGATCCAGGAGCGGACCATGGACGTTGTGACCCCAGCCGGAGGCGACAACCGCGCGACGGCCCGCACCTGGCCGGACGTACTCGACGCGCTGCTGCTCGGCCACGACCTCACCACCGACGACACCGCCTGGGTCATGGACCGGATCATGCGCGGCGAGGCCAGCGACGCACAGATCGCCGGCTTCGCGGTCGCGCTGCGCGCCAAGGGCGCGACCGTGGCGGAGGTGTCCGGTCTGGTCCGCACGATGTACGAGCATGCGAACGTGATCGAGGTCCCCGGGGAGACGGTCGACATCGTCGGCACCGGAGGCGACCGGGCCAAGACCGTCAACATCTCCACCATGTCGGCCCTCGTGGTGGCGGGCACCGGTGCGAAGGTCGTCAAGCACGGCAACCGCGCCGCGTCCTCCGCCAGCGGCTCCTCCGACGTCCTCGCGAAGCTCGGCGTCAACCTGGACCTGAGCCCGCGGCGGGTGGCCGAGGTCGCCGAGGAAGCCGGCATCACCTTCTGCTTCGCGGTGAAGTTCCACCCCTCGCTGCGCCATGTCGGCACCGCGCGCAGCGAACTCGGCATCGCCACCATCTTCAACTTCCTCGGCCCGCTCACCAACCCGGCCCGAGTGCGCGCCCAGGCCACCGGGGTCGCGGACGCCAAGATGGCGCCCATCATGGCCGGTGTGCTCGCCGAGCGCGGCACCTCCGCGCTGGTCGTCCGCGGCGACGACGGCCTCGACGAGCTGACCGTCACCTCGACCTCCCAGGTGTGGGTGGTCGAGGGCGGCACCGTACGCCAGGAGACCTTCGACCCGCGCGACGTCGGCATCGACCTCGTCCCGGTGGACGCCCTGCGCGGCGCCGACCCCTCGTACAACGCGGACGTCGCCCGGCGCCTCCTGGCCGGGGAGCGCGGCCCGGTCCGCGACGCGGTACTGCTCAACTCGGCGGCCGCCCTGGTCGCGCTGGAGGGCGGCCCGGGCGGCAAGCCCCTCACGGAGCGCATCGCGGTCGGCATCGAGAAGGCAGCCGAATCCATCGACTCGGGCGCGGCCCGGGCCTCCCTGGAACGCTGGGTACTGGCCACGAACGCGTAGCCCCGATTCTCAAGAGGCCCCACGGGACCCCTGTCCGTATCGCGGACAGGGGTCTCGGTTCGTGACGGGGCATGGCATACTCCTGCGCAGGTCACGAGTGACAGCGACTTCGGCCCCGGCCCGCTGTCCGGCAACCCTCCGTCCGTGGCGGGGTGCCCCGGGTGATGACCAGGTCGCAGGCAATGAGGTCTGCGGCAAGCGCGGACCCCTCGCGGAACCCAGGGGTCCTGGTTGTCGAGGGAGTTCTTCCGTGATGCAGCGAATGCGCTAGGGCCGTCGGGCCCTTTTCCGTGATTTTTCCTCATTTCGCACGGCTCTCGTCCGTGCGGTGAGTTTCCTCTCCACGTGCCCGGCGGCGGGCTGCCGCCTGCCCGCGCGTGACGCATTCACCACTTCGTCCCCCCGGGAGACTTCGCCATGTCCGCGACCGCCGCTGCCGCCACCGCAACCATTGCCCCGCTGCCCGTCCTCGGCCGTGATGTCCTCGTCCCGCTCGTCACCGGCGGTGAGGTGAGCTACGCCGCGCTGGACTACGCCGCCAGCGCCCCGGCCCTGCAGCGGGTGTGGGACGACATCGCGGCTTACGCCCCGTACTACGGCAGCGTGCACCGCGGGGCCGGGTATCTCTCGCAGCTGTCCACCGATCTGTTCGAGAACAGCCGCAGGGATGTCGCGGCCTTCCTCGGCTGCCGCCCCGATGACCAGGTGATCTTCACCCGCGCCACCACCGACTCGCTCAACCTCCTCGCCGCCGCCCTCCCGCAGGGCACCCGGGTGTTCGTGTTCGAGACGGAGCACCACGCCTCGCTGCTGCCGTGGCAGCAGCGAGAAGACGTCGAGGTCGGCTATCTGAGCGCGCCGCGCTCCCCGAGGCAGGCCGCCCGGACCCTGGAGCGGGCGCTGGCCGACTGGCGAGCTGAGGCGAACACGGGTGCCGCGCTGGTGTGTGTGACCGGTGCTTCGAATGTGACCGGTGAGCTGTGGCCGGTGCGGGAGCTGGCGGAGGTGGCCCATGCGTACGGCGCCCGGATCGTGCTGGACGCCGCGCAGCTGGCCCCGCATCACCCCGTGGACATCGCGGCCTTGGACGTCGACTGGGTCGCGTTCTCCGGGCACAAGCTGTACGCGCCCTTCGGGGCCGGGGTGCTGGCGGGGCGGGCGGACTGGCTGAGCGAGGCCCGGCCGTATCTGGCGGGCGGTGGCGCCAGCCGCAAGGTGGCCCGTAAGGATCACGGTGGGGTGGACGTGGAGTGGCACACCACCGAGGCCCGGCACGAGGCCGGTTCGCCGAACGTCATCGGGGCGTACGCGATCGCCTCGGCCTGCAAGGCGCTGACCGAGGCCGGGTTCGAGTCCCTGGTGGCGCGGGAGCGGGAGCTGATCGGCAAGGTCCGCGCGGGGCTGGCGGAGGTGCCCGAGGTGCGGGTGTTGTCGCTGTTCGGGGATGACGCGCCCCGGGTGGGCGTCATCTCGTTCGTCGTGGAGGGCTGGAACAGCTCGCATTTCGCGGCCGCGCTCTCCGCGGAGTACGGCATCGGCGTACGCGACGGCCTGTTCTGCGCGCATCCGCTGGTGCGCACGCTGCTGGGCGGCGAGCCCGGGGAGGCGGGCGAGTGCGGGGCCCCGGAGGCCGCGCCGGGGGAGCGGTCGCTGAACGCCATCCGGGTCAGCTTTGGCGCGGGCACCCCGGACGAGCACGTCGAGCGGTTCGTCGGCGCGGTGAAGGAACTGGTCCGGGACGGTGCGAAGTGGAGCTACCGCACCGAGGACGGGCGCTGCGTCCCGGACCGCGGGTGACGTCCCACGAGAGGGCTCAGCCGTCGAGGCCGATCGCGAAGGCGGCCTCGAGGTCGTGCTGGGAGTAGGTGCGGAAGGCGATATGGGTCTCGGTGGAGGCCACGCCCGGCACCTTGCTGATCCGGCCCGGGATGACGTCCGCGAGGTCGTCGTGCCGGGCCACCCGCACCATCGCGATCAGATCGTGCGCTCCGGTGACCGAGTAGACCTCGCTCACGCCGTCGAGCGCGGCGATCTGCTCGGCGATCTCGGGGATCTGGTCCACGCTGGTCTTGATGAGCACGATCGAAGTGATCACGGCTGGCTTTCTCCCTCGCTGGACCTGACTGCCCTGCTCACTCTAGTCGTCCGCCCGAAGCGGGCCCACGCGTAGAGGAACCCGAGGCTGAACCCCACGAGGTGGGCGAGGTAGGCGACGCCGGGGCGGTCGGCGGCCCCGCGGGCGGCCAGCCACTGGAGCGCGAACCAGAAGATCAGCACCACCCAGGCGGGGAAGCGCAGCGGCAGGAAGAACAGAAACGGGAAGAGACTGGTCACCCGGGCCCGGGGAAACAGCCACAGAAAGGCGCCCAGGACTCCGGAGATGGACCCGGAGGCGCCGACCAGGGTCTGGGTGGAGTCGGCGTGCGCCGCGGCGTAGCCGAGCAGCGCCAGATAGCCGGTGGCGAGGTAGAAGAGCGCGAACTGGATCCGCCCCATGCGCTCCTCGGCCATCGCCCCGAAGACGTAGAGAAACAGCATGTTGCCGAGCAGGTGCAGCCAGTTGCCGTGGACGAACAGCGCGGTCAGCGGGGTCAGCGGTTCGGCGGGCGCGCCGCTCCACAGCGCGCTGGGCACCACCCCCCACCGTTCGAAGTAGCCCGTCTGGGCCCGCAGCAGCTCGCCTCCCGTGCCGTAGCCGGGGTTGAGGCCGGAGGCCGGTCCGAAGGCGAAGATCAGGCAGCAGGACGCGATGAGGGCGTAAGTCATCAGGGGGCGGCGGCCGGGCCCCTCCGACGTCTCGATCATGGGCAGATCATCGCGTACCGGGCTCAACCTGCCCAGAGTGCCTCGCCGCCGCGGGGTGGGACCGGGGAGCGCACCGGCCCCGGCGCGGGGCAGGGCTCAGGCCGTAGGGTTACAGCACGCCAAGTGCCAGAGTGGAAGCAAGGCGACCAAGACAATGAGGACGATGACGCCATGGCCGTGCCCCTGCCGACAGCCGAGACTCGCTGGCGCTGCACTCTGTGCGGCAACCTGACCCGGTTCGATGTGACGCGTTCGACGAAGGCTGTCGAGTACGTCCATCTCGACCTCGGCGGGGAGCCGAGGATCGAGGAGCGCGAGGTGGTCAGTGAGACCATTGAGTCGGTGCGCTGCCGCTGGTGCAACGCGGTCGACCAGATCGAGCTGGTCGACCGTCCGGGCGCGAGCGCGAGCGCCTGAGAACGGAGCGATGACAGGTGGTGGAGCGGACGGGCGACCCCGCGTCGGCCGGTGACGCCGAGGGCGTCGCCGAGGCGCTCGACCGCCCCCTGCCGGAGGGGGTCAGGCGCCGGGTCGTGGCCCTGGTGGCGGATGCCTTCGGAGGGCTGACGGTCACCGAGCTGCCCGCCCAGCTGCGGCAGTACGCCCGCTTCACCCCGACCCGCCGGGCGAAGTTCGCGGGCAATGCGATGGCCGCCGCCGTAGAGTCCGATCCGGTCTTCCGGCAGCGGATCGCGGGGCGGCTGCGGGAGACGCAGCAGGAGCTCGCCGAGGCCATCGAGGGCGGGTCGCCGCCGGCCGCCGCCGATCCGGAGGATGTCGCGGCGCTGGCCTATGTGCTGCGGCCGACCGGCTGGGTCAAGCTGGTCGAGGCCGCGGGCGAGGAGGCGCAGCGGGCCTCCGCCGAGCGGGCCGGCGAGGAGGCGGAGCGGGAACTGCGGCGGCTGCGCGAGGAGCTGGCCGAGGCGAGGGCGACGGCGCGTACGGAGGCCGAGCGGTCCCGCGGCGAGCTGGAGGCGGCCCGTAAGGAGTCGGACGCGCTGCACCGGAAGCTGCGCAGCGCGCTCAGCGACGTCAAGCGCGGCGAGGCGGCGCTGCGCAAGGCCGCCTCCGAGCTGGAGTCCGTACGGTCGGCGGCCGCGGTGCGGCAGGCCACGGCGGAGGGCGAGGCGCGGCGGCTGCGGGCCCGGCTCGCGGAGACGGAGTCGGCGCTGGAGGCCAGCCGGCGGGCGGCCCGCGAGGGGCGCAGCGTCGAGGACATGCGGGTGCGGCTGCTGTTGGACACGGTGCTGGAAGCGGCGCAGGGGCTGCGGCGCGAACTGGCGCTGCCGCCCGCGTCGATGCGCCCGGCGGACGCGGTGGACGCGGTGCAGCCGGGCAAGATGACGCCGCGGGACATAGCGACCAGGGCGCTGTCGGAGATGGACCCCGCGCTGCTGGACCAGCTGCTGGCGCTGCCTCAGGCCCATTTGGTGGTGGACGGCTACAACGTCACCAAGACCGGCTATCCGACGATGCCGCTGGACAAGCAGCGGCTGCGGCTGTTGGGCGGTCTTGCTGTGCTGGCGGCCCAGTCCGGCGCCGAGATGACCTGTGTCTTCGACGGGGCGGAGCTGGCGGCGCCGGTGCTGCTGGCGCCGCCGCGCGGGGTGAGGGTGCTGTTCAGCAAGCCGGGGGTGACCGCGGACGAGCTGATCAGGCAGCTGGTGCGGGCCGAGCCGCCGGGCCGGCCGGTGGTCGTGGTCTCGACGGACCGCGAGGTGGCCGACGGGGTGGCCAAGGCCGGGGCACGACCGGTCTCGTCCGCTCTGTTGCTCAAGCGACTCGCGCGTACTTAAGTGATTCCGTACGACGCGTCGGGCGGCGCTCGTATGGCCGTTGTCGCCTGCGGAGCGTCAACCGACCGTTACGGTATGTGTGATGTTTGTAAAAGATGCGCTCGAAGACCGACTTTTTTGGCAGTGGGATTTGAACGGATCACGACGAGGTCACTAAGGTCGGCTCGAACCTCCGCGCGGTTGATCATCCATCGGGGATATCAGCGGGGGTACCGCCGAGTCCGCGTGCGCTGCATGCTGCGGAGCCGGGGTCATGACCCCCACTCACCCGGTAGGCGGCTCGAGGAAGAAGGAGCTCGCCCCCGTGGCGTCCCACCGTCGACCCAAGCAGCCGAGCCGCACTCGGGTAACCGTCTTCACCGCGACCGCCGCGGCGGCCGTCGCCCTCTCGTCCCAGGCCGCGCAGGCCGCGCCCAAGGCGGACAAGAAGGACGTCAAGGAGCAGGTCGACAAGCTCTACGAGGAGGCGGAGGGGGCGACCGAGAAGTACAACGGCGCCAAGGAGAAGAAGGAAAAGCTGGAGAAGCAGGTCGGCGAGCTCCAGGACAAGGTGGCCCGCGGCCAGGAGGAACTGAACAAGCTCCGCAACGGCCTCGGTTCGATGGCCACCGCCCAGTACCGCTCCGGCGGCATCGACCCCTCCGTGCAGCTGCTGCTCTCCTCCGACCCGGACACCTACCTCGACAAGGCCTCCACGCTCAGTCAGTTGAGCGGCAAGCAGGCCGAGTCGCTGCGCAAGATCGCCGACAAGCAGCGCACGCTCAAGCAGCAGCGCCAGGAGGCGTCCACGAAGCTGAAGGACCTCGAGGACACCCGTAAGGCGCTGGGCGAGAAGAAGAAGGAGATCCAGGGCAAGCTCTCCAAGGCCCAGCAGCTCCTGAACACGCTCACCGCCCAGGAGCGGGCCGCGCTCGCCGCCAAGGAGCAGGAGCGCGCCAACCGCTCCAACGAGCGGGTCAACCTCGGCAACGACGTGCCCGACTCGCAGCGCGCCGCCGCCGCGCTGGCCGCCGCCAAGACGAAGATCGGCGCGCCGTATGTGTGGGCCGCGACCGGACCGTCCTCCTTCGACTGCTCCGGCCTCACCGGCTGGGCGTACAAGCAGGCCGGCGTCTCCCTGCCGCGTATCTCGCAGGACCAGGCCAACGCCGGCACCCGCATAAGCCGCAGCCAGCTCAAGCCGGGCGACCTGGTGCTCTTCTACAGCGACCTGCACCACATAGGGCTGTACGCGGGCAACGGCCAGGTGCTGCACGCCCCCAAGCCCGGGGCCAATGTGCGCTACGAGTCGATGGACAACATGCCGTTCATGTTCGGCGTCCGGGTCTGATCCCCGCCGTACCCGAACCGTCCGTTCGGGGGAATTCGGGGAAGCCCGACAGCTTCCGCTGAGCGTCCGCCCCGCCGGTGACCTGCGTCTCCGGCGGGGCGTCGCCTTGTGTACCCGCCACGCTTCTTGGACCGTGCGTGTTCGTGCGGCTACTGTCTGCGCGCAGTTCCGACATAGCGGACTTCCCGATACAGCGGAAGGGAGTGCGGCTTCCCATGGCGTCTTGTCGCCGTTCCCCTCGGTCCGGTTCCCCTCGGTCCGGTTCCCCGCGGTCCGGTTCCTCGCGGTCTGGTTCCCTGACCGTGCTGGCCGCCGCCTCGGCCGCCGTGGCCTCGGCGGCCGCGCTGTCGGCGGCGCCGGCCAGCGCCGAGCCGCACGACCCCGCCTCGGACACCGCGGCTCCGCATGCCGCGGCTCCGCACGCCACCGTCGGCGCGGTGGAGCTGCTGTACGCGCAGGCGGAGCGGGCGACCGAGCGCTACAACGCGGCCGAGGCGCACGCCCGAGGGCTGCGCCGCCAGGTCGACCAGCTCCAGGACCGCGTCGCCCGCGGCCAGGAGCGGCTGAACCGGATGCGGGTGGCGCTCGGCGCCCTCGCGGGCGGGCAGTACCGGTCCGGCGGGGTCGACCCCGGCCTCGCGCTGATCCTCTCCGAGGACCCCGCCAACTACCTCGACAAGGCCGCCACCCTCCAGCGGATCGGCAAGCGGCAGGCCGGGCAGCTACGGGTCTTCGAGAGCGCCCAGCGGACGCTGCGCCAGCAGCGCGCGGAGGCGGCGGCCAGGCTCGCCCGGCTGGAGCACAGCCGCAAGGTCGTCATCCGCCACAAGCGGGTCGTACGGCACAAGCTCGCCACGGCGCGCCGGCTGTTCAACGCCCTGCCGGCCGTCCAGCGCGCGGCCTATCTGCAGGGCTCGCCCGCGATGTCCCGGGCGGTGGGCGTGCCCGAGCTGCCGCCGTCCTCGCCGCGCGCCGCCGCCGCGCTCGAGGCCGCGCGCCGGGCGGTGGGCCAGCCGTACGCGTGGGGACAGGCCGGGCCCACCGCCTTCGACTGCTCCGGGCTGACCCAGTGGGCGTACGGGCGGGCCGGGGTGGCGATCCCGCGCACCTCGCAGCAGCAGGCGTCCGCCGGACACCCGGTGTCGCTGAGTCATATCCGCCCCGGCGATCTGGTGGTCTACCGCTCCGACGCGGGCCACGTCGGGATGTACGCGGGCAACGGCCAGGTGATCCACGCGCCCCACCCGGGGGCGCGGGTGCGCTACGACCCGGTCGGGATGATGCCGATTTCGGCCATCACACGTGTCTGATTAGCGCACCTGATTACGAACCGCGAGCCTCGTACGATCTACGACGTGGTGGGTAGGCGGTGGCCGGGCGGACGGCGGGCGGACAGACGGTGGGCCGGGCGGCGTTCCGGGCGATGGGCGGCGCTGTGTCTGGCCGCGCTGTGCGCCCTGGTGGCCGTCGCGCTGACCGGCTGCGGCACCGCCCAGGGCCCCGACGACGCCGCGGGGCGGGACGGGCGGGCCGTCCAGCAGCTGCTCGACCGGCGGGCCGCGGCGGTCCGGGAGCGCGACGCGGGCGCCTTCCTCGCCACCGTCGACCGGCGCTCCGCCCGCTATCTGGCCGAGCAGCGCCGGATGTTTGCTCACCTGGCCGCCGTACCGGTGCGCTCCTGGACCTACGACCTGGTGGACACCGGCGGCTTCGACCCCGCGCTGGGCGGGGGCCGCCGCCTCGCCGCCCAGGTCGAGCTGCGCTACCGGCTCTCCGGATACGACACCGTGCCGGTCGTCGCCGAGGAGTATCTGACCCTCGCCCAGCGGAACGGGCGCTGGTACGTGGCCTCCGACGACGGCGAGGAGGACGGCCGGCGCACCTCCGTGCAGCTGTGGGACCAGGGCGCGGTGACCGCCGTACGCGGTGCGCACAGCCTCGTCCTCGGCGTGGGCCAGGACCGGCGGCGGCTGCGCGAGCTGGCGGACGGCGCCGACCGGGCGGTGGCCGTCCTGCGGAAGGCATGGCCGCACCCCTGGGCCGGGCGGGTGGTGGTGCAGGTCCCCGCCTCCCTGGACCGGATGGCCGCCCTGCTGGGCTCGTCCGCGAGCGGCTACCGCGGTATCGCGGCCGTCACCACCGGCGAGGCGGGGGGCGGCCACCGCGCCGCCGCCGACCGCGTCATCGTCAACCCCGAGGCGTACCAGGTCCTCGGCGACTTCGGCCGGCGCGTCGTGATCACCCACGAGACGGCCCATGTGGCCACCCGCACCGCCACCAGCCCCGCCACCCCGATGTGGCTCTCCGAGGGCTTCGCCGACTGGACGGGCTACCTCGGCACCGGCCGCACCCCCCGCGAGGTGGCCCCCGAACTGGCCCGCTCCGTCGCGTCCGGCCGCATTCCGGACGCCCTCCCGGACGACAAGGCCTTCGGCTTCGGCGGCAGCGCGGACGTCCTGTCCCAGGCGTACGAGGAGGGCTGGCTGGCCTGCCGTCTGATCGCGGAGAAGTGGGGTCAGGGGAAGCTGGTCGAGTTCTACCGCGCGGTGGGTGAGAGCCCGGGCCGCAAGGGGGCGGTGGAGTCCGCGCTGAGCGAGGTGCTGGGCACGAACCTGGCCGAGTTCACCGACCTGTGGCGCAAGTACCTGATCGCTCAGTTCGATTAAGGGGTTCGGCCAGCGGGCTAGCTCGTCTCCAGCTGGTCCAGCGCGTCCGCGAGCCACCGCCGCTCCTCCGTGGTGGTCGCGCGGGCGATCCGCAGCATCCCCTCGCGGAAGACGTCCCCGGCCCGCTCCGCGCGCACCGGCTCGCCGCCCTCGTAGAAGAAGCTCGACGGGGTGTCCAGGAACGCCTGGCGGCGCCGCAGCACGGCCGCCTGCTCGGCCGGGTCCGGCAGTTGGCGGAGGAACGCGAGCAGCGTGAAGAACCGCTGGCCGTCGGTGATCTCCACGTCCTTGGGCGTACGCAGCCGGGACAGCAGCTCGGCGCGGCCCGTGTCGGTGAGGGACAGCACCCGGCGCGGGGCGGCGCTCGCGCCCGGTTCGGTGCGCTGGTCCAGCAGACCGGCCTTCGTCAGCCGGGTGATCGCCGGGTAGAGCGCGCCGTCGCTCACCGGGCGGACATGCCCGCTCAGGGCCTTGATGCGCTCCTTGAGCTCGTAGCCGTGCAGCGGCTGGTCGTACAGGAAGCCGAGGATCGACAGCTCAAGCACCTTGGGTGACGTCCTTTCACTTGCCCACTCACTTGCGTCATGGTACCTCTCATCGCGGTACCTCGTTTAGAGGTACCTGGTGCTGAGAGGGGAAGAAATGCCGCAGGAGACGGCGCGGGAGGCGCTGCCGAGGGAACACCGCCGCAGACTCGTGGGCCTGGCGTGCCCGGTCTACGGTGAGCTGCTGGCCGGTGTGGTCGCCGGGATCGTCAACATGGTGTGGGTGGCCCGCCTCGGTGGACCCGCCGTCGCCGCCGTGGCCGTGGCCACCAACGTCGAGAACCTGGCCCTCGGCCTGATCCTGATGGCCGGCAGCGGCACCACCGTCCTCGTCGCCCGCGCCCGTGGCGCGGGCGACCCGGCGGCCCTGCGCACCGCCGTACGCGGCGGCTGGGCGCTGTGCGCGCTGCTCATCCCGCCCGTAGCGGTCGGCGGCTGGGCGCTGCGCGAGCCCCTGGCCCGTCTGGTGCTCGGCGGCGGCGACGGACAGGCCCTCCGCCTCGCCGTCGGCTACTTCGCCGTCTCCCTGCCCGGCCTCGCCGTCTTCTTCGCGCAGAACCTCCTCGACGGCGTCCTCAAGGGCGCCGGGGACACCCGCACCCCCATGCGCCTCGCCTTCCTCGCCAACGCGCTGATCCTCGTCCTCGACCCGCTGTTCGTCTTCGGCCTGTGCGGGTTGCCCCGGCTCGGCGTGACCGGCGCCGCCTGGGCCACCGTCGCCGGACGCTCGGCCGCCCTCGCCGCCGGACTGGTGGCGCTGCGCCGTAACCGCCTGCTGCGCCGCAACCGCCTGCTGCGCCAGGCGGCCGCGGCCCGCCCCGCCGGGCACACCCTGAGCGGCTGCTTCGCCGCCCTGCGCGCCACCGCCGCCACCGGGCTGCCGATGGCCGCCGACTTCACGGCCCGGATGGCCGGTTCCCTGCTGCTGGTGGCCGTCGTGGCGCGGATCGGGGTGGCGTCCGTCGCCGCGTACGCCATCGCCACCAAGGCGATGTACGTGGCGACCATGTCCTTCTACGCGGTACGGCAGGCCGCCGCCATCCACACCGCCCACAACCTCGGCGCCGGCCGCGACCAGCGGGCCGCGATCGCGCGTCAGGCCGCGCTGCTCGGCGCCGCGCTCGGCGCGCTCGCCGCCCTGGTGCTGCTGGCCGCCGCGCCATGGGTGATGCGGGCGTTCGGCGCGCGGCCGGACGTCGCCGCGGCCGGTACGGCGTTTCTGCGCTGTGTAGGCCCGTATCTGGCGCTGCTGGGCTGCTTCATCGCGCTCGGCGGCGTGTTCGAGGGGGCTGGGGGCAGCCCGCTGATGCTGCGCGTCACCCTCGCCGGTACGGCCGTCCAACTGCCGCTGGCCTACGGCCTGTCCGGCCTCGGGCTGCCCGGGGTGTGCGCGGCCATGGCCCTGGCCGCGGCCCTCCAGTGCCTGGCCGTGCTCGCACTCTCCCGCCGCTTCGCCCTGCCACGGGCCCCCGCCCGCCGGGCCGCGGAACGGGTCGGGGCGCCGTCACCGTAGCCCGGCGCCCGCACCCGGTACTGTCGGCAGGGCCGGTAGTGTCGGCAGGGCCGGTAGTGTCGGCAGGGCCGGTAGTGTCGGCAGGAAATGGACAAGACCCTGATCGTCACCAACGACTTCCCGCCCCGGCCCGGCGGCATCCAGGCGTTCCTGCACAACATGGCGCTGCGCCTGGACCCGCAGCGGGTCGTCGTCTACGCCTCCACCTGGAAGCGCGGCCGGGAGGGTGCCGAGGCCACGGCCCGGTTCGACGCCGAGCAGCCGTTCCGCGTCGTACGGGACCGTACGACCATGCTGCTGCCCACCCCGCGGGTGACCCGGCGCGCCACCGAGCTGCTGCGTGCGCACGGCTGCACCGCGGTGTGGTTCGGGGCCGCCGCCCCGCTCGGGCTGATGGCCCCGGCGCTGCGCGCGGCGGGCGCCCGGCGGCTGGTGGCGACCACCCATGGGCACGAGGCCGCCTGGGCCCAGCTCCCCGCCTCCCGCGGGCTGCTGCGCCGGATCGGCCAGTCCACCGACACCCTCACCTACCTCGGCGAGTACACCCGCTCGCGGATCGCCGCCGCCATCGGGCCCGAGGCCGCGGCGCGCATGGTCCAACTGACGCCCGGCGTGGACGAGAAGAGCTTCCACCCCGACTCGGGCGGCGCCGAGGTCCGGGCCAGGCTCGGGCTCGCCGACCGCCCCGTCGTCGTCTGTGTCTCCCGGCTGGTGCCGCGCAAGGGACAGGACACCCTCATCCAGGCCATGCCGCGGATCCTGGCGGAGGTCCCGGACGCCGTGCTGCTGATCGTCGGCGGCGGCCCGTACGCCAAGGAGCTGCACCGGCTTGCCGAGACCACCGGCGTCGCCGACTCCGTGCGCTTCACCGGCGCGGTCCCCTGGGCGGAGTTGCCCGCCCACTACGGCGCGGGCGACGTGTTCGCCATGCCCTGCCGCACCCGGCGCGGCGGTCTGGACGTCGAGGGCCTGGGCATCGTCTACCTGGAGGCATCCGCGACCGGCCTGCCCGTCGTCGCCGGGGACTCCGGCGGCGCGCCGGACGCGGTCCTCGAGGGCGAGACAGGCTGGGTGGTGCGGGGCGGCTCCGCCGAGCAGGCGGCCGAGCGGATCGTCGCGCTGCTCCAGGACCCCGAGCTGCGGCGGCGGATGGGGGAGCGGGGGCGCGCCTGGGTGGAGGAGCGCTGGCGCTGGGACCTGCTCGCCGAGCGGCTGGAGGGCCTGCTCCAGGGCTGATCCAGCTGACGGGGCGGTGGGCCCACGTACGGAAGCCGTACGTGGGCCCACCGCCGCGCTCGCGCCGGGTCAGCGCTGGTACAGCGCCTCGATCTCGCCCGCGAAGTCCTTGACCACCACGCTCCGCTTGAGCTTCAGCGACGGCGTGACATGCCCGGAGTCCTCGGTGAACTGGGTGGTCAGGATCCGGAATTTGCGCACCGACTCCGCCCTGGAGACCGCCGCGTTCCCGTCGTCCACCGCGCGCTGGATCTCGGCCAGCAGCTCGGGGTCCTCCTGCAATTCGGCCACCGTGGCGTCGGCCGGCTTGCCGTGCTCGGCCAGCCAGCGCGGCAGGAACTCCTGGTCGACGGTGATCAGCGCGCCGACGAAGGGGCGGCCGTCGCCGACCACCATGCACTCGGCGATCAGGGCGTGCGCCCTGATCCGGTCCTCGATCACCGCCGGGGCCACGTTCTTGCCGCCCGCGGTGATGATGATCTCCTTCTTGCGGCCGGTGATGGTGAGATAGCCGTCCTCGTCGAGGGTGCCCACATCGCCGGTGTGGAACCAGCCGTCGGACAGCGCCTCCGCCGTCGCCGCCTCGTTGTTCCAGTACCCGCTGAACAGGTGGTCGCCGTGGAGCAGCACCTCGCCGTCGTCCGCGATCCGGACCACCGTGCCCGGCATCGGCTGCCCGACCGTGCCGAGCTTCTGCCGGTCCCACGGGTTGAAGGTGGTCGCCGCGCAGGACTCCGTCAGGCCGTACCCCTCGAGCACCGTGAAGCCGATGCCCCGGTAGAAGTGGCCGAGCCGGGCGCCCAGCGGGGCGCCGCCGGAGATCGCGTGGGTGGCCCGGCCGCCCAGGACGGCGCGCAGCTTGCTGTAGACCAGGCGGTCGAAGACCTTGTGCTTGACCTTGAGGCCGAAGGACGGCCCGGCGGGGGTGTCCAGCGCCTCGCTGTAGGCGATGGCGGTCGCGGCGGCCTTGTCGAAGATCTTGCCCTTGCCGTCGGCCTGGGCCTTCGCCCGCGCCCCGTTGTAGACCTTCTCGAAGACGCGCGGCACGCCCAGCACCAACGTCGGCCGGAAGGAGGCCAGTTCGTCGGTGAGCGTCTTGACGTCCCCGACATGCCCGAGCTTGATCGGCGCCAGTACCGCCGCGATCTCCACCAGCCGCCCGAGGACATGCGCCTCGGGGATGAAGAGCAGCACCGACGACTCGCCGGTCACGAAGATCGGCTTGAGGCGGGCCACGACATTGCCGCATTCGGCGAAGAAGCTGCGGTGGGAGAGCACACAGCCCTTGGGGCGGCCGGTGGTGCCCGAGGTGTAGACGATCGTGGCCGGGGAGTCGGCGTTCGCGATCGCGCTGCGCTCGTCGACCACCGCGTCCCCGATGTCCGCGCCCAGCTTCCGCAGCGTCTCGATCGCCCCGCCGCCCTCGATCCGCCACAGGCTCTTCAGCGCGGGCAGGGCCTCCCGTACGGACTCGACGGCGGCCTCGTGCGCGGCGGACTCCACCACGCAGGCGACCGCGCCCGAGTCGCCGAGGATCCACTGGGTCTGCTCGGCCGAACTCGTCTCGTAGACCGGCACCGTGACCGCGCCCGCGCTCCAGATGGCGAAGTCCAGCAGCGTCCACTCATAGCGGGTGCGCGACATCAGCCCGACCCGGTCGCCGGGCTCCACCCCGGCGGCGATCAGGCCCTTGGCCACGGCCCGCACCTCGGCGAGGAATTCGGCGGCGGTGACGTCCTGCCACTCGCCGCCGACCTTCCGGCCGACCACCGCGACATCGGGGTGGTGGGCGGCGTTGCGCCGGATGAGGTCGGTCAGATTCCCGTCGGCCGGAACCTCGTACAGGGCCGGAAGGCTGAACTCGCGCAAGACTGCTGCTCCTCGTCGGGCGCCGGCGCCGCTACGGGCAATCCCCGCGGGCAAGGGGGGATGGTGGACTGCCCGGACGTTACCGATGGGTATGGCATCTGGGATAGGGGGTCCTCCCAGATGTTTGATGCGTCACACCCCGTTCTCGTATTCGTCGCAGACTAGTCGACCCTGCCCAGGACCCGGAAGTAACAGCAGGTGGCGGCGGGGCGGTGGGGGCCCGTGTCTGACGGCCCGAGGCAGCAGGACTTAGGCTGACCTGCATGCGAGTTCACGTGGTCAGCGACGTGCACGGCAACAGCCGGGATCTGAAGCGGGCGGGCGAGGGCGCGGACGCCCTGATCTGCCTCGGCGACCTGGTGCTCTTCCTCGACTACGCCGATCACTCCCGCGGCATCTTCCCCGACCTGTTCGGCGTCGAGAACGCCGACCGCATCGTGGAACTGCGCACCGCCCGCCGGTTCGAGGAGGCCCGTGAATTCGGCAACCGGCTGTGGGACGGGGTGGACCGCAACGCCGCCATAGAGTCCGCGGTACGCCGCCAGTACGCCGAGCTCTTCGCGGCCTTCCCCACCCCCACCTACGCCACCTTCGGCAATGTCGACATACCGAGGCTGTGGTCCGAGTACGCCGGGTCCGGTATCACCGTCCTCGACGGTGAGCGGGTCGAGATCGGCGGCCGGGTCTTCGGCTTCGTCGGCGGCGGGCTGCGCACCCCGATGCGCACGCCGTACGAAATCGACGACGAGGTCTACGCCGCGAAGATCGCCGCGCTCGGCGAGGTCGACGTGTTGTGCACCCATATCCCGCCCGACGTCCCCGAGCTGTGCTACGACACCGTCGCCCGCCGCTTCGAGCGCGGCAGCGCCGCCCTCCTCGACGCCATCCGCGAGGTGCGGCCCAAGTACGCGGTCTTCGGCCATGTCCACCAGCCGCTCGCCCGCCGGATGCGCATTGGCGCCACCGAGTGTGTCAACGTCGGACACTTCGCCTCGACCGGCACCCCCTGGACCCTGGAGTGGTGAGCGACGCGCGGTAGCCTTCAGCGGCAGAGGCCCAGGCGGCGGATCAGCGGACCAACACCGAAGGAACCACGGCGATGGCGGAACACACCAGCTCGAGCATCACGATCGAGGCGGCACCGGCCGACGTGATGGAGGTGATCGCCGACTTCGACCGTTACCCGGAGTGGTCCGGAGAGGTGAAGGAGGCCGACGTCCTCACCAAGGACGACCGGGGGCGCGCCGAGAAGGTGCGGATGCTGCTCGACGCCGGGGCGATCAAGGACGACTACACCCTCGAGTACACCTGGACAGGTGACAACCAGGTCAGCTGGTCCCTGGTCAAGTCCCAGATGCTGCGCTCCCTCGACGGCTCGTACCTGCTGGCCCCGGTCGACAGCGGCAAGCGCACCGAGGTCACCTACCAGCTCACCGTCGACGTCAAGATCCCGATGCTCGGCATGATCAAGCGCAAGGCCGAGAAGGTCATCATCGACCGCGCGCTGGCCGGTCTGAAGAAGCGGGTGGAGAGCGCCGACTAGGTTCTGTCCGGGCCCCGGGCCCGGCGCGGGCGCGACTCGCGCCCGGCCCGCTCGCTCTTAATCAGCTCGCCTTGGGCCCCGCCCGGCGCGGGCGCGACCGCGAGCGCCGCTGATCCCGCTACGGTCGGGAAGCCCGTCCCAGTCCCACCCTGCCCGGAGGCTCCTTTTCATGCGTACGGTTCTCGTCACCGGTACCGGCGGCGCGGGCCGCACCACCGTCGCCGCCGCGACCGCGCTCGCCGCCGCCCGCGAGGGGCGGCGCGCCCTGCTGCTCACGGCCGACCGCGACGGCACCCCGGAGGCGCTGCTCGGCCTTCCCGCGCCCCGGCCCGCCGCCGCGACGTCGGCCGAGCGGCTGCCGTGGTCCCCGCCGGTCGAGGCCGCCCCCGGCATGTGGGCCGCGCGCATCGCCGCCGACGACTGGTTCCGCGGCGAGCTGACCTCCCTCCAGGAACGGGGGAGCGGCGCGCTGGACATGCTCGGCGCCACTCCGCTTGACCCCGAGGAGCTGACGGGCCTGCCGGGCACGGAGGCCTTCGCGGTACTGCGCGCGCTGCGCGTGGTCCACGACACGGATCCGGCTGCCGCCCACTGGGACGTCCTGGTCGTCGACATGCCGCCCGCCCCCGATACGGTCGCGGTCCTCGCGCTGCCCGAGCAGCTGCGCCGCTATCTGCGCCGGCTGCTGCCCGCCGAGCGGCAGGCGGCGCGCGCCCTGCGGCCGATGCTGGCGCAGCTCGCCGGGGTGCCGATGCCCGCCCAGAAGCTGTACGAGACGGCCGAGCGCTGGGAGCGCGAACTGGCCGGTGTGCAGGCCCTGATCGAGTCCGAGGCCACCACCGTACGGCTGGTGGTGGACCCGGGACCGCTCGCCGACCGGGCGCTGCGCACCGCGCGCGCCGGGCTCGCACTGTACGGCTGCCGCGTGGAGGCCGTGGTCGCCAACCGGCTGCTGCCCACCGGCACCGCCGACCCCTGGCTCGCGGCGCTGTCCGGGCAGCAGCAGGCCGCGCTCAAGGAGCTGCACGGGGAGTGGGCGCCCGACGTCCCTGTCCGCGAACTGCCCCACCTGGGCCGCGACCCGCTCGAGGCGAACGGCCCGCGGGACTCCGACGGCCTGCGGGACCCCGACGGCCCGCGGGACTCCGACGGCCCGGGCGGTGTGCCACAGGTGGGCGGGCTCGCCGCGCTCGTCGCCTCCGTCGGTGCTCCCGAGCCGCGTCCCGACCGCCCGGCCGCCGAGCCGTGGACGGTCGAGGACCGTCTCGCCGACGACGGGGAACTGGTGTGGCGGCTGCCGCTGCCCGGCGCCGACCGCGACGCCCTCGGCCTGGTGCGCCGCGGCGATGAACTGATCGTCACCGTCGGCCCGTTCCACCGGGTGCTGCCGCTGCCGTCCGCCCTGCGCCGCTGCACCGTGTCCGGTGCCGGGCTGCGCGACGGCCGCCTCCACGTCCGCTTCGCCCCGGACCCCGAGCTGTGGCCGAGGAGCCTGTGACACCCCATGCCCCTTTTCTCGCCTTGTCATTCCGGTAACGTCGAGAGCAAGCCCGGATGAACTCCCCCGGGCCGCCAGTCCCTCCGCCGCAGGAGCCCGCCATGAGCGACGACGCCACCGAGCGCCCCGCCGAATCCCCGGTCACCGACGTACCGGTCAACGACGTACCGGTCACGGACATCGACCCCGACGCCTGGGAGCGGGCCTGTGCCGAGGACCTTGCCGCGGAGCGGGCCCGCCGCCGGGCCCGCGAGAGCGGCCATGAACCGGGCAGCGCAGCCGAGGAGCTGCGCAAACTGGCCGAGGCCATCGCCGACAGGCTGGCCGGGGCCCAGGCCCCGCTGGCCGGGACGGCCGTGCAGGGCGCCGTACAACACTTGATCGCACAGGCAAAGGCAGCTGTCGAACCGGTCATCGAACGGAACCCTGAGGTCTTCGATCATCTCGCCACCGCCGGCACCGAGCTCCTTGCCGCTTATCGGGCCGCCGTCCAGGGTCAGGAGCAGCGCTGGACGCGTGGCGACGACGACGGCGCCACCGGGGCCGACGACCGCGCCGACAAGCCGGACAAGGGCAATGAGTCTTCGAGTAGTGAACACATCGACCTCGACTGAGCCCCACCTCCGGTACCGTTGTGCTCGGCGGGGTTCGACCAAATAACTGAGGGACACATGGGACTCACCATCGGCGTCGACATCGGCGGCACGAAGATCGCAGCTGGCGTGGTCGACGAAGAGGGCTCGATTCTCGAGACGTGCAAGGTATCGACCCCGCAGACTCCCGAGGGGGTCGTCGACGCCATCGCGGGCGCGGTGCGTGAGGTCAGCACCGGCCATGACATCGAGGCCGTCGGTATCGGCGCGGCCGGTTACGTGGACGACAAGCGCGCCACGGTGCTCTTCGCGCCCAACATCAACTGGCGCCATGAAGCGCTCAAGGACAAGGTCGAGCAGCGGGTGGGCCTCCCCGTCGTCGTCGAGAACGACGCGAACGCCGCGGCGTGGGGCGAGTACCGCTTCGGCGCCGGCCAGGGCCATGACGACGTCGTGTGCATCACACTCGGCACCGGCCTCGGCGGCGGCATCATCATCGGCGGCAAGCTGCACCGAGGCCGCTTCGGCGTCGCCGCCGAGTTCGGCCATATCCGCGTGGTCCCGGACGGGCTGCTGTGCGGCTGCGGCAGCCAGGGCTGCTGGGAGCAGTACGCCTCCGGCCGCGCCCTGGTCCGCTACGCCAAGCAGCGCGCCAACGCCACCCCGGAGAGCGCCGAGGTGCTGCTCGGCCTCGGCGACGGCACCCCTGAGGGCATCCAGGGCAAGCACATCAGCGACGCCGCCCGCCAGGGCGACCCGGTCGCCATCGACTCCTTCCGCGAGCTGGCCCGCTGGGCCGGCGCCGGCCTCGCCGACCTCGCCTCGCTCTTCGACCCCTCGGCGTTCATCGTCGGCGGCGGCGTCTCCGACGAGGGCGACCTGGTCCTCGAGCCGATCCGCAAGTCCTTCCGCCGCTGGCTGGTCGGCAATCAGTGGCGTCCGCACGCCCAGGTGCTCGCCGCCCAGCTCGGCGGCAAGGCCGGGCTCGTCGGCGCTGCCGACCTGGCCCGCCAGGGCTGACGGGGACGGGGGGACGACACATGGTGCTCGCGGACCTGCCGGCCTCGGCCACCGCCCAGGACGCGGCGGTGGTGCGGGTGCTCAGCTACAACATCCGCTCGATGCGCGACGACCGCGAGGCGCTGGTCCGGGTGGTCCGGGCCTGCGCCCCCGACGTGCTGTGCGTCCAGGAGGCGCCACGCTTCTTCCGCTGGCGCAAGGCCGCCTCCTGGCTGGCCCGCGAGACCGGCCTCGTCCACACCACCGGTGGCGCCACCGCCACCGGCCCGATGCTGCTGACCTCGCTGCGCGCCCATGTGGAGCGGACCGAGGACATCCTGCTGCCCCGCGTCCCCGGGCTGCACCGGCGCGGCCTGGCCACCGCCGTGCTGCGCTTCGGGGGCGGGCACCGGGGTGACAACGGCATCAGGCTCGGCGTGGTCAGCTGCCATCTGAGCCTGGCCGAGGCCGAGCGCCACGACCAGGCGGGGATGGTCCTGGACCAGCTGGCCCGGCTCGACGTCCCGTACACCGTCCTGGCCGGTGACATCAACGATCAGCCCGAGGGCCGCGCCTTCCGGCGGCTGGCCGGATCGCTGCGCGACGCCTGGGCGACCGAGCCCTGGGGGAGCGAGCTGACGTATCCGCCGGGGCAGCCGCGTGAGCGTATCGACGCGCTGTTCGCGACCGAGGGCGTGGAGATCCTCGGCTGCGGGGTGCCGACCGGGCTGCCCGGGGTCACCGAGGCGGATCTGAGGGCGGCCTCGGACCATCTCCCGGTCCTGGCGGCCCTCAGGCTTCCCCGCGTTTCCCCCGCCGTGCCCGCCGGTTCGACGGGCAAGGGGCTCCTGGCCTGAGGCCGGGGGCTCCTGGCCAGGCCACAGGAGCCTCAGCGGGCCCGAGGGACCGCGGTCAGACGACCGCGCCGCGCCCCGGGTCCTCGTCCTCTTCCTCGTCGTCGTCCTTCATCCGCAGCACGAGCGTGGTGAAGCCGCCCAGGAAGCCGCCCACCCCGAGCGTGGTGATCCACCAGGTCAGCTCCACCTGGAACAGCACCACACCGAGCAGCAGCAGCGGGCCGCCCAGGACGCCCAGCCAGGCGAAGCGGGTGGTGGTGTCGGACTCGGGGAGCGGGGGTGGCTCGGGCGGGACGAAGTGACCTTCGTCGGTCTCGTCGAAGTCGTCGTCGGACGGCTCGGCGGGCTCCCAGTCGCGTGGGCCGACGCCCGGCGCGTACACGATGAAGCTGCCCAGGGGCTTATCGGACTTGGCCACGTCCACCGGACCGGCCCCCGCCGTCGGGCTGCCTTTGCCGCGCCCCTCGTCCCCGTCGGCCGCGTCGTCCGCATCCGCCGCCGCGTCGTCCTCGCCGCCCGCGCGCTGCGCGTCGGCGGGGAGATCTTCGGCCTCGGGCCACGGCGCCGGGCCCTCCGGGTCCCGGGCCTCCTTGTCGTACGCCGCGACGATCTCGGCGAACGCGGCGTCGTCGTCCCGCGCGCCGGCCTCGTTCTCGTTCGGGTCACGCTCCGCCACTGGCCGCCGCCCCCTCCTTCCCGAGTCGCGTATCCGTCCCGGGGTCCGCATCCCCGCTGTCCTGATCGATACCCCGCGCCAGCCTGCTGATGAACGCATGGGTCTCGGCGAAGATGAGCTCCGCGTCGTGGTCCAGCGTCGCCACGTGGTAGCTGCGCTCCAGCACCAGCTCGGTGGCGTCCGGGGAGGAGACCCGGCTCAGGATGCGCGCCGAGTCGACCGGCGGCACCACATGGTCCTGCGCGCTGTGCATCAGCAGCAGCGGCTGGGTCACCCGCGGCAGCTCGGCGTCCACTTCCTGGAGCAGCCGGCGCAACTGGTACGCGCCGTTCAGCGGCACCCGGTCATAGCCCGACTCCGGCGTGCCCGGCTTCGCGATATCGCTCACGATGCCCTTGACGGAGGGGACCAGATGGCGCAGCAGCGGCAGCGCCGGGGCCGCCCGGTCGTGCATCTTGTGGGCCGGGTTGACCAGGGCGACCCCGCTGACCCGCGCCCCGTGCCGGGCGGCCAGCCGCAGGGCGAGCGCGCCGCCCATGGACAGCCCGCAGACGAACACCTGACGGCACCGCTCGGCGAGCCCGAGCAGCTCCCGGTCCACCTCGGCGTACCAGTCCTCCCGGCTGGTGATCGCGAGCTCCTGCCAGCGGGTGCCGTGGCCGGGCAGCAGCGGCAGTGAGACCGTCAGGCCCTGCCGCGCAAGGTGCTCGGCCCAGGGGCGGACCGATTGGGGCGAGCCGGTGAAGCCATGACAGACGAGGACGCCGATCTCTCCGCCGTCGTGGCGGAACGGCTGGGCCCCGGGGAGGAGCGGCACCGCGGATCTCCGTTCGGTGTATCTAGCAGTGGGTCGAAGCATGTGGCCGGGCGGTGTAACGGGGCCGGGCGGCCCGGGATCTCAGCGTACGCGGCGCGCCGCACAGGGGGTAGGCACGTTAAGGTCTCCTCGTCGGGTACAGGTCGGATACAGGCGAGGTCCTCGGTTGTTCTACGGCGCCATGAAGCTGTCGGTCGGCGGAGCGTTGAAGCTTGCCTTCCGGCCCTGGGTGGAGGGACTGGAAAACGTCCCCGCCGAGGGGCCGGCCATTCTCGCCAGCAACCATCTGTCCTTCTCCGACTCCTTCTTCCTCCCCGCGATGCTCGACCGCAAGGTCACCTTCATCGCCAAGCAGGAGTACTTCACCACCCCGGGCGTGAAGGGCAAGCTCACCGCCGCGTTCTTCAAGGGCGTCGGGCAGCTGCCGGTGGACCGCTCGGGCGGGCGCGGTGCGAGCGAGGCCGCGATCAAGAGCGGTATCGAGGTGCTGGAGCGCGGTGAGCTGTTCGGCATCTACCCGGAGGGCACGCGTTCGCCGGACGGGCGGCTGTACCGCGGTAAACCGGGCGGCCTGGCGCGGGTGGCGCTGGCCACGGGTGCCCCGGTGATCCCGGTCGCGATGATCGACACCGAGAAGATCCAGCCACCGGGCAAGGTCATGCCCAAGCTGATGCGGCCGGGCATCCGGATCGGCAAGCCGCTGGACTTCAGCCGCTACCACGGAATGGACAACGACCGCTTCATCCTGCGCTCGGTGACCGACGAGGTCATGTACGAGATCATGAAGCTGTCCGGGCAGGAGTACGTCGACATCTACGCGACCGTCGCCAAGCGGCAGATCGCGGATGCCGAGGCGGCCCGTAAGCGCGAGGGCAAGAGCGCGGAGGGCGCGGCCAACGACGCGTTGGCCGACGACAAGTCGGGCGACGACAAGTCGGGCGACGACAAGTCCGGGGATCAGGGCGGGGACAAGGCCGGCGCGTAACCGCGTCCGGCGCGGGGGTGGGGAAGTGGCGCAGCGTCCCAAGGGCGAGCGTGTCGTGCGCATGTCGGTGGAGCAGCCCCTGTGGCGGGCGCTGACCGCCTACCGGGTGCTCACGCTGCTGTACGCGCTCACCCTCTACGCGTACGCCTACGACAACTACGACCACCCGCTCGGCGCGGGCGCCTATATGGCCGTGCTGACTGTATGGACCGCGCTCACCGTCCGCATGGTCTCCTCGGCCGAGCGGTGCACCCTGCGCTTCCTGGCCGGTGATCTGACCGTCGCGGTGGTCGGCATCCTGCTCACCCCGCTCGTCGACACCCACGACCGCATCGCCGAAGGCACGCCCACCCTGCCGTCGATATGGACGGCAGGGGCCGTGCTCGGCTTCGCGATCAAGGGCGGCTGGCGGTGGGCCGCCTGGGCCTCCACCGTCGTCTGCGCGGCCAACATCATCGAGCGCGGCGGATTCGCCCAGGACGCCGTCCATATGCTCATGCTGGTGTGGGTGGCGAGCGTGGCGATCGGCTATGTGGTCGAGGTGGCCCGCGCCAGTGAGCGCACCCTGGCCCGCGCGCTGCGGATCGAGGCGGCCACGCGCGAACGGGAGCGGCTGGCCCGCGATATCCACGACAGCGTGCTGCAGGTCCTCGCCATGGTGCAGCGGCGGGGCGCGGCGATCGGCGGGGAGGCGGCCGAGCTGGGACAGATGGCGGGGGAACAGGAGATCGCGCTGCGCACGCTGATCTCCACCGGCCCGGCGACCGGGCAGGTGGCCGCCACGGCGGAGTCGGTGGAGCCGGCCGGGGCCGTACTTCTGAAGGTTGCGGCCGACGCCCCCGCCGCGGACGGGGCTGGGACGGCCGAGGGCGAACGGTCCGATCTGCTGGCCCTGTTGGCCCCGCACGCCGGATCCCGCGTCACCCTTTCCGGGCCCGGCACCGCCGTACCGCTCCCCGCCGAGGCCGCCGCCGAGCTCGCGGCCGCTGTCGGTGCCGCTCTGGACAATGTACGGGTGCACGCGGGGGAGGACGCGCACGCCTGGATCCTGGTCGAGGACGAGCCGGACGCGGTCACGGTGACCGTCCGCGACGACGGGCCCGGCATTCCCGAGGGGCGGCTGGCCGACGCCGAGCGCGAGGGGCGGCTCGGTGTGGCGCTGTCCATCCGGGGGCGCCTGCGCGATCTGGGCGGCAGCGCCGAGTGGATCTCGGCCCCCGGGCAGGGCACCGAGGTTGAGTTGAGCGTTCCGCGACAGGGGGAGACCGGACGATGACCGAGCGGCAGGACAGCGGACAGGGCGGCACACCGGCCGGCGGGCAGGGCGGCGGGGGCGAGGAGCGGCCCGTGACCGTGATGGTGGTCGACGACCACCCGATGTGGCGCGACGCCGTCGCCCGCGATCTGTCCGAGGCCGGGTTCGCGGTGGTGGCCACGGCGGGGGACGGCCCCCAGGCCGTACGCCGCGCCAAGGCCGCGAACCCCGACGTCCTGGTGCTCGACCTCAACCTCCCCGGGCTGCCCGGGGTCGAGGTCTGCAAGCAGCTCGTGGGCGGCGAGTCGGGCCCGTCCGGCCCGCGCGTACTCGTCCTGTCCGCGAGCGGGGAGCACGCGGACGTCCTGGAGGCGGTGAAGTCCGGCGCGACCGGCTATCTGCTCAAATCGGCCAGTACGGAGGATCTGCTGGACGCGGTGCGCCGGACCGCCGCCGGGGAGCCGGTGTTCACCCCGGGCCTCGCGGGCCTGGTGCTCGGCGAGTACCGCCGACTGGCGACCGACCCCGCCCCCGCCGCGCCCGACCGCCCCGTCGCCCCCCGGCTGACCGAGCGGGAGAAGGAGGTGCTGCGGCTGGTGGCCAAGGGGCTGTCGTACAAGCAGATCGCCGAGCGGCTGGTCATCTCGCATCGCACGGTGCAGAACCACGTCCAGAACACCCTCGGCAAGCTGCAGTTGCACAACCGCGTCGAGCTGGTGCGATACGCGATCGAACGCGGCTTGGACACCGGTGCCTGACCCCCCTTTTTTTAAGGCTCGGTTCGCCTCCGGGGCGCTACAGCCCCTGTCGACGGTCGACCGTGCTCGACCCCTCGTTCCTCGGGGCCTCCGCGCGCTCTCCCTTTCGACAGCGACCGCGCCCCTTCGGCTCACTCGCCAGGGGCGGCTGCCGCCGCTCGTTCGAGTGAAGTTGGCCGTCAACTGCCCCTGTGCACAGGGGATTCACTTCCCGCCCTATCCCGTGTGACCTGGATCACCGTTAGCGTGGCTTCCCGTATCGGGTCATTCGCGCGTTTTCATGGAAGAAGGGAAAAACGATGCGGGTCGGAGTGCTGACCGGTGGCGGTGACTGCCCCGGGCTCAACGCGGTCATCCGCGCCGTCGTCCGCAAGGGCGTGCAGGGATACGGCTACGACTTCGTCGGCTTCCGGGACGGCTGGCGCGGTCCACTCGAGGGCGACACCGTGACCCTCGACATCCAGGCCGTGCGCGGCATCCTGCCGCGCGGCGGCACGATTCTCGGGTCCTCCCGCACCAACCCCCTCAAGAGCCAGGACGGCATCCGCCGGGTCAAGGAAAACCTCGCCAAGGAGGAAGTGGACGCGCTCATCGCGATCGGCGGCGAGGACACGCTCGGGGTGGCCGCGCGGCTGTCCAGCGAGTACGGGATCCGCTGCGTCGGCGTCCCCAAGACCATCGACAACGACCTGTCCGCCACCGACTACACCTTCGGCTTCGACACCGCCGTCAACATCGCCACCGAGGCCATCGACCGCCTCCACACCACGGCCGAATCGCATATGCGCGTCCTCGTCGTGGAGGTGATGGGCCGTCATGCGGGCTGGATCGCCCTCCACTCCGGGCTGGCCGGCGGCGCCAACGTCATCCTCATCCCCGAGCAGCGCTTCGACGTGGACCAGATCTGCGCCTGGGTCGAGTCCCGCTTCAAGATCCGTTACGCCCCGATCGTCGTCGTCGCGGAGGGCGCCATGCCCAAGGGCGGCGACGCGGTGCTCAAGGACGGGTCGCTCGACTCCTTCGGCCATGTCCGGCTCTCCGGTATCGGCGAGTGGCTGGCCAAGGAGATCGAGAAGCGCACCGGCAAGGAGGCCCGCACCACCGTCCTCGGCCACGTCCAGCGCGGCGGCACCCCCAGCGCCTTCGACCGCTGGCTCGCCACCCGCTTCGGGCTGCACGCCATCGACGCCGTCCGGGACGAGGACTACGGCAAGATGGTCGCGCTTCGCGGCACCGACATCGTCCGCGTCCCCCTCACGGAGGCCACCGCACGGCTGAAGACCGTGGACCTCTCCCTGTACGCCGAGGCCGAGGTCTTCTTCGGCTGAAGCGCCACGCGCGAGGCTCCGCCCTCGGCCGCCCCGGGCTGCGTCCCGGGCGGCCGAGGGGCTGCCGTCAGACCAGGACGGCGGCCAGCAGTTCGGCCACGATGGCGGAGCCGTTCAGGGTCAGTACGGACTCGGGGTGGAACTGCACGCCCGCGAAGTTCGGGCCGCGCAGGGCGTGTACCTCCCCGGTCGCCGGGTCGTGGCTGACCTCCACCCGGTGCATCGCGAGCTCGGCCGCGGCCGACTCGTCGCACCGGGCGGTGAAGGTGTTGTAGAAGCCGACGGTCTCCTCGCGTCCGAAGAAGCCGATCCGCTCCTGCGCGCCCTGGAACGGCACGTCCTTCCGTACGACCTCAAGACCCAGCTCGGCCGCCAGCAGCTCGTGTCCCAGGCACACGCCCAGCAGCCCGTGTCGGTGCCCGCGCACCAGGTCCGCCGTCAGCTCGCGCAGGAACCGCATCTTCGGGTCGGTCATATCCGACGGGTCGCCCGGCCCCGGGCCGAGCACCACCGGCCCGTCGTGGGCCAGCGCCGCCTCCCGTACCCCCGGCTCGTCGAACCGCCGCACGGTCACCGTCAGCCCGGTGGTCCGCAGCAGATGGGCCAGCATCGCGGTGAAGGTGTCCTCGCCGTCGACCACCAGAGCGTGCCCGGTCGGCGCCGAGGGCGCGGTCTCGGGCGTGTGCATCCGCAGCCAGAACGGGGCCAGGTCGGCTCGCCGGGCGTCCAGCGCCGCCCGTACCCGGGGGTCGTCAGCCAGGCGGGGAAGCGCGGGGCCGTCGCCCCGCCCCGCGGGCGCGGGGCGCACGCCGAGGGCCGTGAGCACCCCGGCCGCCTTGGCGTGGGTCTCGGCGACCTCGCTGCGCGGGTCGGAGTGGCGTACGAGCGTCGCCCCGACCGGCACCCGCAGCGCGCCGGTGCCGTCGATGTCGGCGGTGCGGATCAGGATCGGCGAGTCCAGGGTCTGCGCGCCGCCGGCGTCCCGCCCGATGAGCGCGAGCGCCCCCGCGTAGTAGCCGCGCCCCGCGCCGTCCGGCCCGGCGGGCTCGTACCGCTCGATCACCCGGCAGGCGTTCTGCACCGGCGAGCCGGTCACGGTCGCCGCGAACATCGTCTCCCGCAGCACGTCCCGGACGTCGAGGGAGGAGCGGCCGCGCAGCTCGTACTCGGTGTGCGCGAGGTGTGCCATCTCCTTGAGGCGGGGGCCGACGACCACGCCGCCCATGTCGCCGACGGTGCACATCATCTTCAGCTCCTCGTCCACGACCATGGACAGCTCCTCCACCTCCTTGCGGTCGTGCAGAAACTCCAGCAGCCCGTCCAGCCGGGCCCCGTCCCGGGGATAGCGGTACGTCCCGCTGATCGGGTTCATCACGACCGTCCCCCCGGACATCCGCACATGCACCTCGGGGCTGGCGCCCACCAGCGTCCGGCCGTCCGCCAGCCGGACGACATACGTCCAGTACGCGCCGCGCTCCCCGGCCAGCAGCCGGCGGAACAGCGCGAGCGCGTCGGCGCGGTCGAAGCCGGGGATCTCGCCGCGGAACGTCCTGCGGATCACGAAGTTCGCGCCCTCGCCGGTCCCGATCTCGTCCTCGACGACCCGCTCGACGATCGCCGCGTAGTCGTCGTCGGCCACGTCGAAGGCCCCGCCCTCGACCCGCACCTGGTGCGCGGGCAGCGCGTCCAGCACCTCGTCCAGCGGCAGCTCGTACGTCTCCTCGGGCCGCAGCACGGCCAGCGGCGTCCCGTCGTCGCGTACGTCGAACCCGCGCTCGCGGATCTGCCGGAACGGCACCAGCGCCAGTGCGTCGCGCACGGGCGCGCCGGTGGTCGGCGCCCCGGTCGGCAGCGGGATGTCGGTCAGCCGCGCCACCTCGGTGACCGGGCCGAGCAGCAGCTCGACGGTGTCGGGGGCGTGGCCGGGCGTACGGCGGTGCAGCAGGGCGAAGGGTGGGCAGTCGGCGGCCAGCAGCCGCCGGACGATCGCGTGGGGGTCGTGGTGCGGATCACTGTGCATTGCGGTGGTTCCTTCCGGGAGGGAGGAACGACCCGCGGATACGCCGAAGGCCGCCCCTCGGGCGGCCTTCGCGATGTCGGTGAGTACGCGCGATCAGTGGGCCGCCGGATGAGCGGTCCACCACCAGGTCATGGTCAGCTGCGCGAACATGGCCCGGACCCTACCGCATCTTTCCGCGTGCGCGGTGGTGCGGGAGGGGCGCGCGGTGGCAGGTGTCTCATTAGGTGGGCAGGGGGCTGGACGGCTCAGCGGACCCCGTAACCTTGCTGGCGTGACCCTGAACGCTGAATCCCACACCGGTGGCCACACCTGGAAGTCTCTTCCCGCGGCGCAGCAGCCCGACTGGCCGGACCAAGCGGCTCTGCGCGAGGTGATCGCCGAGCTCGAGTCCTATCCGCCACTCGTCTTCGCGGGCGAGTGCGACCAGCTGCGCGACCGCCTGGGTGCCGTGGCCCGGGGTGAAGCGTTCCTGCTGCAGGGCGGCGACTGCGCCGAGGCGTTCGACGCCGTGGGCGCCGACCAGATCCGCAACAAGCTGAAGACGCTGCTGCAGATGGGCGCCGTGCTGACCTACGCCGGGCAGGTCCCGGTGGTGAAGGTCGGGCGCATCGCCGGCCAGTACAGCAAGCCGCGCTCCAAGCCGACCGAGACCCGTGACGGGGTGACCCTGCCGACCTACCGGGGCGACTCGGTCAACGGCTTCGAGTTCACCGAGAAGGCCCGGATCCCGGACCCGCAGCGGCTCAAGCGGATGTACCAGGCATCCGCCTCGACGCTGAACCTGGTGCGTGCCTTCACCACCGGCGGTTACGCGGACCTGCGCCAGGTGCACGCCTGGAACCAGGACTTCGTGAAGTCGTCCCCCGCGGGGCAGCGCTACGAGGCGCTGGCGCGCGAGATCGACCGGGCGCTGAACTTCATGAACGCCTGCGGGGTGGACCCGGAGGAGTTCAAGACCGTCGAGTTCTACTCCTCGCACGAGGCCCTGATCCTGGACTACGAGTCGGCGCTGACCCGTACGGACTCCCGTACGGGCGAGCTGTACGACGTGTCCGGCCACATGGTGTGGATCGGCGAGCGCACCCGTCAGCTGGACGGGGCGCATGTCGAGTTCGCCGCGCGGATCAGTAACCCCGTCGGCGTGAAGCTCGGCCCGACGACGACGCCCGAAGAGGCGCTGTCGCTGATCGACCGGATCGACCCGAACCGCGAGCCCGGCCGGCTCACCTTCATCACCCGGATGGGCGCGGACAAGATCCGCGACAAGCTGCCCGACCTGGTCGAGAAGGTCACGGCCTCCGGCGCCCAGGTGGCCTGGATCTGCGACCCGATGCACGGCAACACCTTCGAGGCGGCGTCCGGGCACAAGACCCGGCGCTTCGACGATGTGCTGGACGAGGTCAAGGGCTTCTTCGAGGTCCACAAGGGGCTCGGCACCCACCCGGGCGGTATCCACATGGAGCTGACCGGCGACGATGTCACCGAGTGCGTGGGCGGCGGCGACGAGATCTTCGTCGACGATCTGCACCAGCGCTACGAGACGGCCTGCGACCCGCGGCTCAACCGCAGCCAGTCGCTGGACCTGGCGTTCCTGGTCGCGGAGATGTACCGGGACCAGTGACGTACGGGGACCGGTGACGTACGGGGACCGGTGACGTACGGAGGCCGGTGACATACCGGGACTGAAACGGTGCGATGGGGCGCGGATCACACGATCTGCGCCCCATCGGCGTTGGCGGCCCTCGGGAGGGGAAGGTAAGGTAAGGGTTACCTCACTGATCGATCTGGAGAGCCGCGTGTACGTCTGCTCATGCTTCGGCATCACCGAGAAGCAGGTGCGCAAGCACGCCGAGTCCGGTGCCTGCACCCCTCGCCAGATCGCGGGCGCCTGCAAGGCCGGTACGGACTGCGGCTCCTGCGTACGGCGCATCCAGGCGCTGCTGGGCCGCGGGGCGTGCCCGCGGCGCGAGTCCCTGGACACCCTCGGCCCGGCCGATGTGCCCGCCGTCGCGGCGGGGTCCGAGCCCCAGGTCGCGGAAGCCGCGTAAACGCTTCGGTCGGCTCTCCGGTCAGCTGCTGTCCGGCTGTTCGATCTGCTGGGCGATGTAAAGCGCCTCGCCGAGCTTGTCGATCAGCTGGAGCTGGGTGTCGAGATAGTCGATGTGGTGTTCTTCGTCGGCGAGGATGTCCTCGAAGATATTGGCCGAGGTGATGTCGCCCTTGGTCCGCATGACCTCGATGCCGCGCTTCAGGCGGTCGATGGCCTCGATTTCCACCTGCCGGTCCGCCTGGAACATCTCGGTGACCGTCTGGCCCACGCGGACATGGAACAGCCGCTGATAATTGGGCAGTCCGTCCAGGAGCAGGATCCGGTCGGTGATCGTCTCCGCGTGCTTCATCTCGTCGAACGATTCCGCCCGGGTGTATGTCGCGAGCTTCGTCCAGCCGAAGTTCTCCTGCATCTTCGAATGCAGGAAGTACTGATTGATCGCGGTCAGCTCACCGGTCAGCTGTTCGTTGAGAAACTCGAGGACCTCGGGGTCGCCCTGCATCGAAGGGGCTCCTTCCAATCCGAACGGGATGGCGGGTTGTGCGCATCGTCGCACCGCCCTGTCGAGAGCGTCCAGTAAGTGCACGCTTAGTATGAGTTGCCCGGATAGCTGCCGCCCTGGTCACGACCACCCCCGAAGGTCTGACACCATGGAGCCCATGGGTCAGTCGGAAAGCCGCGAGGGGGAGCTCGGACAGCTGCCCCCGGGGCAGCGGCTGCAGCGCGGTTGGCCGGTTACGCACTATGGGCCGGTCCCCAAGTTCAAGCCGGACCGCTGGGAGTTCCGGGTCTTCGGCGCCACCGCCGACGGGGAAAAGCACGTCTGGACGCACGACGAGTTCTCGGCGCTGCCGTACTCCACCGTCGTGGCCGATCTGCACTGCGTGACGAAATTCAGCATGCTGGGCGCGGAATGGGGCGGCGTGGCGGCGCGTCGGATCGTGGAACTCGCGCCGCCCGCTCCCGAGGTCACGCATGTGATGGTGTGGGCGGAGTACGGCTTCAGCTCGAATCTGCGGCTCTCGGATTTCGCCGCCGAGAAGACCATCTTCGCCACGCACAAGGACGGCGAGCTGCTGACGGCCGAGCACGGATTTCCGGTCCGGCTGATCGTCCCCCATCTCTATGCCTGGAAGGGGCCCAAATGGGTCCGGGGTGTGGAGTACATGACCGCCGACCGCCGTGGCTTCTGGGAAGAGCGCGGCTATCACAACATCGGCGACCCCTGGCGGGAGCAGCGCTACTCGTACCAGGAGCAGCCGGGGGACGGCCCGGAGCTGTAGTGCCGCCTCGCCCGTATCGGCGGTGCTCGTGGTGTCGGTGTCGGTGTCGGTGTCAGTGGTACTGGTGCACCACGGCGTGGCCCTTGCCGCGGCCGATCATCCACCGGTTGACGGGGGTGGTCACGGCGAAGGCGACCACGAAGGACAGCGCGAGGCTCAGCCAGAACAGCGCGTCGGCCAGCGTCGCGTCCATCGCCCCCGGGAAGACCAGGATGGTCGCGTTGTCGGCGAGCTCCATCACGATGATCGAGACGGTGTCCGCGGCGAGCGCGACCCGGAGGGCCGTACGCAGGTCAAGACCGGCGCGCAGCACGCCGCGCATGGTGAGCGAGTAGCCGAAGACGAAGGCGAGCACGATCGCCAGGATCATGGTCGGGGCGTTGTGCCAGCCGAGCGCGGTGCCGATGGCCATGCCCAGGATCTCGCCGATGGCGCAGCCGGTGAGGCAGTGCAGCGTGGCCTGGACGGCCATGGCCCAGCTCGCCGGGGCGTGCCCGGTGTGCCCGGTGTGGTCGGCATGTGTGGCGTGGTCGATGTCGCCGTGCTGGTGGTGCTCATGTCCGGCGTGGACGTCGTGCTGCTCCATCGGGCTCACTCTCCGGTGGGTGATGGTGTTCCTGCCGTCGTTTCCTTCGGTGAACCAGATACCCCACCGGGGTATTCCCGAAGCCTGTCGGCGTCAGCCGTCGCGGAGCTCCTTGAGCCGCGCCACATCCGTCGCATGCCCCTCCTTGCCGCCCGGAGTCTCGATCACCAGCGGCACCCCCTTCGTCGCCGGATGCCGGAACAGCTCCCGGAACGGATCGGCGCCGATATGGCCCGCGCCGATGTTCTCGTGGCGGTCCTTATGGGCCCCGACGACGTCCTTGGAGTCATTGGCATGGATCAGTTTCAGCCGACCTTTGCCCGTGACCGCGACCAGCTCGTCGAGCGTCTTCTTCATCCCGCCCGGGGCCGCCAGATCGTGACCGGCGGCGAAGACATGGCAGGTGTCCAGGCAGACGCCCAGCTTGGGATGGCGGTCCAGTGCGTCGAAGTACGGGCCCAGGTCCTCGACCAGCGAACACAGCGAGGAGCCCTGGCCGGCCGTCGGCTCCAGCAGCAGCCACGGGTCGTCGTCGTGGGTGAGCTCGTCGAGCAGCGGCAGGACGCGCTCCCGCACCTGGGCGATCGCTTTCGGCCGCGGCCGGCCGCCGGTGGCGGAGCCCGTGTGGACGACGACGCCCAGCGCACCGATGGCGCGGCCCCGCCGCAGTGAGTGGCGCAGCGAGTCGACCGACCGCTCGGCCGTCTCGGCGCTGTGCGAGCCGAAGTTGATCAGGTAGGGGGCGTGGACGTACGCCGTGATCGACTCGTCGGCACACGCCGCGCGGAACTTCTCGTCCTGCGCCGCCACACCGTGCGGGGTGGCCCAGCCGCGCGGGTTGGCGACGAAGACCTGGACGGTCTCGGCGCCGATGTCGCGGGCGTACGGCAGGCCGATGGTGGCCAGGCCGCCGGCCACACGGATATGGCCGCCGACCGGATTGCGGGCGCGGGCGCGGTTCTTGGACGTACTCACGAGGCCAGGGTGCCAGTCCGGGCCCGACGGCCGTGCGCCGGGCCCGGGGACATCCCTCAAGGCTCTCTCAGAAGACGCCCTTGAACTTGATCGTGATGGAGCTGCCCTTGGGTGCCTCGTCACCGCCGTCCACCGACTGGTCGGTGACCGTGTCGCCGGGGAACAGCAGCGGCTTGTCCACGTCGACCTCGAAGCCCGCCGCCTCCAGGGTCTGCTTGGCGTCGCCCTCGGACATGCCCGTGACGTCCGGCACCTCGATCATCTCCTGGCCCTTGGACAGGGTCAGGGTGATGGTGTCGCCCTTGCCGCCCACGGCACCCCCGTCCGAGGGCGGGTTCTGCTCGGCGACCGAGCCCTTGTCCTCGTCGGAGAAGACCCGCTCCGGCGCGATCTCCACCTTGAACCCCGCCTCGGTCAGCTCGGACCGGGCGTCGTCCTCGGACTCGCCGATCACATCGGGGATCTCGATCTTGGGGCCCCTGCTGACCTCGATCCCCACGCGGGTGTTCGGCCGGCGGGTGGTGCCGGCCCTCGGGTCGGTGCTGAGCACCACGCCCTGCGGCGTCTCGTCGCGGAAGGTCTCGGTCACCTCGCCGACGGACAGATTCGCGTCCGAGATCTGCTGCTTCGCCTCCTTGAGCGGCATGCCCACGACATTGGGCACCTGTGTGCGCGGCGGCCCGTCGGAGACGTGGATCGTCACCGTGCCGGTGTTGCGGATCTGCTTGCCGCCGCCCGGGTCGGTCTTGATGACCTTGCCCTTGTCCACGACATCGCTGAACTCCCGGGTGATCTTCACCTCGAGCCCGGCGTCCTTCAGCTTCTTACGGGCGTCCGCCTCGGACTTGCCCAGCACATAGGGCACCTTGGTGAACTGGCCGGAATTGATGTACCAGATGCCCACCCCGAGGCCGAGCGCGAGCACCAGCCCGACCACGATCGTCACGATCCCGCGGCGCGGCAGCCGGCCGCGGCCGGCGGACCGCCGGGGAGGACCGGTCTGCGGCGGCTGCGGCGGCAGCTCCAGCCTGCTGGTGAGATTGAGCTGCTGCTCATCGGCGGGCACCGGCCCCCCGATACCGCCGACCGGGCGCGGGATCACGCTCGTACGGTCCTCGGAGCCGTCGTGCGCGTCCGCCTTGGCCTGCGGGGGCACGGCGTCGAGCTGTTCGTCGGTCAGCGCGGCGCGCGCGGTCCGCGCGAGGCCGAGCAGTTCGACCGCGTCTGCGGGGCGCTGCCCGAGCTCGCGCGCGGTGGCGGCGGCGACCAACTCGTCCAGCTGCGCGGCGACCCCCGGCGCGAGGGCGGACGGCGGGGGCACGTCCTCGTTCAGCCGCTGGTAGAGGACCTGCGCCGGGACGGTGCCGGTGTGCGGCTTGGCGCCGGTCAGCATCTCGTAGAGCATCACGCCGCAGGCGTAGACATCGGCGCGGGTGTCGGCCGTGCCGTGCTCGATCTGCTCGGGCGCGAGATAGGAGACGGTGCCCAGCAGCGTGCCGGTGGAGGCGTTGGTGTTGGTGTCCACGGCCCGGACCAGCCCGAAGTCGGCGACCTTCACCCGGCCGTCGTCGCCGATCAGCACGTTCTCCGGCTTCATGTCCCGGTGGACGAACCCCGCGCGGTGCGCCGCCCCGAGCGCGGCAAGCACCGGCTCCAGAATGTCCAGCGCGGCCCGCGGCTGCAGCGCGCCGCGCTCGCGCAGCACATCGCGCAGCGTGCACCCGGCGACGTACTCCATCGCGAGATAGACGTGGGAGCCGTCGGTGCCCTGGTCGAAAACGCCGACCACATTGGGGTGGGCGAGCCTGGCCACGGACTTCGCCTCGCGGATGAAGCGCTCGACGAAGGCGTCGTCGGTGGCGAGCGACTGATGCATCACCTTGAGGGCCAGCACGCGGTCGAGCCGCGTGTCGACGGCGCGGTAGACCGTCGCCATGCCGCCCGCGGCGATGCGCGCCTCGACGCGATAGCGGCCGTCGAGCAGCTGTCCGACCAAGGGGTCATGCAGGGTCGTATCCACGAGAGAGCAGTCTACGAGCCGACACGACACGCAAGGTCACCTGCCAGGCCCGGGCGCGGGACTGGTGCCGAACGGTGACACCGGGCGCCGCGGCGGGGTCGGCTTCACCCCTTGTTGTGCCTTCGCGGGCGCCTTCGCGGGTGCCTTCGCGGGTGCTTTGGCTGTGCCCTGGTTGTGCGCGTGCCCTAGTTGTGCGACGCGGCGGCCAGCGCGGACAGCTCCTCCAGTGCGGTGGCCCAGGTCGCGGCGGCGTACTCCGCGTGCTTGGCCTTCGCGGCGTCCGGCACCGCGAGCTCCTGGATGCCGCTCTCGGTCAGACGGAGCCGGGTGCCGGGGCCCTCGGCGGAGAGCGCGAACTCCACCAGGGTCGAGTCGCCCGGTTCCGCGCCCAGGGCGCGGTCCGGCTCGCTGGCGAGCCGGAATCGGAACAGCGCGTCCGGCACCGCCTTCTCCACCCTGCCGTGGAACTCCCCCTGCTCATCCCAGCGGAAGCGGAGCGTCCCGCCGGGGCGCGGGTCGATTTCGCACCCCTCGAACGCGTACCAGACGCGGATGTGCTCGGGGGTCGTCAGCACCCGCCATACGCGGTCGACGGGCGCCTGGATGTACACCTCGCGCTCGATCCGGTCGGCCACCATGCCACCCATGTCACCACGCTAACCGCTCACCGCCCTACTCGAACGCCGGGCGCTCCGGGTCCAGCGCGGCCAGCCCCTCCCCGGGCGAGGAGGCATGGGCGAAATGGCGGCGCGGGATACGGCCGGCGCGGTGGGCCAGTCGGCCGGCCCGGACCGCGTACCGCATGGCCTCGGCCATCAGAACGGGCTCCTGGGCACGGGTGACGGCGGATGCGAGCATCACCGCCGCGCAGCCCAGCTCCATGGCGAGCGCGGCGTCCGAGGCGGTGCCCGCCCCCGCGTCCAGGATCACCGGGACCGTGGCGCGCTCGACGATCAGCTGGAAGTTGTGCGGATTGCGGATGCCGAGGCCAGAGCCGATGGGGGAGCCCAGCGGCATGATCGCGGCGCAGCCCACGTCCTCCAGCTTGCGGGCCAGGACCGGGTCGTCGTTGGTGTACGGCAGGACGGTGAAGCCGTCGTCGACCAGCGTCTCGGCGGCGTCCAGCAGCTCGACCGGGTCGGGGAGCAGGGTGCGCTCGTCGGCCACCACCTCCAGCTTGACCCAGTCGGTGCCCAGCGCCTCCCGCGCCAGCCGGGCGGTCAGCACCGCCTCACCGGCCGTGAAGCACCCGGCGGTGTTGGGCAGCACGCGGATGCCGTGCCGGTCGAGCACCGACAGGACCGAGCCCTGGACGGTGGGGTCCAGGCGGCGCATCGCGACGGTGGTCAGCTCCGTACCGGAGGCGAGCAGTGAGCGCTCCATGACCTCCAGGCTGGGCGCGCCGCCGGTGCCCATGATCAGGCGGGAGGAGAAGGCGGTCCCCGCGATGGTGAGCGGATCCGGGTCGGGGTCCGGTTCGGGGCGCATGGTGGCGTACGTCGTGTCGGGCATGGTGTTGTGCATCGTCTCGGCCATCTGGGGTTCAGCCTCCTTGGACCGCGGTGAGGACTTCGACCCGGTCTCCGTCGCCGAGCGGGGTGGCGGGCCACTGGCCGCGCGGGACGACCTGTTCGTTGACGGCCGCGGCGACCCCCGAGCGCGCCGGGGTCAGCTCCGCGACCAGCAGGTCGAGGGTGGTGCCGCCAGGGAGCTCGCGGGGCTCGCCGTTCACGGAGACGGTCATGGAGGCGCTCATGGACACGCTCATACGGGCTGCTCCTGCGGTACGGGGGTGGTGGGGCCGATGGGCGCGGCCGGGAAGCGCAGCGGGGAGAACGGCCGGGCCTCGTCCGGGAGTTCGCCGCGCGTCAGCACCTCGGCCATGACGTCGCCCGTGACGGGCGTGAGGAGGACGCCGTTGCGGTAGTGGCCGGTGGCCACGAGCAGGCCGGGCAGTGCGCTGGGGCCGAGCAGCGGCGCGTTGTCGGGGGAGCCGGGGCGCAGCCCGGCGCGGGTCTCGACGAGCGGCAGCTCGGTGATGCCGGGCACCAGCTCATGCGCGTCGCGCAGCAGTTCGTAGACGCCGCCCGCGGTGACCGTGGTGTCCCAGCCGAGCTCTTCCGAGGTGGCGCCGACGACCAGCTCGCCGTTCTCGCGCGGCACCAGATAGACATGCCCGCCGCGCACCTCGGCCCGTACGGTCCGGGACAGGAACGGCGCGTACGCGGGCGGTACGCGCAGCCGCAGCACCTGGCCCTTGACGGGGCGTACGGGGGGCAGCGCGCCCTCGGGGACGCCCGCGAGCCGCCCGCTGAAGCTGCCCGCGGCCAGTACGGTGCGCTCGGCCGCCAGCCGTGTGCCGTCGGCGAGTTCGACGCCAGTGGCGCGGTCCGCCGCGAGCGTGAGCCGTTCCGCGTGGGCGCGGTGGAAGACCACGCCGGCCCGCTCGCACGCGGTCAGCAGCGCCGCCGCCAGCCGCCGCGGGTCGACCTGGTGGTCCCCGTCGACGCGCAGGCCCCCGCGTACGCCCGGCGCGAGCATCGGCTCCAGGCGCCGGCATTCGCGCCCTGTCAGCCACTGCGACTCCAGCCCGAGCCGCCGCTGGAAGTCATGGAGTTCGCGCAGGTGGGCGCGGTCGTCGGGGTCGAAGGCCACGGCGAGCGTGCCGCAGGTGCGGAAGCCGACGTCCCGGCCGCTCGCCTCCTCCAGTTCGGCCACGAACTCCGGATAGCGGCGCGCGGAGGCGAGGTTGAGGGCGAGCAGCGTCTGCTCGCCGTAGTGGAGCTCGGTGACGGCCGCGAGCATTCCGGCCGCCACCTGGGCCGCGCCGCCGCCCGGCGCCGGGTCGGCGACGGCGGTGCGCAGGCCCCGCTGGGCCGCCCGCCACGCCGTGACCAGGCCGATGATGCCGCCGCCGACGACCAGCGCGTCGTACGGCCGGCCCGGCGGCCCGTCCGACGGCCCTTCCGGCGACCCCTCAGGCCCCGTAGACGAGGGTGTGCGAGATGCGTGCATGGGCGTAACGCCCCTCCCTTCGCCGGCATGACCCGGATCAGGTTCGTACGGTCGGAGGCCGCTTCAGCCTCCCTCTCAGCCCGCTGCGTCGGGCTCCCGCGAGTGCTTCGTCCCGCCAACCCTAGTACTAAGCTGCCCCGGGGAAGTAGGCGCAGGCCCCCACGCCGCCTGGCACGGCACCTCGCTGCGTTGTCGGAGTCGCCCGAGTAGGCCCACTACGAGGGCGATCCTCCGCCTTGCGATGCACCGCACCAGACGACGCGGGAACCCACTCCTACTTCCCCGGGGCCGCTTAGCCGGAACCGCCCGGAAGGGCGAGCCCCGCCGGGCGGTCCGGGGTCCCGGCCGCCCCTGTGCCCGAGATCTCGTCAGTCGGTTCTCCGGTGCGCCCCGTGCGCCGCCCTACAGTGATCGTGTGAGCGATGAGACGACGAAGTCGGCGTCCCCGGGGGGCAGCGGGCAGCAAGTGGTGATCGTCGGCGCGGGAATGGCCGGGGTGCAGACCGCTGTCGCGCTGCGCGACCAGGGCTGGACCGGCGGCATTCTGCTGCTCGGCGCCGAGGCGCACCAGCCGTACGACCGGCCGCCGCTGTCCAAGGCCGTGCTGCTCGGCAAGGCCGAGGGCTCCGCCTTCGACGTGGACTTCGCCGCGCTCGGCGTCGAGCTGCGGCTCGGAGTGTCCGTGACCGGCCTGGACACCGGCGCGCGGCGGCTGGAGACCGCGTCGGGCCCGGTGTCGTACGACGTCCTGGTGATCGCCACCGGCGCCGAGCCGATCACCCTGCCCGGCGGCGAGGGCGTGCCCGGTGTGCATCTGCTGCGCACGCTCGACGACGCGGAGCGGCTGCGTCCGGTGCTCGCCGGGCAGCGCGAGATCGTGGTGGTCGGGGCGGGCTGGATCGGCGCGGAGTTCGCCACGGCGGCGCGCGAGGCGGGCTGCGCCGTGACCGTCGTGGAGGCCGCCGACCGCCCGCTGGCGGGCGCCCTTCCGGCCGAGGTCGCCGCCCCCATGGCCGGCTGGTACGCCGACTACGGCGTCGAGCTGGTCACCGGAGCGCAGGTGGCCTCCGTGGACGCGCAGGGGGTGCTGCTCCAGGACGGCACGCGGCTGAGCGCGGACGCGGTGGTCGTCGGCATCGGGGCGCGGCCCGCCACGGGCTGGCTGGCGGGCTCGGGCGTCGAGCTGGCCCCGGACCGGTCCGTCGCCGCCGACGAACAGCTGCGCACCTCGGCGCCCGACGTCTACGCCGTCGGGGACTGCGCGTCGTTCCCCTCCGCACGCTACGGCGAGCGGCTGCTGGTGCACCACTGGGACAACGCCCTCCAGGGGCCGCGCACCGTCGCCGCCAATGTGGTCGGCAGCCGGACCGCGCATTTCACCGGTTCGGTCTACGACCCGGTGCCGTATTTCTGGTCCGAGCAGTTCGGCCGCTTCGTGCAGTACGCGGGCCACCACGCCGCCGCCGACGAACTCGTCTGGCGCGGCGACCCGGAGGGCGCGGCCTGGTCGGTGTGCTGGCTGCGCGACGGGGCGCTGGTCGCCCTGCTGGCCGTCGGCCGTCCGCGCGATCTGGCCCAGGGCCGCAAGCTGATCGAGCAGGGCTCCCGGCTGGACCGCGCCCTCGCCGCGGACCCGTCGGTGCCGCTCAAGTCGGCGGTCCTGTGACCCTCGGCGCACCCCTGCGGCGACCTTGGCAGAGGCGCGGCCGACGGCGGTGTTGACGGCGTCTTGCCCGGTGCCCGACTACCCACTGTCAGTCCGAGATGGCAGGCTTGTCCCGTGACCGAGATTGACGCAAAGATCGATGCTCTCGTCCCCGCCTGGCTCACCCTCCCCGACATCGCCGAACGGCTCGGTGTCGAGGTGACGCGCGTGCGGCAGCTGGTCAAGGAGGGTCAGCTGATCGCGGTGCGCCGTGGCGAGAATCGGGTGCTTCAGGTGCCCGCCGAGTTCATCGGTGACGGAAAGGTCGTCAAGGGCCTGGTGGGCACCCTGACGCTGCTGAGGGACGACGGCTTCAGCGACGAGGAGATGCTGGAGTGGCTCTTCACCCCGGACCCGAGCCTGCCCGGCACCCCGGCTCAGGCCCTGCACGAGAATCGCGGCACCGAGGTCAAGCGCCGCGCCCAGGCGCTCGCCGTCTGAGCCGCGGCTGAGCCGCCGCTGACCCACCGCACCATCCGTACCGTCATCGTCTGAATCACCACCCGCGGCGTACGGGCCGGCCGCTCCGGTCCGTACGCCGCCGATACGCCGCCCACACGCGGCCGGAACGCCGCCGATCCAGCCGACTGTCCAGCCCGATCCAGCCGCCGATCCAGGGGGAAAGCCGTCCCAATGGCCGCCGCCACTGCCACCGCCACCGCCCGCGAGCAGCTTGCTGACGCCCGGCTCTATCTGTGTACTGACGCCCGCCGGCGCCAGGGCGATCTGCCGGAGTTCCTGGACGCCGTCCTGGGGTCGGGGGTGGACATCGTCCAGCTGCGTGACAAGGGCATGGAGGCCCGCGAGGAGCTTGACCATCTCGCGGTGTTCGCCGACGCCTGCCGCCGCCACGGCAAGCTGCTGGCGGTCAACGACCGGGCGGACGTCGCCCATGCCATCGGCTCCGATGTGCTGCACCTGGGCCAGGGCGATCTGCCGGTCCCGGCGGCGCGCGCGATCCTCGGCGCGGATGTGCTGATCGGGCGGTCCACCCACGCACCGGCCGAGGCGGAGGCCGCGGCCGCCGAGCCGGGCGTCGACTACTTCTGCACCGGGCCCTGCTGGCCCACCCCCACCAAGCCGGGGCGGTCCGCCCCGGGCCTGTCGCTGGTGCGCCACACGGCCGCCCTGAAGCCCGCTCGGCCCTGGTTCGCCATCGGCGGAATCGACGCCTCGAACCTGGACGAGGTGCTGGAGGCGGGCGCGCGGCGGATCGTCGTGGTGCGGGCGATCACCGAGGCCGAGGACCCCGGCGCGGCCACCGCCGAGCTGGCCAAGCGGGTGCGCGCTCGCGATCTGTGAGAGGTGTGTGGCTCTGCCCGTCGTCGGCTCGTTGTCGGCAAAGTGTCCGCAGTACGGACCAAGACCCGGCGAAAGGGGCATAACGCCCCCGCCCGCTGTCCCTGTGCCGCACCGCTGGCTAACCTTCCCGTATGGCCCTTGGCACAGCCTCCACCAGGACAGATCGCGCGCGGACGGTGCGTGATCTACTCGCATCAGGCGAGCAGTCGTACTCCTTCGAATTCTTCGCCCCGAAGACGGAGAAGGGAGAACAGACGCTGTGGAACGCCATCCGCCGGCTCGAAGCCGTCTCGCCGACCTTCGTCTCCGTGACGTACGGAGCGGGCGGCTCCTCCCGTGAGGGGACCGTGCGCGTCACCGAGCGCATCGCGACCGACACCACGCTCACCCCGGTCGCCCACCTCACCGCCGTCAACCACTCCCGCGCCGAGCTCCGCAACGTCATCGGGCAGTACGCGGGCGCCGGAATCCGCAACATGCTGGCCCTGCGCGGCGACCCGCCCGGCGACCCGATGGGCGAGTGGGTCCGCCACCCCGACGGCGTCAGCTACGCCGCCGAACTGGTCGAGCTGATCAAGGAGTCGGGCGACTTCTGCGTCGGCGTCGCGGCCTTCCCCGAGATGCACCCGCGCTCGGCGGACTGGGACACCGACGTCCGCCACTTCGTCGACAAGTGCCGCGCGGGCGCGGACTTCGCGATCACCCAGATGTTCTTCTACGCCGAGGACTATCTGCGGCTGCGTGACCGGGTCGCCGCCACGGGCTGTACGACGCCGATCATCCCTGAAATCATGCCCGTCACAAACGTGAAGCAGATCGAGCGCTTCGCGCAGCTGAGCAATGCCGCCTTCCCGCCCGACCTCGCGGAGCGGATCCTGGCGGTGAAGGACGACGCGGCGGCTGTACGCTCGATCGGAATCGACTACGCCACGGAATTGTGCGCGCGGTTGATGGCCGAGGAGATCCCCGGACTTCACTTCATTACGCTGAACCACTCCCCGGCGACGCTGGAGATCTACGAGAATCTGGGACTGCATCAGCGGTCCTGAGGACGGCAGCCGACGGGCGGCCGCACGAGAGGGGCGGGCATGGGCTGGACGGTCCTCTACATCGCGTTCGGCGTGGTCGCGCTGTGGCTGCTGGGAGAGGTGCTGCTGCAGTACAAGGCGCGGCTGCGCTGGCGGCTCCTCGCCTTCACCGGTTTCCTCGGTGTGGTGGCCGGGGTGCTCATCCCGTCCGTGCCGGTGATCGGCGCGGGTGCGATCACCTTCGCGGTCGGCCAGACGTACGTCACGCTGTCCTTCCGGCGCGGCTTCGCCGCCGGGTGGGCGCTGCGCGGGGTGCCCGGCCTCAGCCGCGGGGAGGACGAGGGCGCCCCGCCCCCGGTGGACGCCGACCCGACGCTCCAGGTCTCCGACCTGGAGGCGGTCCCGATGGCCGCACCGGAGCCGCCCGCGTACCAGCCGGAGCCGCTGCCGGACGACACGGGCGAGTACGGCGTCTACGGCGACTCCGCCGCGCACGCCGCACAGAGCGCGCCGGGCGCGGGGGTCGGCGGCTACGGCGGCTATGAGACCTACGGCGGCTACGGCACCACGGACGGCCGAGACGTCTACGCGGACGCGGCCCAGGGCCACAGCAACGGCCAGGACCTCTACGCGGACGCCGGGCAGTACGGCTACGGCGCCGGGGCGTACGCGGGCTACACCGACCCGTACGGCGGCTCCCAGCAGCCGGGGTACGACCAGCAGGGCGGTCAGCAGTACGGCGACCAGCACCAGCAGTACGCCGCCTACGGCCAGGACCAGTACGGCGGCGGCGACGCCCTCAGCGACCACTATGCCGCGGAGCCCTCCTACGGCGGGCAGCAGCAGTACGCCCCCGACGCCGGGATGCAGCCCGGCGGGGGATGGGTCCCCCAGCAGCGCGACGGCGACGGCGGACTTCCGCAGGACCAGTCGCAGTACCCGTACCAGCAGCAGGACTACAACAACGGCGGCTACGACGAGCGGTACCGCTACTGAGAGCGGTACCGCTACTGACTGACGGCTGAGCGCCGACGGCTCTCGTCGGCGCCCCGTCACTGCCGCAGCATCGCCGTATCAGCGCCGTACCGCCGCAGTGGTCGCTGCGGCCGCTGCGGTCACTGCGAGCCGCGCCAGTCCGCGCCGCCGACGATCAGGCCGGCCACCATCGTGCCGGACATCCCCGCATGGGCCAGCCCGCCGCCCGGATGCGCCCAGCCGCCCGCCAGATACAGGCCCGGCAGCCGGGTCGCGTTCGCGGGGCGCAGAAAGCGGCCCTCCGCGCCGGCCAGCGCGGGTCCGGGCACGGCGCCGCCCGTGGCGCCGGTGTCCGCGGCGGTGTCGGCGGGGGTGCGCACCTCGCGCCACAGGAGCCGGTCGCGCAGCCCCGGTATCGCCGCCTCGGCGACCGCCACGAGCCGGTCCGCGTCCTCCTCGGCGGCCGTGCCGTCGATCCAGTCGACCGGCCCGTGCGGGGCGACGGTCGCGATGAGCGTGACGGCCTCGTGGTTCTCGTCGGGGCGGGTCGTGGGGTCGTCCGGGCGCAGCACGGTCACCGTCGGGCGGGGGCACGGCGCGCGCGTCCCGAGACCGGCACCGGGCCCGCCGGGCCCGCCGGGCCCGCCGGGCCCGTCTGCCTCGCCGAAGACCGCCGCCAGCTCGGCGTCGCGATCCGGAGCGTGCACCACCGTGCGGTGCGCCGTGTCCTCGGGGCGCGCGCCGCGCAGCGCGAGGAACACCGTGAGCCGCCCCGCCGCCCCATCGCCGGGCCCACTGCCGAGCGCCCCGCCGCCGGGGCGCACATCGCCGTCGTGCCAGGGCTCGGCGCCGCCGAGCAGCGCGGGCAGCAGCGCCGGGTCGATGCCGGCCACCACCGCGTCCGCCTCCGCCACCGAGCCGTCGGCCAGCTCCACGCCCGCCGCGCGCCCGTCCTTCTCGACGATGCCGACGACCTCGGCGCCGAAGCTGAACCGCACCTTCCGGGCCCGGCAGCGCTCGTACACCGCGTCTGCCAGCGCCCGTATGCCGCCGCGCGCGTACCAGGTGCCGAAGGTCTGCTCCAGATAGGGCAGCACCGCGGCACTGGCCGGAGCGGTGCGCGGATCAAGGCTGTGCGCGAGCGCATGGCTCTCCAGCAGGGCGACGGCCCTGGGGTCCTTCAGCTCGCGGCGCGCCACATCGGCGAGCGCGGCGGGTCTCCGGGCGGCTCCACCGTCCCGCCGGAACCACCCGGAGACCCCGCGCCGGGCCGGCGCCGGATACGGGTCGCGGCCCAGGGTCTGCCAGTCCGCGCGCAGCGGCTCCTCGAGCAGCGGTCTGCGGGTGGCGTCCCATGCCTCGCGCGCCCGGTTCACCAGGTCGCTCCAGCGCTCGCCCGCGCCCGCGCCAAAGGCGTCGTCCAGCGCCCGGACGACCCCCGCCCGCGACGCGTTGGGCAGCGGGACATCCGTGCCGTCGGCGAAGACATGCCTGCTCGCGGGGTCGACCTGGGTCAGCTCGACGCACTGCTCCAGGGTCTCCTTGCCGGTCTTCACAAACAGATCGCGATAGACGGCGGGCAGATGGAGCAGCCCGGGGCCGGTGTCGAAGGCGAAGCCGTCCCGCTCGAAGCGTCCGACCCCGCCGCCATGAGTCTGCCCGCGCTCGTACACCGCCACCTGGTGGCCCGCGACGGCCAGCCGGGCGGCGGCCGCCATGGCGCCCATCCCAGCGCCGATCACCGCAATCCGTGCCATGACCGCGACTTTATCCGCCACCACTGACACCCGGGCACCCCGGGCACCGCGGCCTGGGGACAACCGCCCAGGGCTTGAGTACAGGTACCTAGGCGGACAGATGAGTAGCCGTGCGGATGGGGCATGACCTGCGCGGACGGGAGAGTGGTGGACGCGGAAGGGGCGCGGCGCCGGACCGCCGACACGGGGCGGCGGAACGGCGTGGCGACCTTCCGAGTGGGGGAGACCCCCGGGGGAACACAGGGGACGGGGAGGTTTCCCCCAGCCATCGCTGGGGGCGCCCCCTGTTCTGGTGCGGATCGATCGGGGTTCGAACCGCACCAGAACAGGGGGTCCCCCCGGCGGTAGCTGGGGGAACCTCTCTGGGGCCAGTCAGGCTCAGCCCGGGGTCCGGGCGCTCTTGGCGGGTGCTCCGACACCCTGGGCCGGGGCTCCGACACCCTGGGCCGGGGCTCCGACACCTTGAGCCGGGGCTCCGACACCTTGAGTCGGGGCTCCGACACCTTGAGTCGGGGCTCCGCCCACACGGCCCTGCAGCAGCCGCGACAGCGCGGCGTGCACATCGTCCAGCGACCGCTCCGGCTGGTACGACTGCCAGTCCAGCGCCGCCACCAGCACCATCCCGAACAGCGCCGAGGCCGTCAGCGGGATGTCGATGTCCTCGCTCAGCTCCCGCGCGGCCACGCCTTCCCGCAGCACCGACTCGATCACCGCTATGGCCTGCCGCCGCACCAGCATCAGCGTGGGCTGCCAGGCCCTGTTGGTGCGCCACAGCTCGGCGACGTACAGCTGGGTCAGCGAGGGGTGGCGGGCGATGAAGTGCAGGCCCGCGCGGACCATCGCGTCCAGCGCGTCGACATGGCTGCCGCCGCGTTCGGCGGTCTCGTCGGCGGCGCTCTGGAGCGAGGCGGTCAGCAGCTCGATGCCGTGCCGCAGCAGCTCCTCGAAGAGCACGGTCTTGCTCGCGAAGTTGTAGTAGACCGTGCCCTTGGCCACTCCGGCTCGTTCGGCGATCTCGTCCACGGTGGTGGAGGAGAACCCCTGCTCCGCGATGAGGGTGACCGCTGCCTCGAAAAGCTTCTGCCGGGTGGCCTGGCGACGCGTGCTGCTGCTGTCCATGGCGCTGATTGTGCCCGCTGCCCAAGTGGTCCCGCTCACAGGCCCGTTCCCGAGACGATCATAGGCTCAGCTCCGGGTGAAGTCGCTTCACCGACCTGACCGGACGCGGTCGTGACGGCGAGACGCATTGTCGGAGCGGCTGGCCAATCGAACGCCATTCCGGGACGTCCGCGCAGGTCAGAGTCGATTGTCAGTGGTGTGCCCCACGATGGGCCCATACGGCGGTCGCTTTACCACATGACCGGCCGCCACGCGACGACAGGAGGTTCGTCATGGCCAGTACCGCCGCAGCGCGCCGGCACCGTGCCGCCGCCCCTGCCCCTTCGTTGACCGGTCCCGCGAGTGATGTCCACCCCGTGCTGCGCCGCGCGTCCGCGCCGCCCGCCGCCCTCGACCTGCTCACCCAGGCCCACCACGGCCTGGAAGAGGCCGCCGGGCTGGAGACCGCCAATGAGCGCTTCGCCACCGCCCACCTCGCCGCCCTGCGCACCGCGGCCGCCGTGCTCGCCGTGCGCGGCCGCCCCGAGCCCACCGCGCGCCGCCGCGCGCGGATCCGCAGCGCTTGGGAAGTGCTGCCCGAAGTCGCCCCCGAACTGACCGAGTGGAGCGCCCTGTTCGCCTCGGGCGCCGACCGCAGGGCCCGCGCCGAGGCGGGCATACCCGGCGCGGCCAACTGCCGGGACGCCGACGATCTGCTGCGCGCCGTCTCGATGTTCCTGCGCCTGGTCGAGCGGATGCTGGCCCTCCAGCCCGCGCTGCCGCAGCCGGCCGCGCCCGGCGAGAAGGAGGGCGCGTAGCGGCGGGCCGGGCGCCCGGGAGCGCCTCCCTCCCGGGCCCCGGCGGGGAGGCGCCGGGGACCCGGCAGGGAGGTGCCGGGGGCGGGCGGTCCTCGGACCAGCGCAGGGGGCGCCTCCCGGCCGTAGCTGCGGGAGCATCGCGCCAGAGGCAATAGGCTGGGAGCGCCGACGTCAGTAACTCGTCGTCACCGCCGCAGGTGGTGGCGGCACCGCGCCGAGGAGCCACCCGCCGTGTCAGACCCGCTGCGCCCCCGTGCGTCCCTCCGTACCGCCGTGGTGTGGGAGGTCCTCAAAGACGCCCTGGACCGCCGGGTCAAGGCGGTGGGCCAGGGCCTCGGCGAGGGCGACCGCGCGCCCGGTGTGCTGGACGTGCTCGACACCGGAGGCGGCAGCGGCAACTTCGCGGTGCCGGTCGCCCGCCTCGGCCACCGTGTCACGGTGGTCGACCCGAGCCCCAACGCGCTGTTCGCGCTGGAGCGGCGGGCCGCCGAGGCCGGTGTCGCCGACCGGGTGCGCGGGGTCCAGGGCGATGCCGCCGACCTGTTCGAGGTGGCCGAGCGCGGCGGCTATGACGTGGTGCTGTGCCATGGCGTGCTGGAGTACGTCGACGACCCGGCCGAGGGCCTGAGCAACGCGGCGGCGGCCCTGCGCCCGGCCGGCACCCTCAGCGTGCTCGCGGCGGGCCTCGGCGGCGCCGTGCTCGCCCGGGCGCTGGCCGGCCACTTCACCGAGGCCCGGCAAGCGCTTGCGGATCCGGCCGGCCGCTGGGGCGCCGGCGACCCGATGCCCCGCCGCTTCACCCCCGAGCAGCTGACCGGACTGATCGCGGCGGCGGGCCTGGAGGTCGGGGCGGTGCACGGGGTGCGGGTCTTCGCCGATCTGGTGCCCGGTGTGCTGGTCGACACCGAACCGGACGCCCTGGACGCCCTGCTGCAACTTGAGGCCGCCGCCGCGGAGCTGCCCGCCTTCCACTCCGTCGCCACCCAGCTGCATGTGCTCGCGGAGCGCGAGTGACCGCTGAGCGGCCCCGGGGAAGTGGGGGTGGGTTCCCGTGTCGTCTGGTGCAGGGGGCACCTCCCAGCGGTAGCTGGGGGAGGCTGATGTCACTGCGGTGGCGTGGGGGCCTGCCTCTGCTTCCCCGGGGTCGCTCAGACCCCTCCGGCCTGCGTGACCGCATCACGGACGGCGCAGGTGGAGTAGGCCACAGGCCCTCCGATCGGCCGCCTTGCCCCGTATGATCGAGGTACACCGTCGGGCATGGCGGATCGGCGGGAGGGGAATGCACGTCTCAGCGTCAACTAATGCCACGCGCGTACCGGTGACGAATTGGCGCAGAGGGGCGGGTTTCACGGGGGCGATTCCCTGCCTATCCTGAAAGGGTCGCACCCGGTCGCCCCCCGCGACCGACGAGTAGGAGGACTCCGTGCCGCTCTCGGAGCACGAGCAGCGCATGCTCGAGCAAATGGAGCGAGCGCTGTACGCCGAAGACCCCAAGTTCGCGACAGCGCTTGAGGGCAGCGGCCTGCGCACGTACACCCGGCGACGGGTCTATCAGGCGATCGCGGGCTTTCTGGTGGGCGTTGCGCTCCTGATGGTCGGCGTGATCATTCCGCAGCAGATCTGGATCAGCGTGGTGGGCTTCCTCGTCATGCTGGGGTGTGCCGGGCTCGCGGTGACCGGCTGGCGCAAGGCGCCCAAGCCCGGCGAGCGGCCCCAGGCGGGCGGGGGCGGGCCTGCGGCCCGTCGCCAGAGCCGTCAGCGCCGCTCCATGATGAGCCGGATCGAGGAGCGGTGGCAGCGCCGCCGCGATGAACAGGGCCACTGAGCCCTGACCGTCCGGGTGGGCCACACATACGTGGCCCACACGTACCTGGGCCACACGTACCTGGGCCACACGTACCTGGGCCACACGTACCGGCGCGAGCACAGCGCAACCAGCACCAGAAGCGCGCATAAGCAAGCGCACGCGTCATCTCGTACATGAGCGAGGGTCGTACATGAGCGAGGGGCGGTCGCCACCCGGCGGCCGCCCCTCGCTTCGCTGTCGCGTCCCTCGTCCCCGTCAGCCCTGCTGACGGCGGGGGCCGCCCCGCAGCCCGGACATCCACCGTGCCCACCGGGGCGCGCCCCACCGCGCGACCAGCGCGGACCAGCGCGCCGAGGCCGCCCAGACCACCCGGACCGCCGACCGCGGGGCCAGCAGCGCCCGCAGCCGGTCCCACCGCCCGGCCTTGGCCCGGAATCCGGCCAGCACCAGCCGCACCTCGTCGCCGACGCCCGGCGCCGGCCGCGGCCGCGGTGCGAACAGCACCTGCTCGACCGCCGCGGCCACCCGCCGCGCCGCCTCGGCCGCCTCCTGGTCGAGCTCCGCCATCCGCACGATGCGGGCCACCGCGTTGCGCGAGGTCTGGGAGTCGTCCGGCACGATCCCGAAGTCCCAGGCGGTGTCGAGTAGTTCCCGCCAGGCCGCCAGGATCCGGTCGGCGGCGTCCTGCTCGGTGCGCCCGGCCGAGCCGCTGAGTCTGCGGGCCCGCAGCCGCTGCCGCCACAGCATCGGCAGCAGGGGGATCACCAGCAGCAGCACCGCGGACGAACTCCAGCCGATCCGCTTGCTGACCGACCAGCCGCCGCCCGAGGAGGGCTTGTCGGGCTGCTCGCCCGCGGCCCCGCCGCACTCGCCGAGCTTCTTCATGTCCTGCGCGCAGCTGTCCGACGCCGACGGCGCGGCCGACGGCTCTTCGGACGCGGTGGGCGCCTGCGTCGGGTCATCGGTGGAGTCGCCGGAGGGCGTCTGCTCCATCGTGTAGTCGGGCTGGGTGCCGCGGCTGGGGGTGGGCTCGAAACGGGTCCAGCCGACGCCCTCGAAGTACAGCTCGGGCCAGGCGTGGGCGTCCTTGAGCCCGACCGACACCGAGCCGTCCGCCTGCGCGGTGCCGGGGGTGAACCCGACGGCCACCCGGGCCGGGATGCCCAGGGTGCGGGCCATGGCCGCCATGGAGAAGGAGAAGTGGACGCAGAAGCCCTCCTTCTGCTGGAGGAACTTGACGATGGCGGCCGAGCCGCTGCCCGACTGCACCTTGGTGTCGTAGCGGAACCCGCCGTTCACGGCGAACCAGTCCTGCAGCTTCACCGCCTGCTCATACGCGTTCGAAGCGCCCGCGGTCACCTGGCGCGCCGTGCGGGCGACCACGGACGGCAGCGAGTCCGGCACCTTGGTGTACTCCCGCAGCAGCTTCGCCGGCGGCTGGGGCGCGGCGGCCAGCTGCGCCGCGGTCGGCTCCACGACCAGGCTGTTGACCTGGTACCGCATCCCGCGGGTGGTCTGGCCGCGGTCGCCGACCAGCGTCCGGCCCTCCGGTTCGTAGCGCCAGCGGCCGTCGATGTCGACCTTCATGGCGGGGTAGGGGAGGGGCAGCCAGTTCTGGGCGTACCAGTCGGCGGCCTGGATCGAGGTGTCGATCGAGGAGACACGGACGGAGGGGCCGAGACCGGCCGGGGTGGGCAGATCGTCCGGCACGTCCTGGACATGCCGCTCCGAGGACTTCCACGCCGCCCCGTCGAACTTGTCCAGCGCGACGATCCGCAGATACATGTCCTGGGTGGTCTGGGAGGAGGTGCGGTACCGCAGCACCTCGCGGTTCTGCGGCTGGTTCAGGCTGTCCTGCAGCGACACCAGCGGATTCACCGCCGAGATCGTGCCGTTTCCCCCGCCCCCGCCACCGCCGCCGTTCTTCTGGTCCAGCAGCCCGCCGTCCAGGGACGGCAGCACCGCGGGCACCGCCAGGGCGATGCCCAGCGCCAGCACGCCGATCCTGCGGCCGGTGCGGACCGGGGCCAGCGCCGGGCTGCCGCCAGCCCCGGCCAGGCCCGAGGGCCCCATCCCGTACGGGCGCGGGGCGCCGCCGCTGAACACCCGGCCCCACTGGGACAGCCGGTCCCGCCCCTCGGCCAGCAGCAACAGCAGATAGCCGGCCGCCGCCACCAGGAACCACACCCAGTCGTCGCCGCCGTCGGACAGGCCCGCCGCGACCGAGTACAGCGCGAGCAGCGGCAGCCCGGCGGGGGCGGCGCTGCGGTAGGTCACCGCCAGCGCGTCGACCACAAGACCTATCACCAGCACCCCGCCGACCAGCATCAGCTGGATGCCGTCGGTGACCGGCGCCGGGATCGCGTACTGCCCCACGTCGACCGTGCCCTGCTGCAGCAGACGCCCGAGCGCCTGGAACGCCTGCGGGCTCGGGAGCACCCCGGCCAGCGCCTCGTGGCGGGCAAAGGTGATCGTGAGCAGCAGCAGGCCCACCACGGCCTGCGCCGCCAGCGTCAGCGGGCGCGCCAGTGGCACCCGGCGGGCCAGCGCGCCCACCGTGCTCTGGATCGCCAGCAGCAGTGCGGCCTGCACAAGCCAGCCGGGCTTGTCGACCAGCGGCAGCAGCGCGCAGGCCGCCGCCATCGTCGCCAGCGCGGCGCATATCGCCAGTCGCACGCTTCCGCTCATGCCCAGCCCCCTGTCATACCGCCGCCCGCCAGCGGCCGCCCGGCGTCGGCCTGGACGCCGCCCTGGGCGTCGGCCTGCCGCCACAGCTGCGCCAGCGTGGTGCCGGGGGTGACCGGCAGCGCCGTCCACCCCGACTCCCGCAGCAGCCGCAGCCGCTCCTCCAGACCGCGCGGGTCCGGCGCCCACGCGCCCCGGGACCAGGCGCCGCCGTCCAGGACGAACGCCACCGCCGTCCCGGTGCGGTGCCGCATCCGGCCGACCATCGTCGCCTGCTCCTCGTCCAGATCGCCGAGGAACGCCACCAGCAGTCCCTCGTTCCCTCCGCGCAGCGCCTCGTAGGCCCGGGAGAGCCCGGCCTCCTCGGAGTGGTCCACCACCGCGAGGGTGTCGAGCATCAGCCCGGCCGTGTCCGCCGAGTCATGGCCCGAGCCGGTGAAGCCGCCCCCGCTGTCCGGGCCAGGCACCGAGCTGCCGGTGTCGGTCAGCAGCCGGACCCCGTAGCCCCGCTCCAGCAGATGCACCGCGGCCGAGGCCGCTCCGGAGACCGCCCACTCGAACGCCGAGTCCGGCCCCGAGCCCTGGTGGGCCACGCTCCGGGTGTCCAGCAGCACCGTGCAGCTGGCGCGCTGCGGCTGCTCCTCACGGCGGACCATCAGCTCGCCGTAGCGCGCGGTGGACCGCCAGTGGACCCGGCGCAGATCGTCGCCGTGGCGGTAGCCGCGCGGGATGACATCGTCCTCGCCCGCGAGCGCGAGCGACCGGTGCCGCCCGTCGCCGTAGCCCATGGCCTCGCCCGCGAAGCGCACCAGAGGCAGCGGCTCGACCCGCGGCACCACCGTCAGCGTGTCGTACGCGCTGAAGGAGCGGGTGAGCTCGCACATCCCGAACGGGTCGTTCAACCGCAGCTGCAGCGGGCCGAGCGGATAGCGGCCGCGCAGATCCGAGCGGACCCGATAGGACACCTCGCGACGCCCGCCCGGCTCCACCCGGTCCAGCACGAAGCGAGGCCGCGGCCCGAGCACATAAGGCACGCGGTCCTGCAGCATCAGCAGGCCGGTGGGCAGCCGCGAGACATTGTCGATACGCAGATGCACCCGGGCCTCGGAGCCCGCCGGGACCCGCGCGGGCGAGAGCCGCCGGCTGCCCGCCACCCGGTAACGGGTGCGATAGACCACGGCCACACACACCAGGGGCAGCACCGCGAGCAGCAGCCCCACCCGCAGCAGATCCGCCTGCCCCAGGACATAGCTGCACACCGCGGCCGCCACCCCGGCCGCCAGGAACGAACGGCCGCGGGTGGTCAGGCCGGCGAGCGCCGCGCGCAACCCGCCCCGGTCCTCGCGGCCGTCGCCGTCTCCGGGGGCCATGGGCATCCCCCCTGCCGTCATCACAGCCTCCGCGCTCCCGGCGGCTGCTGACCGTACTCAACCGGGGGCGCGGGCGGCACGGGCGGCATCGGACCGGCGCCCGGGGGCACCGGACCGGCACCGGGCGGCAGCGGCGCCCCGGGCGGTGGCATGGGGGCCGCGCCGGGCGGCACCTGCTGCCCCGCGCCGCGCGGGGCAGCGCTCGGCACCGGGGTGCGCTGCAGTATGTCCGCGACCACCTGCTCCGCGGTGCGCCGGTTCAGCTGGGCCTGCGCGGTCGGCAGCAGCCGGTGGGCCAGCACGGCCACCGCGAGCGACTGCACATCGTCGGGCAGGGCGAAGTCCCGCCCGGTCAGCGCCGCGGCCGCCTTCGCCGCCCGGAGCAGATGCAGCGTCGCCCGTGGGGAGGCGCCCAGCCGCAGATCGGGGTGGTTCCGCGTGGCGGAGACCAGGTCGACCGCATACCGCCGGACCGCCTCGGCCACATGGACCTCGCGGACCGCCTCGATGAGCTTGGCGATCTCATGGGCGTGGGCCACCGGCTGCAGATCGTCCAGCGGGGAGACACCGCCATGGACGTCCAGCATCTGGAGCTCGGCCTGCGGGCTCGGATAGCCGATCGACACGCGCGCCATGAAGCGGTCGCGCTGCGCCTCGGGCAGCGGGTACGTGCCCTCCATCTCGATCGGGTTCTGCGTGGCCACGACCATGAAGGGGGTCGGCAGCTCGTAGGTCTGCCCGTCGATGGTGACCTGCCGCTCCTCCATCGACTCCAGCAGCGCCGACTGGGTCTTGGGCGAGGCCCGGTTGATCTCGTCGCCGATGACGATCTGGGAAAAGATCGCACCCGGCTTGAACTCGAAATCCTTCTGCTGCTGGTCGTACACGCTCACGCCGGTGATATCCGACGGCAGCAGGTCTGGCGTGAACTGGATACGGCGCACCGAGCAGTCGATGGACTTCGCGAGCGCCTTGGCAAGCATGGTCTTTCCCACGCCCGGGACATCCTCCAGCAGCAGATGTCCCTCAGCGAGCAGTACGGTCAGCGAAAGCCGCACGACCTCGGGCTTGCCCTCGATCACACCCTCCACCGACCTGCGGATCCGCTCCGCTGTGGTGGTCAGATCGCTGAGGCTCGCTCGCTCGTCATAGGTCGTCACCCGGCCCTCCTCGGCCCGATCTCGGGCCGATGCCCTCGGAACGGACCGGCCCACCGCAACACGCTGACATCAGCCCCCCGCAAGCCGCGGGGGGCGATGTCACATACGCATTCTTGCGGTCCCGGCCTCATCTCGTCACTCGGCTGTGGATAACCCGGAGTAATTTGTCGGGACTGGAGGGTTTTGAGGAGTTAAAACCGGCTCACCCGCGTGGCGTCACCTCGCGCAGCAGACCCGTCGTCACGTCGAAGACGAAGCCGCGCACATCATCCTTGTGGAGCAGGAACGGGGAAGTCCGCACCCGCTGCATCGACTGGCGTACGTCGGTGTCGAGGTCCTTGAACGCCTCGACCGCCCACGACGGCCGCTGGCCGACCTCGGCCTCCAGGTCGTGCCGGAAGTCCTCGGTCAGATTCAGCAGACCGCAGCCCGTGTGGTGGATGAGCACAATGCTGCGGGTGCCCAGCGCGCGCTGGCTGATGGTCAGGGAACGGATGACGTCGTCGGTGACCACACCGCCCGCGTTGCGGATGGTGTGGCAGTCGCCCAGATCCAGGCCGAGCGCCTCGTGCAGGTCGAGACGCGCGTCCATGCAGGCGACCACGGCGACGCGCAGCACGGGGCGCGCGTCCATGCCGGGGTCCTGGAACTCGGCGGCGTAACGGTGGTTGGCTTCTACGAGGCGATCAGTGACCGTACCTCCCGTGCGGGCGGCGCTGTCGGCGCTGTCGGTGCTGTCGGTGGGCTGGGGCAGCGGCTGCGGCGCGGATATCGACATGGCTGGGACACTACCTTCCACCAGGGGATTTTGTCTTTTCTTTAGATAGGGCAAACGGGTGTATCGACAGGCACGCGGCCTTTCGTGTGAGAGACCCCACACGGGTGGCGCCCGCGCCTGAGTGCGCCCGCCCGCTCGCGTTGGCGTGTTTTGACACCCGCGGCGGGCACGCTGGCCGGTTGGTTGACCGAAGGGACGAGTGGACTAAAGTGGCGCGAAGTGGGAGGCCCGACACTCCCCAAGGATCCCGGATATTTCGCGTGAGCGCGGTGCGTACGTACCACTCGGCCTCCTCCCGCTCCGGCCGCCTGACGTCACTTCCCCGGCGCCAGTAGGTCACTTCCCCTTCAGAGCGGGTGGGGACCCAGCGGTGCGTGCCCTCCTCGCCCGACCCTCAGAAGGGCGCACGAGCAGCGCATGAGCAGCAACGCTCTCCACGTCCCCGTCATGCTCCAGCGCTGCCTGGACATGCTCGCCCCCGCCCTGGAGCGGCCCGGAGCGGTCGTGGTGGACTGCACCCTGGGCCTCGGCGGCCACAGCGAGGCGCTGCTGCGCACCTTCCCCGAGGCCCGGCTGGTCGCCCTGGACCGCGACCCGGCAGCGCTCGAACTCTCCGGCGCGCGGCTCGCCCCCTACGGCGACCGGGCGACCCTCGTACACGCCGTCTACGACGAGCTCCCCGAGGTCCTGGCTCGGCTCGGCACCCCGCGCGTCCAGGGGATCCTCTTCGACCTCGGCGTGTCGTCCATGCAACTGGACGAGGCCGAGCGGGGTTTCGCGTACGCGCAGGACGCGCCGCTGGACATGCGGATGGACCAGACGACCGGGATCAGCGCGGCCGAGGTGCTCAACACCTACCCGCCGGGCGAACTGGTGCGGATCCTGCGGACGTACGGCGAGGAGAAGTTCGCCAGGAAGATCGTGGACGCGGTGGTGCGCGAGCGCGCGAAGGAGCCCTTCCGCAACAGCGCCCGACTGGTCGAACTGATCCGTGAAGCCCTGCCGCAGGCCGCCAAGCGCACCGGCGGCAACCCCGCCAAGCGCACCTTCCAGGCGCTGCGGATCGAGGTCAACGGCGAGCTCACGGTCCTGGAACGCGCCATCCCGGCCGCGGTCGCGGCCCTCGCGGTCGGCGGCCGGATCGCCGTCCTCTCCTACCACTCGCTCGAGGACCGCCTGGTCAAGCACGTACTCGGAGCCGGCGCTGAGACCACCGCACCCCCCGGTCTGCCGGTCGTCCCCGAGCGCTACCAGCCCCGCCTCAAGCTGCTCACCCGCGGCGCTGAGCTCCCCACGGAAGAAGAGATCGCCGAAAACCGCCGCGCCGCCCCCGCCCGCCTGAGGGGCGCGGAGCGCATCCGCGAGGAGGTCGCACCGTGAGCGACGCGGCGCACGCCGTCGCCGGGGCGGAACCTGTGGCCTGGTGGCGCGGGCGGAGAGAGGAACGCGTCGTGGACGGGGACAGGGGGACGTGGTGATGGCTGGGGGGCCGCGGGTGGCGCGGCGGACGCCGTTTGTGTTGTTGGTCGTGGTGTTGCTGGGGTCCGGGCTGATCGCGTTGCTGCTGCTCAACTCCTCCCTCAACCAAGGGTCCTTCGAGCTCAGCAGGCTGGAGAAGCAGACCGACGAGCTCTCCGACGAGCGGCAGGCGCTGCAGCAGGAAGTGGACCGGCTCTCCGCGCCGGACGCGCTGGAGCGGCGGGCCCGGGAGCTCGGGATGGTGCCGGGCGGCAGTCCGGCGTTTCTGAACCCGGACGGCAGCGTCAGCGGCGCGCCCGCCCCCGCCGCCTCCGGCGGTCCCTCGGTGTACCGCGCCCCCGGGGCGTCCCTGCCGTCGCTGCCCGCCGCGTCGCCCTCGGCTCAGGCCTCCGCCCCCGGGCCCACGGCGGCATCGCCGGGCGCGGTGTCCGACGACGCCGAGGCATCCCCGGCGCCCTCGGCGGCGCCGGCCGCCGACGGCACCGCGACCGCCACCGCACCCGGCGCCGCCCCGTCCGCGAACTCCACCCCCGCCCCTCGGTAGGTGACACGGTGACGCGACCCTCTGCCCGCGCCAGGACCGCCCGCGCCAGGACCGCCTGCGCCAAGGCCGCCCCCGGGGCGGCGGCGTGACGGCCCCGCGCGACCCCCGCCGCCTGCCCGGCCCCGCCGGACCGCCGCGGGGCGACGGCCGCCCGCGCCAGGGCGCGCCGCGCCGATCGGGCGACCCCCGCCCCGCCCCACGGCGGCCCGGCGGGCCCGCCCGCCCGGGGAACGCCGCCCCGCCGTTGCGGCTGGGCAGTCCGCGTCCCCGGCTGCGGCTGATCAGCCTCGGCCTCACCCTGATCATGCTGGTCTTCGTCGTACGGCTGCTCCAGGTGCAGGCCGTCGACGCCGGTGCGTACGCGGCGAAGGCCAATGTGAACCGCTACATCCCGGTCACGCTGGCCGCCGAGCGCGGCTCGATCACCGACCGCCACGGCGTCGACCTGGCGACCACCGTGGACGCGTACGACATCACCGCCGCCCCCGACCTCCTCACCCCCAAGACGGCCAAGATCGACGACGCCCCGCGCCAGGCCGCCGCGCTGCTCGCGCCGATCCTCGGCGAGGAGCAGGCGGAGCTGGAGCGGAAGCTCACCGCCAATCCGAAGTCGCAGTACGTGGTGCTGGCCCGCCAGCAGTCCCCGCAGGTGTGGAAGCAGATCAAGGACCTCAAGAACGCGCTGGACGGCGCGGCGGCCAAGGGCAAGGGCGTGAACGTCCTGGCCGGGGTCAACCGCGAGGCGCACAGCAAGCGGGTCTACCCGAACGGGAACCTCGCCGCCGGAGTGCTCGGCTTCGTGGACGCGGGGGGGCACGGCGCGGCCGGCGTCGAGCGGGAGCTGAACAAGCAACTCGCGGGCAAGGACGGAAAGCGGGTCTACGCCCAGTCCGGCGGCCGTCAGGTGCCCACCGGAGACGTCAAGGAGCAGCCCGCGGTGCCCGGTAGCGATGTCGAGCTGACGATCGACCGCGACATCCAGTGGGCCGCGCAGAGCGCCATCAGCGAGCAGGTGAAGGCGTCCAAGGCGGACAGCGGCTATGTGGTCGTCCAGGACACCCGCACCGGCGAGATCCTGGCCCTGGCCAACGCCCCGGGGTTCGACCCGAACGACATCTCCGGCGCGAACGCCGACGCCCTGGGCAACGCCGCGCTCTCGGACGCGTACGAACCGGGCAGCGTCAGCAAGCTGATGTCGATGGCCGCGGTCCTGGAGGAGGGCGTCGCCACCTGGGACACCCATGTGGTGGTCCCCAACCGGCTGCCGCGCGCGGACCGCGCCTTCGCGGACGACATCGACCACCCCACCTGGTACCTCACGCTCAACGGGGTACTCGCCAAGTCCAGCAACATCGGCACGATCCTCGCCACCGAGCAGCTGGGGAAGAACCAGAAGCAGGCCGATCGGATTCTCTACTCCTATCTGCGGAAGTTCGGGATCGGCAGCTACACCGGGCTCGGCTTCCCCGGCGAGACCCGGGGCATCCTGGCCAAGCCGGAGGACTGGAGCGCCTCACAGCAGTACACGATCCCCTTCGGCCAGGGGCTCTCGCTCAACGCCGTACAGGCGGCCTCCGTCTACTCCACCATCGCCAACGGCGGCGAACGCATCCAGCCGTCCCTGGTGCGCGGCACCCAGGGCTCCGGAGACCGCTTCTCGGCCGCGCCGCACCCCAAGCGGACCCGGGTGGTCAGCGAGAAGACCGCGAAGACGCTCACCTCGATGCTCGAATCCGTCATCGACGACCAGCAGGGCACCGGGACCAAGGCGAAGATTCCCGGCTACCGCGTCGCGGGCAAGACCGGCACGTCCAACCGGGTGGACCCCAAGACCGGCCGCTACCACGGCTACACCGCCTCGTTCGCGGGCTTCGCGCCCGCCGACCAGCCGCGGGTGACCGTGTACTGCGCCGTCCAGAACCCGACCAAGGGCAGCTACTTCGGCGGCCAGGTCTGCGGGCCGGTCTTCAAACAGGTCATGGAGTTCTCGCTGAAGACGCTGCAGGTGGCCCCGTCCGGAAAGCGGGCGGCGCGGCTGCCGGTCAGCTACAGCCCCGGCCGGTGACCGCCCTCGCCATGTCCCTGTTCACTCCGCATCCGCGCACACCACCCCCCGGCCCAGCCGTCTCCCACCACCACCCTCAACCGTCCGCGCTGCGCGCAGCACCCCCTCATTTCGCGGGGGAGCGGGTGCGGCGGGTAGTCTCACGCCGTGCCCCAAGCTGATCAGTCTCAAACCTCCCAGCCCTCGCAGCTCTCCCCCAAGGGTGGCCCGTCGAGCTACCCGGGAGCGCCCCGGCCTCTGCAGGTCCGCGCGATCCCGCTCCGGGAGCTGGCCGATCAGCTGGGCATCGACGCCCCCAAGGCCCCCGAGGGGGCGGCCGCCACGGGTATCACCCACGACTCGCGGGCCGTACGCCCCGGCGACGTCTACGCGGCCCTGCCCGGCGCCCGCCTGCACGGCGCGGACTTCGCCGCCCAGGCCGCCGACCTCGGCGCGGTCGCCGTGCTCACCGACCCGGGCGGCGCCGACCGCGCGGCGGCCACCGGGCTGCCGGTCCTGGCCGTCGAGAACCCGCGCGGCCGGATGGGCGCGCTGGCCGCCACGATCTACGGCGAGCCGGGCCGGGACCTGCTGCAGATCGGCATCACCGGCACCTCGGGCAAGACCACGACCGCGTACCTCGTCGAGGGCGGGCTGAAGGCGGCCGCCGCCAAGGGCGACGGTTCGCTCACCGGCCTCATCGGCACCGTCGAGTCGCGGATCGGCGACGAGCGGATCAAATCCGAGCGCACCACCCCCGAGGCCACCGATCTGCAGGCCCTCTTCGCGGTGATGCGCGAGCGCGGGGTCGGCTCGCTGGCCATGGAGGTCTCCAGCCACGCCCTGGTGCTCGGCCGGGTCGACGGCTGCGTCTTCGACGTCGCCGTCTTCAACAACCTCAGCCCGGAGCACATGGAGTTCCACTCCGATATGGAGGACTACTTCCAGGCGAAGGCCCAGTTGTTCACCAAGGCGCGCAGCCGCGCCGCGGTGATCAACCTGGACGACGAGTACGGCAAGCGCCTGGTGGACCTCTCCGAGGTCCCGGTCACCACCTTCTCCGCCGAGGGCCACCCCGACGCCCACTGGCGCGCGGCCGACGTGACCGTGGGCCCGCTCGGCTCCGAGTTCACCATCCTCGGCCCGAACGGCGAGTCCGTGACCGCCGCCGCGCCCCTCCCGGGCGCCTTCAACGTCGCCAACACGCTCGCCGCCGTCGTCTCGCTCGCCGTCGCCGGGATCGACCCGCAGACCGCCGCCGACGGTGTCGCGGCCGTCCCGGGCGTGCCCGGCCGGCTTGAGCGCGTGGACGCCGGACAGCCGTATCTCGCTGTTGTGGACTACGCACACAAGACGGACGCCGTCGAGTCGGTCCTGCGCGCCCTGCGCAAGGTCACCGAGGGCAGGCTGCACGCCGTCCTCGGCTGCGGCGGCGACCGCGATCAGCAAAAACGCGGCCCTATGGGCGCCGCCGTCGCCCGTTACGCCGACACCGCCGTGCTGACCTCCGACAACCCCCGCTCCGAGGACCCGCTGGCGATCCTGGCCACCATGCTCGCGGGCGCCGCCGAGGTGCCCGCTCACGAACGCGGCGATGTGCTGGTCGACGCCGACCGGGCGCAGGCCATCGCCGCCGCCGTCGCCCGCGCCGAGCCCGGCGACACCGTGCTGGTTGCGGGCAAGGGCCATGAGCTGGGCCAGGACATCGCCGGGGTGGTACGCCCCTTCGACGACCGCCAGGTACTGCGCGAAGCCATCGAGCTCGCCATCAAACGCCAAGACAACCAGGGATGACAGACCGCCATGCGCGCACCAGCCCCCTCCCGGCAGCTTCCCCGCACGGCCGGAGGTGATCAGTGATCGCCCTGTCCCTCGCCGAGATCATCGGCATCGTCGGCGGGCAGCCGCACGACATACCGGACACGGACCTGAAGGTCACCGGCCCCGTCGTGATCGACTCCCGCGAGGTGCGCCCGGGCGGCCTCTTCGCGGCGCTCCCCGGCGAGCGCGTGGACGGGCACGACTTCGCGGCCCGCGCGGTCGAGGAGGGCGCGGTGGCGGTGCTGGCCGCCCGGCCCGTCCCGGCCGCCGCCGCGGACGCCGCGCCCGTACCGTCCATCGTCGTGCCCGACGTCCAGGCCGCCCTGGGGGCGCTGGCCCGCGCCGTCGTGCAGCGCCTGGACGCCACCGTGGTCGCGCTCACCGGCTCGGCGGGCAAGACCAGCACCAAGGACCTGATCGCGCAGCTGCTGCGGCGGCACGGCCCCACCGTGTGGACGCCGGGCTCGCTCAACAACGAGCTCGGCCTGCCGCTGACCGCGATGAGCGCCGATGAGACGACCCGGCACCTGGTGCTGGAGATGGGCGCCCGGGGCAAGGGCCATATCCGGTACCTGGCCGAACTCACCCCGCCCCGCGTCGGGCTGGTCCTCAACGTCGGCACCGCCCACATCGGCGAGTTCGGCGGCCGTGAGGCGATCGCCGAGGCCAAGGGCGAACTCGTCGAGGCCCTGCCCGCCGCCGCGGAGGGCGGGGTCGCGCTGCTCAACGCCGACGACCCGCTCGTACGCGCCATGGCGACCCGCACCAAGGCCCGCACGGTGCTGTTCGGCGAGGCCGCCGACGCCGACGTACGTGCCGAGAATGTCCGGCTCGCCGACGGCGGTCGGCCGTCCTTCACCCTTCACACCCCTACCGGGTGCAGCGAAGTGACCATGCGCCTGTACGGTGAGCACCACGTGTCGAACGCGCTTGCCGCGGCCGCCGTCGCCCATGAGTTGGGCATGTCCGTCGACGAGATCGCAGTGGCGCTCTCCGAGGCGGGGCAGCTCTCCCGCTGGCGGATGGAGGTCACCGAGCGCCGGGACGGCGTGACGGTCGTCAACGACGCCTACAACGCGAACCCCGAGTCCATGCGAGCCGCGCTCCGCGCGCTGGTCGCGATGGGCGCGGCCGGCCAGGCGGAAGGGGGGCGCACGTGGGCGGTGCTGGGCCCGATGGCCGAGCTCGGCGAGGAGTCACTGGCCGAGCACGACGCGGTCGGGCGGCTGGCCGTCAGGCTCAACGTCAGCAAGCTCGTGGCGGTCGGCGGCCAGGAGGCCGCATGGCTCGACATGGGCGCCAAGAACGAGGGTTCGTGGGGTGAGGAGTCGGTGCACGTGTCCGACGTGCGGGCGGCGGTCGATCTGTTGCGCAGCGAGCTGCGACCGGGGGACGTCGTGTTGGTGAAGGCATCCAGGTCGGTGGGGCTGGAGCGGGTCGCGCAGGCGTTGCTCGAGGGCGAGGGTGAGGTCGTCCGCTGATGGGTGGCATGAGGCAGATCCTCTTCTCGGGAGCCATCGGGCTCTTTCTGACCCTGATCGGCACCCCGCTGCTGATCAAGCTGCTGGCGCGCAAGGGCTACGGCCAGTTCATCCGGGACGACGGCCCGCGCTCCCACGGCAGCAAGAAGGGGACGCCCACCATGGGTGGTATCTCCTTCATCCTGGCCACGCTGATCGCCTACGCCGCGACGAAGGTGATCACCGGCAGCGAGCCCACCTTCTCCGGTGTGCTGGTGCTCTTCCTGTTCGCCGGGATGGGCCTGGTCGGCTTCCTGGACGACTACATCAAGATCGTCAAGCAGCGGAGCCTGGGTCTGCGGGCCAAGGCCAAGATGCTCGGCCAGCTGATCGTCGGCGTCGCCTTCGCGATCCTCTCGCTGAACTTCGCCGATTCCCGGCAGCAGACCCCCGCCTCCGACCGGCTCTCCTTCGTCCAGGACTTCGGCTGGTCCTTCGGCCCGGTGATCTTCGCGATCTGGGCGCTGTTCATGATCCTGGCGATGTCGAACGGCGTGAACCTCACCGACGGCCTCGACGGCCTGGCCACCGGCGCCTCCGTGATGGTCTTCGGCGCCTACACCTTCATCGGCGTCTGGCAGTACCAGGAGTCCTGCGCCAACGCGCAGACCCTTACCAACCCCGCGTCCTGTTTCGAGGTCCGTGACCCGCTCGACCTCGCGGTCGTCGCCTCCGCGCTGATGGGCGCCTGCTTCGGCTTCCTGTGGTGGAACACCTCGCCCGCGAAGATCTTCATGGGTGACACCGGCTCCCTCGCGCTCGGCGGCGCGCTCGCCGGCCTGGCCATCTGCTCCCGCACCGAGCTGTTGATGGCCATCCTCGGCGGTCTGTTCGTCCTGATCACCATGTCCGTGGTCATCCAGGTCGGCTCCTTCCGGCTCACCGGGCGGCGCGTCTTTCGGATGGCGCCACTACAGCACCACTTCGAACTCAAGGGGTGGAGCGAGGTCCTTGTGGTGGTCCGGTTCTGGATCATCCAGGGCATGTGCGTGATCGTCGGACTCGGCCTCTTCTACGGGGGATGGCGAGCCCAGTGACACTGGACGTCTCCGACCTCGCCGGGCGGCATGTCACCGTCGCCGGACTCGGCGTCTCCGGGGTCCCCGCGGCGCGTGCGCTGCGGGGCCTCGGGGCCACGGTGACCGTCGTCAACGGCGTCGACGGCGAGCGGCAGCGCGCCGAGGCGGCCGAACTGGAGGCGCTGGGCGGCGTCACGGTCCGGCTCGGCGACGGGGACACATTGCCCCAGGGCACGGAGCTGATCGTCACCACGCCCGGCTGGAAGCCGAGCAGCCCGCTGTTCCTGGCGGCCGCCGAGGCCGGTGTGCCGGTGTGGGGCGATGTGGAGCTGGCGTGGCGGCTCAGGAAGGCCGACGCGCCGCCGTGGCTCGCGGTCACCGGCACCAACGGCAAGACCACCACCGTGCGCATGCTGGCCGCCATCCTGGAGGCGGCCGGGCTGCGCACCGCCGCCGTCGGCAACATCGGCGTCTCGCTGCTGGACGTGGTGCTCGGCGACGAGCCGTACGACGTACTGGCCGTCGAGCTCTCCAGCTACCAGTTGCACTGGGCGCCGTCGCTGCGCGCCCACTCCGGCGCCGTGCTCAACCTCGCGCCCGACCACCTCGACTGGCACGGCTCGATGGCGGCGTACGCGGCCGACAAGGGCCGTATCTACGAGGGCAACCAGGTCGCCTGCGTCTACAACGTCGCCGACCCGGCCACCGAGGACCTGGTGCGCGCGGCCGATGTCGAGGAGGGCTGCCGGGCGATCGGCTTCACCCTCGGCACGCCCGGCCCGTCCCAGCTCGGCGTCGTCGAGAACATCCTGGTCGACCGGGCCTTCGTGGCGAACCGGCAGAAGCAGGCGCAGGAGCTCGCCGAGGTCTCCGATGTGAACCCGCCGGCCCCGCACAACATCGCCAACGCCCTCGCGGCGGCCGCCCTGGCCCGCGCCTTCGGTGTCCCGCCCACCGCCGTACGGGATGGCCTGCGCGCCTTCCGGCCCGATCCGCACCGCGTCGAGCATGTCGCGGACGTGGCCGGGGTGGCGTACGTGGACGACTCCAAGGCCACCAACACCCATGCGGCCCAGGCGTCGTTGGACAGCTTCGAGCACATCGTGTGGATCGCGGGCGGCCTGGCCAAGGGCGCCACTTTCGACGAGCTGGTGGTCGCCTCGGCGAAGCGGCTGCGCGGGGTCGTGCTGATCGGCGCGGACCGCGCCCTGATCGGCGAAGCGCTCACGCGACACGCGGCAGATGTCCCGGTTGTGGACCTCGACCGGACCGACACTGGGGCGATGGCGGCGGCTGTCCGGGAAGCGGCCCGGCTCGCCCGGCCGGGCGATACGGTCCTGTTGGCTCCGGCCTGCGCCTCGATGGACATGTTCGTCAACTACAACAAGCGGGGCGACGCCTTCGCCGCGGCGGTTCACGATCTGGCCTCCGGCCGGGTCCCGGACGATCAGTAGCCCGCCGGTCCCCCGCGCGGACCGCTCGCGCGGGGACCTTGGAGGGGATACGACATGACGGCTGACCAGCCCGCCGCGCCGCGACCCTGGAAGCCCGGCCGCCCGGGCACCGGCCGCGGCGCGCCACGGGACCGGGCGGCTTCCCGGGACCGCGCGACCCCGCGGGCGCAGGCGACCCCGCGGGACCGGACGCCCCCGCGCGCCCAGGCGACCCCGCGGGACCGGACGCCCCCGCGCGCCCAGGCCGGCTCGCGGGAGCGCGCGGGTGCCCGGGAGCGGGCGGCCACGCCGGAGCGGACGGCCGGGCGCCAGGGCGGCGCGGCGCGTCAGAGCGGCGCCGCGCGTCAGGGCGCGGCGGGGCGTAAGCGCGTGGCGGGGCGCGAAGGGACGGCCGCGAACAAGTCGGCGGCCCCCCGGGAGCGGACGGCCACGCGCGAGCGGGCCCTGCGCTTCGCCCGACCCGAGCGCGGCCCGGGCTCCCCCCGCCGCCCCACCCGCGGAAGTGTGCCGGCCGCGCTGCGCCGAGCGCAGACGCGGCTCAGAAAGGCCTGGGACCGGCCGCTGACCGCGTACTACCTGATCATGGGCGGCAGCCTGCTGATCATCGTGCTCGGCCTGGTGATGGTCTACTCCGCCTCCCAGATCAAGGCGCTGCAGTCGGGCCTGGCCCCCTCCTACTTCTTCCGCAAGCAGCTGTTCGCCGCCGCGCTGGGCGGCGTACTGCTGCTGCTCGCCGTGCGCATGCCCATCAAACTGCACCGCGCCTTCGCCTATCCGCTCCTGGCGGGGTCGGTCTTCCTGATGTGCCTGGTTCAGGTGCCGGGGATAGGGGTGGCGGTCAACGGCAACCAGAACTGGATCTCCTTCGGCGGCCCGTTCCTGCTGCAGCCCTCGGAATTCGGCAAGCTCGCGCTGGTGCTGTGGGGGGCCGATCTGCTGGCCCGCAAGCAGGACAAGCGGCTGCTGAACCAGTGGAAGCACCTGCTGGTCCCGCTGGTGCCCGCGGCGGGCATGCTGCTCGGCCTGATCATGCTGGGCGGGGACATGGGCACCGCGATCATCCTCACCGCCATCCTCTTCGGCCTGCTGTGGCTGGCCGGCGCCCCCACCCGGCTGTTCGCCGGGGTGCTCGCGTTCGCCGTGGCGATCGGCGTGCTGCTGATCAAGACCAGCGCCAACCGGATGTCCCGGCTCGCCTGCATCGGGGCCACCGAGCCCGGCCACAATGATCAGTGCTGGCAGGCGGTGCACGGGATCTACGCCCTGGCCAATGGCGGCTGGTTCGGTTCCGGACTGGGCGCAAGTATGGAAAAATGGGGCGAACTACCCGAACCGCACACCGACTTCATCTTCGCCATTACCGGGGAGGAACTCGGCCTCGCGGGGACGCTGTCGGTGCTCGTACTCTTCGCGGCTCTAGGCTATGCGGGTATCCGCGTGGCCGGACGCACGGAGGACCCCTTCGTGAGGTATGCCGCGGGAGGCGTGACCACCTGGATCACGGCCCAGGCCGTGGTCAATATCGGCGCGGTGCTCGGTCTGCTGCCGATCGCCGGGGTCCCGCTCCCGCTGTTCTCCTACGGAGGGTCCGCCCTGCTGCCGACCATGTTCGCGATCGGCCTGCTGATCGCCTTCGCGCGGGCGGAGCCGAGCGCGCGGGCGGCACTGGCGACGCGGCAGCCTGCTTTGTGGAAGAAGCTGGCTCGGGTGAGACGGAAGACGATGAGACGGCGCGTCAAGAAGCGGCCGTCCGGAGAGCGGTGAATTTCGGTGCATGTCGTACTCGCCGGTGGGGGGACCGCCGGCCACATCGAGCCCGCGCTCGCCCTCGCGGACGCCCTGCGCAGGCAGGATCCGACCGTGGGGATCACGGCGCTCGGGACGGAGCGGGGGCTCGAGACCCGGCTCGTGCCCGAGCGGGGTTACGAACTCGGGCTGATCCCCGCCGTACCGCTGCCGCGTAAGCCCACCCCCGAGCTGATCACCGTCCCCGGGAGGCTGCGCGGCACGATCAAGGCCGCCGAGCAGATCCTGGAGCGCACCAAGGCCGACTGCGTGGTCGGCTTCGGCGGCTATGTGGCGCTGCCGGGCTATCTGGCCGCCAAGCGGGCCGGGGTGCCCATCATCGTCCACGAGGCCAACGCCCGGCCGGGCCTGGCCAACAAGATCGGCTCCCGCTACGCCAAGTTCGTCGCGGTCTCCACCCCGGACAGCAAGCTGCGCGGTGCCCGCTACGTCGGCATCCCGCTGCGCCGCACCATCGCCACCCTCGACCGGGCGGCGGTCCGCCCCGAGGCGCGCGCCGCCTTCGGCCTCGACCAGAACCTGCCGACGCTGCTGGTGTCCGGCGGCTCGCAGGGCGCGCGCCGGCTGAACGAGGTGGTCCAGGCGGTCGCCCCGTTCCTGCAGCGGGCCGGAATCCAGATCCTGCACGCGGTCGGACCGAAAAACGAACTGCCGCGCGTGGACAACATGCCCGGTATGCCGCCCTATGTACCGGTACCGTACGTGGATCGGATGGACCTCGCGTACGCCGCGGCGGACATGATGCTCTGCCGCGCGGGCGCGATGACCGTCGCCGAGCTGTCCGCCGTCGGGCTGCCGGCCGCCTACGTCCCGCTGCCCATCGGCAACGGCGAGCAGCGGCTCAACGCCCAGCCGTTGGTCAAGGCCGGTGGCGGGCTGCTGGTCGACGACGCGGAGCTGACCCCCGAGTGGGTGCAGGCCAACGTGCTCCCCGTGCTCGGCGACCCGCACCGGCTGTACGACATGTCCCGGCGCGCCGCCGAGTTCGGCCGCCGGGACGCCGACGAGCTGCTGGTCGGCATGGTGTACGAGGCAATCGCGGCGCGCCGCCAGATGTGAGGCCGGGCCGGTCCGGAGGGCGGCCTCAAGGACCCCTCCGGACCGGAAGAAAGAAGGTGGGCAAGCGTGGCCGGAGCGACGACCGCCAAGGGCGGTGCCCGCAGGACGCCGCCGCCCGGCCCGCCCCCGCCCGCCCTCAAGGCGCGCCGCCGCCTCCGGCTGCCCCGCCGCCGCACGCTGCTGGTGACGGGGGTGGCGACGGCGCTCCTCGGCTCCGGCGTCACCTGGCTGCTGTACGGGTCGAGCTGGCTGCGGGTCGAGCGTGTGGCCGTCAGCGGCACGACCGCGCTGACCCCGGGCGAGGTGCGCGAGGCAGCGGCCGTCCCGCTGAACGAGCCGCTGGCGGCGGTGGACACCGACGGCGTCGAGCGCAGGCTGCGGGCGCGGCTGTCGCGGATAGCGGATGTGGATGTCTCGCGGTCCTGGCCGGACACCATCGCCGTACGGGTGACCGAGCGCAGGCCCGAGGCGATCGTCGAGAAAGCCGGCAAGTTCCTCGAAGTGGACGAGGAAGGCGTGTTGTTCGCGACAGTTCCACAGGCGCCGAAGGGCGTTCCACTGCTGCAAGTGGAGGCGGACCGGTCGCCGAGTTCCCGCCATTTCGGCGCGACCAGGCTGCGCCGCGAGGCGGTCGCCGTGATCGCCCAACTGCCCGAGAAGGTCCGGGCGGACACTCTTTCCGTCCGGGTCCGCTCCTATGACTCGATCGCGCTCGGACTGACCCGCGGCCGCACGGTCGTATGGGGCAGCTCCGAACGCGGGGCGGCGAAGGCGAAGACCCTCACCGCGCTTATGAAGGCCGTACCGGACGCGGAGCGCTACGACGTCAGTGCGCCGACCGCCCCCGCGGTGACGCATAGTTGACGTATATAGCGAGCGTGTCTCGGGGCGCTGCGCGGGCTGGACTGAGGAGCCGCGCAGCGACGGAGGAAGCCCGCGCGTAGGAGCGCCCCGGGACTGAGCGGGAAGAGGGGCTGCAGGCCAGGACCCTGGTTGGCTAGTCCGCTGGGTGATCACATAGGGTGAAAAGAAAAACGGGAGGTTCGGCGTGTTCGTTGAACGCGCGCCACTTGTCGACTTAGTGTCCTGTTCCGAAGACTCCGGGAAACATAGGCACTGGTAACCCTAAACTTCAGCGTTAGGGTTGGGGTCGGCGATCGGAACCGTCCCATTCGGCATCAGTCGGCGCACCGCGGCAACGGCGGGGTGGCGACACGTAACTCGAGGCGAGAGGCCTTCGACGTGGCAGCACCGCAGAACTACCTCGCAGTCATCAAAGTCGTCGGCATCGGCGGCGGTGGCGTGAATGCCATCAACCGGATGATCGAGGTCGGGCTCAAGGGCGTCGAGTTCATCGCGATCAACACCGATGCGCAGGCCCTGCTGATGAGTGACGCGGACGTCAAACTCGACGTCGGCCGCGAGCTCACCCGCGGCCTCGGCGCCGGCGCCAATCCCGACGTCGGCCGGAAGGCCGCCGAGGACCACCGCGAGGAGATCGAGGAGGTCCTCAAGGGGGCCGACATGGTCTTCGTCACCGCGGGCGAAGGCGGCGGCACCGGCACCGGCGGCGCGCCCGTCGTCGCCAACATCGCCCGCTCGCTGGGCGCGCTGACGATCGGCGTGGTCACCCGTCCGTTCACCTTCGAGGGCCGCCGCCGCGCCAATCAGGCCGAGGACGGCATCGCGGGGCTGCGCGACGAGGTCGACACCCTCATCGTGATTCCGAACGACCGGCTGCTGTCCATTTCGGACCGTCAGGTGAGCGTGCTCGACGCGTTCAAGTCCGCGGACCAGGTGCTGCTGTCGGGCGTCCAGGGCATCACCGACCTGATCACCACCCCGGGTCTGATCAACCTCGACTTCGCGGACGTCAAGTCCGTGATGTCCGAGGCGGGCTCGGCGCTCATGGGCATCGGCTCGGCCCGCGGCGACGACCGCGCGGTGGCCGCCGCCGAGATGGCGATCTCCTCGCCGCTGCTGGAGGCCTCCATCGACGGTGCGCGCGGTGTGCTGCTCTCCATCTCCGGTGGCTCCGACCTCGGCCTGTTCGAGATCAACGAGGCCGCCCAGCTGGTGAGCGAGGCGGCGCACCCCGAGGCCAACATCATCTTCGGTGCGGTGATCGACGACGCGCTCGGCGACGAGGTCCGGGTCACCGTGATCGCGGCCGGCTTCGACGGCGGTCAGCCGCCGGCCAAGAACCGCGACAAGGTGCTCGGCTCCTACGGCGGCGGCAGCCGCGACGAGGGCCTTGGCCCGGTCGGCGCCGGCACCGGCCGGTCGTCCTCCGACACCGGCAGCCGGCCGTCGTTCGGCGGGCTCGGCAGCGTCACTCCGCGCGAGGAGGAGCCCAGGCCCGAGCCGACCCCCGTCGCCGAGGTCCCGCCGCCCGCCCCGATGCCCACCCCGCAGGTCCCGCCGGCCCGTCCGTACCAGGACAGCCAGGCCGAGGAGCTGGACGTGCCGGACTTCCTCAAGTGAGCCGTGCCGACATGGCTCCTCGGCGATCCTGAAGCGATCCAGAAGTGATAGCGCAACAGCACGACGCGAGCGGCGCGCACTTCGCCTTCACCGACCGGTGGGGCGGAGTGAGCGCCGCTCCGTATGACGAGCTCAACCTCGGCGGCGCGGTCGGCGACGACCCCGCGGCCGTACGGACCAACCGCGAACTGGCGGCCAAGGCGCTGGGCCTGGACCCGGCCGAGGTCGTCTGGATGAACCAGGTGCACGGCCGGGACGTGGCCGTGGTCGACGGACCGTGGGGAGACCGCGAGGTCCCGGCGGTCGACGCGGTGGTGACGGCCCGCCGCGGGCTCGCCCTCGCCGTCCTCACCGCCGACTGCACCCCGGTGCTGCTGGCCGATCCGGTGGCCGGGGTCGCCGGGGCCGCGCACGCCGGGCGGCCGGGCCTGGTCGCCGGGGTCGTGCCCGCGGTGGTGCGGGCGATGACCGAACTGGGCGCGGACCCCGCCCGGATCCTCGCCCGTACGGGTCCCTCGGTCTGCGGTCGCTGCTACGAGGTCCCCGAGGAGATGCGCGCCGAGGTCGCGAAGACCGTGCCCGCGGCGTGGGCCGAGACCAGTTGGGGCACCGCGGCGGTGGATGTGACCGCCGGCGTGCGCTCCCAGCTCGTCCACGCGGGCGTGAAGATGGAAGAGCACTCCCACATCTGCACGCTGGAATCGACGGACCACTTCTCGTACCGGCGCGAGCGCACCACGGGGCGGCTCGCGAGCTATGTCTGGTTGGGCGGCTGAGCTGTGACGGATCGCAGAACGGAACTGGCCGAAAATCTTGCTCGCGTGGAGGAACGTATCTCCGCGGCTTGTGCGGCTGCCGACCGCAAACGTGAAGAAGTCACGTTGATTGTGGTGACCAAGACCTACCCGGCGAGCGATGTCCGGCTCCTCGCGGAACTCGGCGTTCATCATGTGGCGGAGAATCGCGATCAGGACGCCGCGCCCAAAGCTGCCGAATGTGCCGATCTTCCGTTGATTTGGCACTTCGTTGGGCAATTGCAGACCAATAAGGTGCGATCGGTGGCTAGTTACGCCGATATGGTGCAATCCGTCGATCGCAAGCGGCTGGTTGACGCGCTGTCGCGCGCGGCGGTGGGGGCCGGCCGCGAACTGGGCTGTCTGATTCAGGTGGCGCTCGACGCGGAGTCGGGTCAACAGGGAGAACGGGGAGGTGTCGCGCCGGACGGGGTGGAGGCTCTTGGCGACGCGGTGGTCGAGGCTCAAGGGCTGCGGCTGGACGGTCTGATGACGGTCGCTCCGCTGGCCGGACCGTATGCGGGGCGGCCGCGGGCCGCCTTCGATCGGCTGATGGAAATCTCATCCCGCCTGCGCGCGGCCCATCCTGCTGCGAACATGGTCTCGGCGGGGATGAGCTCGGATCTCGAGGACGCGGTGGCCGCCGGTGCGACACATGTGCGCGTCGGCACGGCGGTGCTCGGAGTCCGACCCAGGCTCCGGTAACGTCGCGAAGAAGTCGGACCACAGCAGAAAATATGGTCATTCCCGCCAAAAGGCGGGCAGGCCGCGTGGATCCAAGGCATCCGGTGGCGGAGCCGATCCACCACAGAGCGGAGGACGCAGAGAATGGCCGGCGCTATGCGCAAGATGGCGGTCTACCTCGGCCTCGTGGAGGACGATGGGTACGACGGCCGGGGATTCGACCCCGACGACGAGTTCGAGCCCGAGCCGGAGCCCGAGCGGGACCGTCGCAGGCATCAGGTGACGGAAACCGAGCCGCGGTCGGAGAGGGGCGAATCTGTACGAGTCGTCCATCCCCCGGCGCAGCGTGAACCCGCCCCGCTCGTACCGGAAACCGGGCGACCCGCGCGAATCGCCCCCGTGGCATCCATCACACCTGAACGTCAGAACTTGGAGAAGAACGCGCCGGTGATCATGCCCAAGGTCGTGTCCGAGCGAGAGCCGTACCGCATCACGACGCTGCACCCCAGGACCTACAACGAGGCCCGTACTATCGGGGAACACTTCCGTGAGGGCACCCCGGTGATCATGAACCTCACGGAGATGGACGACACGGATGCAAAGCGACTTGTCGACTTTGCGGCCGGACTCGTGTTCGGCCTCCATGGGAGCATTGAGCGGGTGACTCAGAAGGTGTTTCTGTTGTCTCCTGCTAACGTCGATGTCACGGCGGAGGACAAGGCCCGTATCGCAGAGGGCGGGTTCTTCAACCAAAGCTGAGACGCAACACGGCAACACCGAGTCATCAACAGGCCGTACGGCCGAGCACGCAAGGGGAGAGGGACACAGCGGGATGGGCATCGCACTGCAGGTGATCTACATCGCGCTGTATTGCTTCCTGATCGTGCTGATCTTCCGGCTGGTGATGGACTACGTCTTCCAGTTCGCCCGCTCGTGGCAACCCGGCAAGGCGATGGTGGTCATCCTGGAGGCCGCCTACACTGTCACCGATCCGCCGCTGAAGCTCTTGCGGCGGTTCATCCCGCCGTTGCGTCTCGGGGGTGTGGCGCTCGACCTGTCCTTCTTCGTTCTGATGATCATCGTCTGGATCTTGATCACCGTCGTCCGCAATTTTGCGAGCAGCGTGTGAACGATACGGTCTTGCCGATTGCCGACGACTACGTTGAGGTGAGTTAGAGATGCCGTTGACCCCCGAGGACGTGCGGAACAAGCAGTTCACGACCGTCCGCCTCCGAGAAGGCTATGACGAGGACGAGGTCGATGCCTTCCTCGATGAGGTCGAAGCCGAACTGACCCGGCTGCTGCGGGAGAACGAGGATCTGCGCGCCAAGCTGGCCGCCGCGACCCGTGCCGCCGCGCAGAGTCAGCAGCAGAACATGCGTAAACCGCCGGAACAGCAGGAGCGACCCGGCGCTCCTGTGCCCGCCGCCATATCCGGACCGCAGCCCGTGCCGCCCGGCCAGCAGCAGATGGGTGGCCCGCCCCAACTTCCGGGCGGTGCCCCGCAGCTGCCGGCAGGCCCGATGGGCCAGGGCGGACCGGGTCCGATGCAGGGCGGTCCCATGGGTCAGGGCGGCCCGATGGGTCAGGGTGGCCCCATGGGCCAGGGCGGACCGGGCCCGATGGGTCAGGGCGGTCCGATGGGCCCCGGTGGCCCCATGGGCGGTCCGATGGGCGGCCCCGGCGGCCCGCAGCTGCCGCAGCCGGGCCAGGGCCCGGGCGGCGACAGCGCCGCGCGCGTGCTCTCGCTCGCGCAGCAGACCGCCGACCAGGCGATCGCCGAGGCCCGTTCCGAGGCCAACAAGATCGTCGGTGAGGCCCGCAGCCGCGCCGAGGGCCTGGAGCGGGACGCCCGCGCCAAGGCCGACGCGCTGGAGCGGGACGCGCAGGAGAAGCACCGCGTCGCGATGGGCTCGCTGGAGTCGGCCCGCGCCACGCTGGAGCGCAAGGTCGAGGACCTGCGCGGCTTCGAGCGCGAGTACCGCACGCGGCTGAAGTCGTACCTGGAGAGCCAGCTGCGCCAGCTGGAGAACCAGGCCGACGACTCCCTGGCCCCGCCGCGCACCCCGGCGACCGCCTCGCTGCCGCCGTCCCCGTCCATGACCGGCTCCATGGCCTCGGCCGGCGCGGGCGCGATGGGCGGCCACACCATGGGCGGCAACCAGCCCATGGGCGGGCACACCCAGGGCGGCGGCGCGCCGTCCTACGGTGGCCAGCAGCAGATGTCCCCCGCGATGACCCAGCCGATGGCTCCGGTGCGCCCGCAGGCCCCGCAGCCGATGCAGCAGGCGCCGAGCCCCATGCGCGGCTTCCTCATCGACGAGGACGACAACTGACGCGGCGGCGCGCGGCGTAGCGCGCAGCGCGTAAAGGTCGGCAATCAGACGGGCCGGGCCCGGGAGCGATGCTCCCGGGCCCGGCCCGTTTCGTGCGGAAACCGGCGCCGTTCTCGCGGACTGGGTTGCGTAACCGTATTCACGCGGCTCCGCCGCATGGTGGGGGCCGAAGTCCCGGCCCCCACCACGATGTCCGCGCCGAAGACGCAACCATCAATTGCGCAACCCATACGGCGAGCAACCAGGTCCGCGAGAGCGGCGCCGGTTTAGGCGCAAAAAGGGGCTACGCCTTGCGGAGGCGGAAGGTGAGGCCCAGGGCCTCGTCGGAGAACTCCTCGCCGTAGCCGGAGTCACCGTCGCCGGACGCGAAGTCCGTCGCCAGGACCTCGTCCGCGATCAGCGTCGCGTGGTCGGTCAGCGCCGTACGGACCTCCTCGTCCGCCGCGCCCCAGCGCAGCGCGATCCGGTCGGCCACGTCCAAGCCGCTGTTCTTACGGGCCTCCTGGATCAGCCGGATCGCGTCGCGGGCGAGCCCCGCGCGCCGCAGCTCCGGGGTGATCTCCAGGTCGAGGGCCACCGTCGCGCCCGCGTCGGAGGCGACCGACCAACCCTCGCGCGGGGTCTCGGTGATGATCACCTCGTCCGCGGAGAGCGCGACCGTCTCGCCGTCCACCACCACCGACGCCGTCCCCTCGCGCAGCGCCAGCGACAGCGCGGCCGCGTCCGCCTCGGCGACGGCCTTGGCGACCGGCTGGGTGCCCTTGCCGAAACGCTTGCCCAGCGCGCGGAAGTTGGCCTTGGCCGTGGTGTCGACGAGCGAGCCGCCGACCTCGCTGAGCGAGGCGAGGGACGAGACGTTCAGCTCCTCCTCGATCTGCGTGCGCAGCTCCGCGGACAGCGACTCGAAGCCGGACGCCGCGACCAGCGCGCGCGACAGCGGCTGACGGGTCTTGACGCCCGACTCGGCGCGGGTCGCGCGGCCCAGCTCCACCAGGCGGCGCACCAGCGTCATCTGGGTCGAGAGGGCCGGGTCGATCAGCTCCTGGTCGGCCTCGGGCCAGCCGGCCAGGTGCACCGACTCCGGGGCGTCCGGGGTGACCGGGACGATCAGGTCCTGCCAGACCCGCTCGGTGATGAACGGGACGAGCGGGGCCAGCAGCCGGGTGACCGTCTCGAGCACCTCGTGCAGCGTGCGCAGCGCGGCCGCGTCGCCCTGCCAGAAGCGGCGGCGGGAGCGGCGGACATACCAGTTGGAAAGGTCGTCGACGAAGCCCGACAGCAGCTTGCCGGCGCGCTGGGTGTCGTACGCCTCCAGGGCCTGCGTCACCTGCTCGGTCAGCGTGCCCAGCTCGCCCAGCAGCCAGCGGTCGAGCAGCGGCCGGTCGGCCGGGGCCGGGTCGGCCTCGCTCGGCGCCCAGCCCGAGGTGCGGGCGTACAGGGCCTGGAAGGCGACCGTGTTCCAGTAGGTGAGCAGCGTCTTGCGGACGACCTCCTGGATGGTGCCGTGGCCCACCCGGCGCGCGGCCCACGGCGAGCCGCCGGCGGCCATGAACCAGCGGACGGCGTCCGCGCCGTGCTGGTCCATGAGCGGGATCGGCTCCAGGATGTTGCCCAGGTGCTTGGACATCTTCCGGCCGTCCTCGGCCAGGATGTGTCCGAGGCAGACCACATTCTCATAGCTCGACTTGTCGAAGACGAGCGTGCCGACCGCCATCAGGGTGTAGAACCAGCCACGGGTCTGGTCGATTGCCTCGGAGATGAACTGCGCCGGATAGCGCTTCTCGAAGATCTCCTTGTTGCGGTACGGGTAGCCCCACTGGGCGAAGGGCATCGAGCCCGAGTCGTACCAGGCGTCGATGACCTCGGGGACCCGTACGGCCTCCAGTTCGCAGCCCTCGGCGGTGCAGGTGAAGGTCACCTCGTCGATGAACGGCCGGTGCGGGTCCAGGCCCGTCTGGTCGGTGCCGGTGAGCTCGGAGAGCTCGGCGAGGGAGCCGACGCAGGTGAGGTGGGACTCGGCGCAGCGCCAGATGGGCAGCGGGGTGCCCCAGTAGCGGTTGCGGGACAGGGCCCAGTCGATGTTGTTGTTCAGCCAGTCGCCGTAGCGGCCGTGCTTGACCGAATCCGGGAACCAGTTCGTCCGCTCGTTCTCCCGTAGCAGCGCGTCCTTGACCGCGGTGGTGCGGATGTACCAGGACGGCTGCGCGTAGTAGAGCAGCGCGGTGTGGCAGCGCCAGCAGTGCGGGTAGCTGTGCTCGTACGGCACATGCCGCAACAGCAGGCCGCGGGCTTGCAGATCGGCCGTCAGCGCCTCGTCGGCCTTCTTGAAGAACTGGCCGCCGACGAGCTCCAGGCCCTCCTCGAAGGTGCCGTCCGTGCGGACCGGGTTGACGTACGGCAGACCGTACGCCTTGCAGGTGCGCAGGTCGTCCTCGCCGAACGCGGGGGCCTGGTGGACCAGGCCGGTGCCGTCCTCGGTGGTCACATACTCGGCGTTGACCACGAAGTGCGCATCGCCGTCGACATCCACCAGGGAGAACGGGCGCTGGTAGGTCCAGCGCTCCATCTCGGCCCCGGTGAAGGACTGCCCGGTGACGGTCCAGCCCTCGCCGAGGGCCTTCTCCAGCAGCGGCTCGGCGACGACCAGCTTCTCCTGGCCGTCGGTGGCGACCACATAGCGCACATCGGGGTGCGCGGCGACGGCCATGTTGGACACCAGGGTCCACGGCGTGGTCGTCCACACCAGCAGCGCCGCCTCGCCCGCCAGCGGGCCGGAGGTCAGCGGGAAGCGGACGAAGACCGACGGGTCGACGACCGTCTCGTAGCCCTGCGCCAGCTCGTGGTCGGACAGGCCGGTGCCGCAGCGCGGACACCAGGGGGCGACCCGGTGGTCCTGGACCAGCAGCCCCTTGTTGAAGATCTCCTTGAGCGACCACCACACCGATTCGACGTACTCGGGGTTCATGGTCCAGTACGCACCGTCGAGGTCGGTCCAGTACCCCATGCGCGTGGTGAGGTCGGCGAAGGCGTCGATGTGCCGGCTGACCGACTCGCGGCACTTGGCGTTGAACTCGGCGATGCCGTACGCCTCGATGTCCTGCTTGCCGCTGAAGCCGAGCTCCTTCTCGACGGCCAGCTCGACCGGCAGGCCGTGGCAGTCCCAGCCCGCCTTGCGCTCGACGTGGTAGCCGCGCATGGTGCGGAAGCGCGGGAAGACGTCCTTGAAGACGCGGGCCTCGATGTGGTGGGCGCCCGGCATGCCATTGGCGGTCGGCGGGCCCTCGTAGAAGACCCACTCGGGCCGCCCCGCGGACTGCTCGAGGCTCCGGGCGAAGATCTTGTTCTCCCGCCAGAAGTCGAGAACGGCGTGCTCGAGGGCTGGCAGGTCGACCTGGGCGGGCACCTGGCGGTACTGCGTCATCGGATCTTTCCTCCGGCGGACACGTGCTGGTCTGCGTTCCGTCGGAGGGACGAGAGCTCGCGCTCCCGCGGTACCACCCTCCTTGGCCGGGAGCGCTGGGCTGGCTCCTGGCCCCCTCATTGGGGTCGCGACACCGGTTCTACTGGCCCTGGGCGGGGGTTCTTCCGGCGGCTCCGGGGTGATCCTTCACATCGCGCTCGCCCCCGGGCTCGCACCGTCCCCGGGTCGCTCATGGCTGCGTACGACGCTACTCGTCCCCTTCCACGCCTTTCGCTTCGCCCAGTGTACGGGTCCGGGCACCACCCGGCCGACCGGATTACGGGCTGCGCCGAGTGAGGTACGGGGGCCGGGCGGTGACCCGAATGGCGATACGCAGGGTGCCGGAGTCCGCGCGGGCCGGGCGTCACCGCCCGGTACTGATTCATGGCCGGATTACCGGGCGGGCGGTGGGGCACAACCGATTGAGACCGGGTTGTCCCACGGGCAAGCCGGGCGAATCGGGCGGCGTGCCCCGTTGCCGCGTGCCTGAAGTCGATTTATCGTTCCGGAACGATTCGCGTGCAAGATCACAATATGTGAAGGGGCGCGACCATGGTGGCGAGGAAGACCGCCGTGAAGAAGAGCACGGCGAAGGCGACGAAGGCCACGACCGCCAAGAAGAGCGCTTCCGGGAAGAAGGCGGCGGCGCCCGCCACGGCGGCCGAGAAGGCCACGAAGAACGCGGTGGAGAAGAAGGGCGCGGTGGAGGAGAAGGGCGCGGCCGACAAGGCCACGACCAAGAAGGCCGAGGTCGCGAAGACCACGGCCAAAAAGGCCACCAAGAAGGCCGCACCGGCCGAGCAGGCGGTGCCCCCGAAGAAGACGGGAGCCAGGAAAGTGGTTGCGAAGAAGACTCCGAGCGGGGCGCCGACGGCGAACCAGGCCCCCGAGGCGCCCGGCGCGGTCCCCAAGGCCCGCGTGGGCGTCGGCCCCGTGGCCCCCGGTGACCTGGCCGTACGCCCGGGTGAGGAGCCCTGGTCGGCGCAGGAGGTGGCCGAGGCGCGCACCGAGCTGCTGGCTGAGGCCGGCCGGCTGCGGACCGAGATCCTCGCGTCCGAGCAGGCGATCACCGGGCTGATGCGGGACTCCGGGGACGGCGCGGGCGACGACCAGGCCGACACCGGCACCAAGAACATCACGCGCGAGCACGAGCTGGCCCTGGCCGGCAACGCCCGCGAGATGCTGCTGCAGACCGAGCGCGCCCTGGAGGGGCTGGACGCCGGGACGTACGGGCTGTGCGAGAACTGCGGCAACCCCATCGGCAAGGCCCGGATGCAGGCGTTCCCCCGGGCCACTCTGTGCGTGGAGTGCAAACAGCGGCAGGAGCGGCGCTGACCGTCCGTCGGGAGTGCCGTACTCTCGTCCTCAGCCAGGGGGAGACTGGCCCGGACGATGTTTGAGGGACTTACGTGACAGAGGCGGAGCAGGCCATCGGTACGCCAGAAGCGGGGAAGGCCGAGGAAGGCGCCGTCGCGGGTGCCGACGGGGCGCAGCCGGGGCGCGGGCGGCGGCGCATCGCGGTGCTGCTCGCGGTCGCCGCGTTCGCGTACCTGCTCGACCTGGGCAGCAAGCTGTTCGTGGTGGCGAAACTGGAGCACCATGACGCGATCGAGGTGATCGGCACCTGGCTCCAGTTCGAGGTGATCCGCAACCGGGGCGCCGCCTTCGGCTTCGGCGAGGCCATGACCATCGTCTTCACGGTGATAGCGGCCGGTGTCATCGTGGTGATCGCCCGGCTCGCCCGCAAGCTCTACAGCCTGCCCTGGGCCATCGCGCTCGGGCTGCTGCTGGGCGGCGCCTTCGGCAACCTCACCGACCGCGTCTTCCGCGCGCCGGGCGGGCTGCAGGGTGCGGTGGTCGACTTCATCGCGCCCGCCCATTTCGCGGTCTTCAACCTCGCCGACTCGGCGATCGTCTGCGGTGGCTTCCTGATCGTCATCCTCTCCTTCCGCGGTCTGGACCCGGACGGCACGGTCCACAAGGACTGAGCTTTTCAGGCCACAGGGGCCGGATCCGGGGCCGGGGGCCCGAGGACTGGCGTACGAACCGGGCTGTGCGGTCCGGCATACTCGACGGGTGAGTACGATTCCCGAGATCCGCACGCTCCCCGTACCCGACGGCCTCGAAGGCGAACGCGTCGACGCCGCGATCGCACGCATGTTCGGGTTTTCTCGGACCAAGGCGGCGGAGCTGGCCGCCGCGGGCAAGGTGCAGGTCGACGGCAGTGTCGCGGGCAAGTCCGACCGGGTCTCCGGCGGCGCCTGGCTCGAGGTGGAGATGCCGCAGGCCGCGCCGCCCGTACGGATCGTCGCCGAGCCCGTCGAGGGCATGGAGATCGTGCACGACGACGAGCACGTCGTGGTGGTCGACAAGCCGGTCGGGGTCGCCGCTCACCCCAGCCCCGGCTGGACCGGGCCCACCGTCATCGGCGGCCTGGCCGCCGCGGGCTTCCGCGTCTCGACCTCCGGGGCCGCCGAGCGCCAGGGGATCGTCCACCGGCTGGACGTCGGCACCTCCGGCCTGATGGTCGTCGCCAAGTCCGAGCTCGCGTACACCCTGCTCAAGCAGCAGTTCCGCGAGCGTACGGTCGACAAGCGCTACCAGGCCCTCGTCCAGGGCCACCCCGACCCGCTCAGCGGCACCATCGACGCGCCGATCGGCCGCCATCCGCAGCACGACTACAAATGGGCCGTGACCGCCGAGGGCAAGCCCAGCGTCACCCACTACGACCTCATCGAGGCGTTCCGCGCCGCCAGCCTCCTCGACATCAAGCTGGAGACGGGCCGCACCCACCAGATCCGCGTCCACATGGCGGCCCACCGCCACCCCTGCGTCGGCGACCTCACGTACGGCGCCGACCCGACGCTCGCCAAGCGGCTGCGGCTGACCCGGCAGTGGCTGCACGCCGTGCGGCTGGGCTTCGAGCACCCCGGGGGCGGCGGCTGGGTGGAGTTCGAGAGCCGCTACCCGGACGATCTCCAGTGGGCGCTGGACACCGTGCGGGCGGACAGCGCGTGACGTACCGGATCGAGGTCGTGGGCGCCGACTCCCTCGAGGTCTGCCGCGGGGTGCGCCGCGAGGTCTTCGTCGTCGAGCAGCGGATTCCCGAATCGGAGGAGATGGACGAGTACGACGCGCACGCCGTCCACCTCCTCGCCACCGGCCCCCAGGGCCCGGCGGGCACCGTCCGCTTCCTCCACGGCGCGGCAGCGGACAAGAAGTACGGCCACGCCGGCGTGGCCGGCGTCACCACCGCCGTCCTCGGCCGCCTCGCGGTCCTCCCGGCCGCCCGCGGCACCGGCCTCGGCGCGGACCTCGTCCGCGCGGTCGAGGCGGAGGCGCTGCGGCGCGGGCTCGCCGAGGTCTACCTGGAGGCCCAGACCCACGCCCTCGGCTTCTACGAGCGCCTCGGCTACGCGGCGTACGGCCCCGAATTCGACGAGGGCAGCGGAATCCCGCATCGCGCCATGCGCAGGGCGCTCTAGCCCTGGGAGCTAGTTTCGGCGCGGGTGTGTGCCGTCCTTGTGGAGATCGTCGCCGAAGCGGCTGAGGCGGTCCTCGGAGTCGGCCGCGGGCCGCGGTGGCTGGATGGTCGCGGTGGTGATGCGCGGCAGCGCGTAGGGGTGGTGCTCCCGCAGCCACGTGATCATCTGCTCCCGCACCTCACAGCGCACCGTCCACGCGTCGTCCGCGTCCCGCGCCGTCACCAGCGCCCGCACCACCATCGTGGACGGCGTGGTGTCCGTGACCGCGAGGCTCCAGTCCCGGCCGTCCCACGCCGGGGACTTGCGCACGATCTCGCCCAGCCGCACCCGCATCTCCGCGACCGGCGCCGAGTGGTCGAGGTGGAAGACGACCGCGCCGGTCTTCTGCGAGCCGCCGCGCGACCAGTTCTCGAACGGCTTGCCCGTGAAGTACGACACCGGCATGGTGATCCGGCGCTCGTCCCAGGTCCGCACGGACAGAAAGGTCAGCGTGATCTCCTCGACCGTGCCCCACTCGCCGTCCACGACCACCGTGTCGCCGATCCGCACCATGTCGCCGAAGGCGATCTGCAGCCCGGCGAAGAGGTTGCCCAGCGTCGACTGCGCGGCGACGCCGGCGACGATGCCCAGGATCCCGGCGGAGGCCAGCATGGACGTGCCCACCGTACGCATCGCCGGGAAGGTCAGCAGCATCGCCGACGCCGCGACCACCCCGACGATCGCGGTCACCACTCGCTGGATGAGCGTCACCTGGGTGCGCACCCGGCGCACCCGCGCCGGGTCGTGAGCGCTGGCGGCATAGCGGCGGTACGAGGACTCCACCACCGCCGCCGAGACCCGCACCGCGAGCCACGCCGTGGCCGCGATCAGCACCAGCGCGAGCAGCTGCGCGATGCCCGACCCGTGTTCCCGGACCACCCGGGCGTGCGTCTTGTCGTACGAGCCCCGCAGCAGCGCCGAGCAGACCGTCACCTGGAGCGGCAGCCGGCAGCGGCGCAGCAGGCCCCACAGCGGCGTCTCCGCGTGGCGGGCGTCGGTGCGTTGCAGCAGCCGGTCGACCGCCCAGCCGATCAGCAGAGTGATGGCGAGCGAGCCGCCGATGACGACGAGCGGACGCAGTACGTCCTCCATGGACACCTATCCTGATCCTTCGCACGCGACGAGGAAGTGACGAAGTGACCCGTTCCCCGATCCTGCTTCTCCATTCGATGTACGGGCTGCGGCCCGCCGTGCACACCGCCGCGGACCGGCTGCGCGCCGCCGGGCACGAGGTGCACGTACCGGATCTGTTCGAGGGGCGGACGGCCGACAGCGCCGAGGACGGCATGGCCCTCAAGGAGGAGATCGGCAAGGACGAGCTGCTGCGCCGGGCCGTGGTGGCCGCCGCGCCGCTGTCGGACCGCGGCCTGGTGTACGCGGGGTTCTCGCTCGGCGGGTCGATCGCCCAGAACCTCGCGCTGGGCGACGAGAAGGCGCGCGGGCTGCTGCTTCTGCACGGCACCTCGGACATCGCCGACGACGCGACTGCGGACGGCCTGCCGGTGCAGCTGCATGTCGCGGACCCGGACCCCTTCGAGCCGCACGACTGGCTGAACGCGTGGTACCTGCGGATGGGGCGGGCCGGGGCGGACGTGGAGATCTACCGCTACCCGGGGGCCGGGCACCTGTTCACCGACCCGGAGCTGCCGGACTACGACGAGGAGGCGGCCGAGGCCACCTGGAAGGTGGCGCTCGGCTTCCTCGCGGAGGTCACGGAGGCGGCTGAGCAGCGGTAGCCGCCGCTCAGCGCACCGGGGCATCGGCGCCGGTCACCGCCGGGTCGCCGGGTCGCCGGGCGACCCGGCGGTGACCCTCGGGGTTACTTCTTCAGGTTCTGCTGGACCAGGGGGTTGAACTGGTCCGGGGTGAGCGGGACGCCCCCCTGATCCGTCGTGAGGATCTTGCCGTTCAGCTTGAGGGTCGGGGTGCCGGTCACGTCCTTGGTGTCGTCGAACGTCTTCGACATGGCCAGTGCCCACCGGTCGTAGGTGCCGTTCGTCACGGCCTTCTCAAAGGTCTTGTTGCCCTTGAGCGCCTTGACCTGCTGGGCGATGGCGATCAGCTTCTGGTCGCCGGCGAAGGCGTCGTCGGTCTCCTTGCTGGGGTGGTTCTTGGCCGAGAAGAGCGCGGACTTGTACTCGAGGAACGCGTCCGGGCTGACATTGAGGGCCGCGCCCAGCGCGCTCAGGGCGTTCTTCGAACCGGCCCCGATCATGCCCTGCTTGTCGTCCAGGAAGGTGCCCATCGTGAACTGCGCCTTGAAGGTGCCGTTCTTGATGTCCTTCGCCACGGTCGTGCCCGTGTACTGCTCGAACTCCGCACAGATCGGGCAGCGCATGTCCTCGTAGACGTGCAGGGTGTTCTTGGCGTTCTTGTCGCCGACGACCACGGTCGTGCCCTGGGGGCCGGTGGTGTGGGCGGGCTTCACCAGGGCCGTCTTCTCGGCGGCGGCCTTCCACTCCTTGCTGGCGTTCCCGCCGCCGTTCATCTGGGTGACGGCGTAGCCTATGCCGCCCGCTATCCCGAGGATGGCGACGACCGCGCCGCCGACGACCAGCTGGCGGCGCGTCCGGTCCTTCTTGGCCTGGCGCTCGCGCTCGGCGCGCATCCGATCGCGCGCGGCCTGCTTGTTCTGGTGGCTGTTGCGGTTGCTCATGGTGGATCGATCTCCGTCGTGTGAAGGTCGTACGGAGCCACGCAAACCTGTGCGAGTCCATACGAAGTCGTACGAAAGTGGTGGGAATCGCTGTGCTCAGGCAGTGGCCGAGCACGGCGGACCACGCCGTACGACGGAGTGCACGAGGAGGGGGAGCGCCGGGGCCGGACTCGGCGGTCCCATCGGACGCGAGGAGCGTCGGCGGGGCGCGAAGGCCGCGGTGACCACCGCGACGGCCAGCAGCAGCGGCCGAAAAGCGAAGGCGGCCAGCGAGGTCAGCAGGCGGGCCACGGCGGCCTCGCCGCGCCGCAGCCAGGCCGCGGCGAGCAGCCCGATCGCGATATGGGCGGCGAGCAGCAGCCAGGGGGCGGCGGAGCCCACGGCGGACGTGAGGGCGCCGACGCCGTCCGGCCCGGTGACCCGGGCCAGGGGGGAGCCGACCCCGCCACTGCCACACAGGAGGTCCACGCCCAGGGCGCGCAGGGAGCCCGCCACGGGGCCGCCGGAGGGCCCGTAACAGGCGCTCTGGCCGGTGGTGAACACCGTGTCGGCGGCCAGCTCAAGCGGGACCAGCAGCGCGGCGATGCTCCAGTAGCCGCGCTCCCGGCCCGCCAGGGCGTAAGCGATCACAAAGACGACGACCGACAGCGCCGCCACGGTCGTCAGCGGCAGCGGCGTGCGCGACAGCAGAACGTGGGCGGCGGAGGACAGCGTGACGCACAGCGCTGTGAACAGCGCCGCGCGCAGTGCCCTCAGCAGCGGTCCCGTACCGTCCATAGGGATCGATTGTCACACGATCGGGTGTAGGGGCGGCGTCAAGACCGTGGGCGGGGATCGCTCCCCGCCCACTCACCTACCAATTCTGGTAGGTCCACGCGGCGGAGCCGCATATCGATCCACGCGGCGGAGCCGCATATCGATACTCACAGCCCGGGGATGCGCCCGTTCCGGAAGAGGTCCACGAAGATCTGGTGGTCGGCCCGCGCCCGCGCCCCGTAGGAGTGCGCGAAGTCCACCAGCAGCTCCGCGAAGCCGCCCTCGTCCGCCGCGATCACCGCGTCGATGGCCCGCTCGGTGGAGAAGGGCACCAGCGAGTGGCCGCTCTGGTCGTCGGCGGCCGCGTGCATGGTGGCCGTGGCCCGCCCCAGGTCGGCGACGACCGCCGCGATCTCGGTCGGGTCGTCGATATCGGACCAGTCGAGGTCCACCGCGTACGGGGAGATCTCGGCGACCAGCTGCCCCGAGCCGTCCAGCTCGGTCCAGCCGAGCCAGGGGTCGGCGTGCGCCTGAAGGGCGCGCTGCGAGATGACCGTGCGGTGCCCCTCATGGTGGAAGTAGGAGCGGACCCGCTCGTCCGTGATGTGCCGGGAGACCGCCGGGGTCTGCGCCTGCTTCATATAGATCACCACATCGTTCTCGAGGGCGTCGCTGTTGCCCTCCAGAAGGATGTTGTACGAGGGCAGCCCGGCGCTGCCGATGCCGATACCGCGGCGGCCGACGACGTCCTTGACCCGGTAGGAGTCCGGCCGGGCGAGGCTGGACTCGGGCAGTGTCTCCAGATAGCCGTCGAAGGCGGCCAGGACCTTGTAGCGGGTGGCCGCGTCCAGCTCGACCGAGCCGCCGCCGGAGGCGAAGCGGCGCTCGAAGTCGCGGATCGTGGTCATCGAGTCGAGCAGCCCGAAACGGGTCAGCGAGCGGGCGTCACGCAGCGCGTCCAGCAGCGGGCCCTCGGCGGTCTCCAGGGTGAAGGGCGGCACCTCGTCGTTCTTGGCGCCGGTGGCCAGGGCGTGGATACGCTCGCGGTAGGCGGCGGCGTAGATCCGCACCAGCTCGCTGATCTTCTCGTCGCTGAGCGCCTTGGTGTAGCCGATCAGCGCGACGGAGGCGGCGAAGCGCTTGAGGTCCCAGGTGAAGGGGCCGACATACGCCTCGTCGAAGTCGTTGACGTTGAAGATCAGGCGGCCGTTGGCGTCCATGTAGGTGCCGAAGTTCTCGGCGTGGAGGTCACCGTGGATCCACACCCGGCCCGTGCGGTCGTCCAGGTAGGGGCCGCCCTCGCGCTCCTGCTCCACATCGGCGTAGAACAGGCCGGCCGTGCCGCGGTAGAACGCGAAGGCCGATGCGGCCATCTTGCGGAACTTGACGCGGAAGGCGGCCGGGTCGGCGGCGAGCAGCTCGCCGAAGGCGGTGTCGAAGACGGCGAGGATGTGCTCGCCGCGCTGTTCCGCCTGGGTCTGCTGGGTCGGCATCGCGGGGCGCCTCCTGGTGTCGGGAGAAAGTACGTGAGTACGTGAAGAAAAGAGCATGACAAAGATCGCGAACGGGACGGCTCGTTCCGTCCGTCCCAACGCCTGAGGCTACTCGTGGGTGCCCACTCGCTGTCAGTCCGGAGGGGTAACCTTCGGAGCTGTTCCGCACACCCTTCATCGACCGTTCGCCGGAGGTCTGCCACCGTGACCAAGCCGCCCTTCACGCACCTGCATGTCCACACCCAGTACTCGCTGCTGGACGGTGCGGCGCGGCTCAAGGACATGTTCAACGCCTGCCAGGAAATGGGCATGACGCATATCGCCATGACCGACCATGGCAACCTCCACGGGGCGTACGACTTCTACCAGCAGGCGACCGGCGCGGGCATCACGCCGATCATCGGGATCGAGGCGTACGTCGCCCCCGAGTCGCGGCGCTACAAACGACGGGTTCAGTGGGGCCAGCCGCACCAGAAGCGGGACGACGTCTCCGGTTCCGGTGGTTACACCCACAAGACGATCTGGGCCTCCAACAAGGCGGGTCTGCACAACCTCTTCCGGCTCTCCTCGGACGCCTATATGGAGGGCTACTTCGTCAAGTGGCCCCGGATGGACAAGGAGACCATCGCCCAGTGGTCGGAGGGCCTGATCGCCTCCACCGGCTGTCCGTCCGGTGAGCTGCAGACCCGGCTGCGGCTCGGCCAGTTCGACGAGGCCCTGAAGGCCGCCTCCGAGTACCAGGACATCTTCGGCAAGGACCGGTACTTCCTGGAGCTGATGGACCACGGCATCGAGATCGAGCACCGGGTCCGCGACGGCCTGCTGGAGATCGGCAAGAAGCTGGGCATTCCCCCGCTGGTCACCAACGACTCGCACTACACCTACTCCCGCGAGTCCGCGGCCCATGACGCGCTGCTGTGCGTCCAGACCGGCAAGAACCTCTCCGACCCCGACCGCTTCCGCTTCGACGGCTCCGGCTACTACCTGAAGTCGACGGACGAGATGTACGCCATCGACTCCTCCGACGCCTGGCAGGAGGGCTGCCGGAACACGCTGCTGGTCGCCGAGCAGATCGACACCACCGGCTGGTTCGACAAGCGCGACCTGATGCCGCGCTTCGACGTGCCGGAGGGCTTCACGGAGGTCTCCTGGTTCCAGGAGGAGGTCCGGCGCGGCATGGAGCGGCGGTATCCGGCCGGGGTGCCGGAGGACCGCCAGAAGCAGGCCGAGTACGAGATGGACGTCATCATCCAGATGGGGTTCCCGGGCTACTTCCTCGTGGTCGCCGACTTCATCATGTGGGCGAAGAACAACGGCATCGCGGTCGGCCCCGGCCGTGGCTCCGCGGCCGGTTCGATCGTGGCGTACGCGATGGGCATCACCGACCTCGACCCGATCGACCACGGCCTGATCTTCGAGCGGTTCCTCAACCCCGAGCGCGTCTCCATGCCCGATGTCGACATCGACTTCGACGAGCGTAGGCGCGGTGAGGTGATCCGGTACGTCACCGAGAAATACGGCGCCGACAAGGTCGCCCAGATCGGCACGTACGGCACCATCAAGGCCAAGAACGCGATCAAGGACTCGGCCCGGGTGCTCGGTTACCCGTATGCGATGGGCGACCGGATCACCAAGGCCATGCCCGCCGATGTGCTCGGCAAGGGCATCCCGCTGTCCGGCATCACTGACGAGAAGCACCCCCGCTACAGCGAGGCGGCCGAGGTGCGCGGGATGTATGAGAACGAGGCGGATGTGAAGAAGGTCATCGATACCGCCCGCGGTATCGAGGGCCTGGTGCGGCAGATGGGCGTGCACGCCGCGGGTGTGATCATGTCCAGCGAGACCGTGACCGAGCATGTGCCGGTCTTCTCGCCGAAGAACGACGGCCAGGTCGTGACCCAGTGGGACTACCCCACCTGTGAATCGCTCGGCCTGCTGAAGATGGACTTCCTCGGCCTGCGCAACCTGACCATCATGGATGACGCGGTCAAGATGGTGCGCGCGAACAAGGGCGTCGACCTCAAGCTGCTCGAGCTGCCGCTGGACGACCCCAAGACCTATGAGCTGCTGTGCCGCGGTGACACGCTCGGCGTCTTCCAGTTCGACGGCGGCCCCATGCGCTCCCTGCTGCGCATGATGAAGCCCGACAACTTCGAGGACATTTCCGCCGTCTCGGCCCTGTACCGACCGGGCCCGATGGGCATGAACTCGCATATCAACTACGCGCTGCGGAAGAACGCCCAGCAGGAGATCACCCCGATCCACCCCGAGCTGGAAGAACCGCTCAAGGACGTCCTCGGCATCACCTACGGCCTCATCGTCTACCAGGAGCAGGTGCAGAAGGCCGCCCAGGTGCTCGCGGGCTACTCGCTCGGCCAGGCCGACCTGCTGCGGCGTGCGATGGGCAAGAAGAAGAAGGAAGTCCTCGACAAGGAGTTCGTGCCCTTCCAGAAGGGCTGCCGCGACCGCGGCTACTCCGACGCGGCCATCCAGGCGGTGTGGGACGTGCTGGTCCCGTTCGCCGGATACGCCTTCAACAAGGCCCACTCCTCCGCGTACGGCCTGGTCACGTACTGGACCGCGTATCTGAAGGCCAACTACCCCGCCGAGTACATGGCCGCGCTGCTCACCTCGGTGCGTGACGACAAGGACAAGTCGGCGATCTATCTCAACGAGTGCCGCCGCATGGGCATCAAGGTGCTCACGCCGAACGTCAATGAGTCCGAGGCGAACTTCGCCGCCCAGGGCGACGATGTGATCCTCTTCGGGCTCACCGCGGTTCGAAACGTTGGCGCGAACGTGGTCGAAGCGATCATCCGTGGCCGCAAGTCGAAGGGGAAGTACTCCTCCTTCCCGGACTACCTGGACAAGGTCGAGGCGGTCGTCTGCAACAAGCGCACCACCGAATCGCTGATCAAGGCCGGCGCCTTCGATGAGATGGGCCACACCCGCAAGGGGCTCATGGCGCACTACGAGACCATGATCGACAATGTGGTCGCGGTGAAGCGCAAGGAGGCCGAGGGACAGTTCGACCTGTTCGGCGGCATGGGCGGCGACGACGGCGGGGGCGATGGGCCGGGCTTCGGGCTCGACGTCGAGTTCTCCGACGTCGAGTGGGACAAGGCGTATCTGCTCGCCCAGGAGCGCGAAATGCTCGGCCTGTACGTCTCCGACCACCCGCTCTTCGGCATCGAGCACGTCCTCAACGACAAGGCCGACGTCGCCATCGCCCAGCTCACCGGCGGTGAGCACGCCGACGGCGCCATCGTCACCATCGGCGGCATCATCTCCGGCCTGCAGCGCAAGATGACCAAACAGGGCAACGCCTGGGCCATCGCCACCGTCGAGGACCTGGCGGGCTCCATCGACTGCATGTTCTTCCCCGCCACCTACCAGCTGGTCTCCACCCAGCTCGTCGAGGACACCGTCGTGTTCGTCAAGGGACGGCTCGACAAGCGCGAGGACGTGCCGCGGCTGGTCGCCATGGAGCTCATGGTCCCCGACCTGTCCGAGGCCGGGGCCAACGCGCCCGTGACGATCACCATCCCCACGGTGAAGGTCACCCCGCCCCTGGTCGAAAAGCTCGGCGAAGTGCTCACCCACCACCGGGGCTCCACCGAGGTGCGGATCAAGCTCCAGGGGGCGCGTAAGACCACGGTGCTCCGGCTGGACCGGCACCGGGTCACCGCCGACCCCGCGCTGTTCGGCGACCTCAAGGTGCTGCTGGGCCCGGCCTGCCTGGCGGGCTGAACCACCGCCCATGACGGTGGTGTGACGGTCCACCAGTCAGGACAGCGGTCTGACGGACCACCGCTCATGAGAGGGGCGCGCCCGCACGGGCGCGCCCCTCAACCGCCGTGCGGCGGCGGTCAATTGTGGCCGAAGCTCTTCTGCCGGTCCTTACGGGCGGTGCTCGAAGGGGCCGTCGCCGGGCCGCCCTCCGACTGCATGGCCTGCGACTGCGCGTCCGCCTGGGAGCTCTGCGAGTTCTGCGTCTGCTCACCCGGGCGGTCGGCCATCCCGCGGCCCTGGCGCTGCTGCTGCTTGCGGTCGCGGTTCCGGTTCTTAGCCATGGTGCTGTGCCTCCAGTTGGGATCGCCCCCCAAGGGAAGAGCCCTCCGGGAAGAAACACTGACACGCCGGAGCGAAGGCTGCATTTCGGGCAATTACGGTGGGTGAGAAGGAGGGTCTTCGAGGGTAGGCCGTATCCGCCACGCCAGTGATCCAGTTCGGACTGATAACCCCGGTACGGTCGGGCAGACTCCAGTTGAGACCGAAGACAGGAAAACGAGCACGGCTGTGCACGGGGGGCAACCGAGGACTGCTTCAGGAAAGAGGGTGGAACGTGGACCGCTGCGTCGTCCTGGTGGACGCCGGCTATCTGCTGGGCGCCGCCGCGAGCCTGCTTGCCGGGGAGCCAGCCCGGTCCCGCATCTCCGTCGACCACGCGACCCTCATCCAGGGACTGCGCGAGCGCGCCGAAGCCGAGACCGAGCGACCGCTGCTGCGCATCTACTGGTTCGACGGAGCCCCCGACCGCGTCCCCCAGCCCGAGCACCGGAGGCTGCGCGTCATGCCCCGGGTCACCGTCCGGCTGGGCGCCCTGACCCGCAGCGACGGCCGCTGGGCGCAGAAGGGCGTGGACGCCGCCATGCACGCCGAGCTCACCGAGCTGGCCCGTAACCGCGCCTGCTCCGACATCGTGCTCGTCACCGGCGACGGCGATCTGCTGCCCGGTCTGATGTCCGCCAAGGAACACGGTGTGGCCGTCCACCTGTGGGCCGTCCAGGCTGCCGACGGCGACTACAACCAGTCGGAGGACCTGGTCGCCGAGGCCGACGAGCGGCGGGTCCTGGACCGCGCCTGGATCACCCGGGCCGTCCGCGCCAAGGACCTCACCGGGCCGTGCGCGCCCGTCTCCGAGCCCCGGCCGGAGATCGCGGCCATCCTCTCCGCCCCGTTGCCCGAGACCGCCGCCGCGGCCGCCGCGGGCGCGGTGAGCGGTGTCTCCGGGGTGCCGGGCGCCCCCGGCGACCTGGCCCCGGGCCGTAACGGCGCCACGCGGCGGGGCGGCGCGCCCACGCGCCCCGCGGGCGCCCCCGGGCGGGCCGCGGCCCCGGCGGGCGGCCCCGGCACCGCCCCTGCGGACGACACGGAGGCGGGCTCCGCCCCCGGCGGCAGAGGTGTGCCCACGCCCAAGGACCTCGCCGACCTCGGCCGCGGCCCCGCAGGCGGCCAGGCGGGCGCCCAGCCGGCCCCCAGCGCCACCCTGCGCTGGTCCTCCGACAAGGGCTGGATCGAGCGCGGCTCCGGCACCGGGCTCGGCGAGCCGCCCGAGACCGCCGGGCTGCCCATGCTGGCCCAGCTCACCAGCCCCGAGCAGCGCTGGGCCGACCGCGAGGAGGACATCACCACCGTCAGCGGCGACCCCTTCGAGGTGGGTCAGGTCTTCGCCCGCCGCTGGATCGAGCGGCTCTCCGACCCGGGCCACCTCCAGCAGCTCTCCACCGAATACCCGCGCATCCCGCACCGCATCGACGGGGAACTGCTGCGCTACGCGGCCCGCTTCGGACTGCTCGCCCACAAGGACGACCAGATCGACGAGCACGACCGCTATGCGATCCGGGCCGGCTTCTGGCGCGAGATCGACACCCGTACGGCCGCCGAGCACGCCCCGCCTGCCGACTAACGGCGCCACCAGGACCGGCGTCGGCGTGCGGTGGCTGCGGGTGCCCCGAAGACGGGCCTGGGTGATTGGGCGCGTACCCTCATAGCTCGTGAGGACGGGCGCGAAACAGGCTGCGGGCGGCGATGTGGTGTGTACCGTGCGCGGCCTGGTCAAGACCTATCCCGCCGCGCGCCGCCGCCGGGGCGTGCCCGCCGCGCCCGCCGTCCGGGCCAGCGACGGCATCGACCTCGACGTGCGCCGCGGTGAGGTGTTCGGGCTGCTCGGCCCGAACGGCGCCGGGAAGTCCACCCTGGTGCGCCAGCTCACCGGGCTGCTCCGCCCCGACGAGGGCAGCGTCCGGGTGCTCGGCCACGATCTCGTACGCCACCCCGAGCGGGCGGCGCGCCTCCTCGGCTATCTGGGGCAGGACTCGACCGCGCTGGACGAGCTGACCGTCGCGCTCGCCGCAGAGACCACGGGGCGGCTGCGCGGTCTTGACGTCCGCGCCGCCCGCGCGGAGCGGGACGCGGTGATCGGGGAACTGGGCCTCGGCGAGGTGGCCGGGCGCCCGCTCAAGAAGCTCTCCGGCGGGCAGCGGCGGCTGGCCTGCCTCGCCGCCGCGCTGGTCGGGGAGCGGCCGCTGCTGGTGCTGGACGAGCCGACCACCGGGATGGACCCCGTCGCACGGCGGGCCGTATGGGCCGCCGTCGACCGGCGGCGGGCGGAGCGGGGCGCGACGGTGCTGCTGGTCACCCACAATGTGATCGAGGCGGAGACCGTCCTGGACCGGGTGGCGGTGCTGGAGCGCGGCCGGGTCATCGCCTGCGACACCCCGGCCGGGCTGAAGGCACTGGTCGCCGACGAGGTCCGGGTGGACCTCGTATGGCGCGGGGAGCCGCCGCTCGAGGTGCCCGAGGTCGCGGCGCTACGGGAGGCCGCGCTGGCCTCCGGGCGGCGCTGGACGCTGCGGATGGCCCCGGAGCAGGCCCGGGCCGCGATCGCCACGGTGACCGGCGGCCCGGCTTTCGCCGCGCTGGACGACTTCACGCTCGCCACGCCCAGCCTGGAGGACGTCTATCTCGCGCTCGGCGGCCGCTCGGAGGGGGCGGAGGGGCTGGTGAAGGCGTGACGACCGTAAGCACCGCCGTAAGCGCTGCCGACCCCGCACGGGGCGCGGCCGGTACGGGGAACAGGAGCAGCGCAAGGTGAGTGTCGTGCCCGCGGAGGCCGTGTCCGGCCGAGAAGCCCTGGCCCAGGCCGCCGAGGCGCCATGGCCCGGCGGCGACGCCGCGCCCGCCCCCTTGGCGGCGCGGGCGCGGCTGCTGCCCGCGCTGGCCGCCGTTTACCGGGCGCAGCTGTCCCGGGCCCGGGTGGCGCGGATACCGCTGCTGTTCGTGGCGACCTTCCAGTCCGTGGGGATCATGATCCTGATGCGTGGGGTCGTGGACGGCGGGATGGAGGCGCGGTCCGTGGTCGCCGGGTCCAGCGTGCTGGTCGTGGCTTTCGTCGCGCTGAACCTGCTGGCGCAGTACTTCGGACAGCTGCGGGCGAGCGGGGGGCTCGACCACTACGCGACCCTGCCGGTGCCGCCCGCCGCCGTCGTACTCGGCGCCGCCGCCGCGTACGCCTCCTTCACCGCGCCCGGGACGCTGGTCACCGCGGTGGTGGGGAGCGCGCTGTTCCAGCTGCCGATGGCGCATCTGTGGGTGCTGGTCGCGGTGATCCCGCTGTCCGGCGCCGCCCTCGCGGGCCTGGGCGCGGCGCTCGGGCTGCTCGCGCCCCGCCAGGAACTGGCCACGCTGTGCGGGCAGTTGGGCATGTCGGCCGCGCTGCTGCTGGGCGTGCTGCCCGCCGAGCGGATGCCCGCGCCGGTGTCGTACGCGCGCGATGTGCTGCCCTCGACGTACGGTGTGGAGGCGCTGGCGCGGTCCTTCGACGGGAACCCCGACTGGCTGGTGGTCTGCGCGGACCTCGGGGTGTGCGCGGGTGTGGCGGTGGTCTCGCTGACCGCCGCGACCTGGGCGTATCGGCGCGCGGCCGTGCGCTGACGCGGCGCGGCGGGACTCCCGCCGCCCGATGTACGTCCGCCGCCTGGCACCATGACGGGGTGACCGCACCGTTGACTCCGCACGATCAGCCTGGGCAGCCTTCGCCGCACGACCCGTCTCCGCTGGGAGGTGCAGTGCCTTACCCCACCGCCCCGGACCCCTCCGGGCCGGGCCCCTCGGCTCCTGACTACTCCGAGCCCGGCCCCGAGCTGCGCGCCGAGCTGGTGCAGGCGGCGCTGGTGGCGATCGGGGTGGCGGTGTCCGGGGTGCTGCTCGGGCTGGTGTGGCTGTGGCTGGCGCCGCGGATTCCGCTGGTCTGGATCGGCGACGGGATCTACCCGAAGGACGCCGAGGGCGAGCAGGCGATGGGGGCGGACGGGGTGTTCACACTGTGGGCGCTGGCCTTCGGGGCCGTGTCCGCGGCGCTCGTCTTCCTGTTCTTCCGGCGGGGCGGTGTCGCGCTGGTCGTGGGGCTGGCGATCGGCGGGGTGCTGGCTTCGGTGATCGCCTGGCGGCTCGGTGTGTGGCTCGGACCCGAGGCCGGCATCGAGGCGCACGCCAAGGCGGTGGGCAAGGGCGTGACGTTCGACGCGCCGCTGAAGCTGGGGGCCAAGGGGGCGCTGCTGGCCTGGTCGTTCGCGGCGATGGCGGTGCACCTGGGGCTCACGTCGCTCTTTGGGCCGCGAGACGAAGAGCCGTTGGCGCAGCTGCCGGGCTAGCTGTTGCGCCGGGTGCCGGGCTAGCTGTTGCGCGCGATCGGCGCCAGCACCGCGTCCGTGAGCGCCGCGAGGTCCTTGGGCGACAGCTCGACCTCAAGACCCCGCCGCCCCGCCGAGACGCAGATCGTCTCGTGGTCGGCCGCCGATGCGTCCAGAGCCGTGGGCAGGCGCTTGCGCTGGCCGAGCGGCGAGATCCCGCCCAGCACATAGCCCGTGGTGCGCTCGGCCGCCGCCGGGTCCGCCATCGCCGCGCGCTTGCCGCCCACCGCCGCCGCCAGGGCCTTGAGGTCGAGCGTGGCGGAGACGGGCACGATCGCGACGGTCAGACCGCCGTCGACGCTCGCGATGAGGGTCTTGAAGACCCGGGCCGGGTCCACGCCGAGGGCCTGTGCGGCCTCCTCGCCGTACGAGGGGGCCGCCGGGTCGTGCTCGTAGGCGTGCACCGTGAAGGCGGTGCCGGCGGCGGTCAGGGCGGTGGTGGCCGGGGTGCCGGCGGAGGTCTTCTTCTTGGCCATATCCGGTGCGGGCCTCAGTTGGGGCTGGTGGGGTGGCGGGTCAGATCGACCGCGGGAAGCGAGGGGAGCTTACCGATCACCGCGCTCTCCGCGCGCAGCAATTTCAGCTCCTCGGCCAGCCGGGTGGCGGTGTCCGGGGCCTGGAGCAGCCGCTGTTTGGTCGGCGTGTCGAGCACGGCGGCGGCCGCGACCAGGTAGGAGAGCACGGACGGCTCGCCGGGCAGGTCCTGCTGGGCGGCCACGGTTCGTTCGCGGGCCCCGGCGAGCCGCTTCTGGTACGTGCGGAAGGCGCGTACGACACCGGAGGCCAGCGCCCCGGCCCCGTCGCCCGGCTTCTCGTCGAGCTCGTCGATCTCGGCCGTCAGATACGGGCCCGAGGCGTCGACCGAGCGCAGTTCGAAGCGGGTGGTGCCGGTGGCGAGCACTTCGAAGGTGCCGTCCTTCTGCTCCCGGATGGTGGCCGCGTCCGCGACACACCCCACCGCGTGGAAGGACTTCATCGGCTCAGGCCCGAACCCGGCCGCCGCGCCGCGCTCGGGGTCGGCGGTGGGGTCCGGGAGGCCGACTGCCGTCGGCGCGACCTCGCGGCCGTCCCGGATGGCGATGACACCGAAGCGGCGTGGTGCGTCTTCGGGCATCGCCGACAGTTCGCGCATCATGGCGCGATACCGCTGCTCGAAGACGTTCAGGGGCATGACGAGCCCCGGGAACAGCACCGTGTTCAGCGGGAAGAGCGGTAGGCGCGCGGAGGTCACGGGCGTTAAGCCTAATGGCCCCGCGCGCCCCGATCACTGGCGGCGCAGCAGCCGGGAGGCGCCGGCGGCGACCGTGGTGGCCAGGATCCAGCCGAGCATGACCATCACGATGGCCGCCCATTGGACCGCGCCGTCGGGTTTCCAGTAGCCGTCCTGACCCAGATCGATCACCGGGAGCAGCAGGTCGAGGGTGTACAGCGAGGCGTTCCAGTGCGGCGACTCGCCCGGCTTGATGGGGTCCGGCCGGTTGTGGGCGAAGAACACCGAGCCGATCGCCCAGAGCACCGCCATCCACACCGCCGCCCGGCCGGGGCGGTAGCCGTAGGCCACGGTCCAGTCCTGGAGATATCCCCAGAGTTTTCCGGCCGGCGGCAGCGTCTCGCGGCGCCGCCGCTCCTTGGCGAGCAGCACCTCGCGCGCCTCCGCGTCCTCGCCGTTGGTGCGCAGCGCCGTGGCGAGCATGTCGTACGGGCCCCGGGAGAACTCCGGGGTCGCGGCCGCCACCCACTCCAGCCGCCGGGAGAGCGGGAAGTGGCCGACCGGGATCAGACACTCGTAGGAGAAGCCCGCCATGGTCAGCCCGCCGGGGCCCGGCCAGCTGACCGATTTGTCAACCAGGTTGACGACCCGCGCGCCGGAGAGGATCACCCGTCCGCGCTGTGGCCGCTCCCCGACGAACCGCAGCTCCGGGGTCTGGATGCGGCGCAGCGACAGCTCCTGGTCGTTCTCCATGACGAAGCGGGCCTGGTCGAAGTCGACCGCGTCATTGAACCGCCCGTCGTCCAGGCGTATCCCGCCCTCGCATTCGAAGCGCTGGATACGCGTCCCGCGTGTCGGCGTGTTGCTGGTGCCGTACGGCGGGGTGGAACCGCTGCCGTAGCTGCTCACCCCGGCGGCGGTGAGGTAGAGGCTGCGCTCGACGGTCAGCTGCGGGGCGTTGAGAGCCCGGCGCCCGTACGGATTGCGCAGCTGGGCGCCGCGCAGGCTGAGCGACACGCCGATCTGCGCACCGCGCATGCTCAGCTCGCCGTGTGACTCGATCATCTCGGCCTGGAGGTCCTGGCCGACGGTCAGTCCGTCGGCGCTGATCGACTGGCCGCGCCGGTCCCGGCGCACCACTAACTGGTTGAGCAGCAGATCCGTGCCTATATGGGCGTCGGTGAGCCGGATGCCGTGCTCCACGACACAGCGCGGCAGATGCAGATCGCCCTCGGTGCGCACCCGGGCCGCCTCCAGCCGGGGCAGGGCGCAGCCCACCAGCCGGAGGGTGGTGAAGTGGGCCTCGGGGAGCAGCACCTCCTGCTCGAAGCGGCAGTTCTTCATCTCCACATACGGCTCGACGGTGCCGCCGGCCAGGTCGAGCGTGCCCGTGATGTGCACCCCGTTGAGCTTGAGCGCGGCGACCCGGCCCGGCTGCGGGGGAGGGCCGTCGAGCAGCAGCAGGGCCACGACCCGGGCGCGCACACTGCGCTCGGGGCCCCAGGCGTAGGGACCGGAGGGGTCGTTGCGCTGGGGGTGGGAGGTGCGCAGATCGTGGGTGCTGCCGTTGCGGAACGCCTGCCACATGCCCCACTCCGCGGTGGTCAGGTCGAGCCCGGGGGGTGGATCGCCGTCGCGTGGCTCGGTCACAGCCGTGTCCCCTCCTGTTCTCCGTACCCCCGTACGGATCCCCATGCCCGTTGAGTAACCGCTTGAACGCTTGCGGTCAGGGTCAACTTCCAAGGTCAACTTAGGGGGTACGTATCACTCACTGATACGGGGGGCAGGCCGCCGGTGCGGGTCTGAGACAATTGATCGCGTGATCTCCCGTATCGATCTGCGCGGCGCCGCCTTCCCGGAGGGCGGGATCGACCGCGACCTGTTGCCCCGTGCCGAGCTCGACGTCGAGGCCGCCCTGGAGAAGGTGCGGCCGATCTGCGACGACGTGCGCCATCGCGGCACCGCGGCGCTGATCGACTACGCGCAGCGGTTCGACGGAGTGACCATCGAGCGGGTGCGAGTGCCCCAGGAGGCGCTGACGCGCGCCCTTGAGGAGCTGGACCCGGCCGTGCGGGCCGCCCTGGAGGAGTCCATCCGGCGCGCCCGGCTGGTCCACCGCGAGCAGCGCCGCACCGACCACACCACACAGGTCGTGCCGGGCGGCACGGTCACCGAGCGCTGGGTGCCGGTCGAGCGGGTGGGGCTCTATGTGCCGGGCGGCCGGTCCGTCTACCCGTCCTCCGTTGTGATGAATGTGGTGCCCGCGCAGGAGGCCGGGGTCGGCTCGATGGCCGTCGCCTCGCCGCCCCAGCGTGACTTCGGCGGGCTGCCGCACCCCACCATCCTGGCGGCGTGCGCGCTGCTGGGCGTGGACGAGGTGTACGCGGCGGGCGGTGCCCAGGCCGTCGCCATGTTCGCGTACGGCACCGAGGAGTGCCGCCCGGTCTCTCTGGTCACCGGGCCCGGAAACATCTGGGTGGCCGCGGCCAAGCGGCTGCTCAAGGGGCGTATCGGCATCGACGCCGAGGCCGGCCCGACCGAGATCGCGATCCTCGCCGACGCCACCGCCGACCCGGTGCATGTCGCCGCCGACCTGATCAGCCAGGCCGAGCACGACCCACTGGCCGCCTCGGTGCTCGTCACCGACTCCGAGGAACTGGTCTCGGCGGTCGAGAAGCAGCTGGACGTGCAGGTCGCCGCGGTCAAGCACGTCGAGGACCGGATCCGCCCGGCGCTGACCGGGCGCCAGTCCGGCATCGTGCTGGTCGACGGCCTCGACCAGGGCCTCGCGGTCGTGGACGCGTACGCCGCCGAGCACCTGGAGATCCAGACCAGGGACGCGGCGGCGGTCGCGGCCCGGGTGCGGAACGCCGGGGCGATCTTCGTCGGTCCGTACGCGCCCGTCAGCCTCGGCGACTACGCGGCCGGGTCCAACCATGTGCTGCCCACCGGCGGCTGCGCCTGCCACTCCTCGGGGCTTTCGGTGCAGTCCTTCCTGCGCGGCATCCATGTCGTGGACTACACGCGGGAGGCGCTGGCGGAGGTCGCCGGCCATGTGGTGACGCTCGCCGAGGCGGAGGATCTGCCCGCCCACGGCGCCGCGGTGAAGGCAAGGTTCGACTGGAAGGTGCCAGGGGACAAGTGACCCGGATCGACGATCTCCCCATCAGGGACGAGCTGCGCGGCAAGTCCCCGTACGGCGCCCCCCAGCTGGACGTCCCCGTACGGCTGAACACGAACGAGAATCCGTACCAGCTGCCCGAGGCGCTGGTGGCCCGGATCTCCGAGCGGGTCGCCGAGGCGGCCCGCCACCTCAACCGCTACCCGGACCGGGACGCGATCGAGCTGCGCACGGAGCTTGCGAAGTATCTGACCCGCACCGCCGGGCACGAGGTCGGTGTGGCCAATGTGTGGGCCGCCAACGGTTCGAACGAGGTGCTGCAACAGCTGCTGCAGACCTTCGGCGGGCCCGGGCGCACCGCCATCGGCTTCGAGCCCTCGTACTCGATGCACGCGCTGATCTCCCGCGGCACCGGCACCGGCTGGATCTCCGGCCCGCGGAACCCCGACTACACCATCGATGTCGGCGCGGCCCGCGCGGCCATCGCCGAGCACCGCCCCGACGTCGTCTTCATCACCTCGCCGAACAACCCGACCGGCACCGCCGTCGAGGCCGAGACCGTTCTGGCCCTCCACGACGCGGCCCAGAAGGCGCGGGCGAACGCGGCCGGGGCGCTGGTGGTGATCGACGAGGCGTACGGCGAGTTCAGCCACCGCCCCTCGCTGCTTCCGCTGATCGAGGGACGGCCGCGGCTGGTCCTCACCCGGACGATGTCCAAGGCGTTCGGCGCGGCCGGGCTGCGGCTCGGCTACCTCGCCGCCGACCCGGCGGTGGTGGACGCCGTCCAGCTGGTCCGCCTGCCCTACCACCTGTCCACCGTCACCCAGGCCACCGCGCTGGCCGCCCTCGAACACACCGATACCCTGCTCGGGTACGTCGAGGCGCTCAAGGCCGAGCGCGACCGGATGGTGCGCGAGCTGCGCGCACTCGGCTGCGAGGTGACCGAGTCGGACGCCAACTTCGTACAGTTCGGCCGCTTCGAGGACGCCCAGGCGGCGTGGCAGGCCCTGCTGGAGCGGGGGGTCCTGGTCCGTGACCTGGGCGTACCGGGCATGCTGCGGGTCACCGCGGGCACCCCGGCCGAGAACGACGCGTTCCTCGACGCGGTCCGCGAGCTGATGAAGGAGACAAGCGCATGACCCGCGTGGGCCGTGTGGAGCGCACCACCAAGGAAACCTCGGTCGTCGTCGAGATCGACCTCGACGGCGTCGGGAAGGTCGACGTCTCGACAGGCGTCGGCTTCTACGACCACATGCTCGACCAGCTCGGCCGCCACGGCCTCTTCGACCTCACCGTCAAGACCGAGGGCGACCTGCACATCGACACCCACCACACCATCGAGGACACCGCCCTCGCGCTCGGCGCCGCGTTCAAGCAGGCGCTCGGCGACAAGGTGGGGATCTACCGCTTCGGCAACTGCACGGTGCCGCTGGACGAGTCGCTGGCCCAGGTGACCGTCGACCTCTCGGGCCGCCCGTACCTGGTGCACAGCGAGCCGGAGAACATGGCGCCGATGATCGGCACCTACGACACGACGATGACCCGGCACATCCTGGAGTCCTTCGTCGCACAGGCGCAGATCGCCCTGCACGTCCACGTCCCGTACGGGCGCAACGCCCACCACATCGTCGAATGCCAGTTCAAGGCGCTGGCGCGGGCGCTGCGCTATGCGAGCGAGCGCGATCCGCGGGCGGCAGGCATTCTTCCCTCTACGAAGGGTGCATTGTGAGCGACGCACGCGCGGCCACCCGGCCGCAGACGGCATTCGGGCCGCGCTTTCGCCGCGCGGGCGGAGAAGCGAACGGGAAGATGCAGTGAGCGACGCACGCGCGGCCACCCGGCCGCAGACGGCATTCGGGCCGCGCTTTCGCCGCGCGGGCGTAGAAGCGAACGGAAAGATGCTGTGAGCGGTCTTTCCACTGCCTTTATCGTTCTCGGTCTGTTCCTGCTCGGCGGGGTCTACTCCTTCGTCAAGCAGGGCCTGCCCAGGAGCGTCATCGTGCTGCTCGGCATCGGCGCCACGATGTCACTCATGGCCGGAATCCTTCGGCTGGAGGTGTGGAATTGACCGCGGGCGCCAAGAAGGCCGCCAAGGCCGCCAAGAAGGTCGTCGTCTTCGACTACGGCTTCGGCAACGTACGGTCCGCCGAGCGGGCCCTCGCCCACGTCGGCGCGGACGTCGAGATCACCCGTGACTACGACCGCGCCACCGCCGCCGACGGCCTCCTGGTCCCCGGCGTCGGCGCCTTCGCCGCCTGTATGAAGGGGCTGCGCGAGGCCCGCGGCGACTGGCTCGTGGGGCGCCGGCTGGCCGGCGGGCGGCCGGTGATGGGCATCTGCGTGGGCATGCAGATCCTCTTCGCGCGCGGTATCGAGCACGGCGTCGAGGCCGAGGGCCTGGACGAGTGGCCGGGCACCGTCGAGCAGCTGAACGCCCCCGTCGTCCCCCACATGGGGTGGAACACGGTCAAGGCGCCCGAGGACTCCCAGCTCTTCGCGGGCCTGGACGAGGACGCCCGGTACTACTTCGTGCACTCCTACGCGGTCCGCACCTGGGAGCTCGAAGTGACCAACCCGAACATTCGCGCCCCCAAGGTCACCTGGGCCACGCACGGCGAGCCGTTCGTCGCCGCGGTTGAGAACGGGCCGCTGTGGGCGACCCAGTTCCACCCCGAGAAGTCCGGCGACGCCGGAGCGCAGCTGCTGCGCAACTGGCTCGACACGCTCTGACCGGCGGCCCGACCCGCCCTGGCCTTCCCGTACCAGCCCGCACCAGCCCGCACCTCACCGTAAGGTCTCCCATGAGCACGCAACGCCTCGAACTCCTCCCCGCCGTCGACGTCCGCGACGGCCAGGCCGTACGCCTCGTCCACGGCGAGTCCGGCTCCGAGACGTCATACGGCGACCCGCTGGAGGCCGCCCTCGCCTGGCAGCGGGCGGGCGCCGAGTGGCTGCACCTGGTGGATCTCGACGCGGCCTTCGGCACCGGCGACAACCGCGACCGGATCGCCGAGGTCGTGCGCACCATGGACATCAAGGTCGAGCTCTCCGGAGGCATCCGCGACGACGCCTCGCTCGCCGCCGCCCTCGCCACCGGCTGCACCCGCGTCAACCTCGGCACCGCCGCGCTGGAGTCCCCGGAGTGGGTCGCCAAGGTCATCGCCGAGTTCGGGGACCGCATCGCGGTCGGCCTCGACGTCCGCGGCACCACCCTGCGCGGCCGCGGCTGGACCCGCGACGGTGGCGATCTGTACGAGACCCTGGCCCGCCTCGACTCCGAGGGCTGCGCCCGCTACGTCGTCACCGACATCGCCAAGGACGGTACCCTCCAGGGCCCCAACCTGGAGCTGCTGAAGAACGTCTGCGCCGCGACCGACAAGCCGGTCGTCGCATCCGGCGGCGTTTCCTCCCTTGACGATCTGCGTGCCCTTGCGACCCTGGTACCGGAGGGTGTGGAGGGCGCCATCGTCGGCAAGGCCCTCTACGCCAAGGCGTTCACCTTGGAAGAGGCGTTGGAGGCGGTATCCGTATGACCTCACCCGAGCCCGTGCGGCGCGTCCAGGCGGACAGCCCCTGGGAAGAGACCATCGGCTTCGCCAGGGCCGTCGCGGCCGGCGACCGGGTCCTGGTCGCCGGGACGATGCCGCTGGTGGGCGGAGTCCTGCAGGGCGAGGGCGATCCGTACGAACAGACGCTGGCCGCCTTCCGTAACGCGCTGGACGCGCTGCGGAAGTTCGACCTCGGCGTCGAATCGGTCATCCGTACCCGTATGTACCTCACCCACGCGCGCGATGTGGACGAGGTGGGCCGCGCACACAAGGAGCTCTTCGACGCCGTACGCCCCGCCGCGACCCTCGTCGTGGTGTCCGGCTTCGTCGACTCGCGCGTCCTGGTGGAAGTCGAAGTAGAAGCATTCCGAGGAGCCCGAGCGTCATGACCCTGGCGGTCCGAGTCATCCCCTGCCTGGACGTGGACAACGGCCGGGTCGTCAAGGGAGTCAACTTCCAGAACCTGCGGGACGCCGGCGACCCCGTCGAGATGGCCAAGATCTACGGCGAGGAGGGCGCCGACGAGCTGACCTTCCTCGACATCACGGCCTCCTCGGGCGACCGCGAGACCACGTACGACGTGGTGCGCCGCACCGCCGAGCAGGTCTTCATCCCGCTCACCGTGGGCGGCGGCGTGCGCACCGTGGAGGACGTCGACAAGCTGCTGCGGGCCGGGGCCGACAAGGTCGGCGTCAACACCGCCGCCATCGCCCGCCCCGAGCTGATCCGGGAGATCGCCGAGCGCTTCGGCAGCCAGGTCCTGGTGCTGTCCGTCGACGCCCGCCGCTGCGGTGAGGGCACGGTCACCCCGTCCGGCTACGAGGTCACCACCCACGGCGGCCGCCGCGGCACCGGCATCGACGCCGTCGAATGGGCCCACCGCGCCGCCGAGCTGGGCGCGGGGGAGATCCTGCTGAACTCGATGGACGCCGACGGCACCAAGGACGGCTACGACACCGCCATGGTCGAGGCGGTGCGCAGGCACGTCACCGTCCCCGTCATCGCCAGCGGCGGCGCCGGGAAGCTCGCCGACTTCTCCCCGGCGATCGCCGCGGGTGCGGACGCGGTGCTCGCGGCCTCCGTCTTCCACTTCGGCGATCTGCGCATCGGCCAGGTCAAGGAGGCCCTGCGGGAGGCCGGGCACCCGGTGCGGCTGTAGGCCGCGGCCGGGCGAGGACCGGGCCGGGCGGTCCGGTCCTCGCTCCGTCAGGGCCCGCCTCAGCGCGCTCTCAGTGCCTCAGCGCCCCATGTCGAAGGCGCGCAGGACGAGCTTGCCCTGGGGGTCATCGATCGGATTGCCGATCACATAGAGCGTGTCGCCCCAGGTGCCGGCGCTCATCGAGTCGACAAGCTGGAGCGTGTGCTTCGGCGTGTACAGCACGCCCCGGGACTCCTCCGTGCCGTTCCGCAGCCCGAGGGAGACGAGCGTCGGATCCTGCGCCGGCGCCTTGGGGGCCCTGAGCGCGATCACCTTGCCGTCCTCCATGCCGACCTGCCTCGTCTGCCGCTTGGACCACAGCACCTTGCCGGTCTTGAGGTCGGTGGCCGCCATGCCCGAGGTGGTGTCGTAGTAGGACAGCAGCACCGAGCTGTCCCGGTCGACGGTGGTCGTGGCGCCGAACTGGAGGTCCTTGAGCGCGCCCGTGAGGGGGAAGGTCTTGTCGGGCTTTCCGTCCTTCGTATAGGTCTGCAGCGTGCGCTTGGGGTCGTCGTTGCCCTCCTGCTCGGCCAGGACCAGGGTCAGCGGATCGTCCCCCAGCACCTGCTCCACGTCCCGCTTCTCGTTCGGGAACTTCCAGACGTCCCCGTACCGCAGATCCTGGATGCTCAGCTGGTTCTCGGGCTTGGCGTCGCTGCAACTGCTGGAGTAGGCCAGGTACGCGCCGGACCATACGATGTCGTTTCCGCAGTCGTGGCCCCGTGAGTACACCGTCCACACCTTGGTGCCCTTGTGGGAGATGGAGTACGCCGACACCGCGCCAATGCTGGCGACCACCGTGTCCTCGCTGACCTCGACGTGCGGCGCGACCGTCTTGTAGCCGCTCGACAGATTCTTCGACCACAGGGTCTGTCCGGTCTCCGTGTCGAAGACGACGAGGAACGCACAGTCGTTGCCGCCCGCGTCGTAGACGGCGGCGCCCACACCATCGGAGTTCGGCTGCGGAGCGATGGCACAGACCTCACTCGCCCCCTTGGGCGTCTTCACCGTCCACAGCTTCTTGCCGGTCTCGGGGTCGAAGGCGCGTACGCCGTTGTCGTCGGCGTAGACCGGGCCGCGGTCGGTCGTCCACAGCGCGGGCAGCCCGCTGAGGTTGCCCAGGACGTGCGACTTGGGCAGTTCCGCATGCCACTTCTGGTGCAGCGCGTTGGCTGGGGGCCCTGATGACGTCTGAGCCGTCGTGCCGTCGGAGCCCGAGCTGCTGTGCTTGGACAGCGCGACCGCCATGCCGCCCGCCAGCAGCAGCACGACGATGGCGATGACGGTCGCGACCTTGCCCCCGCCGCGACGCGGGGGCACGGGCGGGGGCGGGGGCGGCGGCCACTGGGCCGCGGGAGCGGGGCCGCCCCCGGGGTGCGGCTGCGGATACGAGGGCAGTCCCGGCTGCCCGTTTCCGCCCTGCCCGTTTCCGCCCTGCCCGTTTCCGCCCTGCCCGTTTCCGCCCTGGGCGTACGGCCCGCCCTGGCCGTTCGGCGCGCCCCGCCCGGGCGCGCCGCTGTCATCCTCGTACGTCATGGTTCGTTCCAACCCCCGTCCACTGACCGGGCCACGACCTGCGGCCCGCATGAACACAAGGACAGACGCCGATCGGAGCCGTGGCGTTGCACCCAGAGCGGGACCAGGAAGAGAAGGTTCCGGCCGCCGTCAGTAGCGGACCTTTCCGTAGTCGACCTCCCGCACGGGATACGTGGCGGCCCGCTGCCCGAGGGCCCGCATCCGCTGCCGCATCTCGTCGGCCGGCAGCCGGTGGTAGCTGCCGTGTCCCGGCAGCACCCACTCGAACGTCAACTCCTCCGCGCCGCGCGCCACGGACTCGGCCAGCGTCTTGATCGAGTCGTAGACGACGCTGTCGGGGACCTCCAGGTCCTGCTCGGAGCGCGACGAGAAGACCGCGTCGCCGCTGAAGCAGAACTTCTTGTCCGCGATGAAGAGCGTGCTGCACTTGGTGTGGCCGGGGAATGGGTGAGCCATCACACCCGGGCCGATCTCGATCGGATCCTGACCGCGGATGACCGAGTCGGCATCGGGGCGGGAGCGCAGATCCCCCTCGTGGATCCACAGCCGGGCGCCGAAAGCGTCGGCGTACTTGCGGCCGTGGGTGACGTAGCACGATCCCGTCCTCATCCAGGGCCATCGGGTACGGATCCGAATCCGGGGCCCACTCATTGGCGGGCGGATGCACGGACCGGGTCGGACAGGCGTGCGCGGCCATGTAGAGCTGCCGAGTCTCCTCCTCGTTCGCGGGCTGGCGCAGGACGGTCGACGAGCCGCCGTAGTCCCCGCTGGGCTGGTAGCCGATCAGGCCGGGGGCGTACTGACGGGCGATATTGCAGTTCAGACAGCGATCGTCGACGTACCAGTGAGAACTCTCGACACCGGGGGCGGCGTTGCTCAAGAAGGGTTCCCGCTTTCACAGGGATCGGAGCGACACCCATGCCGTCACTGGTCCGAGGCACGGGCTGAAGCCCCGTGTGATGACGGTTCAGATGCCCAGGCGGGCGGCGATCCCGTCGAGGACGGCGTCGAGCCCCGTCTCGAACTGCCACTGCACGTCGTCCTTGCGGGTCGCCTCGTTGATATAGCGCTGGTAGGTCGGGTAGCGGCCGGTGTTCATCAGCCAGGTCATGCGCGGGGCCAGGGCACTGCGCGTCTCGTCCGCGCTCGCCCAGCCCTGCTCCTGCATCAGCTCCGCGAGGCCGATCTCGCGGTCCACGGCGCCTTTCACGTAGGAGTCCACTGCGCGGCAGACCGCCATCATCGTGTCGACGTCCAGATCGAGTTCGTCGAGCGAGGCCAGGGCGCTTTCGACCACGGCCACTTGGTTCGGGGTCAGCGTGAACACCGCTGCGCGGGCCACCCAGGGGTGCTGGAGGAGCACGGATCTGGTGCGCTGGGAGAGCGTTCGCATGGCCTGCCGCCAGTCCTCGGCGCCCTCCGGCGGCGACATCTCGCCGTACACATGGTCGACCATCAGCTCCAGGAGCTCGCCCTTGCCGGATACATAGCGGTACGCCGCCATCGGCGCGACCCCCAGATCGGTCGCGAGGCGGCGCATGGTGACGGCGTCGAGGCCTTCCGCGTCGGCGATCGCGACCGCGGCCCGGGCGATGCGCTCGGGGGTGAGCATGGAGCGCGGGGCGGGGGCCGGGCGGTTCAGCCGCTCCCACAGAAAGGCGGCCTCCGGCTCGCCCTGCTCCGGCTTCGGCTGCGTCTCCTGCTTCTTCCGGGGAGGCATGGGGCCAGCTCCTTCTCTCGCGAGTGATGTACAGAGTATCGCTCAGTGGACAACGTACACACTGCTGTGTACGTTGTATCTCACCAGATACAACGTACACATCGAACGGGAGCCTCCCATGAACGACCTCAACGACAGCCCGCTACGCGTGGCGGTCCTCGTCGGCAGCACCCGGGACGGCCGCTTCGGACCCGTGGTGGCCGAGTGGACGGCCGGTCACATCGCCCAGCGCGAGGACCTGGAGGCCGACCTTGTCGACCTGGTCGAGACCCCGGTCCCGACCGTCATGCCGGCGTTCGGGCAGCAGCCGTCCGACGAGGACGTGGCGCTGCTCGGCGCCGTCGCCCCGCGGCTGGCGGCGGCCGACGCGTTCGTCATCGTCACGCCGGAGTACAACCACAGCTACCCGGCGGCCCTGAAGAACGCGATCGACTGGCACAACCCGCAGTGGCACGCCAAGCCGGTCGCCTTCGTCTCCTACGGCGGTATCTCCGGCGGCTTGCGCGCGGTCGAACACCTGCGGGGCGTCCTGGCCGAGCTGCACGCGGTGACCATCCGCAACACGGTCAGCTTCCACAACTACGGCGACAAGTTCGACGCGGACGGCAAGCCCCTGGACCCGGAGTGCGACGCCGCGGCCAAGTCCCTGCTCGACCAGCTGACGTGGTGGGGGCTCGCGCTGCGGGACGCCCGCGCCGCCCGCCCGTACACCGGCTGAGGCGGGGGAGTGCGGCCATGACCGGTGACGCCATGACCGGCGACCCGGGGGACACGCCCCCTCCCGCCCGGCGGAACCCTCCCTACCTGGGCATCTTCGGCCTGATGCTCGGCATCTTCCTGGCGACGCTCGACGGACAGATCGTCGGCGTCGCACTGCCGACCATCGTCGGCGACCTGGGCGGCCTCGACCACTTCTCCTGGGCCGTCACGTCCTACCTGCTCACCTTGGCCGCGACCACTCCGATCTGGGGCAAACTCGGCGACCTCTACGGCCGCAAAGGCGCCTACCTCTGGTCCGTGGTGCTCTTCCTGATCGGCACCGTCCTGTGCGGCGTCGCGCAGAACATGGGACAACTCATTGCCTTCCGCGCCGCCCAGGGCCTCGGGGCCGGCGGTCTCATGGTCGGTGCGATGTCCATCATCGGCGTACTGATCCCCGCTCAGGACCGCGGCCGCGTCCAGTCGATGATCGGCGTGATGCTGCCCGTCGCCTTCGTCGGCGGGCCGCTGCTCGGCGGATTCATCACCGACGTCCTGGACTGGCGCTGGGTCTTCTACGTCAACGTGCCCTTCGGTATCGCCGCGCTGCTCGCCGTCGGCAAGGGCGTACGACTGCCACAAGCGCGCGTCGGCGGACGGATCGACTACCCCGGTACGGCCCTGCTGACCACCGCCATCCTGTCCCTGACCCTGCTGGCCGGCTGGGGCGGCACCCGCTACGACTGGACCTCACCGCAGATCGCGCTGCTCGGCGCGGTGGCCGCCGCGGCCCTCGCCGCCTTCGTCCGGGTGGAACGGCGCGCGACGGAACCCGTCATCCCGCTGCGGCTGTTCCGCAGCCGCGACTTCACCCTCGCCCAGGCCCTCAGCTTCCTGGTCGGCGCCGCGCTGATCTCGGTGGCGAGCTACCTGCCCCAGTACATGCAGTTCGTACAGGGCTCCTCCTCCACCGTCAGCGGCATGCAGGGCCTGCCCCTGATGATGGGCATGCTGGCGGCGCAGCTCATCACCGGCCGGCTGATGGACCGGGGCGGTCTGGAACGCGTGGTGCCGATCACCGGTGCCGCCCTCACCGTCACCGGCGTGTTCCTGCTGCTCCTGCTCGACACCGGCACCCCGGTGTTCGCCGCCTCGGCCCTCCCTCTGGTGTTCGGCGCCGGCGTCGGCATGCTGATGCAGAGCACGCTGCTCACCACGATGAACACCGCCCCGCCGCGCGACATGGGCGCCGCCACCGGCACCGTCACCCTGCTGCGTACGATCGGCGGCTCACTCGGCGTCGCCGCCCTCGGCGCCGTACACATCGGCCGGATGACGGCCGAACTGGCCGACCGGCTCGGCCACCGCACCGCCGAACAGCTCACCTCCACGGGCGAGGTGACCCCGTCCTCGGTCGACAGGATGCCCGCCCAGGTGCGCCACGCCGTCCAGGAGGCGTTCATCGGCGGGCTGCGCGGCGTCCTCATCGGCACGGCCGTGCTCGCCGCGGCCGCCTTCGCCCTCGCCTGGTTCGTCCGGGGGAAGGCGGCCGCCGAGCCGTCCGATCCGGCCGGAGAGACGGACCGAGCGCGAATCCCGGCCACGGCCACGGACTGAAGCCTCCCGCGCACACCCCTGACCGAGAAGACAGAGAAAGCAGACCACCACCATGCCCAGCACCTCCGCCACGCGCGCCAAGGACATCCTTCTGCGCCCCTTCACCCTGGGTGGCCTCACCCTCCCCAACCGGATCGTGATGGCGCCGATGACCCGTGAGTTCTCGCCCGGCGGCGTACCGGGCGAGGACGTGGCGGCGTACTACGCCCGGCGGGCCGCGGGCGGGGTCGGCCTGATCATCACCGAGGGGACGTACATCGGCCATGAATCGGCGGGCAGCAGTGACCGCGTCCCCCGTCTCCACGGAGAACAGGCCCTGGCGGGTTGGGCCAGGGTGACGGGCGCGGTGCACAGCGCAGGCGGGAAGATCATGTCGCAGCTGTGGCATGTGGGCATGGACCGCAAGCCCGGCACCCCGCCCGTGCCCGCCGCCCCGCCCATGGGCCCCTCAGGCATCGCCGTCGACGGTACGCAGTCCGGCCGGGCGATGACGCGGACCGACATCGACGATGTCGTCGCGGCCTATGCCACGGCTGCCGTGGCCGCCGAGCGGATCGGGTTCGACGGCGTCGAGGTCCATGCGGGCCACGGCTATCTCATCGACCAGTTCCTCTGGGAGCGGACCAACCGGCGCACCGACGCCTACGGCGGAAACCTCGTCACCCGCTCCCGCTTCGCCGCCGAGGTCGTCGCCGCGGTCCGCGGGGCGGTCTCCCCGAACTTCCCGATCACCTTCCGGTTCTCACAGTGGAAGATAAGCGCCTACGACGCCAGGCTCGTCCGCTCGCCGCAGGAACTCGAAGCCCTGCTCGCCCCGCTGGCGGACGCCGGAGCCGACGCCTTCCACTGCTCCACCCGCCGCTTCCACCAGCCCGAGTTCGAAGGGTCCGACCTCAACCTCGCAGGCTGGACGAAGAAGCTCACGGGCAAGCCCGCGATCTCCGTCGGCGCGATCGGCCTCGACAACGAGTTCACCGATGTGATCCAGGGCCGGCCGGGCGCGGTCACGGGCATCGGAGAACTGCTCGACCGCATGGAGCGCGACGAGTTCGACCTCGCCGCGGTCGGCCGCGCCCTGCTCGGCGACCCCGACTGGCTCACCAAGGTCCTGACCGATCGCACAGCGGACCTCAGCCCCTTCCACGTGGGCCTGCTCGCCACCCTGAACTGAGCTGCTCCGCCGAGGCCCTGTCCGGTCACCGCACCAGCAGCACAGCTACGCAGGGAGGGAGAAGCCCTCGGGCGGCGCGCCCTCGACGAACAGCATTCCCACCCCAACCTTGCCCTCTCGTATCCCCCGGGCTCGTCGGTACTCGGGGGAGTCGTACCACTCCCGGATCCGGTCCATGTCGGGAAACTCGATGACCAGGAACCGGGAGGAGCCCCAGGTGCCTTCGACGGGCTCGGGTGTGGGGCCCGCGACCAGGTAGCGACCGCCGTGGTCGAGGATGGACGAGGGCGAAAGCGTCACGGGTGTGATGAGCCGCCGGGAGCGGCTGCGGGTGGAGACGAGCCGGGAGATCAAGGCCATCGCGCTGCGGCAGATGGCAGAAGGGGGGCCCGGAGCGATCTCGCTGCGCGGCATCGCCCGCGAGATGGGGATGACCGCTCGCGCGATCTACAGCTACTTCCCCACCCGGGACGACCTGATCACAGCACTGATCAGCGGAATCGCCGCCTCGCTCGCGGAGGCGCTGGAGACCGCCAGCAACGCCGTGCCCGACACCGACCCCGGCGGCAGGCTGCTGGCCTGGGGCCAGGCCCTGAGGGAATGGGCGCTGGCTCACCCCGAGAGCTTCCGGCTCTTCTACGGCCACCCCATCCCCGGTTACCAACCCCCCGAGGACGGACCGGTGGATCGGACGGCGCGCCGTGTATGCCGCGAACTCACCCGCTTGGTGGCCGCCGCGTGGCCCAACGCCCGGCACCGCCAGCCCGAGGACACCTCCTGGGCCGATCTTCACCCGGACTACGTCGCGAAGATCCAGGAAGACCTCCCGGACGTGCCACCCGCCGCGGCGGCGCTCGCGCTGCGCGTCTGGGGCCGGATGCATGGCCTGGTGGCCCTGGAGATCGACGGCCACATCCACCCCGTCGCGGGGAACCCGGCCGCCCTGTACCGCGCCGAAATGCTTGACCTGGTCGGGTCACTGGGCCTGGCCTAGGTCCCACCCCGGGCGGCGGTCATGTGGCTGTCTGACGGTCAGGCTGTTGAACTGGCGTGGGTCGGGGTCACTTGTCTGACGCGGAACGGCATGTGCGTATGGCCGCAGGCTTCACCACGGTGCGGCTGATTCCAAGGTCTGACTGCCCCTTCGCGTATGCGCCTCAAGGCGGACGTGCGCCCGTCCTCCCGTGGGCCAGGCGCGCGGCGCCTCGCCGATGAGTTCCGGCGGCGGGATCGGTCTGCCCTATGGGGGCCAGGAGAGCGACCCGGACCGGAAGGAAGAGCAGCCATGGCGAACGTCGACGTCGTCCGCGCATGCATGGAGAGCTACCTCGCACAGGACCGTGACACCGCGGACCGTCTGATCGCCGAGGATTTCGTCTTCACGAGCCCGCAGGACGACCACATCGACAAGGCCGCGTTCTTCGAACGCTGCTTTCCCACGGTCGATCGCTTCCAGTACCAGAAGGTCCTGGAAGCGGTCCCCGCCGGGGGCGACGACGTCTTCCTCCTGTACGAGTACGAACTGAAGACCGGCGGACGCTATCGCAACGTCGAGGTGATCACCGTGCGGGACGGAAGGATCACCGAGACCCAGGTCTTCTTCGGTGGCCGCGTCCGGGAGACATGAGCGCCGAACTCCCCGGTCACGCGTCGAAGTCGTATTCCAGGATGTAGGAGGCGGCGTCGAGCACCATTTCGTTGACCTCCACCGCCGCTCCGTTCTCCGCGAAGGCTGTGCGGCAGACCAGGATGACGGGGGTGCCGCTGGACAGCCGGAGGTCCTGTGCCTCGATGGCGCTGGGCATGCGTGACCGGATCTCCTCCCGGAAGTGCACGGGCGCGTGGCCGAGCTCCGCGAGCCGTGCGTAGACGCCGCCTGGGCCGCTGTCCTCCCGGGTGATCGCCGAGTCCGCGACCAGGGCGGCGGGCAGGTACGACGTGGCGAGCAGAACCGGCTTGCCGTCGAGGACGAAGCGGCGGCTGCGGGCGCAGACCCGGTCGCCGGGGCGAAGCCCCAGCACATCGGCGATGTGCCTCGAGGCTTCCTCTTCGGTCACCGAGATGCTGTCGACGGTGAGTTCGCGGTCCTCATCCAGGTCGGCGGACCAGATCGACTGCCCCGCTCCCCACTGGCCCCGGGCGAGTCGCTGGATGCCGCGTCGCCGCAACGGTCGGAACGTCCGTACGAAGACCCCGGCGCCCTTGCGCGCTTCGGCGATGCCTTCGCTCTGCAGGACGCCGAGTGCTTGGCGGGCGGTCATACGAGCCACCTGGTACGTGGTCATCAGCTCGTTCTCGCCGGGCAGGCGATCGCCCGGCCCGTACTCTCCGCCGGCGATGGCGGCCTTGAGCGCATTGGCGATGCGCTGGTACTTGAGCTTTCCAACGTTGCCCTGGCCCGCTGGCAATGGCTGTCCTCCGTTCGAATCTGGAGACATTTCGCTCCTCTCTAGAGACACCCTAGGTCTCCGTTCGATCGATTGAGCAATCGGGTCATGCCTTAGCGTGATTGACATCTCTAGAGATGCTCTGCTGGACTGTAGATGTCTAGAGATGTCTCCATGGGGGGGGCGCGATGGCGCGTGTCGTGGATGTGCAGGGCGATGAGAAGGATCCTGAGCGGCTCGGATTGCTTGTCCTGTGCCCCGTCCCGGAGTCGGTGCCGCGGGCACGCCGCTGGTTCAGGAAGTTCACGGCCCACGAGGAGCTCGATTGCTCGATCGACGACTGCGTACTGCTGGTCTCGGAGCTGGTCACCAACGCGATCAGGTACGGCTCGGCGGAGGGAATCTGGCGCGTACGTGTCGAGTGGTACCGGGTGGGGCAGTCGCTTCGGGTGCATGTGCACAACCCCGGTCTCCCGGCCGGGATCCGGCTGCGTAGCCCTGCGGCCGACGAGGCCCACGGGCGCGGGCTGTTGATCGTGGACACGGTGTGCGACGAGTGGTGGTCGGGGCCGAGTCCGTACGGAGGCACGGTTGTTGTGTTCGTGATGTACAAGGCGTTCGGCAGCTCACGCTGACCCTCGCGCCCGTACTGCGCATACTCTGCGGCCATCGTCCCTCGATGACCCCCTCGGCCTCCGGGCGGGCACCACAGGCGCCCGCCCGCTCCGGAGCCGGAGGTGGTCCGCGACTGTGCTCACGCGATTAACCCGTCCGCATTTGCCGTCGGCTTGGAACGATGGCAGCCATGGATGCCCAGCCACAGCCCGACGCCGCACCCTTCCCGGAGGCAACCGGTTCCAGCGCGGTCGTTGAGTACGCTCACGAAGCCCGGAGACTGGTCTTCGCCCGCTATCCGGACGCACTCGGCGCCGTACTCGGCGGCTCCAGCGCCTCCGGTCGGGCCACCCCCCGCAGCGACCTCGACATCGCTGTCCTCCTTCCTGACGGCGGCATCAGCCGCCACGAAGTGTTCCGTCACGAAGGCCGCCCCGCCGAGGTGTTCCTGCACACCCGCGTGGACTTGGGGGAGGTGTTCGCGGAAGCCCGGGCCACGCGCCGAGCGACCGCGCTCTTCATTTACGCCGAGTCCGTCTTGCTGTACGACCCGGATGGTCATGCCGAAACCCGGCGTGCCGAGGCCCACGCCCTGCTCGCCGCCGGGCCCGAACCCCTTACCCCGAACGAGAGCGAACTCGGCCGCTTCCTGCTCACCGACCTTCTGGACGACCTGGCCGAGACCGGTCCCGGCAGTGACCGGCATGAGCAACTGGCCATCGCCGACCGGACGCTGCAGGAGGCCGCACACCTCCTGACCGCTCATCACCGCGCCTGGAACGGGGCCGGCAAGTGGCTGCCCCGACGTCTGACCGCAGCCGATCCGGTCCTCGGTAGGGAACTGCTCCGTGGGCACCTGGCCCTCGCCGAGCGCGCCGACCCGGCACCGCTGACCACCGCGGCCCGCCGTGTGCTGGAACTGTTGGGCGGTCCCCTCCGGGAGGGATACGTCGCGCCCTGGCGCCCATCTGCCGGGAGCGGAGCTGCCGAGGCGTAGTCACGACTCGAGGTAGGTGAACCTCGTACGGCGCCTAACGGCCCTCGACGATGACCGCGACCCCGTCGAGCAGCGTTCCCAGGCCGAGTTCGAAGAGTTCGTCGAGGCGGAGGTCGTAGCCGTTCGGGAGGGAGGCGGTGAGGCGGGTGAACGTCGGGTAGCGGGGGGAGGTGGTGATCGCCTGGAGGGCCTGGGACTGGCGGTCCATCCATTCGTCCTCCGACAGGCCCGTGGCGGCCTCGGCCTGGGCCTCCTGTTCCAGGTTGGCCGCGATGCCCTGGACGTAGCTGTAGAGCAGGACGTGCAGGTCGAGGACGGTCGTCGGGTCGAGGCCGTGGCCGTCGAGGGTGGCGAGCACCCATTCGGCGTGGACCATCAGGTTGGGCAGCAGCAGGGGGCGGGTGAGGGGGCCGGTCTGGGCCAGCCAGGGGTGGCTGCGGTAGAGGGCCCAGAGGGTGCGCGCGGCCAGTTCCAGGCGGGGGCGCCAGCTGGTGGGAGGGTCGGCGGGATAGGGCTTCTCGCCGAACGCGGTGTCGGCCATGAGCAGCACAAGGTCCTCCTTGCTGCCGACATGGCGATATGGCGACATCGCGGCCACGCCCAGCCGCGCCGCGACGCCGCGCATCGACAGCGCGGCCAGCCCCTCCGAGTCGGCGATCTCGATGGCCGCGCGGACGATGCGTTCGCGGGTCAGCTCGTGTTCGGGGCCCGGGGGCGGTGGCGGTGGGGTGCGGCGTGCGGAAGGGGCGGGGGTCCGCGTGGCCACGACCGTGCCGACTCGGGGGCGCGCCTCGACGAGGCCTTCCAGGCGCAGGGTGGTGAGCGCCTTGGTGGCGGTGGCGAGGGCGACGCCCCACTCCTTGGCGATCTGACGGGTCGAGGGCACCCGGTCGCCGGGGGCCAGTTCGCCGTCCGCGATGCGGCGCCGGATCTCGGCGGCGATGCGCAGATAGGGCGGATCGGACTCCGGGGGCATCTCCGACTCCGTCCCTTCGATTTTTCTGCGGCTGATTTTCCGGCTCACTGCTCCTGTACTAGTGCAGACGTTACCAGGGGGAGGGGGCTGGAAGCTGGTTTCTGTACTAGGTCAGATGCAGAAGAAAGTACAGCTGGAGCGGGTTGCTTACGGTGTACATTCAGCTCCGCGTACACCGTATGAAGGAGCTCCCATGAAGACTGTGCTCATCTCCGGCGCCGGCCTCGCCGGCCCCGCGCTCGCCTACTGGCTGCGCCACCACGGCTTCGCCCCGACCGTCGTCGAGCGCGCGCCCGCGCCGCGTACCGGCGGGCAGGCGGTGGACATCCGGGGCGTGGCCCTCGAAGTCGTCCGGCGCATGGGGCTGCTGGAGCGGGCGCGCGAGCTGCGCACCCGGATGCGGGGCATGTCGGTGCTCGACGGCGAGGGCAACGAGATCGAGCGGTCCACCGACAAGACGTACAGCAGTGGCCGGCTCGACAGCGACGACATCGAGCTGCTGCGCGAGGACCTGACGGGGCTGCTGTACGAGCGGACCCGGGATGGCGCGGAGTACGTCTTCGGCGACGGCGTCGCGGCCCTCCAGCAGGACGAGTACGGCGTGCGCGTGGAGTTCGAGAGCGGGCGGTCGCGCGACTTCGATCTGGTGGTCGGCGCCGACGGGCAGCACTCGACCGTGCGCGGACTGGCCTTCGGCCCCGAGGAGGAGTTCGCGCACCCCCTCGGGATGCAGGTGGCGATCTTCCGCGCGGACAACTTCCTGGGCCTGGAGGACTGGCAGTTGTGGCTCAGGGACGGCGCCGCGGGCTACGGCATCTACCCCGTACGCGACAACTCCGAGCTGAGGATCACCTTCGGCTGGGCGGCGGCCGGGCCCCAGGAGCGGCGGATCGACCACCGCGACATCGAGGGGCAGAAGCGGGCGCTCGCCGACCAGATGGCCGCCATCAGCTGGGAGGCGCCGAGGATGCTCAAGGCGATGTGGGAGGCGCCCGACTTCTATTCGGACGCGATGGCGCAGATCCGGATGGAGCGCTGGTCGCGTGGCAGGGTGGCGCTGCTCGGGGACGCGGGCTACTGCGCGTCCCCGCTGTCGGGCCAGGGCACCAGCCTGGCCCTGGTGGGCGCCTACGTACTGGCCGACGCGCTGGGCCGGGCGGAGGGCGACCACCGCGCGGCGTACGACCAGTACGAGCGGCGCATGCGGCCGTTCGTCGCGGTCAACCAGGCGCTGGCCACGGAGAATCCGGGCGGGCCGGCCTCCGAGGAGTCGGTCGAGCGGGCCAAGAACGCGATCTCGCTATAACCAGGCCAATCGGTCATCAGGAGGCGGCCGTCGCGTAGGCGCAGGGTGGGAGGGCGCAGGGTCATGCGCCCCGACCACCCCATGGCCACCGGGCTCCACCGTCACGACTCCCCTGTTATGTCCTGCAGACCGTGGTACTGGGCGTGGCCCGCGTCGGACGGGTCTCCGCCGTGGATCTTCGCCAGTGCGCGCTTGGTCAGATGGTCGGTCGTGACGGCCCGGCGAATTTCTTGATTGACGGAATCGGCGTACAACCGCTTCCAGGTCTGTGCCAACCGCGACTCGTCACCCTCAGGAACATCGAAACGCACGGTGCCGTCGGAGTTGTCGGAGACCTTGAACCCGTGGACCTCCGCGTCGTTGACGGTCCCCTTGACTTTGTCCTGACTCGCAGTCAGCTGTTCATACGCGTCGTCCAGGATGGCATAGATGCTGCTGGCCTCCTTGTACAGGTCCTCGAACTCTTTCGCGGTCTTGCGGACGAATTCATGCGTGACGGTCGCGTTGAGCCCAGCCCACCGCGCACCCTCCGACTTCTTCAGCAGGCCCGAACGCGCATCGCTCACCAGCTTCTTCAAACCATCGACAACGGACTTCCAGTCCCCGACCGCGAGCATGAGATTTGTCAGATCGACCTCGACGAGATCCTTGTAAGTGAGAGTCCCCATCGTCGTTCCCCCGTTTTCGCTACTTCACTATCTTGGATATCTCGGAAACGCTGACGGCCGAGCCGTCCCGATTTCTGAACGAGGCCGCGATCAGCTCGTCGTCTTTCGCGTGACTCTTCTTCGAGTAGTCCAGGTGATTGGAGATATGGGCGCACATCTGCAGCATGGTATTCACCTGGGAAGTCCAGACGGACACCGTCGTGCTCAGCTCGTCGCCCATGGTGAAGTTGCGGTCGCTCAGCGCCTTGGCCGACTGCATGGACGACCCCACGCCGTCCTTGTCCGCCCCGGCCCCGGCGATGTCGGCCGCCTTCTGCAGCTGCCCGTGCAGGACGAAGGCCTCGTGCCCCACGGCGCCCAAGTCGTCCTGGTGAACGATGAGATCGGAGGCCTTGCCGCCGTCCTCGCCCCCGCCGCCACCGCCGGCCGCGGTAAGCTGGTTGAGTCGCGTATGGGCGCTCTGCTCCCCGGCCGCGTCCGCCTTGAGCTGAGACCACTCGCTGTCGAACGACATTTCCCTGTTACCTCCCGAAAAGAACATCAGCGCGTCCGGTACTGCGGCCGTCGCTCCCCTGGCTCGCCGCACCACATCGCGAATAGAAACGCATGCTAGCTGAATCGGATGACATCACTCCGGCTGCGGCCGGGCAAAGCCAGCCTCGATTCGTCAGCGGGGTTCGATTGCTGATCGATCCTGCGGTTCGCCCGTAATGTTCTTGGCCGGTGCGGGATGGGCTGTCGCGTGACGCCGCGGCTGCGCCGGGTTCCACGGGCTCGGAGACTGCGAAGGTCCCTCTTTCCTCCCCGTACGCGACAAATTCCGATTCGAGGATCACCTTCGGCTGGGCGGCGGCCGGGCCCCAGGAGCAGCGGATCGACCACCGCGACATCGAGGGGGAGAAGCGGGTGCTCGCCGATCGGATGGCCGCCGTCCGCTGGGAGGGGCGGACGGCGATCACGGCGCGGCGTTCGACGACTACGAGCGGCGTATGTGGCCGTTCGTCGCGGTCAACCAGGCGCTGGCCACGGAGAATCCGGGCGGGCCGGCCTCCGAGGAGTCGGTCGAGCGGGCCAAGAACGCGATCTCGCTATAACCAGGCCAATCGGTCATCAGGAGGCGGCCGTCGCGTAGGCGCAGGGTGGGAGGGCACAGGGCGGCGTCGGCGGGGACGTGGGCCGGTGCCGACCCGCCACCGGCCCCTCCGGCCGTGTGCGCGCGGACACTTGGGCTTCCCATGGCCACCGGGCTCGACCGTCACGACTCCCCTGTTATACGTCCAGCAGAGAGTGGTACTGGGCGTGGCCCGCGTCGGACGGGTCTCCGCCGTGGATCTTGGCCAGTGCGCGCTTGGCCAGAAGGTCGGTCGTGACGGCCCGGCGGATTTCATGATTGACGGCTTCGGTGTACGACAGCGTGGAGTCCAGTGACCACCGCGACCCGCCATCCCCGGACTCATCGAAACGCACGGTGCCGTCGGAGTTGTCGGAGACCCTGAACCCGTCGTCCTGCGCGCTTGCGACGAGCGACTTGACTTTGGACTGAATCTTAGTCAGCTCGGAATGCGCGTCGTCCAGGATGGCATAGATGCTGCTGGCTTCCTTGTACAGGTCCTCGAATTCTTTCGCGGTCTTGCGGACGAATTCATGCGTGACGGTCGCGTTGAGCCCAGCCCACCGCGCACCCTCCGACTTCTTCAGCAGGCCCGAACGCGCATCGCTCACCAGCTTCTTCAAACCATCGACAACGGACTTCCAGTCCGTGACCGCGGTACTGAGCTTTCCCAGATCGACCCCGATGAGATCCGTGTAAGTGAGAGTCCCCATCGTCGTTCCCCCGTTTCCGCTACTTCACCATCTTGGATATCTCGGAAACGCTGACGGCCGAGCCGTCCCGATTTCTGAACGAGGCCGCGATCAGCTCGTCGTCTTTCGCGTGACTCTTCTTCGAGTAGTCCAGGTGATTGGAGATATGGGCGCACATCTGCAGCATGGTATTCACCTGGGAAGTCCAGACGGACACCGTCGTGCTCAGCTCCTCGCCCATGGTGAAGTTGCGGTCGCTCAGCGCCTTGGCCGACTGCATGGACGACCCCACGCCCTCCTTATCGGCCCCGGCCCCGGCGATGTCGGCCGCCTTCTGCAGCTGCCCGTGCAGGACGAAGGCCTCGTGCCCCACGGCGCCCAAGTCGTCCTGGTGAACGATGAGATCGGAGGCCTTGCCGCCGTCCTCACCCCCGCCGCCACCGCCGGCCGCGGCAAGCTGGTTGAGTCGCGTATGGGCGCTCTGCTCCCCGGCCGCGTCCGCCTTGAGCTGAGACCACTCGCTGTCGAACGACATTTCCCCGTTACCTCCCGAAAAGAACATCAGCGCGTCCGGTACTGCGGCCGTCGCTCCCCTGGCCCGCCGCACCACATCGCGAATAGAAACGCATGCTAGCTGAATCGGATGACATCACTCCGGCTGCGGCCGGGCAAAGTCAGCCTCGATTCGTCAGCGGGATTCAATCGCTGATCGATCCTGCGGTTCGACCGTAATGTTCTTGGCCGGTGTGGGACGGGCCGTCGCCGTTGCCGTCGCGCAGCCGGGTCAGGGTCTGCTCCAGCTCGGCCTGGAGCACGCGGCCCGCCGTATCCGCGTCGCCCCGCTCGACGGCCCGGACCAGGGCGGTGTGGGCCTCGTCGCCCGGGTTCGGCGTCCCGGTCGCCCCGGTGCGCAGGGCGAGCAGGTCCACCAGGTCGATCAGGGCCTGCCGCAGCCGGGGGACGAACTCGGCGAACAGATCGGTGAGTACGGGGTTGTGCGCGGCGCCGACCACCGCCGCGTGCAGCGCGATGTCCGCGTCCACGAACGCGGCGTCGTCGCCCGCGGCGGCGGCGCTCCGGGCGTCCAGGGCCGCGTTCAGGGTGGTGAGGTCGGCGTCGGTGCGGCGCAGCGCGGCCAGGCGGGCGGCCTGGACCTCGACCAGCATGCGCACCTCGAAGACGTCGGTGACGGCCGCGCGGCGCAGCCGGGCGGGCCAGTCCTCGGCGGGCTCGGTGGCGATGACGAAGACGCCGGAGCCCTGACGGGCCTGCACCAGCCCCGCGCCCGCCAGGACGCGGACCGCCTCGCGCACGGTGGAGCGGCCCACGCCCAGGGTCTTGGCCAGGGTGGTCTCACCGGGGAGCCGGGTGCCGACCGGCCAGTGGCCTCCGGTGATCTCCTCGCGCAGCCGCGCGGCCGCCTGATCGATCAGGGGCGTGGGACGGAGGGCGGCCAGCGGCATCCGGTTCACCTTTCAGGGAGCGTCTGGAGAGTTGGGGGCGTGGGGCGTCGCCTCGTCGTCGCCAACTCCGCAGGTTCTCAGCTTGTCTGAGGACCTGACATATGGCTAGCCTATCCCGCATGTCGCTGCGCGGACTCCTTCTTCTCGGCTGCCGCGGCGGGGCCTGACCGGACCGGCACCCCGCCGCGGAGTGCCGTGCTTGCCGGTCGACCCCGATCGAGCGAAGGACATCCCGGCCTCATGGCTGTTCAGTACGACGAGCCCATCCGGCACAACACCCCCGCGCCCCCGGCGCTCCGCACCCCGCACGGGCCCCTCCCCGCCGACGCCCCCTCCTGGAACCCGCAGCGCCCCAGCGCCATGCCGCACCACCGCTACCGGTCCGTGTACGACAGGGTCGCGGTGCCGCTGACCGGCGACCGCACCTGGCCGGGCCGCCGGATCGAACGGGCGCCGCTGTGGGTGCCGGTGGATCTGCGCGACGGCAACCAGGCCCTGGCCGAGCCGATGGACACCCCGCGCAAGCGCCGGATGTTCGACCTCCTGGTCGCGATGGGCTTCAAGGAGATCGAGGTCGGCTACCCCTCCGCGAGCCAGACCGACTTCGACTTCGTACGCCACCTCGCGGAGAGCGACGCGGTCCCCGCCGATGTGACCGTGGTGGTCTTCACCCCGGCCCGCCGTGATCTGATCGAGCGGACGTACGCCGCCATCGAGGGCCTGCCCCGCTCGGTGGTGCATCTCTACACCGCGACCGCCCCCGTCTGGCGCGAGGTGGTGCTGGGCCGTGGCCGCGCCGAGGTGTACGGGATGATCCGGGACGCCGCCGGGCATCTGGCCCGGCTCGCCGAGGCGCGCCCCGAGAACATCCGGTTCCAGTTCTCCCCGGAGGTCTTCAACCTCACCGAACCCGACTTCGTCCTGGAGGTCTGCAACGGCCTCACGGAGCTGTGGGACGCCTGCCCCGAGCGGCCGGTGATCCACAACCTGCCCGCCACCGTCGAGTGCGCCACCCCCAATGTGTACGCCGACCAGATCGAGTACATGCACCGCCACCTGGAGCGGCGCTCGGATGTCGTCCTCTCCGTACATCCGCACAACGACCGGGGCACCGGGGTCGCCTGCGCGGAGCTGGCCGTGCTGGCGGGCGCCCAGCGCGTCGAGGGCTGTCTGTTCGGCAACGGCGAGCGGACGGGCAATGTGGACCTGGTCACGCTCGCCCTGAACCTCTACGCCCAGGGCGTGGACCCGATGATCGACTTCTCCGATATCGACGCGATCCGCGACACCGTCGAGCACTGCAACCGGCTTCCGGTCCACCCGCGCCACCCCTATGGCGGCGAGCTGGTCTATACGGCCTTCTCCGGCACCCACCAGGACGCCATCAGCAAGGGGCTGGCCCAGCACGCCCGGCGGGCCGCCGAGTCCGGGGTGCCGGAAGGGCAGGCGCCGTGGGCGGTGCCGTATCTGCCGATCGACCCGGCCGACGTGGGGCGCAGCTACGAGGCCGTGATCCGCGTCAACAGCCAGTCGGGCAAGGGCGGCATCGCCCATCTGCTCCAGGCGCACTACGGTCTGGACCTGCCCAAGCGGCTGCGCGCCGACTTCTCCCGCATCGTGCAGGCCGCCACCGACGACAGCGGCCGGGAGGCCGCGGCCGAGGACCTGTGGGAGCTGTTCCGTACGTCGTATCTCGTCCCCGGTCACGACGGCGGCCCGGTCACCCTCGGGTCATGGGCGACCGAGGAGACCGGCCCCGGCCGGCACCGCTTCGTCTGCGAGCTGCACACGGGCGACGACAAGCGTGTGTACGAGGGCATGGGCAACGGGCCGCTGTCCGCCTTCGCCGACGCTCTGGCCGGTGCCGGGATCGCCGTCGACATCCTCCACTACGCCGAGCACGCGACCGCCGCCGGGCCCGGCAGCCCCGCCATGGCCTATGTCGAATGCCGCGTCGGTGACAGCACGCGGTGGGGCGCGGGTCAGGACACCTCCGTGCTCACCGCGTCGGTGCACGCCGTGCTGGCCGCCGTGAACCGGGCGCGGGTGTGGTGATGGCCGGGGTGAGGTGAAGGGCTGATGCGGTGAGGGGGCGGTGCGCCGGTGCTCGGTTGGACACCGAGTCAGGACACCGAGTCAGGACACAGCACCAGGGCACAGCACCAGGGCACAGAGTCAGGACGTCGGCTCAGATGCCGAGCTTGGCGGCCTGGAGCTTGGCCACCGCCTCCTTGTCGCCCTCCAACCCGACCCGGGCGGCGTCCTGGCGGCCGAACAGAAACATCGCCAGTTCGCCCGGTCCCGCGGTGACCGTGACCACCGGGGTGCCGCGGTGCGCCACCGCCGTACGGCCGTCCGGGCGGCGCAGCACCAGGCCGACCGGGGACTTGCGGCCGACCGTCTTGGCGATCCGCTCGATCCGGGACCACAGCGCGTCGGCGAAGACCGGGTCGATCTCGCGCGGCTGCCAGTCGGGCTGGGCCCGGCGGACGTCCTCGGCATGGACGTAGAACTCGATGGTGTTGGCCGCCTCGTCCACCTGCTTGACGGCGAACGGCGACATCCGCGGCGGACCCTCGCGGAAGAGCTGGACCAGCTCCCCGTACGGCTTCGCGGCGAACTCCGCCTGGACCCGGTCCAGCCGCCCGGCCAGCGGCTTGAGCAGCAGACCGGCGGCCGCGTCCGCGCGGCGCTCGCGGACCACCAGATGGGCGGCCAGGTCATGGGTGGTCCAGCCCTCGCACAGCGTCGGGGCATCGGAGCCGGCGGTCTCCAACAGGTCGGCCAGCAGCAGCCGTTCGCGCCTCGCGTGAGTGGACATACCGCCCACCCTACGACCGCCGTCCGGCCCCCGCCACCGGCGCCGGGCCGTCACCCCTGGGCCACGCCCCCCCTTGCGTCCCGTCAGTCCGGCGCCCCGTCACCCTGGAAGCGGCTTGGTCAGCTTCTTGCCACCCGGGCCCGAGCTGAGCGTCAGCGCGCAGGAGACCTGGTCCTCGCCCCGGATCCGATAGGTGGCCAGCGCCGGATAGAGCGCGTAGTAGTAATACATCCGGCCGTCGTTCGGTATGGACTTCAGCCGCTTCTTGGCATCCGTCTCGCACAGCGAGAGCGCCTTGTCCTGAATGGCCTTCTCGGTGGAGAAGTCCCCGGTCAGCGTCTCGTTGGCGACCACCTCACCGTCGTGCGGACCGCTGCACGCCCGCTTCTCGATCTTCGTCACGCTGCTGTCGAGCGCGGGGTGGTCGAAGCACTCGCCGGGCTTGAGCACCGCATACGGCACCAGATCGCCGGGGTCCCCCGGCTCGGAGGCCGAGGGGGACGTACCGCCGTCGGAGGCGTCGCTGCCGCCGCCCAGCGGCGCGCCCTGTCCGGGGTCCGCCGAGCCGGACGCTCCCTCGGAGGGGGAGGCGGAGTCCGACGGGGAAGCCGAGGCCGAGGGGGAGTCCGACGACTTCGCGTCGGCCGACGCGGGTGCCGTCTCCTTGCCGGATGCCTCGCTCTTGTCGCCGTCGTCGCGCGTGCCGATGAGAATCCCGCCGATGACCAGCGCGCCCGCCACCACCGCGGCAATGGCTATCGCCGCGGTCCTGCCCCCGCCCGAACCAGGGCGCGGCGGCGGGGACGGCAGCGGGCCGGGGGCAAAGGCGCCGGGCGGGAGCGCGCCCGGCGGAAGCGACCCGGAGGGCAGCGGACCGGAGGGCAGCGGACCGGCAGCCGGTGCGCCGGGAGGCAGTGCACCGGCGGGCGGTCCGAAGCCGCCCGACGGCGGCAGCTGGCCCTGCGGTGCGGGCAGGCCGGGCTGCGCGGGCGGCCCGAAGCCCTGCTCCGGAGGCGGCCCGAAGCCCTGTCCCTGGCTCTGTTCGGGCGGCGGCCCGAAACCTTGCTCCGGCGGCGGCCCGAACCCCCCGCCGTTTCCAGACCGGTTGGAGTCGTTCGGCGACGGCGGAAACGTCATGCCCGAAGCATGCCCCATCCCACCGACAACCGAGTCATCGGGCTCCGCGGCGGACCCGACTTCGGCCCCACCCCTGGCCCCCGCCTCGGGGAGTGCGGAATCAGTCCCCGGCGTGGGGAGTGCAGAATGGTCGCATGACCGGCTCCGACCGCCCCTCCGCCCTCGACCCGGCCCTCGCCGCCCGCCTCAAGCGCAACGCCGACGGCCTCGTCCCCGCCATCGCCCAGCAGTACGACACCGGCGAGGTGCTGATGCTCGGCTGGATGGACGACGAGGCGCTGCACCGCACCCTCACCACTGGCCGGGCCACCTACTGGAGCCGCAGCCGCCAGGAGTACTGGGTCAAGGGCGACACCTCCGGCCACATACAGCTGGTCAAGTCCGTGGCCCTCGACTGCGACGCCGACACCGTCCTGGTCAAGGTCGACCAGGTCGGCGCGGCCTGCCACACCGGCGACCGCACCTGCTTCGATTCCGACGTCCTGCCGCTCGGCCAGTAGGCTCGCCAGCCATGACCCAGGGTGCGCACACGATGGACCTCGAGACCTTCCGCAAGCTGGCGGCCGACCGCCGCGTCATCCCCGTCACCCGGCGGCTGCTCGCGGACGGCGACACCCCGGTCGGCCTGTACCGCAAGCTCGCCGCCGAGCGCCCCGGCACCTTCCTCCTGGAGTCCGCCGAGAACGGCCGGTCCTGGTCCCGCTACTCCTTCATCGGCGTACGCAGCGCCGCCACCCTCACCGAGCGTGACGGCCAGGCGCACTGGCTGGGCACCCCGCCCGTCGGCGTCCCCACCGAGGGCGATCCGCTGCAGGCGCTGCGCGCGACCATCGAGACCCTGCACACGCCCCGCGACCTCGGGGGTCTTGTCCATCTGCCGCCGTTCACCGGCGGCATGGTCGGCTACCTCGGCTACGACATCGTGCGCCGCCTGGAGAAGATCGGCGAGAGCGGCCGGGACGATCTGCGGCTGCCCGAGCTGACCATGCTGCTCACCTCGGATCTCGCCGTGCTCGACCACTGGGACGGCACGGTCCTGCTGATCGCCAACGCGATCAACCACAACGATCTCGCCACGGGCGTCGACGAGGCGTACGCGGACGCCGTGGCACGGCTCGACGCGATGGCCGCCGACCTGGCCCGCCCCGTCCCCACGGACCCCACCGCCCTGCCGGCCTCCGAGCTCCCCGAGTACACCGCACTGTGGGGCGGGCCGGACTTCATGGCGGCCGTGGAGGACATCAAGGAGCGCATCCGCGCGGGCGAGGCTTTCCAGGTCGTGCCCTCCCAGCGGTTCGAGACGCCCTGCGTGGCGAGCGCCCTGGACGTCTACCGCGTGCTGCGGGCCACCAACCCGAGCCCGTATATGTACCTCTTCCGCTTCGACGGGTTCGATGTCGTGGGCTCCAGCCCGGAGGCGCTGGTCAAGGTCGAGGACGGGCGGGCGATGGTGCACCCGATCGCCGGTACGCGCCCCCGCGGCGCCACCCCGCAGGAGGACGCCGCTCTCGGCGACGAACTCCTCGCCGACCCCAAGGAGCGTGCCGAGCACCTGATGCTCGTCGACCTCGGCCGCAATGACCTCGGCCGGGTCTGCGAGCCCGGCAGCGTCGAGGTCGTCGACTTCATGTCGATCGAGCGCTACAGCCATGTCATGCACATCGTCTCCACCGTGACCGGCCGGCTCGCCGAGGGCCGTACGGCCTTCGACGTGCTCACCGCCTGCTTCCCCGCCGGCACCCTCTCCGGCGCCCCCAAGCCGCGCGCCATGCAGATCATCGAGGAACTCGAGCCGAGCCGCCGCGGCCTGTACGGGGGCTGCGTCGGGTATCTCGACTTCGCCGGCGACTCCGACACCGCGATCGCCATCCGTACGGCGCTGCTGCGGGACGGGACGGCGTACGTCCAGGCCGGCGCGGGCATCGTCGCCGACTCCGATCCGGTGGCGGAGGACGCGGAGTGCCGGAACAAGGCGGCGGCGGTGCTGCGGGCCGTGCACACGGCGGGGCGGCTGGAGCGGGGCTGAACGTTTCGGGTGCTCGGTGCCGGCTGACGTGCTCGGTGTCCGGTGTCGGCTGACGTTTCGAAGGTCCGGTGTCGCATAACGTTCCGGGTTTTCGGCGTCGAATCAGGCAAACCGTATCCCCGCGGCGGGGCTGTCCGACCCGTGGGGGATAGTGGTACGCGTGAGTGCAGCAGCCGTACCCCAGCCCCGGGCCCATCACGAGCCCACCGCCTCAGCCGCGCGCGGCCGTAGACGCAGCCTCGGCGTCGCCCTGCTGTCCGGCGCGCTCGGCGCCGCGCTCGTGCTGCTGGCCACCAGCCGCACCTGGGCCAAGGGCACGGCGGCGGTCGCCAAGGGCACCCTGCCGCAGCATGCCAACGGTGACGACATCACCGGGCTGCCCGGAGCGCTGGCGGTCGTCGGCCTCGCCGCGCTCGTCGCGGTGTTCGCCGTCAACCGCGTCGGGCGCTGGGTCGTCTCCGGACTGCTGGCCCTCAGCGGGGCGGGCATCGTGGTCAGCGCGGTGCTCGGCGCGTCCGACAAGGCGGCGCTCGAGGAGAAGGCGTCCCAGGCGACCGGCCTGGCCGACAGCGCCATCCACGACGTCGCGTACACCCCGTGGCCCTGGGTCGCCATGGTGGGCGGGCTCCTGCTGCTGCTCGCCGGGGTGCTCGCGCTGGGCTACGGCCGCCACTGGCCCGCCATGTCCGGCCGGTACGAGCGGGCGGGAGACGGCAAGGGGAGCCGCGGCCCGGCCGCGCGGGCGCGGCGCGGTGGGGCCGCGGGGGATCCGGAGCGGCCCGAGGACCTGTGGAAGGCGCTTGACCGGGGCGAGGATCCGACGGAGCGGTCGGCGGGCCGCGAGGCCTGAGCGGTTAGGACCCCCCGCTCAAGACATTTGCGCGCGTCGGGGACAATGACGTGGGAGCGTTCGCCCCGCGCGCCCGGAACCCGGGGGCAGTAGAGCAACGAGGAGTATTCATGGCGGGTAACAACCACGGACACACCCCGGCCGCCTGGACCGGCGTCACCATCGCCTTCATCGGCTTCTGTGTCGCCGGTGCGTTTGTCGTGCTGGCCAACCCGATCGGCTTCTGGGCGGGCATGGTCGTGGTGGCCCTCGGCGGCGTCGTCGGCCTGGCGATGCGCGCGGCCGGTCTCGGCATGACGCCGAAGCGGCAGCCCCAGGCGCAGCGGGCGGCCCAGCCGCAGGCGCAGACCCAGCAGTAGGCCGAGGCCGGGTCGGGGGCGACCCGGCAGGTCTGTTTCGAGGTGCGGCGCGGGGTCCGGGCGTTACGGCCGTACGGTCGTAGCGCCGTACGGAGGCAGATGCGCGGACCCTGAGCTGCGCCTTCGTGTATCCGCGGGGAGACTCGGCGATGTGACCGAGGAAACACCTGCGCCGACGGACGTTCCGGGGGACGGTCGTGGGGCCGGCGACTGTGGGGCCGGTGGCCGCGGGGTCAGCGGCCGTGGGGTCGGGCTGGTGCGTCGGCTGGGCGCTCCTGTGGGCGCGCTCGCGGCGGTCGTGGCCGCCTTCGCCTTCGTCGGGCTCGTCGACCCCAACGAGCCGGGCCACTACCCCGCCTGCCCGCTGCTGAGGCTCACCGGCGTGTACTGCCCCGGCTGCGGCGGGCTGCGCAGCGCGTACGCGATCGCTCACGGCGAACCGTTCACCGCGCTCGGGGCCAATGCGCTCGCCGTCCTCGGCTACCTCGGGTTCGCCGTGGTGTGGCTGCGGTGGTTCGTGGCGTGCGTACGGGGGCGGCGGACGGTGGGGGTGGCGGGGCCGGTGGTCCCGCTGCGGGCCGTACACGGGTGGGTGCTCGGCGGGGTGGTTCTCGGTTTCACGGTTATCCGGAACTTCCCCTTCGGAAGTTTCCTCACGCCGTGACCGTTGATTTGATGGGGGTACCCGTTGGTTCCGTATCGGGTTCACGGCGGCGGATTGCGCAGGTCCGCGTCAACCGGATGCGAGACCTCGGTTCTCCGCCAGATACCATCGCAGTGCCTGGTGAAGTGCTCGTCCCCCAGAGGACGCCCGCTGCGCCAGTAGTGATCAGAAGCTCCATCCCCGTCCGGAAGGGGGCCGCTCGCGTGAGTGTGCTCGACGAGATCATCGACGGAGTCCGTGCCGACCTCGCGGAGCGGCAGGCGCGCGTCACCCTCGACGAGCTCAAGGAGCGGGCCGCCAAGGCACCCCAGGCCAAGGACGGCGCCGCCGCGCTCAAGGGCGACAGCGTCAAGGTGATCTGCGAAGTCAAGCGGTCCAGCCCCTCCAAGGGCGCGCTCGCCGCGATCGCCGACCCGGCTGGGCTCGCCGCCGACTATGAGGCGGGCGGCGCCGCGGTCATCAGTGTCCTCACGGAGCAGCGCCGGTTCGGCGGGTCGCTGGCCGACCTGGAGGCCGTGCGGGCCAAGGTCGACATCCCGGTGCTGCGCAAGGACTTCATCGTCACCTCGTACCAGCTGTGGGAGGCGCGGGCGTACGGCGCGGATGTCGCCCTGCTCATCGTCGCCGCGCTGGACCAGGAGGCGCTGGTCTCGCTCATCGAGCGTGCCGAATCGATCGGGCTGACGCCGCTGGTCGAGGTGCACGACGAGGAGGAGGCCGCGCGGGCGGTCGACGCGGGGGCGCGGGTGATCGGCATCAACGCGCGGAACCTGAAGACGCTCGAGGTGGACCGCGGGAACTTCGCGCGCGTCGCGCCCGAGATCCCGGACCACATCGTGAAGATCGCGGAGTCGGGTGTGCGCGGCCCCCACGATCTGATCGCCTACGCGAACGACGGCGCGGACGCCGTGCTCGTGGGCGAGTCCCTGGTCACCGGCCGCGACCCGAAGGGCGCGGTCGCGGACCTGGTCGCGGCGGGCGCGCACCCGGCGCTGCGGCACGGGCGGGACTGAGGCCGCCATGGACACGTACGCGCGCCTGGCCCGGGGGTGCCGCCCCCGTGGCTGCCGCGCGCCCGCGAGGCGGGTGCGGGGGCGGCGGGTGCGCTACCACATCGGATGCGAGCCGGGGCAGGTCAACGGGCGCCGATGGCGTGGGTCGCTCGCTGCGTTGAGGTTGCGCGCGGTGCGCTGAGCGTTTGTGGTGGGTGCCGGGGGCGTGGCCTCCGGGGCTGTCACCCTGGACCGCATATTTACGGCGCCGATGGCCCGAAACGTAGGGTCGCTCGGAACTTGGCGCCACAAATATGCGTAAGCGTCCAGGGCGCCACCCCTGCACCCCCACCCCCTCCCGCCTCGTCGGCGACTCCCGACCGGTGACCCCGGCCCGGGCCCGTCGCGGTTGCGGTGCGGGTGGGCTTCGCCTCTCTTCTCCGGTTCTCGGGCGGGTCGTCCCGACCCGGTCGAGGGCAGGCGGGCGCGCTTCGTCCCATTGGCTCGGGCCCAACCCGAGTAGGCGCTGGCTTCCCCCACAAGGGGTCGGCTCCAGCCCGGTTGGGCGCACCTCCTGCAGCCGACGTGCGGCTTCCCCTCGGGTGGGTTCGGCTTGGGGCGTGGGGCTGGCCTGGTTCCGGGTGCGGGGCTGGTGGTCTCTGGCTTCCCCCTCGGGTGGGTCCGGTTTCGGGTTCGGCTGGGGCGTGGGGCTGGTTGCTCCGGCTTCCCCTCGGGTGGCGTCTGGCTTCAGATGCGGCTCGGATGCGGGGCGGCCCCGGCTCCCTTCTGGTAGGTCGGCCTCCCGGCCGAACTCGGGCCCGGGCGGTGCGGACCGCCCCATCCCATCGGCCGGTTCGTCGGCCGGGCGGGGTGGGGTGTCCGAGGCCGGTCCGGTGCCGGAAGGGGTGTCCGGGGCGGGGCGACGTCTCATGTCACCCCCGGCAGCGCCCTGACCGACGCCACCCGGCTCCCGGCCACCGCTGGGGTCTGAAGGCGAAGCCCGCGGCGCATCTCACCGTCGGCGGCCCCGCAGCCCCGAGCCACCCGCCCCAGCGATCGCTGGGGTCTGGGGGCGAAGCGCCCGGCGCCCACAGCTCGGGCAGGGGTGGGGTAGGGGGAAGCCCCCCGCACCCTCCCGCGCGTGGCACCGTCGCGCAGCGATCATCGTGGTTATTTGTCCGTTATGAGCTGTGGGGCATCCGCCCCGACTGAGGAGTACGTCAGATGCCGTCTGACTTCTTTGTTCCGGACCCGGAGGGTCGTATCCCCACCGCCGAGGGGTATTTCGGCGCCTTCGGCGGCAAGTTCATCCCCGAGGCGCTGGTCGCCGCGGTGGATGAGGTCGCCGTTGAGTACGACAAGGTGAAGAGCGATCCGTCGTTCGCCGCCGAGCTCGAGGATCTGCTGGTCAACTACTCGGGGCGGCCCAGTGCCCTGACCGAGGTGCCGCGGTTCGCGGAGCATGCGGGGGGTGCGCGGATCTTTCTCAAGCGGGAGGATCTCAACCACACCGGATCCCACAAGATCAACAACGTGCTGGGCCAGGCGCTGCTCGCCAAGCGCATGGGCAAGACCCGGGTGGTCGCCGAGACCGGTGCGGGGCAGCACGGCGTGGCGACGGCGACCGCGTGTGCGCTGTTCGGGCTCGAGTGCGTGATCTACATGGGGGAGATCGACACCGAGCGCCAGGCGCTCAACGTCGCGCGGATGCGGATCCTGGGCGCCGAGGTCGTCTCCGTGAAGACGGGCAGCCGGACGCTCAAGGACGCGATCAACGAGGCGTTCCGCGACTGGGTGGCGAACGTGGACCGTACGCACTATCTGTTCGGGACCGCCGCCGGACCGCACCCGTTCCCCGCGCTGGTGCGCGACTTCCACCGGGTGATCGGCGTGGAGGCGCGGCGGCAGATCCTGGAGCGGGTCGGGCGGCTGCCGGACGCGGTCGCGGCGTGTGTGGGGGGCGGGTCGAACTCGATCGGGCTGTTCCACGCCTTCCTGAAGGACGAGTCGGTGCGGCTGTTCGGCTTCGAGCCGGCCGGGCACGGCGTGGAGACGGGGGAGCACGCGGCCACGCTGACCAAGGGGGAGCCGGGGATTCTGCACGGCTCCCGGTCGTATGTGCTGCAGGACGAGGACGGGCAGATCCTGGAGCCGTACTCGATCTCGGCCGGGCTGGACTATCCGGGGGTCGGCCCGGAGCACGCGTATCTGAAGGACACGGGGCGGGCCGAGTACCGGGCGGTCACCGATGACGCCGCGATGCAGGCGCTGCGGCTGCTGTCGCGGACCGAGGGGATCATCCCGGCGATCGAGAGCGCGCACGCCCTGGCGGGGGCGCTGGAGCTCGGGCGTGAGCTGGGCGGCGACGGGCTGGTGCTGGTCAATCTGTCGGGCCGGGGCGACAAGGACATGGACACGGCCGCGCGGTATTTCGGGCTCTACGAGGGAGAGAAGTGATGAGCGCAGAGCTGCTGGGGTCCGTGCTGGCGAAGGCCAAGGAGGAGGGGCGCGCCGCGCTCATCGGCTACTGGCCGGCCGGTTATCCGACCGTCGACGACGGCGTGCGGGCGATGACGGCGATGGTCGAGGGCGGCTGCGATGTGATCGAGGTCGGCCTGCCGTACAGCGATCCGGTGCTGGACGGCCCCGTCATCCAGACCGCCGACGACATCGCGCTGCGGGGCGGTGTTCGCATCCGCGATGTGATCCGTACGGTCGGCGAGGTGCATGCGGCGACGGGGGCGCCCGTCCTGATCATGACGTACTGGAATCCGGTGGACCGGTACGGCGTCGAGCGGTTCGCCGCCGATCTGGCCGCGGTGGGCGGGGCGGGCTGCATCCTGCCCGATCTGCCGGTCCAGGAGTCGGAGGCCTGGCGGAAGGCCGCCGAGCAGCATGGGCTGGCCACGGTCTTCGTGGTGGCCCAGAGCAGCAGTGACGAGCGGCTGGCGAAGATCACCGCGGCGGGCAGCGGCTTTGTGTACGCGGCCTCGATCATGGGCGTGACCGGCACTCGCGACTCGGTGGGGGAGGGGGCGCGGGGGCTGGTGGCGCGCACCCGTGCGACGACCTCGCTGCCGGTGTGCGTGGGGCTCGGGGTGTCCAATGGCCGGCAGGCCGCCGAGGTGGCCGAGTACGCGGACGGCGTGATCGTCGGGACGGCGTTCGTGCGGCGGCTGATGGACGCCGAGGACCTGGAGACGGGGCTCACGGCCGTCCGGGACCTGGCGGGTGAGCTGGCGGAGGGCGTCCGCGTCCCCCGGTAGGGGTCCCTCGATAGAGCGAATACGGGGCGGAGGGGTTCAGTGGGGCTCCTCCGCCTCGTTGTCGTGGGCGTGAGCGAGAAAAACCGTGAGGGGAAGCGCAGCGCCCGGGAGCGGCTGCGGGAACAGCGAGAGAAGGACCGGGTCCGCGCCAAGCGCAGGCGTGGCCTGGGCGTGGCCGGGGCGGTGGTGGCCGTGCTGGGGGTGGCCGCGGGGGTGGGCATGGTCGCCTCGAAGAGCGGCGGGGACTCGGGGAAGTCCGGCAGCCGGGCGGTGGCCCCCCGGGGTGCGACCGGCACGGTGATCCCGACCGGGAAGGCGGGCGCGCAGAAGACGCTGACCGTGTACGAGGACTTCCGCTGCCCGGGCTGCAAGCAGTTCGAGGACGTCTTCCGCAAGACCGTGCACCAGTTGCAGGACAAGGGCCGGATGAAGGTCCGCTACCACCTGGTGACGATCATCGACGGCAATATGGGCGGCACCGGCTCGCTGTACGCGGCGAACGCGGCGGGCTGCGCGCAGGACGCCGGGAAGTATGTGGCGTACCACGATGTGCTCTACAAGAACCAGCCGTCGGAGACCAAGGACTCGTACGCGGACAAGTCGAAGCTGATCAAGCTGGCGGGCAAGGTTCCGGGGCTGGACACCGAGACGTTCCGCAGATGCGTCGAGGAGGGCAAGCACGACGGGTGGGTGCGGAAGTCCAACAGCGTCTTCACCCGCTCGGGGTACAGCATGACGCCGACCGTTCTGCTGGACGGGAAGGCGATCTACGGGGACCCGAACAAGCCGCTGAGTCCGCGGAAACTCAAGCGGATGGTCACCGGGAAGGGCTAGGGACCCGTGCTCGTTACGGAGCCGTTGCGCCGGGTGGGTTGCCGTATTGACCGCCCGGCACGGTAGCGTCGACTCCGACATGAACCTCGCATACATTCCCAGCCCGTCGTCCGGCGTGATCTACCTCGGCCCGATCCCGCTGCGCGGCTATGCCTTCTGCATCATCCTCGGTGTCTTCGTGGCGGTCTGGCTCGGCGGCCGACGTTGGGTCAAACGGGGCGGCCAGGTCGGCACGGTCGCCGATATCGCCGTATGGGCGGTGCCCTTCGGCCTGATCGGCGGTCGGCTGTACCACGTCATCACCGACTATGAGCTGTACTTCACCGACGGTCGCGACTGGGTGGACGCCTTCAAGATCTGGGAGGGCGGCCTCGGGATCTGGGGTGCGATCGCGATGGGCGCCCTCGGCGCCTGGATCGGCTGCCGGCGCCGGGGGATCCCGCTCCCGGCGTATGCGGACGCGATCGCGCCGGGGATCGCCTTCGCCCAGGCGATCGGCCGTTGGGGCAACTGGTTCAACCAGGAGCTGTACGGCAAGAAGACCGATCTGCCCTGGGGGCTGAAGATCGACGCCGACCCCGACATAGGGCGCGTCGCCGGTACGTACCAGCCGACGTTCTTGTACGAGTCGCTGTGGTGCGTGGGCGTGGCGCTGCTGGTGCTCTGGGCGGACAAGCGGTTCAAGCTGGGACACGGCCGGGCGTTCGCGCTGTACGTCGCCGCGTACACCGTAGGCCGCTTCTGGGTGGAGTACCTACGAGTGGACACCGCCCACCATGTGCTGGGCATGCGGCTGAACAACTGGACGGCGATCGTCGTCTTCCTGGCGGCGGTGGCCTACTTCGTGATCTCCGCGAAGAAGGCCCCCGGGCGGGAGGAGATCGTGGAGCCCGCCGCGGTGGCCGGGGCGGAGCAGGCCAAGGCCGAGGGCGGCGAGCCGGGCCGTGAGGGCGGCGGCGAGGCTGAGGCCGAGGCCGAAAGCAAGACCGGGGCCAAGGCGGAGGCCAAGACCGAAAGCAAGACCGAGGCCAAGGCGGAGTCCAAGACCGAGGGCAAGACCGGAGCCGAGGCGGAGTCGAAGCCGGAGGCCGAAGCCTCGAAGTAGCGAGCGTCACCGAGAGGCCGCCGGAGCCGCACGGGTTCGGCGGCCTTTGCGTTTCCGCAGGTCAGCGAGGTAAGTTCGGCCTTCCTTGCTGGCGGCGGCAGGGAATTCGTGCGTACCTTCGGACTGTTGGGTTGAGGGCGGCCGCGCCCGTACCCCCTGAAGGGAGCGCAGTATCCATCATGTCTGTCATCGCGAGTACCGAACCTCCGCACATCGCGCACCGTGACAACCACACCCACCGCGATGTGAACGGCGGCTGGCTGCGCCCGGCCGTATTCGGTGCGATGGACGGTCTGGTCTCCAACCTCGCGCTGATGACCGGTGTCGCGGGCGGCGCCGTGGACCGCCAGACGATCGTGATCACCGGGCTGGCGGGTCTTGCCGCCGGCGCGTTCTCGATGGCGGCCGGGGAGTACACCTCCGTGGCCTCCCAGCGTGAGCTGGTGGAGGCCGAGCTGGAGGTGGAGCGGCGCGAGCTGCGCAAGCATCCCGTGGACGAGCTGGAGGAGCTGGCGGCGCTGTACGAGTCGCGGGGCGTGGAGCCCCAGCTGGCACGTCAGGTGGCCGAGCAGCTGTCGAAGGACCCCGAGCAGGCGCTGGAGATACACGCCCGCGAGGAGCTGGGCATCGACCCGGACGATCTGCCGTCGCCGCTGGTGGCGGCGGTGTCCTCGTTCGGCTCGTTCGCGCTGGGCGCGCTGCTGCCGGTGCTGCCGTATCTGCTGGGGGCGACGGCGCTGTGGCCGGCCGTGGCGCTGGCGATGATCGGGCTGTTCGCGTGCGGTGCGGTGGTGGCGCGGGTGACCGCTCGCAGCTGGTGGTTCAGCGGGCTGCGGCAGCTGGCGCTGGGTGGCGCGGCGGCCGGTGTGACATATGCCTTGGGCATACTCTTTGGCACGGCCGTGGGTTGATTTACCATACGGCGAGCCGCAAGATTACGCCGTTACTTGACGGTTTCAATCCGTTTACCGACGGGCATAACGCCGTAGCGCCGTGGGCAGCGTCGCCCGCTTCGCGCTTCGGCGGGGCGATCCTTTGATCCCCCCTTGCCTTACTTCACCCTTCGTGTCCGGTGTCCGCATGATGGAACGCGCTATCCACTTCCCGAGAAGCGACCCATCATGTAACCTGCACGAAAATTTCTTGGCGGAGGGCCAGCGTCGTCCCTCGGCACACCCAAATGCCGTAGACGACGACGGGAGAGCCGATGCGTTCCGCGTCCCACCCCGCCCGACAGGGGATGTACGACCCGCGCGATGAGCACGACGCCTGTGGCGTCGGCTTCGTGGCGACCCTCACCGGCGAGGCCAGCCATGAGCTCGTGGAGCAGGCTCTGACCGTGCTGCGCAACCTTGAGCACCGTGGAGCCACCGGTGCCGATCCCCGGTCCGGTGACGGCGCGGGCATCCTCGTCCAGGTTCCGGACGCGTTCCTCCGGACGAGTGTCAGCGGGTTCGAGCTGCCCGAGGCCGGCTCGTACGCCGTGGGCATCGCGTTCCTCCCGGACGGCGAGGCCGACGCCGCCGACCACATCGAGCGGATCGCCGCCGAGGAGGGTCTGACCGTCCTCGGCTGGCGCGAGGTCCCGGTCGCCCCCGACCTGCTCGGCGAGGCCGCCCGCTCCGTCATGCCCGCCTTCGCCCAGCTCTTCGTCACCGACGGCGCCAGCAGCGGGCTCGCCCTCGACCGCAAGGCGTTTGTGCTGCGCAAGCGCGCCGAGCGGGAGGCCGGGGTCTACTTCCCGTCGCTGTCCTCGCGCACCCTGGTCTACAAGGGGATGCTGACCACCGGCCAGCTGGAGCCGTTCTTCCCCGACCTGTCCGACCGCCGCTTCGCCACCGCCATCGCGCTGGTCCACTCGCGGTTCTCCACCAACACCTTCCCGAGCTGGCCGCTGGCCCACCCGTACCGCTTCGTCGCCCACAACGGCGAGATCAACACGGTCAAGGGCAACCGCAACTGGATGCGCGCCCGGGAGTCGCAGCTGGTCAGCGACCTGTTCGGAGACAAGAAGCTGGAGCGGATCTTCCCGATCTGCACCCCCGACGCCTCCGACTCCGCGACCTTCGACGAGGTCCTGGAGCTGCTGCACCTCGGTGGCCGCTCGCTGCCGCACAGCGTGCTGATGATGGTCCCCGAGGCGTGGGAGAACCACCCCTCCATGGACCCGGCGCGGCGCGCCTTCTACCAGTACCACTCCACGCTGATGGAGCCCTGGGACGGCCCGGCCTGCGTCACCTTCACCGACGGCACTCAGGTCGGCGCGGTCCTGGACCGCAACGGTCTGCGGCCCGGGCGCTACTGGGTCACCGACGACGGCCTGGTCGTGCTGGCCTCCGAGGTCGGCGTGCTGGACATCGACCCGGCCAAGGTGGTGCGCAAGGGACGGCTGCAGCCCGGCCGGATGTTCCTGGTCGACACCGCCGAGCACCGCATCATCGAGGACGACGAGATCAAGGCCACGCTCGCCGCCGAGCAGCCGTACGGCGACTGGCTGGAAGCCGGCCTGATCGACCTGGCCGATCTGCCCGAGCGCGAGCACATCGTGCACACCCACGCCTCGGTCACCCGCCGTCAGCAGACCTTCGGCTACACCGAGGAGGAGCTGCGCGTCATCCTGGCCCCGATGGCCAAGACCGGCGCCGAGCCGATCGGCTCGATGGGCACCGACTCCCCGATCGCCGCCCTCTCCGAGCGCCCCCGGCTGCTGTTCGACTACTTCACCCAGCTGTTCGCGCAGGTCACCAACCCGCCGCTGGACGCCATCCGCGAGGAGCTGGTCACCTCGCTGATCTCCTCGCTGGGCCCGCAGGGCAATCTGCTGGAGCCGACCCCGGCCGCCTGCCGCAGCGTCACCCTGCCCTTCCCGGTGATCGACAACGATGAGCTGGCCAAGCTCATCCACATCAACGCCGACGGCGACATGCCGGGCCTGAAGGCCGCGACCCTCTCGGGCCTGTACCGGGTCGGCGGGGGCGGCGAGGCCCTTGCCGCGCGGCTGGCGGAGATCTGCGCCGAGGCCGACGCCGCCATCGAGGACGGCGCCCGGCTGATCGTGCTCTCCGACCGCCACTCGGACGCCGAGCACGCCCCGATCCCCTCCCTGCTGCTCACCTCCACCGTCCACCACCACCTCATCGGCACCAAGCAGCGCACCCAGGTGGGGCTGCTGATCGAGGCGGGCGACGTCCGCGAGGTGCACCATGTCGCGCTGCTGATCGGCTACGGCGCCGCGGCCGTCAACCCGTACCTGGCGATGGAGTCGGTCGAGGACCTGGTCCGCGCCGGGACGTTCCTGCCGGGCGTCGAGGCCGAGACCGCGATCCGCAACCTGATCAAGGCGCTGGGCAAGGGTGTGCTGAAGGTGATGTCCAAGATGGGCATCTCCACCGTGGCCTCCTACCGCGGTGCGCAGGTCTTCGAGGCCGTCGGCCTGGACGAGTCCTTCGTGGAGACCTACTTCCGCGGCACCGCCACCAAGATCGGCGGCGCGGGCCTGGATGTCATCGCCCAGGAGGTCGCCGCGCGGCACGTCAAGGCGTACCCCGTCTCCGGTATCCCCTCCGCTCACCGGGCGCTGGAGATCGGCGGCGAGTACCAGTGGCGTCGCGAGGGCGAGCCGCATCTGTTCGACCCCGAGACGGTCTTCCGGCTGCAGCACTCCACCCGCTCCCGCCGCTACGACATCTTCAAGAAGTACACCGAGCGGGTGAACGGGCAGTCCGAGCGGCTGATGACGCTGCGCGGCCTGTTCGCCTTCAAGAGCGGGCGGACCTCGATCCCGATCGAGGAGGTCGAGCCCGTCAGCGAGATCGTCAAGCGCTTCTCCACCGGCGCCATGTCGTACGGCTCCATCTCCAAGGAGGCGCACGAGAACCTGGCGATCGCCATGAACCAGCTGGGCGCCAAGTCCAACACCGGCGAGGGCGGCGAGGACCCGGAGCGGCTGTACGACCCGGCACGCCGCTCGGCGATCAAGCAGGTGGCCTCCGGCCGCTTCGGCGTCACCAGCGAGTACCTGGTCAACTCCGACGACATCCAGATCAAGATGGCCCAGGGCGCCAAGCCCGGCGAGGGCGGCCAGCTGCCCGGGCACAAGGTCTACCCGTGGGTCGCCAGGACCCGGCACTCCACCCCGGGCGTCGGCCTGATCTCCCCGCCGCCGCACCACGACATCTACTCCATCGAAGACCTCGCCCAGCTGATCCACGACCTGAAGAACGCCAACCCGAAGGCGCGCATTCACGTCAAGCTGGTCTCCGAGGTCGGCGTCGGCACCGTGGCCGCGGGCGTCAGCAAGGCCCACGCCGATGTGGTGCTGATCTCCGGCCACGACGGCGGCACCGGCGCCTCCCCGCTCACCTCGCTCAAGCACGCGGGCGGCCCCTGGGAGCTCGGCCTGGCCGAGACCCAGCAGACGCTGCTGCTCAACGGCCTGCGCGACCGCATCGTGGTGCAGACCGACGGCCAGCTCAAGACCGGCCGCGATGTCGTGATCGCCGCGCTGCTCGGCGCCGAGGAGTTCGGCTTCGCGACCGCCCCGCTGGTGGTCTCCGGCTGCGTGATGATGCGCGTATGCCACCTGGACACCTGCCCGGTCGGCATCGCCACCCAGAACCCGGTGCTGCGCGAGCGGTTCAGCGGCAAGCCGGAGTTCGTGGTGAACTTCTTCGAGTTCATCGCCGAGGAGGTCCGCGAGCTCCTGGCCGAGCTGGGCTTCCGCACCCTCGACGAGGCCGTCGGCCACGCCGAGCTGCTGGACACCACCCGCGCCGTGGCGCACTGGAAGGCGCAGGGCCTGGACCTCGCCCCGCTGCTGCACGTCCCGGACCTGCCCGAGGGCGCGGTGCGCCACCAGGTGGTGGGCCAGGACCACGGCCTGGAGAAGGCGCTGGACAACGAGCTGATCAAGCTCGCGTCCGATGCGCTGAACGCGGAGAGCGCCGAGGCGGCCCAGCCGGTCCGCGCGCAGGTCGCGATCCGCAACATCAACCGGACCGTGGGCACCATGCTCGGCCACGAGGTGACCAAGAAGTTCGGCGGCGCGGGTCTGCCCGAGGACGCCATCGACATCACCTTCACCGGCTCGGCCGGCCAGTCGTTCGGCGCGTTCCTGCCGCACGGCGTCACGCTGCGCCTGGAGGGCGACGCCAACGACTACGTCGGCAAGGGCCTGTCCGGCGGCCGGGTGATCGTCCGCCCGGACCGCGGCGCCGACCACCTGACCGAGTACTCGACCATCGCGGGCAACACCCTCGCGTACGGCGCCACCGGCGGCGAGATGTTCCTGCGCGGCAGCGTCGGCGAGCGGTTCTGCGTCCGTAACTCGGGCGCGACCGTCGTCTCCGAGGGCGTGGGCGACCACGGCTGCGAGTACATGACGGGCGGCCGGGCCGTGGTGCTCGGCCCGACCGGCCGCAACTTCGCGGCGGGCATGTCCGGTGGCATCGCCTACGTCGTCGACCTGGACCGGGACAACGTCAACGCCGGCAACATCGAGTCCGTCGAAGCGCTCGATACGGCCGACCAGCAGTGGCTGCACGACGTGGTGCGCCGCCACCACGAGGAGACCGGCTCCACCGTCGCGGGCGCCCTGCTCGCCGACTGGGACGCCGCCCTCCCTCGCTTCAGCAAGATCATCCCCACCACGTACAAGGCAGTGCTCGCCGCCAAGGACGCCGCCGAGCGAGCCGGGCTCTCCGAGTCCGAGACCACCGAGAAGATGATGGAGGCGGCGACCAATGGCTGATCCCAAGGGCTTTCTGAGCACGGACCGCGAGGTCGCCAAGACCCGTCCGGTGGGCGAGCGCGTCCAGGACTGGAACGAGGTCTACGTCCCTGGTTCGCTGCTGCCGATCATCAGCAAGCAGGCCGGCCGCTGCATGGACTGCGGCATCCCGTTCTGCCACAACGGCTGTCCGCTCGGAAACCTGATCCCCGAGTGGAACGACTACGCCTACCGCGAGGACTGGCGGGAGGCCAGCGAGCGGCTGCACGCGACCAACAACTTCCCGGAGTTCACCGGGCGGCTGTGCCCCGCCCCGTGCGAGGCCGCGTGTGTGCTGGGCATCAACCAGCCCGCCGTGACCATCAAGAACGTCGAGGTCTCCATCATCGACAAGGCCTGGGAGACGGGCGACGTCACCCCGCAGCCGCCCGAGCGGCTGTCCGGCAAGACCGTCGCCGTCATCGGCTCCGGGCCGGCCGGCCTGGCCGCCGCCCAGCAGCTGACCCGGGCCGGCCACACGGTCGCGGTGTACGAGCGCGCCGACCGCATCGGCGGGCTGCTGCGCTACGGCATCCCCGAGTTCAAGATGGAAAAGCGCCACATCAACCGGCGGATCGAGCAGATGCGCGCGGAGGGCACCAAGTTCCGCACCGGTGTGGAGATCGGCCGCGACATCGACGCCGCCAAGCTGCGCAAGCGCTACGACGCCGTGGTCATCGCGGCCGGCGCCACCACCGCCCGCGACCTGCCGGTGCCCGGGCGCGAGCTCACGGGCGTGTACCAGGCCATGGAGTACCTGCCGCTGGCCAACAAGGTGCAGGAGGGCGACTACGTCACCACCCCGATCAGCGCCGAGGGCAAGCACGTCGTGGTGATCGGCGGCGGCGACACCGGCGCGGACTGCGTCGGCACCGCCCACCGCCAGGGCGCCGCCTCGGTCACCCAGCTGGAGATCATGCCGCGGCCGGGCGACGAGCGCTCCGCGGCGCATCCCTGGCCGACCTTCCCGATGCTCTACAAGGTCACCTCCGCGCACGAGGAGGGCGGTGAGCGGGTCTACTCCGTCTCCACCACCCACTTCGAGGGCGATGAGGACGGCAATGTGCAGTGGCTCCACCTGATCGAGGTGGAGTTCAAGGGCGGCAAGCTGGAGCAGAAGCCGGGCACTGAGCGGAAGATCCCGGCCCAGCTGGTCACCCTGGCCATGGGCTTCACCGGCACGGACCAGGAGAACGGCCTGGTCCAGCAGTTCGGCCTGGAGCTGGACGCCCGCGGCAACATCGCCCGCGACGCGGACTTCGCCACCAACGTGGACGGCGTCTTCGTGGCCGGCGACGCGGGCCGCGGCCAGTCGCTGATCGTCTGGGCCATCGCCGAGGGCCGCTCGGCCGCCCGCGGAGTGGACCGCTTCCTGGCCGGGACCAGCGCCCTGCCCGCCCCGATCCGCCCGACGGACCGCGCACTGGCCGTCTGACCCCTTCCACACCTCTTCCGCACCTCCAGGCACCACCTGGACTCCGCCCGTACAACGGCGTACGGACCGGCGCACGGCGCCCGCCCCCTTCCCGACCGGGGGCGGGCGCCGTGTGGTTTTACGCACCTGCCGCCACCTGCTCGTCTTGACTTTGCCCGGGGACCGTCACACCATCATTCCACTAACTGATTAGTGAAAGGGTGGTGGTGGCTGATGGAGTACCGCATCGACCGCCGCAGCGGCATCGCCACCTATCTGCAGATCGTCCAGCAGACCAAGCAGGCGCTCCGCCTGGGTCTGCTGCAGCCGGGGGACCGGCTGCCCACGGCCAAGGAGGTCGTCGCGGCCACCGCGATCAACCCCAACACCGTCCTGAAGGCCTACCGCGAACTGGAGCGGGAGGGCCTGGTCGAGCCGCGGCCCGGCCTCGGCACCTTCGTACGGCGCTCCCTCGCCCGGCCCGGCGCCGCCGCCGACTCGCCGCTGCGCGCCGAACTGGCCGCGTGGGCAGACCGTGCGCGCGCCGCCGGGCTCGAGCGCGAGGACGTCGCGGCGCTGATCGCCTCGGTCCTCGACGAGCGCTTCGCCGACGCCCCGACCGCCCCGACCACCGACACCGGCGAGGGCACAGCCCTGAACAGGGAGCACGGGTGACCGACCGATACGAACCCTCCACCGCCCTGGAAGCCACCGGTCTTGGCAAGAAGTACCGGCGCGGCTGGGCCCTGCGGGACCTCACGTTCCGGCTGCCCGCCGGGCGCATCTGCGCCCTGGTCGGCCCCAACGGCTCGGGCAAGAGCACCCTGCTGTCCCTGGCCGCCGATCTGCTCGCGCCGACCACCGGGACCGTACGGGTCTTCGGCGCCGATCCGCGGTCCGCCGAGGCGCGGCGGCGTATCGCCTTCGTCGCCCAGGACAAACCGCTCTACCCGCGCTTCACCGTCGCCGAGACCCTGCGCCTGGGCCGCGAACTCAACCCCGGCTGGGACCAGTCGGCCGCCGAGCGCATCATGGCCGAGGCCGAGGTTCCGCTGACCGCCCGGGTCGGCTCCCTCTCCGGCGGCCAGCGCACCTGCGTGGCCCTGGCCCTCGCCCTCGGCAAACGCGCCGACCTGCTGCTGCTCGACGAGCCGATGGCCGATCAGGACCCGCTGCGGCGGCACCGGATGATGGGCGCCCTGATGGCGGAGGCCGCCGAGCGCGGCACCAGCGTGGTCATCTCCACCCATGTGCTCGCCGAACTCGACGGCGTCTGTGACTTTCTGCTGCTGATCGGCGGCGGCCGGCTCCGCCTGGCGGGCGACACCGACGCCGTCCAGGCCGCCCACCGCCTGATCACCGGACCGCGCGGAACCGACGGGGGCACACCGCAGGAGGTCGCCCGCCACACCGTGGTCGGGACCCGGGCGACGGGCCGTCAGCTCACCGCGCTGATACGCCCGTCGGCCGCGGTGACCGAGGACGGTTGGATCGTCAGGGAACCGTCCCTGGAAGAGGTCCTGCTCGGCTATCTGGGCGCCCCCGACGCCCCGCCGCTGATCACCGCAGGCGCCCGCCCGCCCGGTGCGGAGGTGCCAGCGTGAGCGTGTCTTGGTGCGCTGCGCGGGCTGGACTGAGGAGCCGCGCAGCGACGGAGGAGCGAGCAGCGACGAGGGAAGCCCGCGCGTTGAAGCGCGCCAAGACTGAGCGGGGAGGAGGGGCGTGAGGCCGCGCACCCGAGGACTGGTGTGGCTGGTGTGGCGGCAGCACCGGGCCGCGCTCCGGGCGGGCCTGGCCCTGGTCGTGGCGGTCGCCGCGTACATCGTGTGGCAGCGCACCCAGATGGTCGGCTATATGCGGACGCACGGCATCGAGGGCTGCTCGGACTGGCAGACGTACTGCCACGGCAACCGCAGCGACCCGATGACCGGCGCGCTCATGCATCTCAGCGCCGCCTACCGGACGCCGCTGCTCAACACCGGACGGCTGCTCATCGCGCTGCCCGCGCTGATCGGCGTATTCATCGGCGCGCCGCTGTTCGCCCGGGAGCTGGAGGCGGGCACCCATCAGGTGGTGTGGACCCAGTCCGTCAGCAGGACCCGCTGGCTCGTCGCCAAGCTCGCGCTCCCGCTCGCCGCCGTACTGGCCGGCACCACGGTCCTCGCGGTCCTCTACACCTGGTGGTGGCGGGCGGCCCGGGCCCAGTTCTCGGACATCGCCTGGGGTACCGCCGTGCCCTTCGACGCGACCGGCCCGGCCGCGGTAGCCCTCGCCCCGCTCTCCTTCTTCCTCGGCGCGGCGGCCGGACTGCTGCTGCGCCGGACCCTGCCCGCCATGGTGGCCACGCTGGGGGTCACCGTCGGCGTCCAGTACGGGCTCGGCGCCCTGCGCCCCCACCTGATGACCCCACGGACCATCGTCTCCGACGCCACCGGCGAATTCGCGCGCACCCCCAGTGAACTCTTCCACACCTCGTGGCGCGGCTTCACCGAGGGCTTTCTGACCCGCTCCGGGGAGAAGGTCCCCTCGGACCGCTGCGCGTCCGCCGTCGGTGACGACGGCTGGAACCGCTGCCTCGCCCGGCTCGGTGCCACCAAGCGGCAGTACGAGGAGCTGCACCCGGCCGGCCACTACTGGCCGATGCAGTGGATCCAGGCCGGGATCTGTCTGGCCGCGGCCGCCGCGCTCGCCGCGCTGTGCGTGTGGTGGATCCGGCGCCGGCCCGCTGTGAAGGAGCCAGTGTGAACGTGTCTTGGTGCGCTGTGCGGGCTGGACTGAGGAGCCGCGAAGCGACGGAGGAGCGAGCAGTGACGAGGGAAGCCCGCGCGTGGAAGCGCGCCGAGACTGAGCGGGAGGGCGGGGCATGAGTACGGGAACCCTCTCGCGTCCGGGCCTCGCCCGCCTGAGCCCGCGCGGCCCGCTCTGGCTGGCCTGGCGCCGCCAGCGGACCGCCCTGCTGTTGGGCGGGGTGCTGATCCTGGCCCTCGCCGGATACATCGCCTACCAGCGCGCCGGCATGGTCGACCTGATCCGTGACCGGAACCTGGCCGGCTGCCGGCTGTGGTATCCCGAGTGCCACGGGATGCGACTGTCGTCCGACGACGGCCGTCCCACCCCGCTGGGGCGGGCGTTCGGTGAGCTCGACTCGTACCGTACGGCGCTGCTCTACACCGGACGGCTGCTGCTCGCGATCCCGGCGCTCATCGGAACCTTCATCGGCGCCCCACTCGTCGCGCGCGAACTCGAAAGCGGCACCGCCAAAGTCGTCTGGTCCCAGTCGGCCGGCCGGACGCGCTGGCTCCTGGCCACCCTCGCCGTCCCCGCCGCTGCCACCCTGGCCGCCACCTCGCTGCTGGCCGCGCTGTTCACCTGGTGGTGGTGGCCCGTGCGCGGCATGGTGTTCGACGAGGTCAGCTGGGTCACCACCGTGCCCTTCGAGGTGGCGGGCCCGGCCCCCGTGGCGCTGTCCCTGCTGTCCCTGGTCCTCGGCACGGCCTTCGGCCTGCTGCTGCGGCGGACCGTACCCGCCATGGCCTGCACCCTCGCCCTCACCATCGGCGCCATGTACGGCCTTCGCCAGTTGCGCCCCCATCTGGTGCCTCCGCTCACCACGACCGTGAACCTCGGCACCTACGCGGAGACGCCGGACGACGCATGGCGGCTCCGCTGGGGTTATCTCACCCGGTCCGGCGACAGGCTCGACGAATCGACCTGCAACACACTCGACACCGCGCGGTCCCGTATGCGCTGTTTCGACCGCCACCACGTGGTCGAGCAGTATGCGGACTACCACCCCATGAGCCACTTCTGGCCGATGCAGTGGATCCAGGCCGGGATCTGTCTGGCCGCGGCCGCCGCGCTCGCCGCCTTCTGCGTGTGGTGGATCAGGCGCAGACGGGCCTGACCGGCCACCGCCCGACCGTTCCCGTCACCTCCCGCTCCGAACTTCCGCTTCGATCGGAGTCCCTTCGCCATGGTCCCCTCGCCCGCCCTCGACGCCGCCGCCCGAGCCGTTCCCCGCGTCCGCCCCGCGCCCGAGTCCCCGGCGTCCCGCCGCCGCGGGCGGCGCTCCGCCGTCGCGCTCGTCCCGGCCGGGCTGACGCTGGCGCTCGGCCTGTGGGGGATCCGCCGTCAGAACAGCATGTGGCGGGACGAGTCGACGACGTATCAGGTCGCCCACCGCTCCGTCGCCGACCTCTGGCATCTGCTCGGCGAAGCCGATGTCGCCCATGGCCTGTACTACCTGCTCATGCACGGTGTCTTCACCCTCTGGGACGGCGGGCTGCTCGCGCTGCGGCTCCCCTCGGCGCTGGCCATGGCCGCCGCGGCCGCGGGCGTGGCGCTGCTCGGGCACCGGCTCGCGGGGCCCCGGGCCGGGCTGGCCGCCGGAGTCGTCTTCGCGCTCGCCCCGGCGGTGCAGCGCTACGCGCAGGAGGGGCGCTCGTACGCCCTGGTCTGCGCCGCGGTCGTAGGGTGCACCCATCTGCTGCTCTCCGCCGTCGCGCATCCCCGCAAGCGGATCTGGGCCGGGTATGCCGCCGCCGCGTCGGCGACCTGTCTGCTGCACGAGTTCGCGGTCCTGGCGGTGCTCGCCCACGGCGTCGCGCTGCTGTCGGCCCGCCTTCCCGCGCCGCTCCGCTGGGCCTGGGCCCGGGCGGCCTCCGCCGTGGCCGTCGTGCTGGCGCCGCTGGCGATCGTCAGCCAGCAGCAGGCGTCGCTCGTGGGGTGGATCGGCGACCCGGGCCGGCCCGAACTGCTGGGCTTCGCGATACCGGCACTGGTGGGGCTCGGCTGTGCCATGGTCCCCTCGGCCGCGGCCGGTCCGGTCCCGCTGCGCGCGCTCGCGCCGCCGCTGCTGATCCTGCCGGGGGCGGCGCTGCTGGCGGTCTCCTTCATCCACCCCATCTACGTCGACCGCTACGTCCTCTACTCCTACGCCGGATTCGCCCTGCTGGCGGGCGCCGGGCTTGAGGCCGCGCTGCGCGCCGTCCCGTATCCGAAGGCCGCGGCCGCGGTGCTGGCCGTCGTCGCGGTGGCCGCCCTGCTGCCGTACTCGATCCAGCTGCGGACGCCGCAGAGCCGCCTGGACGACCCGATGGCCGCGGCGCGCGCTGTACGGGACCTGACCCGGCCCGGGGACGGGGTGCTGTTCATGCCCGCGCGGCGGCGCGAGCCCATCCTGTCGAGCCCGGGGGAGTTCCGCGGCCTGAAGGAACTGGCCCTGGCCCGGCACGCGGTGCCCTCCGGCACCCTGCACGGCATCGAGCTGCCCGCGCCCCGTATCCGCGCCCGCATGCTGACCGTCCAGCGGATCGCCGTGGTGATGGACCCGCCCGGCCGGCCACTGGACGACACCCCGCAGGAGCGGATGAAGCGCGAAGTCCTCGACCGCTCCTTCCGCCGCTGCGCCGAGCGGGAGGTCCGGGGGATGGTGGTCGTCCTCTACGCCCGCCCCGGCGCCTGCTGACCCGGGCGCGGCAGGTCACGGGGGACAGGGCCCGCCTTCGAAGGCGGGCCCTGCCGCGCCCAGACCCCTACTTCTCGTCCTCGACCAGGCGGGCGGGGAAGCCGCCGGTGGCGATCGGGCCCCAGCGCTCCGGGGTGATCCGGATCAGCGACTTGCCCTGCTTGACCATGGCGGCCCGGTACTCGTCCCAGTCCGGGTGCTCGCCCGCGATATTGCGGTAGTACTCGACCAGCGGCTCCACGGACTCGGGGGTGTCGATCACCTCGGCGGTGCCGTCGATCTGCACCCACGGTCCGTTCCACTCGTCGGAGAGCACGATGATGCTGACGGCCGCCTCGCGCCGTACGTTGCGGACCTTGGCGCGCTCGGGGTAGGTCGACACGACGACGCGCCCCGCGTCGTCGACGCCGCACGTCAGCGGCGAGGCCTGCGGCGAGCCGTCGGCCCGGCGGGTCATCAGGATGGCGCGGTGGCGCGGCCGTACGAATTCCAGCAGTTCGTCGCGGCCGACCCGGGTGTTGGTGGCGATGGAGGGGCTCATGCGGCCGAGCCTACGGCGTCGGGCGCGCGGTGCGGCATGCACCGGTCAGGTGTCGCACTCCAGCACCGTGCGGCACAGCCCGCAGCGGGCCCGCATCCGGCCGCGCGCCGGGACCCGGATGCGCTGCCGGCAGGTCGGGCAGGGGAAGGAGACGCGCAGCGGGGAGCCGCTTTCGAAGGCGTATCCGGCCGGGCCGACCGGCGGCGGCGCCTCGGGGTGGCCTTGCGCGAACCGGCGGTCCCGCGCATAGCGGCGGCGGCCCGCCCAGCCGCTCGCGGCCAGCGGCGGCTGCCGCTCGTCGCCGCGCGCCACGTCCAGGCCCTTGACGTACGCCTCGTACGCCTGCGGGCTGGTGAACCAGATGGCGGGGTCCTCGCCGAACGCCAGCGCCCGTTTGGCCAGCACGTATCCGAACTCCTCCGGGGTCAGATAGCCGAGCTTCTGGCTGGAGACGGAGTCCTGGCGGTACGCGTCGAGCAGCAGCCAGCCCGCGCCGAGGTAGGCGGCGGTGGTGTCGGTGAGGATCTCGTTGGCGCGGGTGCCGGGGAACGACAGGTCGAGCCGGTGCAGATAGACGTGGGTGACCTCATGGGCGAGGGCCGCGCCGATGTCCCGGCGGTGGGTCTTGAAGCGGGAGTTGAGCTCGATGAAGTACTCCGGTCCGGCGGCCAGCTCGATGTTTCCCGCGTGCCGCATCTCGCGGAAGCTGACGATCATGCGCGCGTCCGGGAGGCGCAGCTGCCGCACCATGACCCGGGCGACGCGCTGGACGCCGAGGTAGAGATCGTCCTGGTCGCAGAAGGCCACATCGCCGGGGGCCACGCTGAGCTCGTAGGTCCGCACCCCGTCGTACGACAGCCGCTTGTAGAGCGCGGTGAGCGCGGCCCGGACCGTGTCCAGGTGCGGGAATCCGTGCTCGATGTCGCTGCCCGGTGCCGCCACGCCGTCACCCCGTAGCCGTTGTCCGCCGTGCCCCCTGATTCAACTCTACGGGCGGCGGACCCGGTCGCGCCGCAGGCCGGGCCGGTCGGTGTGGCCGACGGGTGTGGCCGGAAAGCGACCCTTGTCAGGCCGATCGGTGCGTCCAGATAATCGCAACGCTGCTTGGCATGAGCCTGGCAAGTAGCTCAACCCCCCACGAAAGGAACTCCGTTGCGGAATCTCCGGAAGCCCGTGAAGAGATCAGCCGCCGTCGGAGCGGTCGCGCTCGCCGCGTTCAGCCTGATGCCCGGCACCTCCCTGGCCCAGGCCAAGAGCGCCGAGCCCGGCCCGTCCGTCGTCGGCGGCACCCGGGCCGCCCAGGGTGAATTCCCCTTCATGGTGCGGCTGTCCATGGGCTGCGGCGGCGCACTCTACACCCAGGACATCGTGCTCACCGCCGCCCACTGCGTGGACGGCAGCGGCGCCAACACCTCCATCACCGCCACCGCCGGCGTGGTGGACCTGCAGAGCTCCAGTGCCGTCAAGGTCAAGTCCACCCGGGTGCTGCAGGCCCCGGGCTACAACGGCACCGGCAAGGACTGGGCCCTGATCAAGCTCGCCCAGCCCATCAACCAGCCCACCCTGAAGATCGCCGAGACCACCGCCTACAACAAGGGCGACTTCACGGTCGCGGGCTGGGGCGCCGCCGTCGAGGGCGGCGGCCAGCAGCGTTACCTGCTCAAGGCCACCGTGCCGTTCGTCGACGACACCACCTGCAAGCGGGCGTACAGCGACCTCGTCGCCGGCGAGGAGATCTGCGCCGGGTTCATGGACACCGGCGGCGTCGACACCTGCCAGGGCGACTCCGGCGGCCCGATGTTCCGCAAGGACGACTCCGGTGCGTGGATCCAGGTCGGCATCGTCAGCTGGGGCGACGGCTGCGCCCGCCCCGGCAAGCCCGGCGTCTACACCGAGGTGAGCACCTTCGCGAAGGACATCAAGGCGGGCGCCACCCAGCTCGGCGGCTGACCCACCGCCCCGGGGCCGGCTCCCCGCCGGCCCCGGCGTTCGCCCCTAGCGTGTCCGCCAGGGGCGCTGCGCTGCGCGCCGCCGCCGCTCAGCTCTGCCTGTAACAGAGACAGAAAGGGTGCCCGGCGGGGTCGCTGAAGACCCGGAACCCCGACCGCTCGCCGCCGCTGTCGTGCAGGAAGGTCGCGCCCAGAGCGATCACCTCCCGCTGCGCTCGCTCCACGTCCTCGATCGTGTCCACGTCGAAGTCCAGATGGAACTGTTGCGGATGGTCCGGGTCCGGCCAGCGCGGCGGCTTGTGGTCGGGGACCGCCTGGAAGGCGAACCGCTGGCCGTCCGGAGAGATGAGCCACACCCACTCCGGATCGTCCGCGTCCACCCGCCAGCCCAGGATCTCGGCATAGAAACCGGCCAGCGCTACGGGGTCGGGGCAGTCGATGACGGTGCACTGGAGCTTCGCAATCATGCTCCCGACGATAGGCCGAGGCACCCCCAGAAAACCGAACACAGATGGAACCTCTGGGTCCATAAACCCACTCCTCCACGGTGGAGGCGCTCGACCGGGGAGAGCACTCCAAGGGGAACGACCGCCTTCGGCCCCTCCCCAACCCCCCACAGGGGCCGGGGGCGGTCTCCGCGACCCCGCCCCGGACCACACGCCGGACCCCCGCCCCGGACCTCGTCCCGGTCCACCCACTGGTCCCTTGGTCACAGCGGCGCCCGGGGCCGCATAGGGTCACTTGTCATGACGCAAACCGAGACCGAGGGGACCGACGGGGCCGCCACCATGAGCACCAACGACGAGATCGACGAGTCCGTCCGCGCCGAGCTGACCCGGCTGCGCGACTCCATCGACAACATCGACGCGGCCGTGGTCCATATGCTGGCCGAGCGCTTCAAGGCCACCCAGCAGGTCGGCTACCTCAAGGCCGAGCACAAGCTCCCCCCGGCCGACCCGGCCCGCGAGGCCCGCCAGATCAAGCGGCTCCGCGACCTCGCGGAGAGCGCCAAGCTCGACCCGGCCTTCGCGGAGAAGCTGCTCAACTTCATCATCGCGGAGGTCATCCGCCACCACGAGACGATCGCGCGCTCCTGAGGACTGCCCAGGGCCTGCCGTCAAAGGGGGCGCGGTCCGGGGCGCCGGGCGGAGGGGAAGGCCGCACCCCCCGGCGCACCACCCCCAAATCCACACAGAACCGCACCGCGCCGCGCAACCTCTTCCCGGGCGTGTGACGCCCGCAGGCAGTAGGGCAGCATGTCTCCATGTCCGTACTGACGCGCGACGAAGCGCAGACCCGAGCTCGCCTCATCGAGGTCCATCACTACACCCTCGACCTCGACCTGACCCGTGGCGATGAGATCTTCGGTTCCACCACCACCATTCGCTTCAGCGCGCGCCAGCCGGACGTGGACACCTTCGCCGAGCTCATGCCTGCCGCCCTGCACCGCATCGTGCTCGACGGCCAGGAGCTCCCCCTCGACAATGCCGACGAGGTGATCGCCGACGGGCGCCTGCCGCTCACCGGGCTCGCCGAGGGCGAGCACGAGCTGCGCGTCGAGACGGACATGCGCTACTCCCGCACCGGCGAGGGCATGCACCGCTTCACCGACCCCGCCGACGGCGAGACGTACCTCTACACCATGTGCTGTATGTCCGACGCCAACGACGTCTTCGTCGGCTTCGACCAGCCCGACCTCAAGGCCGTCTTCGAGGTGCACGTCACCGCCCCGCCCGAGTGGACCGTCCTCGGCAACGGCATCGCCACCCGCGTCGGCGAACCGCACGAGGGCCGCTGGCAGCTCGCGCCCACCCCGCCCATCAGCACCTACCTGCTCGCGCTGGCCGCCGGGCCGTACCACTCGGTGCGCACCGAGCACGCCGGTCTGCCCTTCGGCCTGCACGTACGCCGCTCCCTCGCGCCGTACCTGGAGGCCGACGCCGACGAGCTCTTCGACATCACCCGTCGCTGCTTCGACCACTACCACGAGATCTTCGACGAGCCGTACCCCTTCGACTCCTACGACCAGGCGTTCGTCCCGGAGTTCAACTCCGGCGCCATGGAGAACCCCGGCCTCGTCACCTTCCGCGACGAATTCATCTACCGCTCGGCCGTCACCGACGCCGAACGGCAGACCCGCGCGATGGTCATCGCCCACGAGATGGCCCATATGTGGTTCGGCGACCTGGTCACCATGGAGTGGTGGGACGACATCTGGCTGAATGAGTCCTTCGCCGAGTACATGGGCTATCAGACCCTCACCGAGACCACCCGCTACACCGACATCTGGGCCGACTTCGGCGTCCGCCGCAAGAACTGGGGCTACGACGCCGACCAGCGCCCCTCCACCCACCCCGTGGCCCCCACCCCCGAGCAGGTGCCCGACACCGCCGCCGCCCGCCTCAACTTCGACGGCATCTCCTACGCCAAGGGCGCCTCCGCGCTGCGCCAACTCGTCGCCTGGCTCGGCGAGAAGAACTTCCTCGACGGCATCAACAACCACTTCACCCGGCACCGCTTCGGCAACGCCACCCTCGCCGACTTCATCGACTCCCTCGCCGAGGCATCCGGCCGGGATGTGCACGCCTGGGCCGACCGCTGGCTGCGCACCGACGGCGTGGACACCCTCACGCCGGTGATCACCACGAGCGGCGGCCGGTGGACGGCCGAGATCCACCACAAGGGAAGCCACGGCGGAAGCAGCGAAGCCGGCGATGGCGGCATCAGCCGCCCGCACCGCATCGCCATCGGCCTGTACGACCACGAGCCCGCCGCCCCCCACAAGCTCGTGCTGCGCGACCGGGTCGAGGCCGAGCTGACCGACGGCTCCCCGCTGACCCTCCCGTTCACCGGCCCCCGCCCCGACCTGCTGCTCCTCAACGACAGCGACCTCACCTACGCCAAGATCCGGCTGGACCCCGGCTCCTGGAAGACCGCCCTGCGCTCCCTGTCCGGCCTCCCCGACGCGCTCAGCCGCGCCGTCGTCTGGAACGCCGCGCGCGACATGGTGCGCGACGGTGAACTGCCGCCCGGCGCCTACCTCGACGCCGCCCGCGCCCATCTCCCGCACGAGACCGACATAGCGATCGTCCAGGGCGTCCTCGCCTTCGCCCGCACCCAGATCGCCGACCGCTACCTCCCCGCCCACAAGCGCGCCGCCGCCCTCGCCACCATCTCCGCCACCTGCCGCGATCTGCTGCGCCGCACCGAGGACGGCTCGGGCCCCGGGCTGCGGCTCGCCGCCGTGCGCACCTTCGTCGACAGCGCCACCTCGGCCGCCGAGCTGAGCGACTGGCTCGGCCGCGACACCGTCCCCGGCGGCCCGGACCTCGACCCCGAGCTGCGCTGGCAGGTCCTCCGGCGCCTCGCCGTCCTCGGCGCCGTCACCCCGGCCGATATCGACGCCGAGCTCGCCCGGGACTCCAGCGCCACCGGCCAGGAGGGCGCGGCCCGCTGCCGCGCCGCGCTCCCCGACGCCGAGGCCAAGCGCGCCGCCTGGGCCGCGCTCTTCGAGGCCGACGGCCCCGAGCTGTCCAACTACCTCGTCACGGCGACAGCCCTGGGCTTCTGGCAGCCCGAGCAGCACGCCCTCCTCGCCGAGTACGTCCACGGCTACTTCCCGGCCGCCGTCGACCTGGCCGTCCGCCGCGGCCCGGCCATCGCCGACTCGGTCGCCCGCTGGGGCTTCCCGACGACGGTGGACGAGACGACCCTGCGGCTGGGGGAGGAGTGCCTGAGCGCCGACGACCCGTCCGTGTCCCCGACGCTGCGCCGCCGCTTCGCCGACGAGCTCGACGATCTGCGCCGGGCGCTGCACGTCCAGCGGGCCCAGGAGGAGGCGGCAGCCACGGAGGGTGGGGCGTAGCGGCCCCGGTGGCGGGGTCGCGCGCGGGCCCTGCGGGCGCGGAGGTAGTGGACCTCGCGCCGCTTTGCGGGCGAGGCGTAGCACACGGGGCGGGGCGGCGCGGTTGAGGCGTGGCCGACTGGCGCGCCCCGGCCGACAAGGCGTAGCGGAGCCGGGGCGCGGCCCCGGCTGCGGCACGCCGGAGGGACGGGCCCCGGCCGCCGCCCCCTGCCCGCCGCCGGGGCGAGCGGAGTGTATGCGGCCCCCCGGCGGGGCGGCGCGGAGGTAGTGGACCTCGTGCGGCCTCGCGGTCGAGGCGTAGCCGACTGGCGCGGCCCCGGCCGACGAGGCGTCGCGCCGCCGGGCGCCGGAGTGATGGCGCCCCGGCCCCCGGCCGCACGCCGCCCCCGGCGGCGGCCGGGGCGCTGCGGTCGCCGGGGCGCCGTCCCCGACGGCGCGCCGCCCCCGGCCGCACGCTCCCTTCCGCCACCCCGCGCCCCCTTCCAAGGGGGCGTTCACCTGTTCGCGGCCCTGTTCGCGACACCCGTTCGCGTCGCCCGGTGCGGCCTGATGCCCCGGCGGGTATCGCGTATCTCTGCGTAGCGCCAAGCAATCACCAAGACGGCGTGGCCAGATCATGGGATGTCCTTGGCCGAACACACCCCCGTCGAGATCCCGCCCGGCCGAACCGCCGCGTCGGCGCGCCGGGCCGGTGGCAGCCTCCTGGCGTGATGTGGATGACACGCGTGCGGGCCGACCGGGAGCTGCGGCCCGGCGGTTTCGCGCCGGTGATGGCGACCGGCATCGTCTCGCAGGGGGTCCGCGCCGCGGGGGCGCGATGGGCGTCGGACGGGCTGCTCGCGGTGGCCCTCGCGATGTACGGACTGCTGCTGGTGGCCTGGGCGCGGCGGGTGACCGGACACCGGCGGGAGGTGGCGGCGCAGCTGAGGGACCCGGCGAAGGTGTTCGGGTTCTTCACCTTCGTCGCGGGCTCCGATGTGCTTGCCACCCGGCTGGCGGCCGGTCCGTGGCGGCCGGTCGCGGCGATTCTGCTGGCCGTGGCCCTGCCCGTATGGCTGGCGCTGATGTGGTGCGCGGCGCGGGTGGTGCGCGCGCTCGGGCCCGGCGGCGTGCTGCGGCATGTCGACGGCAGCTGGTTTCTGTGCGTGGTGGGCCTCCAATCCGTGGTGCTGGCCGGCGCCGCGCTGGATCCCCACCGGGCCCTGGCCGCGAAGGAGACCGGCTGGGCCCTCGGGCTGGCGCTCTATGTCGTGGTGGCCGTGGCGGTGGCGAGCCGGCTGGTGCGCCTCGGCGTACGGCCGCAGGAGCTGTCGCCGCCGTACTGGATCACGATGGGCGCCTGCGCGATCAGCCTGCTGGCCGGCGCCCGGCTCGTTCCGCAGGGGCTCGACTCCTCGCCCCCTGGGGACGTCGTCGCGGGGTTTCTCCTGGTCATATGGGTCTGGATGAGCTGTCTGCTGCCGGTGCTGCTGGCCGCCGGGGTCTGGCGGCACGGGGTGCACCGGGTCTCGCTCGGCTATGAGCCGACGTGGTGGACGATCGTCTTCCCGCTGGGCATGTACGCCGTGTCCACGGCCGCCCTGGGCACCGCCGAGGGGCCGCACCGACTGGTGGCCGTGGGGCATGCGATGGCCTGGGCTGCCTCTGGGGCATGGGCCATGGTCATGTTCGGTGCGTTGGCCGGCCGAGGATCTGGCCAGAAAAAGAGGTCAAGAAATGGCAACGCCTCCCATCCGGCACCGCCCGGGCGATGAGGAGGACCAGGCCGTACCGATCACCAGGCCAGTTTGATGCCTCGTCAACTTCCATCCATTTTTGCCTGGTGGGCAAGTCATACGCCTGAGACAAGCATTGCAAAGTGCAAGAAAAAACAGATTCAGGTGATGCCAAATGGCCGAAAGCGGTCAGACGGTGTGGCTGATACGCGGGCGATGCTGTGGCGCGAACCCAAGCAGGTCACATGCCGCTGCCGGGGGAAGCGGCACGGGGCCTGGCCCCCCACCCAGAGGAGTTGTTGGTCCGTGGCGCGTCGCACAACACGATCGGCGGCCGAGTCAGCCGCGTCAGCGGTGACCGAGCGCCTCCTGCGGGCCGGGGCGTCCCTCAGGCGCACCCCGACCACCCGGGACCTGCGGGCCGTGTACCGGACCGACCAGGCGGTGGAGGACTCCCCGTACCGGGAGCGCTGGGCCCACGACAAGGTGGTGCGCTCCACGCACGGCGTGAACTGCACCGGCTCCTGCTCCTGGAAGGTGTACGTCAAGGACGGGCTGATCACCTGGGAGACCCAGCAGACCGACTACCCCTCGGTCGGCCCGGACCGGCCGGAGTACGAGCCCCGCGGCTGCCCGCGCGGCGCCGCCTTCTCCTGGTACACCTACTCGCCCACCCGGGTGCGCTATCCGCACGCCCGCGGCGTACTGGTCGAGCTCTACCGGGAGGCCAAGGCGCGGCTCGGCGACCCGGTGGCCGCCTGGGCGGAGATCACCGGCGACCCGGACAAGCGCCACCGCTACCAGTCGGCCCGCGGCAAGGGCGGGCTGGTCCGCATCACCTGGGACGAGGCGCTGGAGATCGCGGCCGCCGCCCATGTGCACACGCTGAAGGCATACGGCCCGGACCGGATCGCCGGCTTCTCCCCGATCCCCGCCATGTCCATGGCCTCGCACGCCGTCGGCGCCCGCTTCATGTCGCTGATCGGCGCGCCGATGATCTCCTTCTACGACTGGTACGCGGATCTGCCCATCGCCTCCCCCCAGGTGTTCGGCGACCAGACCGACGTCCCCGAGTCGGGCGACTGGTGGGACGCCGCCTATCTGATGCTGTGGGGCTCCAACGTCCCCGTCACCCGCACCCCCGACGCCCACTGGATGGCCGAGGCCCGCTACCGGGGCCAGAAGGTGGTGGTGGTCTCGCCGGACTATGCGGACGCCACCAAGTTCGCCGACGAGTGGCTGCACCCCCACCCCGGAACCGACGGCGCGGTCGCCATGGCGATGGGCCACGTCATCCTCAAGGAGTTCTTCGCCGAGCGGGAGGTCCCCTACTTCACCGACTACGTCAGGCGCTTCACCGATCTGCCCTTCCTGGTCGACTTGGTCGAGCGGGAGCCGTCCGGACACCGCGTCCCCGGCAAGTTCCTCACCGCCGCCGACCTGGAGGAGACCGACCCGGGCCTGGCCGCCCACGCCGACGAGGCGGCCCGGCGCTGGATGCCGGTGCTCTACGACACCCTGACCGACCGCCCGGTCGTCCCCGGCGGCACCCTGGGCGACCGGTGGAGCAAGGGCGGCGAGGGCCGCTGGAACCTGGACCTGGGCGACATCACCCCCCGGCTGACCCTCCATCAGGCCGCCGGGACTGTCGAGACGGTCGAGGTCGAGCTGCCCCGCTTCGATACGCCGGGCGCCACCGTACGGCGCTCCGTCCCCGTACGGCGGCTCGGCGGACGGCTGGTCACCACGGTCTTCGACCTGCTCATGGCCCAGTACGCGGTGGGCCGCCCCGGCCTTACGGGACAGTGGCCGACCGGCTACGACGACGCCACGGTGCCCGGCACCCCCGCCTGGCAGGAGGCCATCACCTCCGTACCGGCCGCCGCCGTGATCCGCGCGGCCCGCGAGTTCGCGGGCACCGCCGAGAAGAGCAACGGGCGCTGCATGATCGTGATGGGCGCCGGCACCAACCACTGGTTCCACTCCGACACCATCTACCGCTCGTTCCTCACCCTGCTGCTCCTCACCGGCTGCCAGGGCGTCAACGGCGGAGGCTGGGCGCACTACGTGGGCCAGGAGAAGGTGCGGCCCTTCACCGGATGGCAGCAGCTGGCCACCGCCGCCGACTGGGTACGGCCCTCCCGGCAGATGGCCGGCACCCCGTACTGGTATCTGCACACCGACCAGTGGCGCTACGAACGGTACGGCGCCGACGCGCTGGCGTCCCCCACCGGCCGCGGCCTGTTCGCCGGCCGCCACACCGCCGACCTGGTAGCCCAGTCCATGCGTCTTGGCTGGATGCCCTCGTACCCCACCTTCGCCGCCAACCCCCTCGACCTGGGCCGCCGGGCCAAGGAGAGCGGGCAGCCGGCGGGGGAGTGGATCGCCGGGCAACTGGCCACCGGGAAACTGGACTTCGCCTGCGAGGACCCGGACGCGCCGGAGAACTGGCCCCGTGTGCTGACCGTCTGGCGGGCCAACCTCATCGGGTCCTCCGCCAAGGGGAACGAGTACTTCCTGCGCCATCTGCTCGGCGCCCGCGACAACGCCACCGCCGAGGAGGCCCCGCCCGGCAACCGCCCGGCGGACGTGACCTGGCGCGATACGGCGCCGCGCGGAAAGCTCGACCTGCTGCTGGCGCTGGACTTCCGGATGACCTCCACCACGCTCTTCGCCGACCTCGTGCTGCCCGCCGCCACGTGGTACGAGAAGCACGACCTGTCCAGCACGGACATGCACCCGTACGTCCACGCCTTCACCCCGGCGATCATCCCGCCCTGGCAGGCCCGTACCGACTTCGAGATCTTCCACGGCCTCGCCCGCAAACTCAGCGAACTCGCCGCCGGACGCCTGGAGACCGCCCACGACCTGGTGGCCTGTGCCCTGATGCACGACACCCCCGGCGAGACCGCCCAGCCCGGCGGCACCGTACCGGACTGGCGCGACGCGGCGACCGGCACCGTGACCGGCGCCGTGCCCGGCCGTAATCTGCCGGACTTCGCCCTCGTCGAACGCGACTACACCGCCGTCGCCGACCAGCTCGCCGCCTTCGGCCCGCTCGCCGAACGGCAGGGCATGCGGGTCAAGGGCGTGGGCGTCGACCCTGCGCCGGAGGCCGCCTGGCTGGCGCACCGCTGCGGCACCGCCGTACGCGGCGCGGCCGAGGGACGGCCGCTGCTGGACACCGACACCAAGATGTGCGAGGCGATCCTCGCCCTCTCCGGCACCACCAACGGACGCCTCGCCGCCGAAGGGTTCCGGCAGCTCGCGGAGCGCTGCGGCCCTGCCTCGGGCCTCACCGAACTGGGCGCCTCGGTGGCCGAGCGCCGCGTGGTGTTCTCCGACACCCAGACCCGCCCCGTGCAGGTCGGCGCCAGCTTCGAATGGTCGGGCAAGGAGGCCGCCGACCGCCGCTACGCGCCGTTCACCATCAACACCGAGCACCGCAAGCCCTGGCACACCCTCACCGGCCGCCAGCACTTCTACCTGGACCACGACTGGATGGCCGAACTCGGCGAGCAACTGCCCGTCTACCGGCCCCCGCTGGACATGGCCGCTCTCGGCGAGGCCCCGCCACCCGGCACCGACAGCGGGGATACCGGCCGCTCGGTGACCGTCCGCTATGTCACCCCGCACTCCAAGTGGTCCATCCACTCCGAGTACCAGGAAAACCTGATCATGCAGACGCTGGCCCGCGGCGGCCCCGTCATCTGGCTCAGCGTGCCCGACGCCCAGGCCATCGGCGTGGCCGACAACGACTGGATCGAGGCGGTCAACGCCAACGGCGTCGTCGTCGCCCGGGCCGTGGTCTCCCACCGCATGCCCGAAGGCACCGTGTTCATGTACCACGTACAGGAACGCCTGGTGAACGTGCCCAGGTCCGAGACCACCGGCGGCCGGGGCGGCACCCACAACGCCCTCACCAAGCTGCTCATCAAGCCCACCCACCTCATCGGCGGCTACGCGCAGCTCTCCTTCGCGCCCAACTACTACGGACCGACCGGCAACCAGCGCGACGCGATCACCGTCATCCGGCGCCGGTCCCAGAACGTGGAGTACTGACATGCCCCGCCGCCAGCCGTCCCGCCCCAGGGTGATGGCCCAGGTCGCCATGGTCATGAACCTCGACAAGTGCATCGGCTGCCACACCTGCTCGGTCACCTGCAAACAGACCTGGACCAACCGGTCCGGCACCGAATACGTCTGGTTCAACAACGTCGAAACCCGCCCCGGCCAGGGGTATCCCCGCGGCTACGAGGACCAGGACAAGTGGAAGGGCGGCTGGCAGCTCAAGGGCGGCCGGCTCGTGCCGCGCACCGGCGGCCGCGCCCGCCGCCTCGCCCGCCTGTTCGCCAACCCCGAACTCCCCTCCCTCGACGACTACTACCAGCCCTGGACGTACGACTACGACAACCTCACCACCGCCCCCCTCGGCGAGGACCTGCCCACCGCCCCGCCCCGCTCCCTCATCGACGGCCGCCCCACCGCCGTCACCTGGGGCCCCAACTGGGACGACGACCTCGGCGGCGGCCCCGAACACCTCGCCGGCGACCCGGTCCTCGCCAAGATGACCGAGAAGGTGCGGCTGGAGTACGAGCAGGCGTTCATGTTCTACCTGCCGCGCATCTGCGAACACTGCCTCAACCCCTCCTGCGTCGCCGTCTGCCCCTCCGGCGCGATGTACAAGCGGGTCGAGGACGGCATCGTCCTCGTCGACCAGGACCGCTGCCGCGGCTGGCGGATGTGCGTCAGCGGCTGCCCGTACAAGAAGGTCTACTTCAACCACCGCAGCGGCAAGGCCGAGAAGTGCACCTTCTGCTACCCGCGGATCGAGGCCGGCGAGCCCACCGTCTGCTCCGAGACCTGCGTGGGCCGGCTGCGCTACCTCGGCGTACTGCTCTACGACCCGGACAAGGTCGGCGAGGCCGCCTCAGTCCTCGACGAGAAGGACCTGTACGAGGCCCAACTCGGCTGCTTCCTCGACCCCGACGACCCGGAAGTGGTCCGCGCCGCCGAGGAGTCCGGCATCCCGCACGACTGGATCGAGGCCGCCCGCCGCTCCCCGGTCCACGCGCTGATCACCCGGTACAAGGTGGCGCTGCCGCTGCACCCCGAATACCGCACCATGCCCATGGTCTGGTACATCCCCCCGCTCTCCCCGGTCGTCGACGCGCTCACCGCCACCGGCCACGACGGCGAGGAGCCCGCCAACCTCTTCGGCGCCATCGACGCCCTGCGCATCCCCGTCTCGTACCTCGCCGAACTGTTCACCGCAGGCGACCCGGAACCGGTCGAGGCCGCCCTGTGCCGGCTCGCCGCCATGCGCAGCCATATGCGGCGGAACAACCTCGGCGAGGAACAGGACCCCGCGATCGCCCGCGCGGTCGGTATGGACCAGGAGACCATCGAGGCCATGTACCGGCTGCTCGCCCTGGCCAAGTACGACGAGCGGTACGTCATCCCCACCGGCTACGCCGCGGGCTCGGGCCACGACGGGCCCACCGACACCTGCAGCCTGGACGTGGACGGGCTGCCCGGCATGATGCCGGACGGCTTCCCCGGCGCCGACGACTTCCACGCCCCGCCGGTGCCCGCCCCCGCCGGTGCCGGTGCCGGGTCGGGGCTCGCCGGCCGGTTGAACCTGCTCAACTGGAACGGCCGCGGACGCCCCAGCGGACTGTTCCCGAGCCGCGCCGAGGAGCAGCGGTGACCCCAGTGAAGCCGCCGCAGCCGCCGCGCCCGCTGACCCCGCTGAGCCCGGCGACCCCCGCCGTGCACCAGGCCGCCGCCCTCCTCCTGGGCTACCCCGACCGGAACTGGCCCGCCCGCCTGACCCTGGTACACGACGCCCTCGGCGAGGTGACCGGCCCAGGCACCGCACCGCTGCTGCGGTTCTGCGCCGCCGTACGGGACATCCCCGTACTCGACCTGGCCGCCCGCTACGTCGTCACCTTCGACCGCAGCCGGCGGCGCACCCTGCACCTCACCTACTACACCGACGGCGACACCCGGCGCCGCGGCGGCTCGCTCGCCGAGTGGAAGGCCCGCTACCGCGCCCACGGCTGGGAGCCCCCCGAGGACGAACTGCCCGACCATCTGCCCCTGGCCCTGGAGTTCGCCGCCCGCTGCCCCGCCCCGGGGACGCGGCTGCTGAGCGAACACCGCCCCGCGATCGAGCTGCTGAGGATGGCCCTGGCCGACCACGACAGCCCCTACGCCGATGTGCTGCGCGCGGTCTGCGACACCCTGCCCGGCGCCTCGCCCGCCGACCGCGCCACGGCCCTGGCGCTCGCCCGCAGCGGACCGCCCGCCGAAGCGGTCGGCCTGGCCCCCTTCGCCGCCGCCCCCGAGCGCGCCGGCCACCTTCCGGGAGGAACCGGCCGATGAACCACCTCAACATCGCCCTGTGGGGCGTGCTGCCCTACCTCGTGCTCGTCCTCTTCGTCGCGGGCGCCGCCTGGCGCTACCACTACGACCGCTTCGGCTTCACCACCCGCTCCAGCCAGCTGCACGAACACCGTCTGCTGAGCATCGGCGGCCCGCTCTTCCACTTCGGGCTGCTGTTCGTCGCCGCGGGCCATGTCGTCGGCCTGATCGTCCCCGAATCGCTGACCGAGCGGCTGCGCGTCAGCGAAGGGCTCTACCACGCCAACGCGCTGCTCGTCGGCGGCACCGCGGGTCTGGCCACCGTCGCCGGCCTGGGGCTGCTGCTCTACCGGCGGCTGCGGGTGCCCGCCGTACGGGCGGCGACCAGCCGAAGCGACCGGGCCGTCTACCCCGTGCTCGCCGCCGTCCTGCTGGCCGGGCTCACCGCGACCGCCACGGGCGTGGGCGACGACGCCTACGACTACCGGGAGGGCGTATCCGTCTGGTTCCGCAGCCTGTTCACCCTCGACCCCAATGTCCCGGCCATGTCCCACGCGCCCGTCGTCTACCGGCTGCACGCCCTGCTGGGCCTGGCGCTGTTCGCGCTATGGCCCTTCAGCCGGCTCGTCCACGCCTTCGCCGCCCCCCTCGGCTACCTGGTCAGGCCGTACGTGGTCTACCGCTCCCGCACCCCGGCCCGGCCGTACCGCCACCCGGCGCTCACCGGGCCGGACGGCGCGGACGCACCTCCCCGGAAGCGGCGGCGAGCACATCACTGACCCGGGCGGGCCCGGCCCCGGACGGGCCCGCCGCACGCAGATCCGGCTCATCCGCCACCGCGTTCAGCGCCCGCAGACCACGCGCAAGACCGGCCCGCACCTCGGCGGGCAGCCGGTCCACCAGGACGGAGATCTCGGCGCGCCGGTACTCCACCACCCGCGCCACCACCTCCGCGCCCCGGTCGGTCACCCGCAGCACCACCTCCCGGCGGCTGTCCGGATTGACCCGCCGGTCCACCAGGCCCAGGGACTCCAGCCGGTCCACCGTCCGCAGGGCGGTGGACGGGTTGACCCCAAGCCCCGACGCCAGCGCCGCCAGCTTCGCGGGGCCACAGCTGTCCAGCACCACCAGGGCGCGCAGCTGCGTCGCCGTCAGCGTCTCGTCGATCGAGGCGAGCGCCCGCGCGGAGATCGCCACCAGCAGCCGCGTCGTGGCCAGCATCGAGGTGATGAGCTCTTCGGCCAGGCCGCTGTCGTCCGGCTGCCGGTCCACGTCGCCCCCTGGTCCGCTCGACGTTTCTGTGCCCGGGCATCTTACGGAAGCCGGGCCCGCGCTTCATCACGCCACCTCGCCGTGTGGGCCGGCCGCTGCGATCAATTCACGCACCGGCACTACCACGTACGAGTGGATCTGTCGCGACGACAGGCCGAACCGCTTGTGCGCAAAGTACTTTAGGCCCCGAGTCCAGATGTTTCGCCTGTCCCGCGCGCCCGGTCCGCTCACCGAGGCCGTGGGACCCGCCCCCCGGGCGGCCCGGCGCCGCTTTTGAGACATCGCCAGGACCGCTCCCCTGCCCGACCTCGAGACGAGGGGCACACCCATGCCTGTGCCCGCTTCCGCGACCGCCCGCCTCCTGGCCGGTGGTACCGAAGGCCCGCGCGCGCTCCGCCCGATGCTCGACACCGTCCTCGATGCCCTCGCCACCGGCGCCGCCGACCGCGGCGGCCCGCTCCCGCCCGGCGGCCCGAGGGCCGTCGCCCGTCGCGTACAGGCCGCGGCCGAACCCGTCCTCCCCACCGTCGGCACCGGCGCCCACCAGGCCCTGCACACCCTCGTCCGGGCCCTCGCCGCGGGCGCCGCCGACCCCGCCGAACCACACTGCACCGCCCATCTGCACTGCCCGCCCCTCGCCGTCGCGGCCGCCGCCGACCTCGCCGCCAGCGCCCTCAACCCCTCCCTCGACTCCTGGGACCAGGCCCCCGCCGCCGGCGAACTCGAAACGCTCACCTGCCGCGCCCTCGCCCGGCTCGTCCACCCCCACCGCCCGAACCCCGACGCCCTCGCCACCACCGGCGGCACCGAGGCCAACCAACTCGCCCTGCTGCTCGCCCGCGAGGCCGCCCGCACCGCGGGCGCCACCGCCCCCCTGCGGATCGTCTGCGGAGCCAACGCCCACCACAGCGTCCACCGCGCCGCCTGGCTCCTCAACCTCCCCGCGCCCCTCACCATCCCCACCCCCACCGGCGTCCTCGACCCGGCCCGCCTCCACGACACCCTCGCCGAACTGCCCGGCCCGCCAAACCCCGTACTCGTCGTCGCCACCGCGGGCACCACCGACACCGGCGCCATCGACCCCCTGCCACCCATCGCCGACCTCTGCGACCGCCATGCGGCCACCCTCCACATCGACGCCGCCTACGGCGGGCCGCTCCTGTTCAGCGACACCCTCCGCACCCGGCTCCACGGCCTCGACCGGGCCCGCACCACCGCCCTCGACCTGCACAAACTCGGCTGGCAGCCCGCCGCGGCCGGCCTCCTCGCCGTCCCCGACAGCGCCGTCCTCGCCCCGCTCGCCCACCGCGCCGACTACCTCAACGCCCACGACGACACCGCCGCAGGCATCCCCGACCTCCTCGGCCGCTCCCTGCGCACCACCCGCCGCCCCGACATCCTCAAAATCGCCGTCACCCTGCGCGCCCTCGGCCGCCGCGGCCTCGGCGACCTGGTCGAACGAGCCTGCGCCGCCGCCCAGCACCTCGCCGACCTCATCGACTCCCGCCCCGGCCTCGACCTCTACGCCCGCCCCGCCATCAGCACCGTCCTCTTCCGGCCCGCCGGAGCCGACCCGGCCGCCGTCGCCGCCGTACGACGCCGCCTCCTGCGCGAGGGCCGGGCCGTCCTCGGCCGCGCCACCACATACGAAGGGCTCTGGCTCAAGGCCACCGTCCTCAACCCGCACACCCAGCCCAGCGACCTGCGGGCGCTGGTCGCACTCGTGGAAGGCAGCACCCCATGAGCACCGCCCAACCCCCCACCCCCGCCGCCGGACCCGAACAGCCCCTGGACCTCGCCGGCATCGGCATCGGACCGTTCAACCTCTCCCTGGCCGCCCTCGCCCAGGGCATCCCCTGCCTGCGCACCGCCTTCTACGAACAGCGCCCCGCCTTCCACTGGCACCCCGGCCTGCTCATCGACGGCGCCAAGGTCCAGGTCCCCTTCCTCGCCGACCTCGTCACCCTCGCCAACCCCACCAGCCCCTGGACCTTCCTGAACTACCTCAAGGCCCACGAACGGCTCTTCCCCTTCTACAACGCCGAGCGCTTCCACATCGAACGCGCCGAATACGACGCCTACTGCCGCTGGGTCAGCCGCCACCTCCCCGGCCTCCACTTCGGCCACCAGATCGACGCCGTCCGCTGGAACCACGACCACCTGCTCTTCGAACTGGACTTCACCGAACTCGACGCCACCGGCGAGGCCCGCCACATGGGCCGCAGCTACGCCCGCGCCCTGGTCCTCGGCGTCGGCACCGAACCCCACGTCCCCGCGCCCCTGTGTCCCCTCGTCGACACCCCCGGCGTCCCCGTCATCCACTCCGCCGACTACCTCGAACACCGCGAAGCGCTGCTGGCCACCGGCCATGTCACCGTCGTGGGCTCCGGCCAGTCCGGCGCCGAGGTCTTCCTCGACCTGCTCCGCAACCGGCCCCCGGGCGCCGAAGGACTCCACTGGCTCACCCGCACCCCCGCCTTCGCCCCCATGGAATACAGCAAGCTCGGCCTCGAACACTTCACCCCCGACTACGCCCGCTACTTCCACGCCCTGCCCGAATGCGTACGCGACCAACTGGTGCCCCGCCAATGGCAGCTCTACAAGGGCATCGCCCACGACACCATGACGGACATCCACGACGAGCTCTACCGCCGCACCCGGCACGGCGGCTGGCCCGACACCGTCCTCACCCCCGGCGTCACCGTCCGCACCGCCGGCCGCACCGCCGCCGCCCGCCTCGAACTCCACCTCGAACACGCCCAACAGGGCGCCCGCAGCCGCCACATCACCGAAGCCGTCGTCCTCGCCACCGGCTACCGCGAACGGCGCATCGACACCATCATCGCCGCCCTCGACCCCTACATCCGCCGCGACTCCCGCGAGCGCCCCCGCGTCGACGAACACCACCGCATCGTCCTCGACCCCATCGTCAAGGGCCCCATCTACGTCCAGAACGCGCAGCGCCACGCCCACGGCGTCGGCGCCCCCGACCTCGGCCTCGCCGCCTGGCGCTCCGCCGTCATCCTCAACTCACTGACCACCGAACCCGTCTACCCCCTCCCGCCCCGCACCGCCTTCACCACCTTCGGCCTCCAGCCCACCCACCCCGGCAGCGCCGCCGGACACCTCCCCGAACAGCGCGACAGCTTTCGATCATCCGACACCCGGGCCATCCTTGGGTGATGGCCAACAGACAACTCCGAGTCGCCGCCTACGCCGTCTGCATCCAGGACGGCAGAATCCTCCTCGCCCGATGGGTGGGCCCCGACAGCAAACTGTGGACGATGCCCGGCGGCGGCATCCAGCACGGCGAAGACCCGTACGACGCCGCCATCCGCGAGGTCGAGGAGGAGACCGGCTACACCGTCGAGATAGACGACCTCCTCGGCATCGACTCCGTCCACCACCGCTACGCCCGCCGCCGCGGCCGCGACGCGGACTTCCACGGCCTGCGCGTCGTCTACACCGCGCATATCGTCGGCGGGCAGCTGCGCAACGAGATCAATGGCTCCACCGACCAGGCCGCCTGGATCGAACTCGACCGCGTCGCCGAGCTGCCCCGGGTCCCGCTCGTGGACATCGCCCTGTCGCTGCACCGGACACGGCCCGCCCAGGGCAGGGTCCAGACGCCGGCCTGACGAGGCGGCTGCGACCGGCTCACGGACACCGGGCTGAACAACAGGCCCACGGCAACAACCATCCCAAGAACCGCACCACCACCCCAAGAACCACACCTCTCACCCGCCCGCAAGGAGCAGCCACCCATGGACCACGCCTCCCCGCAGCCCACGACCGCCCTGCCCTACGGCACCCCCGAAACCCCGCGCGTCGCGGTCCGCGGCGAGGCCCGCCTCGAAGTCGACCCCGAGATCGCCCACCTCGGCATCACCGTCAGCGCGCGCGGCAGCGACCGCCGCACCGCCCTCGAAGACCTCACCCGCCGCAACGCCCAGGTCCTCGACCTCGTGAAGTCCTACGGCCAGGCGGTCGAGAAGCTGGAGACCGGCGCTTTCGCCATCACCCCGCAGCTCACCGCCAAGGGCCGTCACGAGCGCATACACGCCTACCACGGCCGCGTCCACCTCTCCGTCACCATCGCCGACTTCACCGCGCTCGGCGAGCTCAGCACCCGCCTAGCCGACCTGGAACTCACCCAGGTCATCGGCCCCTCCTGGGCCCTGCGCCCCGACTCGCCCGCCCACGCCGAGGCGCGCCGCCAGGCCGTACGGGAGGCGGTCCAGCGCGCCCGCGAATACGCGGGCGCGCTGGACGCCCGGCTCACCGCCCTCGTCGAGCTCGCCGACCTCGACTCGGAGAACGCCAACCAGCCCTACCCCGTCGCCTACGCGGCGGCCTCGCGCTCCGCCGGCTACGGCGGCGCGCCCCAGGCCGCCCCCGCCCTGGACCTCGAACCCCAGCGCCAGACCGTATACGCGCAGGTCAACGCCCGCTTTACGATGTCGCCCCCGCAACTTTGAGCGACCCGCGCATGGACGTGCGCGGGTCATATAAACCGCTCATCGGAGCACGCCCGCGCACGTTTCATTAGTTGTCGACGACCGGCCACCTAAAGGCCATGGGGGAGTGGCTGGTTCCCGGTTCTTTACCCGCCGGTAAGTCATAGGCTCGCCGCATGCGCCGAGCAAAAATCGTCTGTACTTTGGGGCCAGCAACCGACTCGTACGAGCAGATCAAGGCACTCGTCGAAGCCGGAATGGACGTGGCCCGCTTCAACCTCAGCCACGGCACCTACGCCGAGCACGAGGAGCGTTACCGGCGAGTCCGGAAGGCCTCGCTCGAAACCGGTCGCAGCGTCGGCATCCTCGCCGACCTTCAAGGTCCGAAGATCCGTCTCGGCCGCTTCCACGAAGGCCCCGTACTCCTTGAACGCGGCGACGAGTTCACCATCACCGTCGAACCCATCGAGGGCGACCGCCTGCGCTGCGGTACCACCTACAAGGGCCTGGCCACCGACGTCAGCCGGGGCGAGCGCATCCTCGTCGACGACGGCCGGGTCACCCTTGAAGTTGTGGACGTCGAGGGCCCCCGGGTGCACACCATCGTCATCGAAGGCGGCATGGTCTCCGACCACAAGGGCCTCAACCTCCCCGGAGTCGCCGTCTCCGTCCCGGCGCTCTCCGACAAGGACATCGAAGACCTCCGCTGGGCGCTGCGCACCGGCGCCGACATCATCGCCCTGTCCTTCGTCCGCAACGGCAACGACGTCGTCGACGTGCACCGCGTCATGAAGGAAGAGGGCATCCGGCTCCCGGTCATCGCCAAGGTCGAGAAGCCGCAGGCGGTCGAGAACCTGGAAGGGATCGTCGACGCCTTCGACGGCATCATGGTCGCCCGCGGCGACCTGGGCGTGGAGATGCCGCTGGAGCAGGTGCCGATCGTCCAGAAGCGCGCGATCAAGCTCGCCAAGCGGAACGCGAAGCCGGTCATCGTCGCGACCCAGATGCTCGACTCCATGATCGAGAACTCCCGCCCGACCCGCGCCGAGGCATCGGATGTCGCCAACGCGGTCATCGACGGCACGGACGCGGTGATGCTCTCCGGCGAGACCAGCGTCGGCAAATACCCGATCGCGACGGTCAAGACCATGGACCGCATCGTCGCCGCCGCCGAAGAGGACCTCCTCACCAAGGGCCTCCCCCCGCTCACCGAGCGCAACAAGCCCCGCACCCAGGGCGGCGCGGTCGCCCGCGCGGCCGCCGAGATCGGCGACTTCCTCGGCGCGAAGTTCCTGGTCGCCTTCACCCAGAGCGGCGACACCGTCCGCCGCCTCTCCCGCTACCGCTCACCCATCCCCCTCCTCGCCTTCACCCCCGAGCCGGCGACCCGCTCCCAGCTGAACCTCACCTGGGGCGTGGAGACCTTCCTCGGTCCGATGGTCGACTCCACGGACGAGATGGTCGCCCAGGTCGACGAGGAGCTGCTACGGATCGGCCGCTGCCAGAAGGGCGACCTCGTCATCATCACCGCCGGCTCCCCGCCCGGCGTCTCCGGCTCGACCAACCTGGTGCGGGTGCACCACATCGGCGAGGCGGACTTGAGGTAGGGGGCTGATTTGGGCCGGGGTACGGAGTGCTGGGTGCGCTTCAGTACTTCGGCCCGATGCGGGTGTCCATGAGGGCGACGGAGGCGCGCTTGGCGACGGAGATGTTCTTTACCGTGCGGTTCTGGTGTGTGGGTTTCCACTCGACCCCGACCGTGTCGAGCGCGTCGGTGAAGAGCTTGATGATGTCATCGGACGCGTTCGTAAAGAAGTATCTGGGGTATTCGTAGCGCTTCTGTGCGCCACCGACACGCTGCGTCGTCCAATATCTCGGCGGCGTCGATGAGTCCGGGCCATGAGTTGCTGCACGCGATGGAAAGGCTGGGAGCCCGATGCTTGCGGTAATGGATGATATGGCCATCGCCGAGGTACAGGCCGAGCAGGTATACGTATGCGGCGGCAACGTCCGACAGATGCCCCTCAGGCGAGCATCTAGGGCATTCTGCATTGCGCGAAACAGGTTCAATGTTGATCTGCCACCGACGGATCGCGGATCGCGATATCCCGGTCTGCCTGCTTACGGAGTTGAGGCTGCGTCCCTGGGCGACGAGAGCGAGAGCGTGCTTGCGCGTTTCAAGATCGTACACACTGACGAGCCTGGCTGGCGTTCGCCCGCCAGACGCCCGTTCGAAAGAACGTTCACGTTATCGAGTGAAGGAGTGACGATCCGGTGGTGACCTTGGAATCGAAGGAAAAGTGCCCCGGGTCGGACTCGAACCGACACTGTATGGGTTTTGAATCCATTGCCTGCTGCCAATTGGGCTACCGGGGCTTGCGGTTCGAAGGTCACCAACGACCCGCTGCGCATCCACCCTACCGCAGCTAGGTAGGCTCGTGGTGCCCCACCTGTTAAGGAGCGAGGAGCACATTGAGCACCACTGACGCCCCCGACGCGCAGTCGCACGTCCCCCCGCACACCACCCGCGTGGTCATCGCCGAGGACGAGGCCCTGATCCGCCTCGATCTCAAGGAGATGCTCGAGGAGGAGGGGTACTCCGTCGTCGGCGAGGCGGGCGACGGCGAGACGGCCGTCGCGCTCGCTCAGGAGCACCGTCCTGACCTGGTGATTCTCGATGTGAAAATGCCGGTCCTCGACGGGATCTCCGCCGCCGAGCGGATCGCCGCCGACCGTATCGCCCCGGTCCTCATGCTCACCGCGTTCTCGCAGCGCGAACTCGTCGAGCGGGCCCGGGACGCGGGGGCGATGGCTTACCTCGTGAAGCCGTTCAGCAAGAGCGATGTGGTCCCGGCGATCGAGATGGCCGTCTCCCGCTTCACGGAGCTGAAGACGCTGGAGAAGGAGGTCGCCGACCTCGCCCAGCGCCTGGAGACCCGCAAGCTGGTGGACCGCGCCAAGAGCATTCTGCAGACGCAGTACGGGCTGACGGAGCCCGCCGCGTTCCGCTGGATTCAGAAGACCTCGATGGACCGCCGGCTGTCCATGCAGCAGGTGGCCGAGGCGGTCATCGAGGACGCGGCGGAGAAGAAGCAGCAGCAGTAGTAGCAGCGGCAGGGGCGAGCTCGCCGAGGAGCGCTCGTACGTCCTCGGCCTCCGCCGCCCCCAGCCGCTCGTGGATGGCGAGCGCTTCGCGCCAGCACGCATGGGCGCGGTCGGCGTGGCCGAGCTCCGTCAGAGCCCTGCCGAGGACGGTCAGGACGGTGGCGCGGCGCCATTCGCCGCCGATGACGCCCGTCGTAAGTGCCTGCTCGGCGTGCGCGGCGGCCTGCGCCGGGCGGCGCATGGCCAGGTGGGCCTCCGCCAGCCGGTAGTGGGTGGTGCCCTCCCAGAGGCGCTGACGGCTGTCGCGGAAGTGGCCGAGCGCGTGCGTGAGTTGCCCGACCGCTTCCGGGTCGTGCCCCGCCGCTGTCAGTGCGACTCCCAGGGCGTACTTTCCGCCCGCGAGGCGCGAGGTGAGTCCCAGGCTCTCGTATAGCGCGACTCCCTGCCGAGCCAGCTCGACTGCGCTGGCCATACGGCCCAGCGTCAGGTGGACACGCGACAGGTTGACCAGCGTCCCCGCTTCGCCCGGCCGGTCGTCGGCGGCCTGGAAGGCCTCGATGGCCTGGCTCAGATGGGCCTCCGCCTCCCTGACCAGCCCCAGGCTGAGCGCGGTGGTGCCGCGCTGGTTCAGGAGGTGGCCGGCGATACCGAGGTCCTTTGCCGCCAGGCCGGCGGCCATGGCGTGCCGCGCCTGCTCGTCTGCCTGCTCGTAGTCTCCGCGCAGGCTCAGCGCCCGGGACAGCGCGGTCCGGACGCGGCCCTCGGCCTGGAGGTCCCCGGCGGCCACTGCGGCCTCGCCGAGCGCGACGGCCACGGCTTCGTACTGTCGGGTGTGGGCTCCGGACTCGGCGAGGTCGGAGGTGGTCAGCAGGAGATCGGCCGCGCGGCGCAGCGCCGTGTCGGAGGCGGGGGCGGCCGCGGTCTGGGCGACGCAGGCGAGCAGGCAGTCGGCTTCGCCGTAGAGCCAGTCGAGTGCGGCGGTCCGGTCCAGGAAGTCGAGGCCGGGGTGGTCGGTGGGCGTCAGGTGGTCGACGAGGCGGTCGCCGGGCCGCTCTTGGGCGTAGGCCCGGGCGGCGGTCGCGAGGTAGAAGTCGAGGAGCCGGGAGAGGGCCGCCTCCCGGTCCTCCGGCGGCTGTTCGTCGCGTTCGGCGCAGGCCCGTGCGAAGAGGCGTACGAGGTGGTGGTAGCGGTAGCGGCCGGGGGCGGCGGAGTCCAGCAGCGAGGTGTCGACAAGGGACTCCAGCGCGTCCTCGGTGTTGTGCACGTCCATGTCGAGCAGGGCGGCTGCCGCCGGGAGGGAGATGTCCGAGCCGTCCGCGAGCCCGAGCAGCCGGAACGCGCGGGCCTGGTACGGCTGCAACTGTCCGTAGCCCAGCTGGAAGGTGGCCGTGACTGCCAGGTCGCCCGCCCGCAGTTCGTCGAGCCGCCGCCGTTCGTCGGCGAGCTTGGCTGCCAGGACGGACACGGTCCAGGTGCGGCGCGCGGCGAGCCGGGAGGCGGCGATGCGAATGGCCAGGGGCAGAAACCCGCAGGCGGCCACCACGTCCAGGGCGGCCTCGCGCTCTGCGCGCACCCGTTCCTCGCCGACGATGCGGGTGAAGAGGGCGAGTGCTTCCTCGGGGCTCATGACGTCCAGGTCGACCAGGTGGGCGAACGCCAGGTCGACCATGCGGACGCGGCTGGTGATGATGGCGGCGCAGCCCTCCGTGCCCGGCAGCAGTGGTCGTACCTGGGCGGCGTCGTGGGCGTTGTCGAGGAGGACCAGGACACGTCGGCCGCCGAGGAGGGAGCGGTAGAGGGCGGCGCGGTCCTCGATGCCGTCAGGGATGTCGGGGTCGGGGGTGCCCAGGGCGCGCAGGAAGGAGGCCAGCACGGTCTCGGGGGCGGCGGGGGTGGGGCTGCCGCCCTGGAGGTCGACGTACAGCTGTCCGTCGGGGAACTGCTGGCGCACGGCGTGCGCCAGGTGGACGGCGAGTGTGGTCTTGCCGACGCCGCCGATCCCGGCGACGGCCGAGATGGCCATGATCCTGCCATCGGCCGTGGCGAGCTGTTCGCTGAGCTCGTGGACGAAGGCGGCGCGCCCGGTGAAGTCCGGGACGGTCGCGGGGAGTTGCGCCGGAACCGGCGGCCCGGGAGCCGGGCTGTGTTCCGCGGGGGCCGCGAGGGCCGAATCGGCCTGGAGGATGCGCTGTTGCAGATCGCTGAGGTCCGCTGATGGGTCCACGCCCAGTTCTTCGGCCAACAGCCGCCGGGTGTCCGCGTAGACGGCCAGCGCCTCGGCCTGCCGTCCGCTGCGGTAGAGCGCCAGCATCAGCAACTCGCGCAGCCGCTCGCGAAGCGGGTGCGCGGCGGTCAGCGCGGTCAGTTCGGAGACCGCCTCTGCGTGGAGGCCCAGCTCCAGGTCGAGGTCGAGCCGCGTTTCGAGGAGCGAGAGGCGCCATTCCTCGAGGCGGATGCGCTGGTTGTCCGCGTACGGACCCGGCAACCCGGCCAGCGGTTCGCCGTCCCACAGGGCCAGCGCCTGGTTGAGCAGGTCGCGGGCGCGGGTGATGTCCCCGGCGTGCCGCGCCCGCTCCGCCTCGGGGGCCAGTTCGGTGGCCACGTCGACGTCCAGCGCCCCGGCCTCGACGCGGATGGCATATCCGCCCGATGTGCTGACCACGACGTCCGGCCCCAGCGCCTTTCGCAGCCGTGAGGCGTAGGTCCGCAGTGCGGCGACGGCTGCGTGGGGCGGTTCCTCGCCCCAGAGGGCGTCGATCAACTCGGGCGCGGTCGCTGTCCGGCCGCCGCGCAGCAGCAGCGCGGCGAGCAGCGCCCGCTGCTGTGGTGAGCCGGTGTTGACCGGCTCCTCGCCTCGCCGGACCCGGACCGGTCCGAGCACGGAGAAGCGCAGCTGTTCGGAGTGGCCCGGTCCGCGGAGCGCGATGGCGGGCGGAAGTGGGGCGGGCGGCTGGGGGGCTGGGGGAGCGGGTGCCGGGGAGGGGGGCTCGGGCGGGGTCTGGGGCGCGGGTGTGGGCCGGCCCTTCGCGGCGGGGGCCAGCGCGCGCAGGACGTCCAGCGCCTCCGTCGTACGGCTCGCCTCGTGGAGGGCCTGGGCCAGTTGGGTGCGGAACGGTTCGTGGTGGGGGTGTTCGTCGGCGAGTGCGCGCAGTTCGGGGATGACCCGGCCGGGTCGGCCGAGCCGAAGGTCGGCCTCGATGCGCAGGGACAGCGCCTCCAGGCGCTCGGCTTCCAGCCGCCGTGCGGGCACGGCGAGGCGGGAGTTGGCGGTGACGCCGGCGAGGGCGGGGCCGCGCCACATCTTCACGGCGGTGGTCAGCAGGTCGTGGGCGCGTTCGTAACGGGCCTCGGTCAGCTGGGTTCTGGCGTCGTCGAGCAGCGCGGTGAACCGGAACAGGTCCACGTGCTGGGGGTCGATCAGGAGGGTGTAGCCGATGGGGTGGGTGGCCAGCAGGCCCTGTCCGGTCTCGCCCGCTCGGGAGAAGTCCCGGCGCAGCCGGCTGGCGTAGGTGTGCACTTGGGCTCGGGCGGTGGCCGGCGGGGAGTCGCCCCACAGCTCTTCGGTGAGCGTTTCCACGGGGACGGGCTGTCCGCTGCGGAGCAGCAGGGAGACGAGGAAGGTGCGGGCGCGTATCGAGGTGGGGGTGACGTCGGTGTCGTTCACGAGAAGTTCGACGGGGCCGAGGAGCCGCGCTTCGGTTCTCATGGGGCGGCTCCGGCGGGGCCGACGCCGTGGGCGACGCCGACGCCGTGGACGAGGCTGTCGCGCTGTTCGAGGAGCGCGGGGGCTCGCAGGCCGTATTCGCGCTCCCAGCGCTCCAGCTCATCGGTCACCAGCCGCAGGGCGCGGGTGTGGGCTCCGGTGGCGTGCAGGGCGCGGGCGAGCAGGACGACGATGCTTTCGTCGCCGGGGTGGTGGGTGTGGAGGTCCTGCAGTTCGGCCGTGGCGCGGGCGGCGGCGCCGAGGGCGAGCAGCGCGGCGGCGCGGCGCTTGCCGAGGTCGAGGCGGATTTCGGCGAGGCTGAGGCGGACGCTGCGGACGTAGGCGGAGGGCTGGAGGTCGGAGACCGGCTCGCCGCGCCACAGGTTCAGCGCGGTGTCGTAGCGGTCGAGGGCGATCTCGTTGTCGCCGTCGCCCTGGGCGGCCTCGCCGTCCTCCAGGAGGCGGCGGAAGACGAGCACATCGACGGTCGCCGGGGCGGTGTGCAGGACGTAGCTCACCTGGTCGGGGGCGTGTCCGGGGTGGGTGACCAGGCGGGGACCGTCGGTCGTCCCATCAGCGAACTGCCGCAGCAGCTGGCGCAGATGGTGGATGTGGACGTGGATCGCCTGGGTGGCCGAGGCGGGAGGCGGACCCGCCCAGATGCGCTCACGCAGCGTGGCGATGGTGACGGCCTGTCCCGGCGAGAGCAGCAGGATGGCGAGCACCGCCCGCCGCTGTGGGGGGCCGATGCCGATGTCCTCGCCGTCGTGGGCGGCCTGTACGGGCCCGAGAAGCCCGAATCGGAGGGATATCGCCCTCACTCCTCCCGTGATTGGCGATCGATGAAAGCCAGCCTAGCAGTACGCTTAGTGGGCGTTAAGTGAGTAGAGAGCAGACGCAGAGCGGAAAATGGTGGCGTACGGGGGAACTGCCAAGGAAGCTGCCTCATCGGGACGTTCATCAATCGATTATTGGCGGCGGGCACTCTGATTGAGCAGTGCGCTTGCGACATGCCTAGTCCAGCGTGCGCTCAGGCAGGGCCTCCGGGGGTGGTAGCCCGGGGTGCCCTGTCTTGTTGTGCTTCCAGGTAACTCTGGCCTAACGGGGGTTACTTCGGCTACCGTCGTGTCCAACTCGCCGCGTGTCGTGCGTGATTCCGGGCTCTCCTACCAAGAGCCTGCGTGGAGTCCTTCGCGTCCGTGTGCCGAGAGCTGGACTAGGCAGAGTCGAAGGAGCGTGTGCTGCGGTGTATCCGGATTCCCTTGTGTGGTTGCTGGCCGGGGTCGTGGTGATCCTGGCCTTCTTCGTACTGGTCGGCTATGTGGCCAGGGTGCTGCGGACGGCGCAGCGGCTGCCCGGGGTGATCAGCGCGCTCGGGGTGTTCGTCGGGGTGCTGCCGACGATCCTCTACGCGCTGTATCGGGTGGTCGGTGTGGCCTGAGCCAAGGGCTGTTGGCTCTTCAGGATGAGACGAGGGCCTGTCCGTACCGTCACGGTACGGACAGGCCCTCGTCGCGTCTGGCGGGCGCGGGCGTCAGTCCTCGCCCAGGTATGCCTTGCGCACCGACTCGTCGTGCAACAGCTCCGAGCCGGTCCCCGACAGCACGATATTGCCGATCTCCATCACATGACCCTGGTCCGCGAGGGACAGGGCGGCCTGGGCGTTCTGCTCCACGAGCAGGATCGTGGTGCCCTGGGCCTTCAGTTCGGCGATGGTCTGCATGATCTTCTGCATCATGATCGGGGAGAGGCCCATGGAGGGCTCGTCGAGCATGAGCAGCTTGGGGCGGGACATCAGGGCGCGGCCCATGGCGAGCATCTGCTGCTCACCGCCGGACAGGGTGCCCGCGGCCTGGGAGCGGCGCTCGCCGAGGATGGGGAAGAGGTCGTACGCCTTCTGTACGTCGGCGGCGATGCCGTCGGCGTCCTTGCGCAGGAACGCGCCGAGTTGAAGGTTCTCGGCGATGGTCAGGCGCGGGAAGATGTGCCGGCCCTCGGGGGAGTGGGCCAGGCCCAGGGCGACGATCTTGTGGGCGGGCACCCCGTTCAGCGGCTTGCCCTCGAAGCGGATGGAGCCGCCGAGCGGCTGGAGGAGGCCCGACAGGGTGCGCAGGGTGGTGGTCTTGCCCGCTCCGTTGGTGCCGATGAGGGTGACGACCTGGCCGGCCTCGACGGTGAACGAGATGCCCTTGACGGCCTCGATCTTGCCGTAGGCGACGCGCAGGTCCTCGACCTCGAGCAGTGCGGTCACTGTCCGTCCTCCGTACGTGCTGTGGTGCTCTTCGGGGTCCCGCTCGGCCCGGTGCCCTGCTGCGCCTCGGCCGCCTCGACCTCGGCGACCTCGTCGCCGCCCGGCTCGCCCTCGAAGGGGGTGCCGATGTAGGCGGCGATGACGCGCTCGTCGCTCTGGACGACGTCGGGGGTGCCCTCGATGAGCTTCTGGCCCTGGACGAGCACGGCGACCCGGTCGCAGAGGTTGAAGATGAAGCGCATGTCGTGCTCGATGACGAGGACGGCGGTGCCCTGGTCCCGGATGGCGAAGACCAGTTCCTCGGTGGCCCGGGTCTCCTGCGGGTTCATACCGGCGGTGGGCTCGTCGAGGAGGAGCAGGCCGGGGTCGCTGGCCAGGGCCCGGGCGATCTCCAGCTTGCGCTGTTCGCCGTAGGGGAGGTTGCGGGAGAGGTGGTCGGCCTTGTCGGCGAGGCCGGTGAACTCCAGCAGCTCCATGGCGCGTTCCTTGGAGGCGGCTTCGGCGCGTTTGAAACCGGGGCCGCGCAGAAGGGCCGACCACAGGCCCTCCTTGGTGCGGGTGTGGCGGCCGACGAGCACGTTCTCCAGGACGGTCATGTTGGCGAAGAGCCGGATGTTCTGGAAGGTGCGGGCGACGCCGGCCTGGGTGACCAGGTGGGGCTTGGGCGGCAGGACGCCGCCCTTGTAGGTGACGCTGCCCTCGGTGGGGACGTACAGCCCGGTCAGGCAGTTGAAGAAGGTGGTCTTGCCGGCGCCGTTGGGGCCGATGAGGCCGACGATCTCACCGGAGTTGACGGTGAGGTCGACGGAGCGTACGGCGGTCAGTCCGCCGAAGCGCATGGTCACGCCGCTGGCGCTGAGCACGGGAGAGGTGGTGGTCGTCATGTCTGTCACGCCTCCGCCTTGGTGACGCCGACGGCGTTGCCGGAGAGCTGGGGCTGGTCGGGGACGTCGAGCTGGCCCGTCTCGTGGTATTCGAGCTGCTGACGCCGGTTGGGGATGATCCCTTCGGGGCGGAAGCGCATCAGGAGGATGAGCGCGATGCCGAAGGCGAGGAGCTGGTAGTCCTGGAGGAATTCCAGCTTCTTGGGGATCAGGAACAGGAGCGTGGCGCCGAGGAGGGGGCCGCCGATCGTGCCCATGCCGCCGAGGATGACCGCGGCGAGCAGGAAGGTGGAGTTGGGGGGCACGGGTCCGGCGAAGACGTACTGCTCGGGCACCACGGTGGTCTGGACGTGTGCCCAGACGGTGCCGGCGATACCGGCGAGGGTGGCGCCGAGGGCGAAGGCGATGAGCTTGACGCGGAAGCCGTTGATGCCCATGGCGGTGGCGGCGGTCTCGTCCTCGCGGATGGCGACCCAGGCGCGGCCGATGCGGGAGTTGCCGGCGCGGCTGAAGACGAGCACGACGACGACCGTCACCAGCAGCATCAGCAGGAAGTAGTTGGCGTTGGAGTCGAGCGTGCGGCCGAGGACGGTGTGGTCTTCGTCGAAGTTGAAGCCGAAGATCTCCAGCGGCGGGATGTTGGGGATGCCGTTGGGGCCGTTGGTGACGGAGGGGCCGGAGGTTCCGTCGAGGTTCATCATGGCGATGCGGAAGATCTCTCCGAACCCGAGGGTCACGATGGCGAGGTAGTCGCCGCGCAGCCGCAGGGTGGGCGCGCCGATGACGACGCCGAAGATCAGGGAGACGACGGCGCCCGCGATGACGGCGGCCCAGAAGGGGAAGTGGACGTCGATGGTGGAGGAGGTGGCTCCGGAGACCAGGGCGGCGGTGTACGCGCCGACGCCGAGGAAGGCGACATAGCCGAGGTCGAGGAGGCCGGCCAGGCCGACCACGATGTTCAGGCCGAGGGCGACGGTCGCGAAGATGAGGATGTTGACGCCGAGCTCGGTGTAGCTGGCCTTGTCCTGGGTGAACGGGAAGGCCACCGCGGTCACCAGGGCCGCGAGGAGGGTGACGGAACGGTACTTCGCGGTGAGCGCGCCCATGCGGGCGACGATCCCGGCCTTGAAGAGGGCGGCGGCGGCGAATCCCACGGCGATCAGATAGCCGAGGAACGGCTCGGGGTGGTCCGGGTCGGTCTGGATGCCGTAGTTGACGACGTAGAGCCCGATCGCGAAGACGGCGGCGATGATCAGGATCTCGGCCCAGGAGGGCAGCTCCGCCGGGCGCTTGAGCGGCCGGGTGTCGTTCGGGATCAGGAGGGCCGCGAGGGGGATCGCGCTGCCGATGGCGGCGACCCAGGCGCCGGGTTCCCAGTTGGCCAGGCCGCCGAGGTCGACTGCGATGGCGATGACGGTGAACCAGGTGGTGGCGAAGGCGCCGAGGGCCATCAGCCGCAGGGCCTGGGTGGAGCCGGCGGGGGTGAGCCAGCGCAGTCCGCGCAGGTCCATGGAGGCGAGCGCGAAGACGGTGGTGAGCAGGCCCAGCACCAGGGTGAGGATCTGCAGGCCGCCGGGGTAGCCGTTGAAGGTGAGGTCGCCGGGGAACTCGTCGGTCCAGGTCCAGGCGAGGAAGGTGGAGACGAAGGTGGCGAGGCCGCCGACGGCGGTGATCGCGCGCAGCATGGTGGCGCGTCCGTCCGTGGGGGTGTTCTCACCCGTGGTCTTGCTGGTGTCGGTGCTCATGTGTGGTCCCTCCTCACGCCCGGTCCGCCACGCGTTCGCCGAGCAGGCCCTGTGGCCTGACCAGCAGAACGACGATGAGCAGGGTGAAGGCCCAGACGTCCTTCCAGGCGCCGCCGCCGAGCTGTTCCATGCCGGGGATGTCCTGGATGTACTTGATGGCCAGTGCCTCGGCGATACCGAGCACGACTCCGCCGAGCATGGCGCCGTAGATGTTGCCGATGCCGCCGAGGACGGCGGCGGTGAAGGCCTTGAGGCCGGCGATGAAGCCCATCTCGAAGTTGATCTGGCCGTACTTCAGCCCGTGGGCCAGCGCGGCGACGGCGGCGAACGCACCGCCGATGGCGAAGGCCATCACGATGATGCGGTCGGTGTTGATGCCCATCAGCTTGGCGGTGTCGGGGTCCTGCGCGGTGGCCTGCATGGCGCGTCCGGCGCGGCTCTTGGAGACGAACAGGCCCAGGGCGAGCATGCACAGCGGGGCGGCTATGAGGAGGAAGACATCGCCGCGCTGGATGTGCAGATTGCTGAAGATCTCCAGGGACTTGCCCTCGAACTGGGGGAAGCTGCGCGGCTTCTTGGCGTCCGGGTAGAAGGCCCACACGGCCTGCTGCAGCGCGATGGACAGGCCGATGGCGGTGATCAGGGGGGCGAGCCTGGGCCCGCCGCGCAGTGGCCGGTATGCGAAGCGCTCTGCGGCGGTGGCGATGGCCACCGAGGCGACGACTCCGCCGATGAGCATGAGGGGCAGGGCCAGGGAGAGCGCGGTGCCGCTGGGGAGCCAGATGTAGATGGTGAGGGCTCCGAAGCCACCGATCATGAAGATCTCGCCATGGGCGAAGTTGATGAGCTGGACGATGCCGTAGACCATGGTGTACCCGATGGCGATCAAGCCGTAGAGGGCGCCAAGGGTCAGGCCGTTGACCAGCGTTTGCGGCAGTTCGTGCACCGCAGGGCCTCCGATGAGCGTGTCGGATATGACACCGCGCGGGGGCGCTGTTGCGCCTCCGCGCGGCTGGGGGTTGGTGCTTGCGAGGCAGTCCTGGGGGTCAGTCCTTGAAGGTCCGGCTCGTCGCGTCCGTCCAGGCGCCCTTGACGACCTTGTAGACCGTGAGCTGCTTGTTGGTGGTGTCGCCGTACTCGTCGAAGGAGACCTTGCCGGTCACACCGTCGAAGGAGACCTTGTTCAGGGCTTCGGTGATCTTGGCGCGGGCGTCGTCGGGCAGCTTGCCGTCATTGTCGTTCACCACGGCCTTGACGGCCTGGATGATCGCCCAGCCGGCGTCGTAGGAGTAGCCGCCGTAGGCCGCGTAGGGGTCCTTGTAGCCCTGGGCCGCGTAGTCCTTGACGAAGGCCTTGGCGGAGGCCAGCTTCTCGACGGGGTAGCCGACGGAGGTGGCGTAGTCGCCGTCGTTGCTGGTGCCCGAGGCCTTGATGAAGGCGGGGTCGTAGATGCCGTCGCCGCCCATGATCGGGACGTCCGCCCCGGCCTGCTTGACCTGGTCGGACAGGAGGCCGCCCTCGGGGTACTGGCCGCCGAAGTAGACGGAGTCGGCGCCGGAGGACTTGACCTTGCCGGCGATGCCGGAGAAGTCGGTCTCCTTGACGGTCAGGTGGTCGGTGCCGACGACCTTGCCGCCGAGGCGCTGGAACTCCTGGGCGAAGATCTTGGCGAGGCCGGCGCCGTAGGTCTGCTTGTCGTCGACGACGAAGACCTTCCGCTTCTTGGCGTCGTTGTAGTAGTACTGCGCGGCGAAGCGGCCCTGGATGACGTCGGTGGTCGCGGTGCGGAAGTAGGTCTTGAACGGCCGGGCCTTCTTGCCGGAGGCCCAGTCGTCGCCCTGGCTGAGGGCCGGGTTGGTGTTCGCGGGGGAGACCTGAGCCAGGTCGGCCTTGGCGAACACGCCCTGCATGGACTGGGCGACTCCGGAGTTCAGCGGGCCGACCATGCCCAGGATCTCGTCGTCGTCGACCATCGAGGTGGCGTTCGTCTTTCCGGACGAGGGCACGGCCTGGTCGTCGAATTCTTTGATCTTGAAGGTGACGCCGGGCACCTCGTTGTTCTTGTTGGCCACCTTGGTGGCGAGGTCGACCGAGTTCTTGATGCCCTGGCCGAGGGCGGACAGGGAGCCGGTCAGCGGGGCGTCGACACCGATGACGACGGTGGTCTTCTTGTTGTCGCCGTCGCTGCTGTCGCTCTTGTCGCGCGACCCGCAGGCGCTGAGGGTGAGTGCGCCCGCGGTGATCGCGGTCGTGATGATGAGCAAGGAACGGTGTCGCACGAGGAATCCTTTCCCTGGCCGGCCCCCTACTTCTGGGTGCCGTGTCCTCGCCGGAGGTCTGAAACGGCCGTCGGATGCTGGGTTAACACCCGACGACGTGGTGACTGGCTGTGACTCTAAGCGCGTCACGCAGCGGGTGGCAGAGGTGCAGGCCATGATGTGACTGTCTTGTTATGCCACAAGTCACCGGGGCGTGTTCGTGTAGCGGAACGTAAGGGATGAATCGGGCATATGGCAGTAATCTATGCGGTCCGGATACTGAGAATCTGCAGTTCCGCTAAGCAGTGTGGGGGGCTGGCGATGAATGTGCGGACCGACGTGCGATCATGTACACGAAAAGATCGACACTACAGGTCTCCGTCTAAGTCAATACCTAGTCTTGCATTGCATGAATGTTACGGAGTGTTACGCCCGTCGGTCATGACGGCGGGCGCCAGTTCTCCGAACTGTGGGTCGCGCCGCGCTCGTCCGTGCAGCGCCGCAGGGACTCCCGCCTGATCAGCTCTTTGGCGGCGGCGGTGCCGCGCCGCCCGCGCTCCGCGCGCGCTGCGTGCACGATGTCGTCGTAGATCTCGTACTGCTGGTTGGACATCCCCTTCTGCTCCCAGTCGAGCCCGGCCCATCTGCTGCCCAGCAGGTCCTGCTCGGCCCAGTACGAGATGAGGTTGAAGCACAGCCGGACCGGCGAAGTCGCCGGGGCGGTGGGGGCGTTGGCCGAGGTGTGCGGGGCCGGCGCCGGGTGGGACTCCGGCTCGGCGCATGCGGTCGCGGCCGCGGCGAGCGTCAGCGCGAGGGCGCAGGCGGCGGCGGGGCGGATGCGTGTACGGGTCGATCGGCTGGTCGATGCCCCCATGGGGAAACGGTAGAGCCGCTCCGGCGGGCGGGCAACGGCCTTGCGCGCGGGGGCCGTTCGGGCCGCGGGGCGGGGGCGTGCGGGGGCTGTGTGTGGGGTCGGGGCCGGGCGGGTCCGGCGAGATGGCCGGTGGGGTGGTCGGCCCGCCCGGCGGCCGTCAGTGCCCTCAGCGCGCCGAGCCGTCCTCGGGTAGGTTGGTCAGTGCCTCGAACATTCCGGATGAATTCACCTCGCGCAGCATGCACGTCAGCCGGGCCGTGCAGACGCGCCGGTCCTGTTCGTCGGTGATGACGATCTCGTACGTGGCGGTGGAGCGCCCCCGGTGGACGGGCGTGGCGACGCCGGTCACCAGGCCGGAGCGGACCCCGCGGTGGTGGGTGCAGTTGAGGTCCACACCGACGGCGATCTTGGCGCTGCCGCCGTGGAGCATCGAGCCGACCGAGCCGAGGGTTTCGGCCAGTACCGCCGAGGCGCCGCCGTGCAGCAGCCCGTACGGCTGGGTGTTGCCCTCGACCGGCATCGTGCCCACCACGCGGTCGGCGGAGGCCTCGAGGATCTGCACGCCCATGCGGGTGCCGAGGTGCCCGGCGGAGAACAGCGCGGGGAGGTCCACGCCGAGCGCCGCGTACTCGTCGATGACCTCTTGCGGGAAGGTCGCACCGGTCTGCTCGCCCATGGGGTCCTGCTCCATTTCGCTCGGGTGTCCTGCCGTCGTTGTGTCGATGGCCGAATCCTGTCAGGCCACTGAGCAAACGCTTAGGCGGGGTGGGCTTGTTCCAGGCGGACCACCACGGACTTGCTGGCGGGGGTGTTGCTGGTGTCGGCCGTCGAGTCCAGCGGGACCAGGACGTTGGTCTCCGGGTAGTAGGAGGCGGCGCAGCCGCGCGCGGTCGGGTAGTGGACGACCCGGAAGCCGGGCGCGCGGCGCTCGCTGCCGTCCGTCCACTCGCTGACCAGGTCCGTGTACGAGCCGTCGGCGAGGCCGAGCTCACGCGCGTCGTCGGGGTGGACCAGCACCACGCGCCGGCCGTTCTTGATGCCCCGGTAGCGGTCGTCCAGGCCGTAGATGGTGGTGTTGTACTGGTCGTGCGAGCGGAGGGTCTGCAGCAGCAGCCGGCCCTCGGGCACCCGCGGATACTCGACCGGCGCGGCGGTGAAGTTGGCCTTGCCGGTGGCCGTGGGGAAGCTGCGGGAGTCGCGCGGGGCGTGCGGCAGCGCGAAGCCGCCGGGCCTGGCAACCCGGGCGTTGAAGTCGTCGAAGCCGGGGATCACGGCCGCGATGCGGTCGCGGATCGTGCCGTAGTCCTTCTCGAACTCCTCCCAGGGGGTGCGGCTTTCGGCGCCCAGCACCCGCCGGGCCAGCCGGGCGACGATGGCGGGCTCCGAGAGCAGCCCGGGGCTCGCGGGCGTAAGGCTGCCGCGCGAGGCGTGCACCATGCCCATGGAGTCCTCGACGGTGATGAACTGCTCGCCGCCGCCCTGCAGATCGCGCTCGGTGCGGCCGAGGGTGGGCAGGATGAGCGCCCGCGCGCCGGTGACCACATGGGACCGGTTCAGCTTGGTGGACACATGGACGGTGAGCCGGGCGCGGCGCATCGCGGCCTCGGTCACCTCGGTGTCGGGGGAGGCGGAGACGAAGTTGCCGCCCATGGCGAAGAAGACCTTGGCCTGGCCGTCGCGCAGCGCCCGGATGGCCCGTACGACGTCGAAGCCGTGCTCGCGGGGCGGGGCGAAGCCGAACTCCCGCTCCAGGGCGTCCAGGAAGGCCGGGGCGGGGCGCTCGAAGATGCCCATGGTGCGGTCGCCCTGCACATTGCTGTGCCCGCGCACCGGGCAGACCCCGGCGCCGGGACGGCCCACATTGCCCCGCAGCAGCAGGAAGTTGACGACCTCCCGGATGGTGGGCACGGAGTGCTTGTGCTGGGTCAGGCCCATGGCCCAGCACACGATGGTGCGTTTGGAGGCGAGGACCATCGCGAGCGCCCGGTCGATCTCGGCCCGCTCCAGGCCGGTGGCGCGCAGGGTCTCGTCCCAGTCGGCGGCGCGCGCCGCGGCGGCGAACTCCTCGAAACCGTGGGTGTGCTCGCGGACGAACTCCTCGTCGACCGCGCCCGCGCCCGCGCCGGGGGTGGTCTCGGCGGCCTCCAGGATCAGCCGGTTCAGGGCGCGGAAGAGGGCCTGGTCGCCGCCCAGCCGGATCTGCAGGAAGAGGTCGGTGAGCGCGGTGCCGCCGCCCACCAGGCCGCGCGGGGTCTGCGGGTTCTTGAACCGCTCCAGGCCCGCCTCGGGCAGCGGGTTGATGCTGATGATCTTCGCGCCGCCGGCCTTGGCCCGCTCCAGGGCGGAGAGCATCCGAGGGTGGTTGGTGCCCGGGTTCTGGCCGGCCACGATGATCAGATCGGCCTGGTGGAGGTCGTCCAGCAGCACGCTGCCCTTGCCCACGCCGAGGGTTTCGGTCAGCGCCGAGCCGGAGGACTCATGGCACATGTTCGAGCAGTCGGGCAGGTTGTTGGTGCCGAATTCACGGGCGAAGAGCTGGTAGAGGAAGGCGGCTTCGTTGCTGGTGCGCCCCGAGGTGTAGAAGACGGCCTCGTCGGGGGAGGCGAGGGCGGTCAGTTCCCCGGCGATGATGTCGAAGGCGCGCTCCCAGGTCACCGGCTCGTACGACTCGGCGCCCTCGGGCAGATACATCGGCTGGGTGAGGCGGCCCTGCTGGCCGAGCCAGTAGCCACTGCGGGTGGCGAGGTCGGCGACGGGGTGGGCGGCGAAGAAGTCGGGGGTGACGCGGCGCAGCGTCGCCTCCTCGGCGACGGCCTTGGCGCCGTTCTCGCAGAACTCGGCCTTGTGGCGCTTGTCCCCCTCGGGCCAGGCGCAGCCGGGGCAGTCGAAGCCGTTCTTCTGGTTGACCTTGAGGAGGGTGAGCGCGGTGCGGCGCACGCCCATCTGCTGCTGGGCTATGCGCAGCGTATGGCCGATGGCGGGCAGCCCGGCGGCGGCGTGCTGTGGGGCGGCTACCTCGGGTGCGTCCTGCACGGGATCGCCCGCGGGCGGCTTGGCTGCCATGTCGCTCTCCCTTCGTGCTCTGCGCGCGCTACGTGTCTTACGCGCCCTACGCGCTCGGATGACGCGCTCGGACTTCACTCCGACCCTTTCACGGAGCAACCGATCCTTTCATGGCGCACCTGGTTCTCGGACGGGAGGCGGGGAGCGTTGTCGGTGGGGCGTGGCAGGATCGGGGGCGTGGCAGAGAAAGCATCGAAGAAGACCGCAGCGCCCGCGACCGCCGACCGTGCGGGAGACCGCCCCCGGCTGCTCCTACTGGATGGGCACTCCCTGGCATATCGGGCATTCTTCGCGCTGCCGGCGGAGAACTTCAACACGACCACCGGCCAGACCACCAACGCGATCTACGGCTTCACCTCGATGCTGGTGAACACGCTCCGTGATGAGCAGCCCACGCATCTGGCCGTGGCGTTCGACGTCTCGCGCAAGACCTGGCGCTCCGAGCAGTTCACCGAGTACAAGGCGAACCGCTCCAAGGCTCCCGACGAGTTCAAGGGCCAGGTCGAGCTGATCGGCGAAATGCTCGACGCGATGAGCATCACCCGCTTCGCGGTGGACGGCTTCGAGGCCGACGACATCATCGCCACCCTCGCCACCCAGGCCGAGGCCGAGGGCTTCGAGGTGCTGATCGTCACGGGCGACCGCGACTCGTTCCAGCTGGTCAGCGACCATGTCACGGTCCTCTACCCGACGAAGGGCGTCTCCGAGCTGACGCGTTTCACCCCCGCCAAGGTGGAGGAGAAGTACGGCCTCACCCCGCGGCAGTACCCGGACTTCGCCGCGCTGCGCGGCGACCCGTCGGACAACCTCCCCGGCATCCCCGGCGTCGGGGAGAAGACCGCCGCGAAGTGGATCAACCAGTTCGGCTCCTTCGCCGAGCTGGTGGAGCGGGTCGCGGAGGTCAAGGGCAAGGTCGGGGACAAGCTCCGCGAGCACCTGGAGTCCGTCAAGCTCAACCGCCGGCTGACCGAGCTGGTGCGGGATGTCGAGCTGCCCGCCGGCCCCGACGGCCTCAAGCGCATTCCGTACGACCGGCAGGCGCTGTCGGTGATCATGGACGCGCTGGAGTTCCGCCACCAGAACTTCCGGGACCGCGTCCTGGCCGTCGACCCCGGCGCCGCCGAGGAGGAGCCCGCGGCCGCGGCCCCCGGCGTCGAGGTGGACGGCGTGGTGGTCGGCCCGGGCGAGCTGGCCCCCTGGCTGGAGCGGCACGGCGCCGGGCCGCTGGGCCTGGCCACCGTCGACACCTGGGCGCTGGGCAGCGGCAGCGTCAGCCAGATCGCCCTGGCCGCCGCCTCGGGACCGGCCGTCTGCTTCGACCCGTCGGCGGTGGACGAGCCCGACGAGCGGGCCTTCGCCGGCTGGATCGCGGACCCGGACCGGCCGAAGGTGATGCACGACGCCAAGCGCGTGATGCGGGTCTTCGAGGAGCACGGCTGGACCGTGGCCGGGGTCACCATGGACACCGCGCTCGCCGCCTATCTGGTCAAGCCCGGCCGCCGCTCCTTCGCGCTGGACGCCCTGTCCGTCGAGTACCTGGGCCGCGAGCTGTCCCCGGCCGCCGCCGCGGAGAGCGGGCAGCTGGCCTTCGGCGCCGACGAGCAGGCCGAGCAGGACGCGCTGATGATCCAGGCCCGGACGATCCTGGACCTCGGCGAGGCGTTCGGCCACCGGCTCGCGGAGGTCGGCGCGGTGGAGCTGCTGCGCGATGTCGAGCTGCCCATCTCCGCGCTGCTGGCCCGCATGGAGAAGGCCGGTATCGCATCGGACCGGGAGTGGCTGGACCGCATGGAGCAGCAGTTCGCCGCGGCCGTGCAGCAGGCCGTCAAGGAGGCACACGCCGCGGTGGGCCATGAGTTCAACCTCGGCTCGCCCAAGCAGCTCCAGGAGGTGTTCTTCGGCGAGCTCGGCCTGCCCAAGACCAAGAAGACCAAGACCGGGTACACGACCGATGCGGACGCGCTGGCCTGGCTCGCCACGCAGACCGACCACGAACTGCCCGTGATCATGCTGCGCCACCGCGAGCAGGCCCGGCTCCGCTCCACCGTCGAGGGCCTGATCAAGACCATCGCCCCCGGCGGCCGTATCCACACCACCTTCAACCAGACCGTGGCGGCCACCGGCCGGCTCTCCTCCACCGACCCCAATCTGCAGAACATTCCGGTGCGCACGGACGAGGGCCGGGCCATCCGGCGCGGCTTCGTCGTCGGCGAGGGCTTCGAGTCGCTGCTGACCGCCGACTACAGCCAGATCGAGCTGCGCGTCATGGCCCATCTGTCCGAGGACGAGGGCCTGATCGAGGCGTTCACCTCCGGTGAGGACCTGCACACCACAGTCGCCTCCCAGGTGTTCGGCGTGGCCAAGTCCGAGGTCGACCCGGAGATGCGCCGCAAGATCAAGGCGATGTCGTACGGGCTGGCGTACGGGCTGTCGGCGTTCGGCCTGTCCCAGCAGCTGGGCATCACCCCGGACGAGGCCCGCAAGCTGATGGACACCTTCTTCGAGCGGTTCGGCGGGGTGCGCGACTATCTCCAGCGGGTCGTCGACGAGGCCCGGGCCACCGGCTACACGGAGACCATGCTCGGCCGCCGCCGCTATCTCCCCGACCTCAACAGCGACAACCGCCAGCGCCGCGAGATGGCCGAGCGCATGGCGCTCAACGCGCCGATTCAGGGCACCGCCGCCGACATCGTGAAGATCGCGATGCTTCGGGTGGACGAGGCGTTGACAAAGGAGAAATTGTCGTCGCGGATGCTGCTCCAGGTGCACGACGAAATCGTGGTGGAAGTCGCCCCGGGGGAGCGGGAGCAGGTGGAGGCCCTGGTGCGCCGGGAAATGGCCGGAGCCTTCCACCTCCGGGCCCCGCTCGACGTGTCCGTCGGGGCCGGAACGGACTGGGAATCGGCGGCGCATTAGGGGCTGTTTCCAGGCCCGAGAGGCTGGCCGCGAGGGGCGATACGGGCGGTACGCCCGGTAGCTGCGGCGCGGCAAGTTGTCGTAGTGTCACGAGGGTTGGCGCGGGGGAGCGCGCTCACTGCTCGACAGGGAGGGACATACGGATGGCACCGCACATCGGCCGACGACTGCGCAAGGGGGCGGCCACGACGGCGGTGGCGGCGGTCGTGATGGCCGCTCTCACCGCCTCACAGGCCCCTGGGCTCGCCAGTACGGCCCGGGACCGGCACCACGACAGCGCCGCCGGTGAGACGCCGGCCCCGCCGTCCGCCGACACCCCCATCGACGGCGGCTCGTCGTACCACACCGATCTGCCGCCCCTGCAGAAGCCCGGCAAGCCTGGCACCTCGATCGACCTGCCGGGGCTGCCGGACGACGCCGCGGCCGCCGAGGCGGGCATCCCCGCGACCGTGCTCGACGCGTACAAGAAGGCCGAGTCGGCCCTCAAGGAGTCCAAGCCCGGCTGCAACCTGCCCTGGCAGCTGCTCGCCGCCATCGGCAAGGTCGAGTCCGGCCAGGCGGGCGGCGGCCGGGTCGACGCCGAGGGCACGACGTACAAGCCCATCCTGGGCCCGGTGCTCAACGGCAACGGCTTCGCCCGGATCACCGACACCGACGGCGGCGCGTACGACGGGGACACCACCCACGACCGGGCGGTCGGGCCCATGCAGTTCATCCCGTCCACATGGGCCACCTGGGGCCGGGACGGCAACGGCGACGGCGAGAAGAACCCGAACAACATCTACGACGCCGCGCTCGCGGCCGGCGCGTATCTGTGCGCGGGCGGCCGTGATCTGTCGGTCAAGGCCGATCTGGACGAGGCGATCCTCGGGTACAACCGCTCGCGGGAGTATCTGGCCACCGTCCTGTCCTGGTTCGAGTACTACAAGAAGGGCACCCACGAGGTGCCCGACGGCACCGGCGTGCTGCCCGACCCGGACAAGAACAGCGGCGGCTCGGACGGCGGCGGCGACGGTGGCGGTGGCTCGGAGAGCCCCAGGCCGCTGCCCGACCCGACCAAGCCCGGCGGCGACCACAGCCCCACCCCCGAGCCTCCCACGACCGGCGACGGCGGGATCGAGACGCCTGCCCCCGAGACACCCTCCCCGGAGACGCCCTCCCCGGAGACGCCCGCCCCGGCCACCGTCGCCCGGCTCAAGGCCGTCGGCGCCGCGGAGCTGACCGCCACGGCGGGCGAGCAGTTCGCCGACAAGCCCCGGGTCCGCGCCGAGACCGCGGCCGGCAAGCCGGTCGCGGGCGTGTGGGTGCAGTACGAGATCCGCGGCGAGACCGACGCCCGCTTCCCCTGGAACGCGACCCGCGTCAGCCGCATGACCGGCAGCGACGGCACCGCCACCGCCCCGGTGCTGCGCGCGGGCGAGACCACCGGGTCCTTCACGGTCCGGGTCACGGTCGTCGGCCGCACCGCGACCACCACCGACATCGCCGCCACCGTCAAGGCCCGCCCCGTACCGCAGGCCGACGCGCTGGCCCGCACCGACGACAAGGACCTCAAGGCCGAGACCGGCGGCTCCTTCGCCGACGCGGTAGGCGTCAAGGCCAGCTACAAGGGCAAGGCCGCGGCCGGTGTGCCGGTGACCGCCACCATGATCGTCGACGATGCGGCGAAGGCGACGGACAAGCCCACCGAGAACGACAAGGGCCCCTACTTCAAGGACGCCAAGGGCAAGGCCGTCCGCACCCTGACCACCCTGAAGACGGACGCTACGGGGAAGTTGGTCCTCCCCAAGATCTACACCGACGACCACGCGGGCACCTTCCTGCTCCGCCTCACCACCGCCGACGGCACGACCCTGACCATCGAGCTGACCGTCACCGAGCCCGCGGCCCAGCCCACTGACGAGCCCTCGGCGGAGCCCACCGACCAGCCCACAGCCGAGCCCACATCTGCGCCCACGGCCCAGTAACCGGCCGAGGCCACCGAGCACCACCACGCACTGCCCCGCACCGCCCCTGCGCCCCCATCGGGCCCAGGGGCGGTGCGGCGTCTGCTTACGCGCTCTTGCTCCTGCGCGTTCACATCTTCGGCCCCCGTTGCTACGGTGCCCCAGCCTTGACGCACCGTCAGAGCGCCCGTACGCCGCCGCAGCAACCGGAGGCTGAGACATGCGCGCCCTCGCCGCCGCCGCGATCGGACTGGTCGCCGCCCTCGCCCTCGTCTTCACGGTGACGGCCATCGGCGTCCCCAGCGGCAAGACCTCCCCCAAACCGCTGCTCACCACCGTCCCCGAGCACCCCTGAGCCCCGAGCACCCCTGCACCCCGAGCATCCCTGAGCCCCGAGGGAGGGACATACCGCCATGCGCCGCAAAGCCAGCCTGGTGCTGCTCGCCTTCGCCGTCTTCTTCGCCGCCCTCTCGCCGCTGCTGCGCTGGTACGCCTTCCCCCGGCTGGCCAAGATCCCGCCCAGCGAGTACCAGACCGCCGTCCTCGAAGCCAAGCCCGCCGTCCTGCTCGACTACGGCACCATGCAGCCCAAAAAGGTCGCCAAGGTCAGCATCGTGCAGACGCTCCGCGGAAACGTCGAGGCGGCGAAGAAGGCCGGAAAGGCGGCCGGACGCGATGTCGTCGTCTGGGACGCCCTGTCGTATATCGCCGGGCCCGACGGCAAGATGGTCTCCAAGATCCCCGAGCGCTATGTCTTCGACGCCCACTCCCAGGACCCCGTGCACCAGGGCGGCGAACATGTCGACGGGGACGCGGTCCGCCGGGAAGGCATCGAGTACAAGTGGCCCTTCCTCACCGAGAAGCGCGACTACACCTACTTCGACGCCCAGACCAGGACCTCAGCGCCCATCCACTACGAGGGCACCCAGAACTTCCGCGGCCTGAAGGTCTACTACTTCGAGCAGACGATCCCCTGGACGAAGGTGAAGCTGCCGAAGACCATGCCGGTCGAGGGAATCACCCCCGAGACCGTCCGCAAGGCCGGCACCACCCGCTGGTACTCCACCAAGCGCATGTTCTGGGTCGACCCCACCACCGGCGCCCCCGTCAACGGGGAGGAGATCCACCGGGAGGAGCTGCGCGGCGGCACGCTGCTCGGCGGCCGCGACAAGGTGACCGTCTTCTCCGGCCATGTGAAGATGCGCGAGGACTACATCGAGCACACCGTGAAGATGGTCAAGTCCCAGCGGCAGCTGGTCCTGCTGCTCACCAGCTATCTGCCCTGGGGCTTCCTCGCCCTCGGCGCCGGGCTGCTGACGCTGTCCCTCGTACTGGAGGCCCGCAGCCGCCGCCCGGGCAGCGGCACCGAGGCCCACGACGAGTCCCCGGCCCCACAGCCGGTACCCGCCCCGGTGTAACCGGGTGAGCGGTGCTGTCGGGGTTGTCGGCGGCGCTGCCGGGACTGCCGGGACTGCTAGGACTGCCGGGTCTGTCAGCGCTGTCCGGTTGTCAGTGGGCGCCCGTACCGTACGCCCATGCCTACCACCACCTGCCTGCCCAGCCCCGAACTCGCCGACCAGCTCGTCGAACTGGCGCGCCTGGAATGGAAGCCCGGCGCCACCGAGGCCGCCGCCGAACGCTTCGGCTGGACGCCGGTGGACGACGGCGCCTGGACGGCCGCCTTCGCCACCAACACCGGGCACTACGTCGTCCCCGAATGGTTCGCCGCGCCGCCGGAGGAACAGGTCGAGGACGAAGAGTGCCATCTGCCGTTCTGCTACTACTACGAGGCCGACGACTTCGACGAGGAGCTGGCCACGGGCGGGCTCAGCGGCAATATCGACTGGCTGAAAAAGCACCACGCCGACGACCCCGAGTGGCACTTCGAACGCGACACCGGCCGCGCCCACTTCGACGCGCAGTGGCGGGCCGCCGTGGCCCTGTTCACCCAGCGGCTGGGGGAGCCGGAGATCACCGTGCGCGACGAGGAGGGCGAGTCGCCGTGGAACTACGCGGCGTGGCGCTGCGGGGGGAACGCGCTGGTGGTCGGCCAGTGCACGGACAGCGGCTCGTATATGACCTTCGAGCAGTCGCTCGTCTGGATCGCCCCGTATCCGGCCGGGCGCCCGTTTCCCGGGGCGGGCGACTTCGGCGGCCTCATCGAGTGCTGACGGGGCTTTGGGACCTCGGCGGCTCGGCGCCTCGGCGGCTCAGCGACGGGAGTTGGTACGCCGCGTCGGCTCGGCCGTCGCCGGGTCCTCCGGCCAGGGGTGCTTGGGATACCGGCCGCGCAGCTCGGCGCGCACGGACCGGTACCCCTCCCGCCAGAAGGACGCCAGATCGGCCGTGACCGCGGCGGGGCGCCCGGCCGGTGACAGCAGGTGTACGAGCAGCGGCACCCGCCCGCCCGCGATCCGGGGCGTCTCCTGCCACCCGAACAGCTCCTGCAGCTTGACCGCCAGTACGGGCTGCTCCTGGCCGTAGTCCACCCGCACCCGCGAGCCGCTGGGGACCCGTACCCGCTCGGGGGCCAACTCGTCGAAGCGCACCGCGTCCCCGGTCGCCCAGGGCAGCAACCGGGCGAGTGCTTGGCCCGCGTCCACGCGCCCCAGATCGGCCCGCCGCCGCGCCCGGTCGAGCTCCGGGCCCAGCCAGGCGTCCAGCTCCGCCAGCAGCGCCGGGTCGGACACATCCGGCCAGGGGGCGCCCAGCTCGCGGTGGAGGAAGGCCAGCCGCTGCCGCAGGGCGACGGCTTCGGCGGACCAGCGCAGCAGCCCCAGCCCCTCACCGCGCAGCCCGTCCCGCAGCGCGGCGTGCACCAGCCGCGGATCGGGCGCGGCCAGCGGCCGCGCCGCCAGCTCCACCGCCCCCAGCCGCTCCACCCGCCGCGCCACGACGTCCCCGCCGGACCAGCCCACCTCTTCCCGCCGCTCGTACAGGGCCGACGCCGCGATACGAGCCGTCTCCTCGTCCACGACGGCCGCGAGCCGCACCCGCGCCGACGCCGCCGAGACCGGCCGGTCCGCGACGGCCACGGCCAGCCACGGCGCATCCCGCAGCCGAGACCCCTCCCCGAGCTCCGCACCGGTACCGGACGCCATCAAATACGCCCGCTCCCCCCGCCGCCGTCCCACCCGCTCCGGAAACGCCAACGCGGCTACCAGCCCCACAACGGCGTCATCGCCCACCGCCCCGGCGGTGAGGGTGCCCGGCGTGGTGGCGTGGTCGGCGGCACTGGCCCGTGCCGGCCCCTGTGCGGCTGCTGCTGGTGCGGTGGCGGGGTGATCGTCAGAATCCGGCGCGGTGCCGCGTGGCGCTCCCGCACCGGCCGCGCGCCGGGCCGCGCTCGATGCCGCGGCGCCCGGCGTGGCGGGGGCGGACGCCGACCGTCGGGCTGAGCTGTCGCCGACCGCCCCCGGCGCCGCGGCGTATGCCCGATCGCGCTCGGCTGTCCGCTGCCTGGAAAGGGCCTCCGCCGCGGCGGCGGGGTGCCCTCCCGGGCCGGGCGCAGCAGGGGCCTGCGGGGCCGCCTCCGGCATGGCGACGCCAGGCGCTCCAGCGTCCGGCGCGGCGCTCGACGGCGCGGCGTGCGCCGGGCTCTTGGGGTGGTCGGTGTGGGCCGTCGTGGCCTCGCTCGCGGTGTTCGCGGGGCCGGGCTCTGCCGCCGCTGCGGCAGTGTGGCCGCCCGCCCCGGGCGCCGACGGTGTTGGCGGAGCCGGGGAGGTGGCACCGCCTGTCCCGGGGTGCGGTGTGGCTGTGCCCTGTATGGGGGTGTCCGCCGTGGTGGCGTGCGGGGCCTGAGCGCGTTGATGGCCGTTCGCGCCCCGCGCGTCGGCGCCCGGCACGGCGTCCTTCCGCGTTCCAGCGCTGGGGACGCCCGTATGCGCCGGTGCCGCACCCCCAGCCGCCTCAGCCCCGGCCTGGGCTTCGGTCCGGGCCCCGGCCCCGGCCCCCGCCTCGGCCGTCCCGCCCGCCGGGCGCCCGGCGGACCGTAGCGCGCTCTCGAGGCGTCGGGCCTCCTGGCGCCAGCGGGCGGCGTAAGCGTCCGTGCCGCGCCGGGCGGTGCGCCAGGCGGCTGCCAGGTCGTCGCCGTACTCCCTGGGCGGCTCCTCGCTGAGCAGGGCCACGGCCTCCGCCGCGCGGCGCGCGCCGACCTCTGGTGCGCCGTCCAGGAGGGCCCGTGCGAGCCGGGGATGGAGGCCCAGCCGGGCCATGCGGGTGCCCCGGTCCGTGGCCCGCCCGGCGCCGTCCACGGCGCCGATGGCGGTCAGCACCTCGCGCGCCGCGGTCAGCGCGCCGCCCGGCGGCGGGTCGAGCAGCGCGAGGCCGGAGGCGTCGGGGTCTCCCCAGCACGCCGCCTGCAGCGCGAACGCCGTCAGGTCCGCGACGCTGATCTCCGGGGACGGGAAGCGCGGCAGCCGGGCGTCCTCGGCCTCCGGCCAGCAGCGGTAGACGGTGCCCGGCGCCTCGCGCCCGGCCCGGCCGGCCCGCTGCCGGGCCGCGGCCCGTGAGGCGCGTACGGTCGTCAGCGCGCTCAGGCCACGCGCATGGTCCATCCGCGGCTCGCGCGCCAGCCCGCAGTCCACGACGATCCGTACGCCCGGGACGGTCAGGCTCGACTCGGCGACCGAGGTCGCCAGGACCACCCGCCGCCGTCGCCCCGTCGGCCCCGCGCCCGCGAGCACCGCGTCCTGCGCGGCCGCCGGGGCGCGCCCGTGCACCTGCAGCACCTCCGCGTCGGCGCCGCCGAGCAGCCCCGCGACCCGCGCGATCTCCCCGACGCCCGGCAGGAAGCACAGCACGTCCCCCTCCCGCTCGCGCAGTGCCCGCCGCACCACTCCCGCGACGTGGTCGAGGAGGGCGAGGTCCACCCGCATCCCGTGCGGCGGGCGGATGGGGCGCGCGGGCGGCGCCCACACCACCTCCACCGGATGGGACACGCCCTCGGCGGACACGACCGGCGCCGGCTCGCCGTCCGCGCCCAGCAGCCGGGCCCAGCCCTCCGCGTCCGTGGTCGCGGACGCGGCGATCAGCCAGAGGTCGGGCCGCAGGGTGGCCCGTACGTCCAGCAGGAAGGCTGCGGCCGTATCGGCGTCCAGGTGCCGTTCGTGGCATTCGTCGAGCACCACCGCGTCGACCCCGGCGAGCTCGGGGTCGCGCTGCAGCCGCTGCAGCAGCACACCCGTGGTGACCACCTCCACGACGGTCTCGCGGCTCACCCGCCGCTCCCCGCGCACCGTGAATCCGACCCGGCCGCCCGTCGCGTCCTCGCCCAGCAGCCACGCCATCCGCCGCGCGGCGGCCCGCGCCGCGATCCGCCGCGGCTCGGCGACCAGCACCCGCCGGGCGGGCCCGCCGTCCGCCGCCCCGGCGAGCGCCAGGGGCACCAGCGTCGTCTTGCCGGTCCCGGGCGGGGCGCACAGCACCGCCGCGCCCCGGTCGTCGAGCGCGCGCCGCAGGGCGGGCACGGCGTCGCGTACGGGAAGCGCTTCGAGCGCGTCGGTGCGGGGCGTACGGCGGACGGTCATCTGGTCATCCTGTCAGCCGGAGGGGAGCCGGAGCGGAGGGGAACGGAGCGGAGCAGAGGGGGCGCGGCCCGCCGCGCGCCCTCTGCTCCGTCCCTCAGCCCCGCTCGCACACGAAGATCGCCGTCCCCGGGATCAGATTCCCGCGCAGCGGTGACCAGCCGCCCCATTCCTGGTCGTTCCAGTCGGGCCATTCCGGCTCGACGAGGTCGAGCAGCCTGAAGCCCCCCGCCACCACGTCCCGCACCCGGTCGCTCAGCGTCCGGTGGTGCTCCACATAGACGGCACGCCCCGTCTCGTCCTGCTCGACGTACGGCGTGCGGTCGAAGTAGGAGGCGGCGACGCTCAGCCCCTCGGGGCCGGGCTCGTCCGGGAACGCCCACCGTATGGGGTGCGTCACCGAGAACACCCACCGCGCACCCGGCCGCAGCACCCGGTGGACCTCGCGCATCACCCGCACCGGGTCGGCGACGAAGGGGATCGCCCCGTACGCCGAGCAGGCGAGGTCGAAGGAGGCGTCCCGGAAGGGGAGCGCCGTGGCGTCGGCCTGGACGAGCGCGATCGGCCCCAGGCCGGTCGTACGCGCTTCGGTATCGATCCTCAGCGCATGCCGCAGCTGGCGATGCGAGATGTCGAGCGCCACCGGCCGCGCCCCCTGGGCCGCCAGCCAGCGCGAGCACTGTGCCGCGCCCGCCCCGACCTCCAGGACGTCCAGCCCCTTGAGGCCGTCAGCCGGACCGAGCAGCCCGGCCTCGGCCTCGTCGAGCCCTTCGGGGCCCCAGATGAAGCGGTCGTCGCCCAGGAAGCCGCCGTGCTCCTCCTGGTACTCGTCCGCGTTGCGGTCCCACCAGCCGCGGCTGGCCCGGCTGGACTCCGCGTCGTCGGCGATCCGCCGGGTGGCTGTGGGCTCCTCCTCGGGCTCGCCGGCTAGGGGAGTCGGGAGATCTCCGGTGGCGCCAGGCGCACCGGGCTCGTCGGTTGCACGGGGCATGTGTTCTTGGACCATCGGGCGCGTCGTCGTACTCTCTGTATCGACCTGTGGCTGTGGGGAACGGCTGGACTCCGCGTCGCAGCACGGACCGTGCGACTTGCCGGGCTTGGGGCGAAATGTCCCGCGTGTGCTCTTCGTGCATTGACCATGCCCGGCTGCCCCCGTATGCTACAAGTTGCGCTGCGGGCCTGCGCGCCTCAGACGGAGCAGGTCGCGCTCGCATCTGTTGTATGTCCCTCGGTCACCGAGGCGCTTTTCGATCCCTCGGGAAGAGATCAACGCCTCCGAGGCTGTCCGGCTTCTGCAGTGCGATAACGGGTCCCCGGCGTAGCAGTACCTACGACTTCATGTCCGTAACCGGAGCCCTTTCCCACATGACGAGCAGCACCGAGGCAACCCGCACCACCCCGCAGGTGGCGGTAAACGACATCGGTTCCGAGGAAGCCTTCCTCGCCGCGATCGACGAGACGATCAAGTACTTCAACGACGGCGACATCGTCGACGGCGTCATCGTGAAGGTCGACCGGGACGAGGTCCTGCTCGACATCGGTTACAAGACCGAAGGCGTCATCCCTTCTCGCGAGCTTTCGATTAAGCACGACGTCGACCCGAACGAGGTCGTGGCGGTCGGCGACGAGATCGAGGCCCTTGTCCTCCAGAAGGAGGACAAGGAAGGCCGCCTCATCCTGTCCAAGAAGCGCGCTCAGTACGAGCGTGCCTGGGGCACGATCGAGAAGATCAAGGAAGAGGACGGCATCGTCACCGGTACCGTCATCGAGGTCGTCAAGGGTGGTCTCATCCTCGACATCGGCCTCCGTGGCTTCCTCCCCGCCTCCCTGGTGGAGATGCGCCGCGTCCGCGACCTTCAGCCCTACGTGGGCAAGGAGCTCGAGGCCAAGATCATCGAGCTGGACAAGAACCGCAACAACGTGGTCCTGTCCCGCCGTGCCTGGCTGGAGCAGACCCAGAGCGAGGTCCGCCAGACCTTCCTCACCACCCTCCAGAAGGGCCAGGTGCGCTCCGGCGTCGTCTCGTCCATCGTCAACTTCGGTGCCTTCGTGGACCTGGGTGGCGTCGACGGTCTGGTCCACGTCTCCGAGCTCTCCTGGAAGCACATCGACCACCCGTCCGAGGTCGTCGAGGTCGGCCAGGAGGTCACGGTCGAGGTCCTGGACGTCGACATGGACCGCGAGCGCGTGTCCCTGTCGCTCAAGGCGACCCAGGAAGACCCGTGGCAGCAGTTCGCCCGGACCCACCAGATCGGCCAGGTCGTCCCGGGTAAGGTCACCAAGCTGGTGCCGTTCGGTGCGTTCGTCCGCGTGGACGAGGGCATCGAGGGCCTGGTCCACATCTCCGAGCTGGCCGAGCGCCACGTGGAGATCCCGGAGCAGGTCGTCCAGGTCAACGACGAGATCTTCGTCAAGGTCATCGACATCGACCTCGAGCGCCGCCGCATCAGCCTCTCGCTGAAGCAGGCCAACGAGGCCTTCGGTGCCGACCCGTCCGTGGTCGAGTTCGACCCGACCCTGTACGGCATGGCCGCGTCCTACGACGACCAGGGCAACTACATCTACCCCGAGGGCTTCGACCCCGAGACCAACGACTGGCTCGAGGGCTTCGAGACCCAGCGCGAGGCCTGGGAGACCCAGTACGCCGAGGCGCAGCAGCGCTTCGAGCAGCACCAGGCGCAGGTCATCAAGTCGCGCGAGGCGGACGAGCAGGCCGCTGCCGAGGCGGGCGGCGCTGCCCCGGCGCAGGGTGGCCAGGCGTCCGGCGGTTCGTACTCCTCGGAGTCGGCCGACAACTCCGGCGCCCTGGCGTCGGACGAGGCGCTGGCCGCGCTCCGCGAGAAGCTGGCCGGCGGCCAGAGCTGAGCTCGGCTGACCGGCTGAACGGTCGCTGACCGACGTAAGGCCCGCTCTCCTGGAGAGCGGGCCTTACGCATGCCCAGGGGCGCGCGTCCAGACCCACAAACGGCCCACAAACGGCCCACAAACGGCCCATGAACGGCCCATGGACGGCTAGGCGCCGCCCTGTACCGTCACGGAGTCGACCGTGACGCTCTCCGCCCTCTCGATCATGATGCCCTGGCGGCCGCCGGTGATCGTGATGCCCCGGACCGTCCAGTACGAGGCGCCGTCCAGGTGCAGCCCGAACCCGTAGCCGTCGCTCGCCGTGAGCACCGCCTTCGGGGAGCCGGTGAGTGTGATCCGGGAGCCGGAGGTCCCGGAGGCGGTGATCACGAAGCCGCCGCGGTAGGTGCCGTCGGCGAGCTCGATGGTGTCGCCGGGCCTGGCCGCCGCGAGCGCGTCCTTGAGCTGGGCCGCGTCCGAGACGGGGATCGGCCGGACGGAGTGCTCACGGCCGTCCTCCGCGGCCGTTCCGGCGGCGACCAGCCCGCCCATGGCGAGGATCCCGGCGGCGGGCGCGGCGACGAGAGCACGCGTGCGGGTGGGGGTGCGGGAGTGCATGGGGGGTTCCGCCTTCCTGCCGTGGTCAGGGGTGGCACCTTCGTGACGCGTAAATGTTCTTGTGGCTGAACATGAGACGACAACGTGAACCTCTGACGGGTCGCGAAGCTAGGGGTGTCACCTGGGCGCGTCAACCCCTTCATGACGCCCTGTGACCGGTATTCGACCCGCGGCGAGAAGTATGCACGATGCACGAAAGGGTGTCGGGCGGACCGCCGTCGCGTCGCCCGGCGCGGCCCCGGACCCCACTGTCCCCAACAGGCCAGCGATCATGCCTATTTCGCGGGCGACTTCCCCAACTGCGCCGACTCCCGCGCGGCATGGCGTCGCCTCCTTCGCCCCGAATGCCGCCATCGCTGAGCGCCGCCGCGTACTGTCTTGATCCAGTCGGTTGTGCGGATGGCGCGAAGTCGAGGGCGGAGGCCGGGAATGCCGCGCCGCCGCCCGACGTTCTGGAAACGGAACACAAGGAGGAGCGGTCACAGTGCTAGATCCGCAGGATTTGTACGCATGGGAGCCGAGCGGACTCGCGGAAGTCGACGCGATAACCTCCCGGGACTCGGCCGGGCTGGTGCTGCTCTACCACTTCGACGGCTACATCGACGCCGGCGAGACCGGCGACCAGATCGTGCAGCGGCTGCTCGACGGCCTGCCGCACCAGGTCGTCGCCCGCTTCGACCACGACCGGCTCGTCGACTACCGGGCGCGCCGCCCCCTGCTCACCTTCAAGCGCGACCGCTGGACCGACTACGAGACCCCCGCGATCGAGCTGCACCTGATGCGTGACGCGACCGCGGCCCCCTTCCTGCTGCTCTCCGGGCCCGAGCCGGATGTGGAGTGGGAGCGGTTCGCGGCGGCCGTGCGCCAGCTGATCGAGCGGCTGGGGGTGCGGCTGTCGGTGAATTTCCACGGCATCCCCATGGGCGTGCCGCACACCCGTCCCGTCGGCATCACCCCCCACGGCAACCGCACCGACCTGATGCCCGGGCACCGGGGCTACTTCGACGAGGCGCAGGTGCCCGGCAGCGCCGAATCCCTCATCGAGTACCGGCTCGCGGAGGCCGGCCTCGATGTGCTCGGCGTCGCCGCCCACGTCCCGCACTACCTGGCCCGCTCCGCCTACCCCGACGCGGCGCTCACCGCACTGGAGGCGATCACCGCGGCCACCGGCCTGGTGCTGCCCGGCGCGGCCCATGCGCTGCGCAACGAGGCGCTGAAGACCCAGGAGGAGATCGAGCGGCAGATCTCGGAAGGGGACGAGGACCTGGTCGCGCTGGTCCGCGGCCTTGAGCACCAGTACGACGCGGTGGCCGGGGCGGAGAGCCGCGGCAGCCTGGTCGCCGAGCCGGTCGAGCTGCCCTCCGCGGATGAGCTGGGGGCCGAGTTCGAGCGCTTCCTGGCCGAGCGGGAGGGCGATGGGACGGCCTAGACCGCGTACGGCCCCGCGTACAGGCCCCGCGTACGGCCTGGACCGGGCCCCGGTATGGACCGCGTAGCGCCTGGACCGCGCCCGGCATGGACCGCATAGGCTGACCCCATGCTGAGGCTGGGACTCACGGGCGGAATCGGCGCGGGCAAGAGCGAAGTGTCGCGCATGCTGTCCTCGTATGGAGCGGTGCTGATCGACTCCGATCGGATCGCCCGCGAGGTGGTCGAGCCGGGGACACCCGGACTGACGGCCGTGGTCGCCGAGTTCGGGCCCGGCCTCCTCACTCCCGACGGCGCCCTGGACCGCCCGAAGCTCGGCGGCATCGTCTTCGGCGACCCGGAGCGGCTGCGCGCGCTGAACGCGATCGTGCACCCCCTGGTCCGCGCCCGCTCCGCCGAGCTGGAGGCGGCCGCCGGGCCGGACGCCATCGTCGTCCACGACGTCCCCCTCCTCGCCGAGAACGGTCTTGCGCCCCTGTACGACATGGTGATGGTCGTCGACGCGGCGCCCGGGACCCAGCTCGACCGGCTGGTGCGGCTGCGCGGTATGACGGAGGACGAGGCGCGGGCCCGGATGGCGGCCCAGGCGACGCGCGAGGAGCGGCTGGCCGTGGCCGATGTGGTGATCGACAACGACGGTCCGCTGGAGGCGCTGGAGCCGCAGGTCAGAAAGGTCTGGGCGGATCTGGTCGAGCGCGCGGCGGGCGGCGCGCGGACCGAGGGCTGATCGAGGGCTGACCGACACCGCGGTGCGGTCGCGCCCGGGCTCTGGCGGGAATGCGCCGTATGGCGCCATTGTTGTGTAGCGCGTACCAACGATCACCCGTGCCGACGACTGCCCGTACCGACGACAACTCGTACGACGACGACTCGTCCGACGACCAGCGCGCGCCGACGGTGATCGTCAGCGCGCTCCGGGAAGGAAACGGTTGTGCCCGAGCCCACGCCCGAGACCCATGTCATCGACTACCGCGCTGCCGAGCAGCTGCTGGCCGCCCGCGACCCGCGCGGCGCGGTGAAGCTGCTCGACTCGGTCATCACCGCCCACCCCGAGAACACCGCGGCCCGGCTGCTGCGGGCGCGCGCCTTCTTCGGCGCGGCGCAGCTGCGAGCGGCGGAGCTGGAGTTCCAGCTCGTCCTGGAGCGCGAACCGGACAACGCGTTCGCCCACTTCGCCCTCGGCCGCACCCTGCAGCGCGCCAACCGCCCCGCCGAGGCCACCCGCCACTTCCGCCTGGCGGCGGCCCTCGACCCGCGCCCGGACTTCGTCAAGGCCGCGCGCTTCGGCGAAAACGGCTGAGCCTCGGCCCCCGCGGGCCCGCGGGATACGGGCCGCGCACCGGCGCGTACGGCGGCACATCCCGGCCGGGCTGGTAGTGCGGCCCCTGCCGGATGTGCCGGACGACCAGGACCAGATCGGTGAGGGTGACGGCGGCCAGCACCCCGCAGACGGCCGCCCAGCCGGGCCGGTGGACCAGCCAGAAGGCCACCGTGCCCGCGACGGTCCAGGCCAGCCCCCACAGGGCCAGCGCACACCGCATACGCAGCGGGCTGCGTGCATGCAGCGGCTCGTCGCCCGTACGGATCAGTCGGCTCGGCATGGCGCACCACCTCCCACTACCTACCACTACGAATCTAACGCCGTACTCCCCGCGCGATCCCGGATCCGCATCGGATCCGCGATCTGGGATCTGGGATCATGGCCCGAACACCTGAGCATCTGAGCACCCGAGCATCTGAGCACCTGAGCACATCGATCAGCGCAGACCTCGGGCGACACCCCGGGCGATGAGGAGCCGCGCGATGATCCGCGAGTCATGGGACGAAACGGCCGCCAGGCGGGCCCGTATCCGCGGCTGCTTCCTCGGGGGCGCGATCGGCGACGCCCTGGGCAACCCGATCGAGTTCCTGTCGCTGCACAGGATCCGCGAGACCTACGGGCCGGAGGGGATCACCGCTCTCGTCCCGGACTCGGAGGGCGTCATCGGCCGGATCACCGACGACACCCAGATGACCATGTTCACCGCCGAGGGGATGATACGGGCCTGCGCCAGGTCCACAGCCAAGGGCATCGGCGGCGCCGAGGTCGCCATCGTGCGCCACTCCTATCTGCGCTGGCTCGACACCCAGAACCACCCCGCGCCGCCGCCCCCGCGGCAGGACCAGGACCTGGTCCGCTCCGGCTGGCTGCGGGAGCAGCAGTGGCTGTACGCCCGCCGCGCTCCCGGCGGCGCCTGCCTGTCCGGCCTCACCCAGGAGCACATCCCCTCGTCCTCCGACCCGCTCGACGGCACCCCCGGCCCGGTGAACACCAACTCCAAAGGCTGCGGCACGGTGATGCGCTCCGCCCCCTTCGGCCTCATCGGCACGGGCGCCCGCGAGTCATTCGAATTCGCCGCCCGCTGCGCCCAGATCACCCATGGCCACCCCACCGGCTACTACGCCGCCGGCGCCCTGGCCGCGATCATCGCCCTCATCCTCGACGGCGATTCCCTGGAGGGCGCCGTCCTCCGCACCCTGGAACTGCTCAGCCGCTACCCGGGGCACGAGGAGACGAGCGCCGCGCTGCGCAAGGCCGTCGACCTGGCCGCACAGGGCGAGCCCACCCCGGAGAAGACCGAATCGCTCGGCGGCGGCTGGGTCGCCGAGGAGGCCCTGGCCATCGCGGTCTACTGCGCCCTGGCCCATACGGCGCCGCGGCGCTCCCTCTACAGCAAGGGCGGCGGGATCGGCTACGACCCCAAGTGGCGGCGCACCCCCTTCCAGAAGGCCATGCTGCTGTCCGTCAACCACTCGGGCGACAGCGATTCGACGGGCTCCATCTGCGGCAATCTGCTCGGCGCCCACTACGGCGACCTCCGTCTGCCCCCGATGTGGCTGACGCAGATCGAGGGCCGGGGCACCATCGCCGAACTCGCCGACGACTTCTCCTCCGTGTTCCACCAGTCGATCGAGATGTACGAGTTCGACGGCATGGTCTTCCCGCGCTCCCGTTACCCCCTCTAGTCAACTACCCTTCGCTCACGCGAAGGGCTTGCGCAGCGGACGCCACTGGCTGTGGCGCTGCGCTTGCGTCCAGCCCCGCTCCCAGTTTTCGGGGGCGGGGCAGGGGTGATTGACTGCACCCCGCGTCGCCACAACTCTTCCGCGCGGGCGCGGATGTTGCGGGAGCCGTTCCGGTCCGCGTGATCAACGAATCCGCAGTTCCGGCACGCGAACCAAGCCTGGGAGACCCGGTTCGCCTTGTCGATGTGGCCGCATTCGGCGCAGGTGCGGGAGGTGTACGCCGGATCGACGTGCACTACCGGCACCCCGGCCTTGCGGGCCTTGTATGCGATGAAGCTGCCCAGCTGGGCGAAGGCCCAGGAGTGCACGGTGGCCCGTTGGGGCTTACGGAGCCGTACCCGTTCGCGGATGCCCGTAAGGTCTTCCAGGGCGATCCCGCGACCGGTGCGTTCTGCCTCGGCCACCACATGCTTCGCGATCTTATGGTTGATGTCTCTGGCCCGCCGGGCCTCCTTGCGGCGCCGCTTCTTCAACCGGCGCCTGGCCGATGGGGCGTTCTTCCGCTGCAGCTTGGAGCGCAGCGTCCGCTCGCGGGCCCGGATGCGGTTGAGACGGCGCCCCGTCAGGATCTCGCCGTCCGAGGTGGTGGCGATGTTGACGATGCCCAGGTCGATGCCCAGGAAGTCCGCCGGCTCGGTGTTCAGCGGCGCCTCGGGCACTTCGCAGGTGGCTATGAGGAACCACATGCCGTCCCGGCGCACCAGGTCCGATTCGCCCCGGCGGTGCAGGGCCAGGGTGGCCAGCTGTTCCACGGAGGCGGTGAATCTCACGTCCTTGATGCGGCCGGTCAGTGTCCAGATCGAGACCCGCCGCTGGGCGATCTGCCAGGACAGCATCCGGTCGTCATACGGCTGCGCACCCTCCGGGCGGAAGGCGATGGGCTTCCCGGTGGCCTTGCGGTAGCGCTTCGAGCCCGGCCCGCCGAGGTTCCCGGCCCTCAAGTTCGCCTTCAAGGTGGCGTACGCATCGCATGTCTTCTTTACGACATGCTGGGCGGCCTGCGCCCCGAGCCCCCACCGGGCACGGATCTGCGTATAGGTGAGTCTGCGAAGTGCGAAGTTCCGGCTGACGCCGCCTTCGTAGGCGATCGAACTGGGCCCAGCTGGCCGCCTCGTTGCAGGCGGTCAGGGTCGCCTCCAGAGCCGACGCCTGCTCGGGCGTCGGCAGGAGCTTCACTTGGACCACCAGCTTCATGGCCGCGACTCTACGTGGTTAGGCGTACAAACATTTCAGTTCCGTACGCCAGTCACCCGCACCGACGCTCCACGTCGCCATCACGGGATGCGATTCCTCCCGGTCGTGAACGACCGGGGTCCCTCGCAAGATCAGGCTGAGTTCTACTGAGTCGCCGAACAATTCGTTCGATCGCTGTCACACCCGCCTGTTAGCGTGCGGGTGTGGCGAAACTCAATCAGATCATCGCCGTGGAGAAGGGCGTCAAGTCCAAGTCGCAGCAGGACCTGACGGCCGCCCACCACGGTCTGCAGAAGCCGGTCCTGCTGGCCGGTATATCCCGTACGTACCAGCCCAAGGACGAGGAAGGCGAGCAGCTGCCGCCGGAGTCGACCCGGGTGCAGGTCAAGGCCGAGGACGTGCTCCGCGACACCGCGGCCATCCTCACCCGGCTCTTCGACGTCACCGCCACCAAGGACTGGTCGAACTGCACGGCGAGGGCGGATGTGACGGTCGAGGGCCGCACCCTTCTGCGTGACGTCCCGGTCTCCTATCTCCTCTTCCTCGAGAAGCAGCTGACCGACCTCAACGCCCTCGTCCGCAAGCTCCCGGTGCTCGACGCCGCCGAGTCCTGGTCGCTGGACCCCTCCACGGACTCCTGGAAGACCGACCCGGTCCGCACCGTCCGCACCAAGAAGGTGCCCCGCAACCACGTCAAGGCGGAGGCCACGGACAAGCACCCGGCCCAGGTCGAGGTCTACTACGAGGACATCCCGGTCGGCTACTGGACCACCGTCAAGTTCTCCGGCGCCCTGCCTGCCCGTCGCGTCAATGAGCTGCTGGACCGCGTGGAAAAGCTCCAGCAGGCGGTCAAGTTCGCCCGTGAGGAGGCGAACGGCGCGGAGGCCGTCGACCAGCGCGTCGGCGACGTGGTCTTCGGCTACCTCTTCGGGTAGCGTGATGAACTCCCCGTCCGCCCGAGCGCGGGCGGGGTGCGCGAGGAGCGCAAGCTGAAGCTGAAGCTTGTCGTGACGGCGCGGTTGTCAGTGGAGGTTCAAATCCTCCTCCCGGCGCTCACCCACGGGCCGGGATAGCCCAAGTCAGGCAGAGGCAGACCGCATCAATCTCAGACTCTCGCTCCAGACTCAGCATTCGCCGCCGATCGCCGGATCGACCGGGCCCGGGCCCCAGTCGTCGGATGCCGGTTCAAGTCCGGCCCGTGCAGCTTCGATGCGCGGTAGTTCAAAGGTAGAACACGACGGCATGAGACTGACCTGTGCTCTCAACCGAGTCGGCGTGCGCAATTGGGCGGCATCACGGGGCTCGGGGGCAGGCTACGCCCCCGGGCCCGCTCCGCATGGGCGGGCCGTTCCCAACCAAGCCGACGCCGTATCCGAACACTACGGCGGAGGCCGAGGCCCCGGCGCCCCGGTCGACCTCGGCCCCACCCCTGCCCCAACCCCTACTCGTATTCCGTGCCGCCCTTGCGGGTCAGATACGCACCACTGACCACCTTGGCGATGGCCCGTCCGCCGAGCACGGAGCTGTGCCGCTCGCTCACCGCCCGGACCACCACCCCCTCCCGGATGTGCACCCCGCTTCCGGAGACGGTCTCGCGCCCCTCGGCCAGCTCCAGCACCCGCCCGGCGTCGTACGGCCCGGTGTACAGCGTCGGCACCACCGGCAGTCCGCCGTCCAGCACCTTCGCCAGCTCCTCCGGATCCAGCCAGCGCGACCGCCCGTCGACGTCCACCGCGATGTCGAACACCGCGTAGCCGGGCACCCCGCGCCGGCTGTCGGCCCCGTACCCGAGGTCCTGCACCCCGCCCCCGTACACCTCGCCGAAGATCCCGACCCGGGCCGCACCCAGCTCGGCGGCCACCCGGGCCGCCACCGCGGGCACGCCGTGGCCGCGTACGGCCCGCCAGTACAGGTTCTTCTCGTCCTCCACCAGCGCCAGCCGCTGCGCCCCCAGCCCCTTCGACGTCACCCGCACATCCCCGCCGTCCGCGACGTACGTCAGACAGCAGGCCGTACCGTGCAGCTTCTCGGTGACCGCGACGGGCTCCCCGTCCTCGAACACGTCCGGGTAGCGCTTGAGGTTCTCGATGTCGATCCAGGGCATCAGATCCGGCGCGGGCTCCACCTGTCCGCTCATCGCGATCGGCACCGGCGGCACCCACTTGACGATCCCGAGCCGCTCGGCGAAGTCCTCGCCCTCCCGCGCCGCCCGCTCCAGGTCCACCCCGGCCAGCGCCCGCGGTCGGCACACCAGCCCCTGTGACAGCTCCCCGCGCAGCCGGATCGCCTTGACCCGGTTGTGCGCGGCCCCCGCCAGCCTCCCCGTCAGTCCCAGCTCGGCGATCAGCTCATCGGGCAGTACGGCCTGCTCCGGCACATATACGGCGAACTCACCGGACCGGAAGGCCCCCTTGGCCACCACGGCCCGGTACAGCCCCACCTGCGCCAGTTCCAGTGCGTCGGCGTTCGGGTGTTCATGAATGGTCAGCCGCTCAGCGGTGACACGCAGCGTCGACATGCTTGGGACCCCCCGTCCCTCGTTCAGTGGTGTGCCACCACTGTGGGGGGCTGACGAGCACAGTGGCCACCGAATTAGCGGCGGCGGGGTCGGGGCTGTGGGAGGTGGTCAGGCCGTGCGTTGGTTCTCCATGCGGTCCCCGCGGATCCAGCGCTGGATCTTGCGCAGGAAGGGGTAGCGCTCGCGCTGCTCGCGGGCGCTGCGGTCGAGCTCTTCCATCAGACGCATGGAGCGCTGCTCCATGTCCAACTCGTCGAGGATCCGGTCGATCTCGGCGAGCAGGGCCCCATGGAGCTGCCACTGGCGCGGATGCTGCTGGACGCGCTGGAGCAGTGCCTCGGCGGCCTCGTCGCGGCTCGAGTGGGCCTTGGCGAGCTCGTTGGCCAGCCGCGTCTCGGCCTCCTCGGCGTTGGCGCTGACCTGGGTGGTGACCAGGACCGCGAAGCTCTCGACGGCCGAGGCGAGGTGGACGAAGAGGTCTTCCAGGGCGGCTGCCACATCGGGCGGGAAGAGGGGTTCGTCGGTCCGCTTCTTGGCGAGGTCGGTGAGGGTGCGGGCCAGGACGCGCAGCACGACCATGCAGATTTCCAGGGTGTCCAGGCCGGTACGCAGCACGACGCGGTAGAGCAGCCCCTCCTTGACGCGGGGGTTGAGCCGCACGCTGTCCTCCGCCTGTCGGAGGGCGGCGTCCACCTGGGCGATGTCCTGGTCGAGGCGGCGGGCCTCGTGGAGCCGGGCGGCGGCGCGTTCGACGGGGGTGTGGCCGCCCAGCTCCTCGCCGATGTGCAGCAGCAGCCGGCGCATGCGGCGGGCCAGGTCCTCGATGGACGCGCCGGCGGTCTCGACCCACACCGGCGGGGCGAACAGGAGGTTGAAGGCCAGGCCCACCCCGGCGCCGATCAGCGTCTCCAGCACCCGGTCCCAGGCCGTGTTCGCGACCCGGGCCACACCGAGGACCAGCATCGCGCTGATCGCCACCTCGGCGACGAACTCGCTGACCCGTACGAAATGGCCGACGGTCAACGCGACCAGGATGATCAGCCCCAGGCTCCACCAGGTCAGCCCCACCAGCGCGCTGAACCCGCTCGCGATGATCACGCCTACGACCACGGAGTTCACGCGGCGGATGCCGGTGGTGATGGTGGCGTAGAGGGTGACCTGCACCACCAGCAGTGCGGTGAGCGGGGCGGTGAGCGGTGCCGGTTCACTGCTCAGCTTCAGGGCGACGACGTACGCGATGGTCGCCGCGGCCGTCGAACGCAGCGTCTGTACGACGACTGGGTCCTTCCGCCGCTTGACGAGGTCCGCCACCGGGTCGAGAACATCTGGCACCTTTTGCCCCTTCCCGCATCAGAAGTCACACAGGCATCAGTACGACGGCTTGCCACCTGAGCGGACCCTCACACGCCACGCGAAACCACGGACGGGCTAACGTGTGGGCCGTGATCACGCCATTCAACGAACACGGCGACGCCGCCCCGCTGCCGGGCAGCTCCGGCCCCACGGCCACGGTGGAGGCCCAACCGCGCCAGGTCGGCCGGGTGCGCACGCAGTACGCGCCGGACCCGGACGGCGACCCGGACCCCGGGGAGATCGTCTGGACCTGGGTGCCGTACGAGGAGATGGACGGCCGCGGCAAGGACCGGCCGGTGCTCGTCGTCGCCCGGGAGCGCGGCGGGACCCTGCTCGCCGTACAGCTGTCGAGCAAGCGGCACGACGGCGACCGCGAGTGGGTGGCCATCGGGGCCGGGCCCTGGGACCGGGCCGGACGCGACTCGTGGGTGGACCTCGACCGGGTGCTCCGGGTGCACCCCGAGGGCATGCGCCGGGAGGCCTGCGCCCTGGACCGGCCGCGCTTCGACCGGGTCGTGGCCCGGCTGAGGCAGCGGTACGGCTGGAGCTGAGCGCGGAGCCTCCGGTTTGCGGCGGGTCAGCCGTCGGCCAGCGCCAGCAGCTTGGTGACCGTGTTCCAGTTGCGGGCCGTCATCGTGACGCCGAGCGGCGCCTGCGTGACCTTCGCCGCCAGCTTGGAGCGGCCGGAGCCGTCCGGGGTGCGCAGATAGATCTCCCGGCCGGCCAGGCGGAATTCCCCCGGGGCGTACGAGGCCAGGTCCAGGGCGTCCAGCGGGGCCGTGTCGGCCGGGGCGGCCGACAGGAACACCACGTGCAGAGTCTTGGGCTCGGCCGTGGCCTCGGGGTAGGGGTTCGCCTCGACGATCGCGGCGAGTTCGTCGCGGGTACGTATGACCACCGGCACCGTCAGTCCGAGGTCGGCGGTGATGCGGTCGGCGATCGTACGGGCCGTCTGCTCGGGCGGGGTGCCGGGCTCGGCGAAGACGATGTTGCCGGTCTGGAGGTGGACGGTGACGTCGTCGAACCCCAGGTCCCGCATCAGCTCGCGCTGCCGGGCCATCGGGAACTTGTTGTGGCCGCTGACATTGATGCCGCGCAACAGCGCGATCTGGGACGACATGGCGGGGACTCCTCCGGATGGGATGAGCGGATCCTACGCTCGCGTCCAGTGGCGTGACTCCTTCGGGACACGGAGGTCCGCGTTCTGCGACGAGGTACCTGCATGATGGGGGCTGTGCGGCTCGAAGCGATCTCCTGGGAACGGCTGACCGGCGTGCTCGCCGACCGCGTCGCGGATCTGACGGCGGCGGACGGCAGCCCTTGGCTGAGGGTGGCGGTCGACGGGGCGCCGGCGGCGCGTACCGGGGAGCTGGCGGAGGGGCTGGCCGAGGCGCTGCGGGTGCGGGGGCGGCCGGCGCTGGTGGTCGCGGCGGGCGGCTTTCTGCGCGCGGCGTCGCTGCGCTACGAGTACGGGCGGCGGGACGCCGACGCGTACTACGACATGTGGCTGGACACGGGCGCCCTGTGGCGTGAGGTCTTCGACCCGCTGGAGCCCGAGCCGCGCGGCACGGGGCGGGTGCTCCCCGATCTGTGGGATCCGGTGACCGACCGGGCCACCCGCTCCCCGTATGTCGAACTGCCGCCGGGCGGAGTGCTGCTGCTCCATGGCGCGCTGCTGCTGGGGCGCTGGTTCCCGTTCGACCTGTCGGTGCATCTGCGGCTGTCCCCGGCCGCGCTCGCCCGCCGCACGGACGAGGACGAACAGTGGACGCTGCCCGCCTTCGCGCGTTACGAGGAGGAGGCGCGGCCCGCGGAGACCGCGGATGTGGTGGTCCGCGCGGACGATCCGCGCCATCCTGCCTGGAGCGGACCGGGCGCGTGAACGCCGTGCGCCGCGCCCCTGTGGGGGCGAGGCGCACGGCGCCAGGAGTGTGAGGTCCGGCGGGGGGTGGCTACGCCGGCGGGCACTCCTTCCACGCGAAGTGGTACGTGGTGCTCACGCTGCCGTCCGTCGAGTCCATGGTCATGAAGCTCGTCGTGTTGGTCGTGTCCGAGGTACCGGCATTGACCCGCAGCTCGGTGTTGATGTTGAAGTTCCGCAGCGCACCGCAGGGGGCCCATTCCACGGTGGCGATGTCGGAGACGTCGGTCGCCTGCCAGTTGTCGTCGAAGACGCCCGTGAACTCATGGGATTTCGCCGCCGTATTCGACGATCCCTGGAAGTAGTACGAGGCCTTCTCGACGCTGGTCGCGCCCTTCTCCAGGTGCGCGTAGCCGCGGTAGTCCACGCTGGCGATCGCGTACGTGAAGCCCTGCGGCACATGCACGACAAGGTTGAGCTGGCAGTTCTTTCTGAAGTCGGTCGGCTTGGCGCCCTTGCCCACTTGGGCGAGATAGTCGCTGTAGGTGACCGTGAACGCCGTGTTGTCGGGCGATACGGCCACCGCCGCGGTGCCCGCCGGACAGCCCGAACCGTTGACCGTCGCGACCGTGATCACGATTTTGTCGGGCGGCGGGTCGTCGAACGGCGATTGCGCGGACGCGGGCTGAGAGGAAACGAGTGCCGTGGCGAACAAAGCCGCGGCCACGCCTCCTGCGAACATTGCACCGGGCATGATTCTCCATTCGATCGTCTGTGGACGACGACGGAAAGCCGGGCAGGCTCCGACGCCGCCCTGGCTGGTGGAGTTTCGCGCCTTACCGGACGGAAGGACATTCCTTCCAGGCGATGTGGTAAATCGTGTTGTTGCTGCCGTCGGTCGAGTCCATGGCCATGAAGCTGGTGCTGCCCGCCGTCGAGGTACCCGCGTTCACCCGCAGCTCGGTGTTGATGTTGAAGTTGCGTTCCACGCCGCAGGGCGCCCAGACCAGGGCGCTGTAATCGGTGGAGTCGCGGGTCTGCCAGTTGTCGCTGTACGGACCGTTGAAGTCATGGGTCCGCGATGCCGTGTCCGCCGAACCCTGGAAGTAATAACTCGCCTTCTCGGTGCCTTTCGCTCCCTTCTCCAGGTAGGCGTAGCCGCGGTAGTCGACGCTGGCGATGGCGTACGTGAAGCCCTGCGGTACGTGGACGCCCAGGTTGAGCTGGCAGTTCTTACGGATGTCGGTCGGGTCCGCACCCGCGCCGACCTGGGCGAGATAGTCGCTGTAGGTCACTGTGAAGGCCGTGTTGTCGCTGGAGACGGCGACGGCGGCGGTCCCTTTGGGGCAGCCCGATCCGTTCACGGTGTTGATGGTGACCTGGATCTTCTCGGTCGGCACATCGGTGACCGACGCGCCCTGCGGGGAAATACCCGCTGCGAATAACGCGGCGACCGCGCCGCCGGCGAGCAGGCCAAAAGACATGGTTCTCCTATCGAAGGTCGATCAAGCGGTGGGTGAAGCCGTGGGGACGTGTGTTGCCAGGGGTGTGGTGCCAGGGGTGTGGCGCATGCCGACGCGCGCTTTCGGCGCGATTTCGTCGGATGTTTGGATGTCCGGATGTCCGGTAGTGGCCGCGGGCATATGCGGTCGTCCGCGGTTCTTCACGGTATTTCCGGGAGGGCCTTAACCGCTGTGTGGGGAAAGCGGTGCAGCCTTCAAGAAAGGAGCGCGCTCGCAGTGTCATGCGCGTGGTCAGTGCGCATTGGGAGCGATCTAAAGATAGGAGCGAAACGTGTCCACGACAAGACGGGTGGAGTTTTCCGGAACAAGATATTTCCCAGGCGGCATCCAGGCACAGAGCCGGACACAGGGCCCAGCTCAGACCCCAGCTCAGACCCCAGTTCAGACCCCAGCTCAGAGCCGTGCACGGATCCCGGCTCTGAGCCCGGTTCAGAAGAGTGGCTGCGGAAGGATCCCTTCCAGGGCCAGCAGCGTGCGCTTGGTCTCCAGGCCGCCGCCGAAACCACCTATGCCGCCGCCGCTTTCGACGACGCGATGGCAGGGCACCACGACCGGCAGCGGATTGCTGCCCATGGCCACCCCTACCGCCCGCGCGGCGCCCGGGTCGCCGACGCGGTCGGCGAGCTCCCCGTAGCCGACGACCGTGCCGTACGGGATGTGGTCGGCGAGCTCGCGCAGGACGCGGCGGTTGAAACCGGTGGTGAGGGACCAGTCCAGGGGGACGGTGAACTCGCGCAGCCCGTCGGCGAAGTAGCTCTCCAGCTGGCGCACGGCCGACCCGAGGTGGGCGACGCGGTCCGGTACGGCCCCGGCCGCGGAGTCGGCCGGTGAGCCCGCCCCGAAGGCAGGGTCGGGCTCCGGGGCCGTGCCGAGCCGGGCGGTGAGCCGGGAGACGGCCTTGGCAGCCGTCGCGCCGTCGGCGTGGAAGACGACCTGGGCCAGGCCCTGATCCGTCGTCGCGAGCAGCAACGGGCCGATGGGGGAGTCGAGCACGCTCCAGCACCATGCGCGGGTCTCGCGCCGCTCCGTCGGCCCGTCCTGCTCCGCCGGGATCGCCGGCCCCGGCCCTTCTGAGATCGTCACGGGTCCAGCCTAGGCGCGGGGACCGACAACGCCTCCCCGCGCCCAGGCCGCGACGCCGCTACGCCGCCGCGCCGGGCTGTGACGGCCGCTACGCCGCCGCTACGAGACCGCCGCCGGGGCGCCCGGCACCTCGTAGCCCGCGTCCTCCAGCGCGTCCCGCACTACATCCGGGTTGTTGGTGATGATCCCGTTCACGCCCATATGCGCGACGTCGACCGCCGTCTGCGCGTCGTTCACAGTCCAGGCGTAGACCTCGAACGGACGGCCGTGCGCGCCGTCCACCTCGTGGACCGCGTCGACATAGTCGGCGTCGATGGTCTTGTAGCTCGGATTGATCTGGTCGGCGAATTCCGCGTAGGTCTCCAGGTCCTCGACGGCGGGTGTGCCGAGGAAGCCGGTCTTGACGTCCGGTCGCAGGTCGTGGACCTGTTTCACGGCGTCCGCGCCGAAACTCTGGACGATCAGCTTGTGCTGGACATGGCGGCGGTCCAGCCAGCCCGCTCTGCGCAGCTCGCGCAGCGTCTGGCGCTCGATGTCCGGATACAGCTCGGGGGCCTTGAGCTCCAGGAGGAGCTTCTGGTGGTTGTGTTCCACCCGATCGAGGTAGTCCTCGAGGGTCGGCACCCCCTCGCCCGCGAACTTGGGGCTGAACCAGCTGCCCGCGTCGAGTTGCTGGATCTCGTCGAGGGTGAAGTCGGAGATCTTCCAGGGGGCGCGGTCCGGAAAGACTTCCTCGACGTCCGTGGTCCGGTTCAGCGTGGTGTCGTGCATGACGATCAGCTCGCCGTCCTTGGTCCGCTGGACGTCGTTCTCCACCCAGGTGATGCCGAGGTCGTCGGCCGCGTCGACGGCGGCGAGCGTGTTCTCCGGGGCGTAGGCGGAGGCGCCCCGGTGGGCGACGGTGACGGTGTGGCGCGACTGGTCGGTGACTTGATCGGCGTCATTGGCGTGGTCGAGGTGATCGACTCGATCGACGTGGTCGGCTTGTTCGGCCCGGGCGGCCGCCGGTGAGAGGAAGAGCGCGGACATACCGATGAGCGCGCCGGTGAGGGCGGCGGCGGGGCGGATGCGCATACGGACTCCTCGCGTCGTCTGACTCGCGTGAATCGCGGACGGGCAGAGGGTCCCAGTCGTGCCGTCCCGGAGGATAGGTGGTGGTTGGACAGAGTGAAGCACGGTCCCGCCGGGCGCCCCGCCGTGACGCGAAAGGGGTCACCCCTCCACGGCTCCGGGTTCGGCCGGTCGGCCGTTGTCAGTGGCGGGTCGTACGGTGGGTGTCATGCGGCCCGTATCTCAGATCGAACGCAAGGTGGCGCCTTTCGAGGTCGTCAGCCCGTACCAGCCCAGCGGCGACCAGCCGACGGCGATCGCCGACCTGGAGCGGCGCATCCGCGCTGGTGAGAGCGATGTTGTGCTGCTCGGCGCGACCGGCACCGGAAAGTCGGCGACCACTGCGTGGATGATCGAGAAGCTCCAGCGCCCGACCCTCGTCATGGCGCCCAACAAGACCCTCGCCGCCCAGCTCGCCAATGAGTTCCGCGAGCTCCTGCCGAACAATGCGGTTGAGTACTTTGTGTCGTACTACGACTACTACCAGCCAGAGGCGTATGTCCCGCAGTCGGACACATACATCGAGAAGGACTCCTCGATCAACGAGGAGGTCGAGCGGCTGCGCCACTCCGCGACAAACTCGCTGCTCACCCGGCGTGACGTGGTCGTGGTGGCATCCGTCTCGTGTATCTACGGCCTGGGCACCCCGCAGGAGTACGTGGACCGCATGGTGCCGCTGAAGGTCGGCGAGGAGATCGACCGCGATCAGCTGCTGCGCCGCTTCGTCGACATCCAGTACGCGCGCAACGATGTGGCGTTCACCCGCGGCACCTTCCGGGTGCGCGGCGACACCATCGAGATCTTCCCGGTCTATGAGGAGCTGGCCGTCCGGATCGAGATGTTCGGCGACGAGATCGAGGCGCTGTCCACGCTCCACCCCCTCACCGGCGAGGTCATCAGCGACGACGAAGAGCTTTATGTGTTCCCGGCCACCCACTATGTGGCCGGACCCGAGCGCATGGAGCGGGCCATCGCCGGGATCGAGTCCGAGCTGGAGCAGACCCTGGCCAGGCTGGAGAAGCAGGGCAAGCTGCTGGAGGCCCAGCGGCTGCGGATGCGGACGACGTACGACATCGAGATGATGCGCCAGATCGGCACCTGCTCCGGCATCGAGAACTACTCCCTGCACATCGACGGCCGTGAGACCGGATCCCCGCCGCACACCCTGCTGGACTACTTCCCGGAGGACTTCCTCCTGGTCATCGACGAGTCCCATGTCACCGTCCCGCAGATCGGCGCGATGTACGAGGGCGACGCCTCCCGTAAGCGGACGCTGATCGAGCACGGCTTCCGGCTGCCGTCCGCGCTCGACAACCGCCCGCTCAAGTGGGAGGAGTTCCTGGAGCGCACCGGCCAGACCGTCTATCTCTCCGCGACCCCCGGGCCGTACGAGCTCTCGCGCGGCGACGGCTTTGTGGAGCAGATCATCCGCCCGACCGGCCTGGTCGACCCCGAGGTCGTCGTCAAGCCCACCGAGGGGCAGATCGACGACCTGATCCACGAGATCCGCACGCGTACGGAGAAGGACGAGCGCGTCCTGGTCACCACCCTCACCAAGAAGATGGCCGAGGACCTCACCGACTACATGCTGGAGCTGGGCATCCAGGTCCGCTATCTGCACAGCGACGTGGACACCCTGCGCCGCGTGGAGCTGCTGCGCGAGCTGCGCGCGGGCGAATACGACGTCCTGGTGGGCATCAACCTGCTGCGTGAGGGCCTGGACCTGCCGGAGGTCTCGCTGGTCGCGATCCTCGACGCCGACAAGGAGGGGTTCCTGCGCTCCGGCACCTCGCTGATCCAGACCATCGGCCGCGCCGCTCGTAACGTCTCCGGCCAGGTGCATATGTACGCCGACAAGATCACTCCGGCGATGGAGAAGGCCATCGATGAGACCAACCGGCGCCGGGAGAAGCAGGTCGCCTTCAACAAGGCCAATGGGATCGACCCGCAGCCGCTCCGTAAGAAGATCGGCGACATCGTGGCGACCATCGCCCGCGAGGAGATCGACACCAAGGAGCTGCTGGGCACCGGCTACCGCAAGACCGATGGCAAGGGCGCCAAGGGGCAGGCGAAGGCCCCGGTGCCCGCTCTCGCCGGGCAGCGGGCGGGGAACACCGGCAAAGCTGCCAAGGGCGCCAAGGGGGCCAAGGACGGGCAGCTGACGGACCGTCCGGCCGCCGAACTCGCCGAGCTGATCGAGGAGATGACCGACCGGATGCGGGCCGCGGCCGCCGAGCTGCAGTTCGAGATCGCGGCCCGGCTGCGCGACGAGGTGGGGGAGTTGAAGAAAGAGCTGCGTCAGATGAGGGAGGCCGGCCTGTCCTGACCCCTGAGTGACCCCTGAGGTGTGCGGTGCCCGGTCCGTGCCGCCCGGTGTGTTGCAAGACCGACACAAAAGCCGGTGGGGGCGGTTGGGGGGCTTGTCCCAGTGCATAGGGTTCAAACAGGCCGTGCGGACCGGGCGGCCGCGGGGATATCGAGAAACGAGAGTAGGGACAGCGCGTGACGGTCAACATGTCCAAGGGACAGGCCATCAGTCTGCAGAAGGCCGACGGGGGCACCCTGACCGCGGTGCGGATGGGACTTGGCTGGCAGGCGGCGCCCCGCCGCGGGCTGTTCGGTTCCCGCACACGGGAGATCGACCTCGATGCCTCGGCTGTCCTGTTCGCCGACAAGCAGCCGGTGGACGTCGTCTTCTTCCGCCACCTGGTCAGCGACGACGGCTCGGTGCGCCACACCGGCGACAACCTGGTGGGCGGCGCCGGCCAAGGCGGCGACGACGAGGCCATCCTGGTCGATCTGCAGCGGGTGCCGGTGCACATCGACCAGATCGTCTTCACGGTGAACTCCTTCACCGGCCAGACCTTCGCCGAGGTGCAGAACGCGTTCTGCCGGCTGGTGGACGAGACCAACGGCCAGGAGCTGGCCCGTTACACCCTCACCGGTGGCGGGCAGTACACCGCGCAGATCATGGCCAAGGTGCAGCGCGCCGGCTCCGGCTGGCAGATGAAGGCCGTCGGCGAGCCGGCCAACGGCCGCACCTTCCAGGACCTGATGCCGCACCTCCTGCCGCACCTGTGAGCAGCTGAATCCGTCGGCCCGGTAGGCGCATCCGCCCACCGGGCCGACGTGCTCCCGGCGCCATAGGCACCGAGCACACACGCACAAGCACTTGATCGCACGTACAAGCACTCAACGCATATTTCAATACGGCGAAACACAACGAGGGGACGCACCCATGACGGCCGAGCTGGTCCGAGGGCAGAACCATCCACTGCCCCAGACCCGTTTGGAGATCCGGGTCTCGGCGGGCCATCCGATCGTGGCCGGGGTGACCCTCGGCGACGAGCAGGGCACAGTACGGGGGACCGAATGGGTCGCCCATCCCGCCGCGCCGCAGCTTCCGGGCATCGATGTGCCCAAGCAGGCCGCGGCGGATCACCGGCTCGCCGTGGACCTCGGCGCGATGCCCGAGGACGTCCACCGGGTCAATGTTCTGCTGGCCCTGCCGACGGGCGTCGGCGGCCCCACCCGCTTCGGCGCCATGCCCGCGCCGTTCATCGCCGCCACCGGCCTGGACGGCACCGAGGTCGCCAGCTACACCATCACCGACCTGGACTCGGAGTCCGCGGTGGTCGCCCTGGAGCTGTACCGCAGGCAGGGCGCCTGGAAGGTGCGCGCCGTCGGCCAGGGGTACGCGGGCGGGCTGGCCGCGATGCTCCAGGACCAGGGGCTGTCGGAGGCCGTCGAGCTCGCCGCGCGGATCAATGACGCGATCGCCCAGGGCATGGCCCGCTCGGTCGCCCCGCCGCCGCCGCCCCGCCCGGAGGGCGAGGGGCGGGTGCGCACGGCCACGGTCGGCGGCAGCGGCCCGATGGGCGAGTCCGCCGCCGCGCCGCAGCAGGCCCCCGCGGGCACCGCCGCCGGAGCCGCGCCCGGTTCGGGCGGGCCGGGTTCGGGCGGATCGGCCTCGGGTGGATCGGTCAACTACCAGCACCCCAGCCGCCGTACGTCCGCGCCGCCCACGCCCCCTCCGGCCGCCCCGCCCGCCCAGCCGGGACAGCCCGCCCAGCCCGTCGCGGGCGACGCCTCCGGCTGGACCATGGACGAGCGGCTCTACAACCAGGTCTGGGGCATGTTCGAGGACCTGGCGCGGACGACCGCGGCGTACCGCAGCGCCGTCGACTTCGCCGACTCCCGTATGGAGAAGGAGCTGGACGGGGTCCTGTCCGACCCGCGCACCCGCTTCGGCCCGGCCGCCGACGCGGCCCGCGCGGAGGCCCGTACCAAGCACACCGCCCTGGTCGAGCAGGCCCGCGCGGCCCTCGACCGGGATCTGGCCCAACTCGCCGCCGAGGCCGAGGTGGTCGAGCCCGCGCTGCCCCCGGCGTTCGCGCGCTGGGACAGCCCGGTCTGGCAGGCCTATCAGGTGCCCATGGAGATCCCCATGGCCCTGCGCCTGGGGGAGCTGTATCTCCCGGAGCGGAGTGATCTGCGCATCCCGATGCTGGTGCGGCTGCCGCTGGAGCGCGGGCTGTGGATCGACAGCGGGCGGGACGCACTGTCCGACGCGGCGATGGTGGACTCCGGTGAGCTGCGCCGGCTGGCCGCGGACACGGCGGTCGCGCATGCCGCGCGGCTGCTGGCGGTCTATCCGGCGGGCGAGTTCACGGTCCATGTGATCGACCCGGCGGGGTCGGCGGCCGGGTCCTTGGCCCCGCTGCTGAGCTCCGGCGTGCTGCGCGAGCCGCCCGCCTCCGGCGCCCAGGGGGTGAGCGCGATGCTCGCCGGGCTGACGCGCCGGGTCGACCTGGTGCAGATGGCGGTGCGCAGCGGCGCCACGGACGCGCTGCCGCCGGACCTGGACATCGCCGAACAGCTGCTGATCGTCAATGACTTCCCGCACGGTTTCGACGACCGGGCCGTCACCCAGCTGCGCTATCTCGCGGACGAGGGGCCCTCGGTGGGCGTGCATCTGATGATGGTGGCCGACCGGCAGGACGCCCAGGCGTACGGTCCGGTGCTCGACCCGCTGTGGCGCTCGCTGCTGAGGGTCACCCCGGTCCCGGACGACCACCTGGCCGACCCCTGGGTGGGCCACGCCTGGACGTACGAGCCGTCGCTGGTGCCGGCCGGCAGTCAGGTGGTGGAGCAGGTGCTGACGCAGGTGGTCAGGGCCCGGCAGTCGTACGGCCGCTGACTCCTGATGCTCGGTCATTACTAGGTAAAGGACTACTGACCAGCGGATTTACCCATCTCTTTACTCTTCCTTGGTTATTCCTGTACTCTTCTTTGTGCGGAGGGGAGTACTCCTGTCGCGGCGTTCCCGTCAGTACGGATCGCGTCCGGTGCCTGGTCGGGCCGGATGCGAACCCGGGGCGTCGGCCCGTGGTGCGAGCCCGGGCGGAAGAGACCTCCGGCAGCGACGACGCTGAACTTGCCGTACGAATGCCGGAGGAATCGTTGGACGTCTCCTGGTCCCTGTGGGTGCTGACCATTGCCGGTCTGTGTGCCCTGATCGCCGTCGATTTCTTCATCGGCGGCCGTAAACCGCATGAGGTCTCGCTCAAGGAAGCGGGCATCTGGACGGCCGTCTGGATCGCCCTCGCCGGACTGTTCGGGCTCGGGCTGCTCGTCTTCGCGGGCGGGCAGCCCTCGGGCGAGTTCTTCGCCGGGTTCATCACCGAGAAGTCGCTGAGCGTCGACAACCTCTTCGTCTTTGTGCTGATCATGGCGAAGTTCGCGGTGCCGACGATCTACCAGCAGCGGGTGCTGATGGTGGGTGTGCTCATAGCGCTGGTGCTGCGGGCGGTCTTCATCGGCGCGGGCGCCGCGATCATCTCGAACTTCTCCTGGGTCTTCTACCTCTTCGGCGCGTTCCTCATCTGGACCGCCTGGAAGCTCATCCAGGAGGCGCGGGCCGGTGAGGAGGAAGAGGAGTTCGAGGAGAACCGCCTGCTGAAGGCGGTCGAGAAGCGCTTCCCGTCCACCGACAAGTACCACGGCACCAAGCTGTTCATCGTCGAGAACGGCAAGCGCCTGATGACCCCGATGCTCATCGTCATGCTGGCGATCGGCACCACGGACGTCCTGTTCGCGCTCGACTCGATACCCGCGATCTTCGGCCTCACCCAGGACCCGTACATCGTCTTCACGGCCAACGCCTTCGCGCTGATGGGCCTGCGCCAGCTGTACTTCCTGATCGGCGGGCTGCTGAAGAAGCTGGTCCACCTGTCGTACGGGCTGTCGGTGATCCTCGGCTTCATCGGCGTGAAGCTGGTGCTCCACGCGCTGCACGAGTCCGGGGTGCATGTCCCCGAGATCAGCATCCCGGTCTCGCTCGCGGTCATCTGCGCGGTGCTCGCCATCACCACGGTCACCAGCCTCTACGCCTCGAAGAAGCAGGCCGAGCGGGAGCGGGCCGAGGACGCCGCGGCGGACGAGCGGGACAGCGTCGACGCCCGGCCCTGACCACGGCGACGGCGGCAGCCTCGAAGCACCACCCCGACCAGGGAGCCGGCGGCCGCACCCGCCGGCTCCCGCTCCCGACTCGCCCCGGGCTGCCCTGACCCCGGAGCGGGCCCTAGACCGCCGCCTCCCCGGCCTCCATCGGCCGTGGGAGGGGGCGGTCCGTGCCGTCCGCCGGTCGGGTCTCCGGCAGCAGTGCGAAGCAGCCCAGGCTGAGCAGCGCGACGCCGGTCAGATACGCGGCGACGCCCCACGGCGGACCATCGCCGCGCGACAGGGCGGTCGCCACCAGCGGGGTGAGCCCGCCGCCGAGCACGCCCCCGAGGTTGTAGCCGAGGGCCGCGCCCGTGCAGCGCACCCGCGGCTCGTACAGCTCGGGCAGATAGGCCGCCGTGACGGCGAACATCGCGACAAAGGCCAGCAGCGCGCCCAGGAAGCCGAGGAACATCAGCGGGGCCCGCCCGGTGCCCAGCAGCGCCACCATCGGGAACATCCACAGCACCGTGCCGGCGCAGCCCGCCAGACACATGCTCCGCCGCCCGAAGCGGTCGCCCAGATGCGCGGCCAGCGGCGTCACCGCGCCCAGGGCCGCCACCGCCGCCATGACACAGCCGAGCATGACTGTGCGGTCCACCCCCAGCCGCTCCGTCCCGTACGCCAGCGACCAGGTCGTCACGGTGTAGAAGACCGCGTAGCCCACCGCGAGGCCGCCCGCGGTGAGCAGCACCAGCCGCCAGTGGCCGCGCACCACCTCGGCGAGCGGAGTGGCGGCGCGTTCGTCGCGCTCGGCCAGTTCCCGGAACTGCGGGGACTCGGTGAGCTGGGCGCGCAGCAGCAGCCCGGCCGCCACCAGCACGGCCGCCGCCCAGAACGGCACCCGCCAGCCCCAGGACCGGAAATCGGCCTCGCTCAGCGTTGCCGACAGGGCCAGCATGACGCCGTTGGCGAGCAGAAATCCGACGGACGGGCCGATCTGCGGAATGCCCGCCCACAGCCCGCGCCGCCGCTCGGGCGCGTGCTCGGCGGTCAGCAGCACCGCGCCGCCCCATTCGCCGCCGAGCCCGAGGCCCTGCAGAAAGCGCAGCGTCAGCAGCAGTACGGGGGCCGCGGCGCCGATCGAGTCATACGTGGGCACGAAGCCGACCGCGACCGTCGCGACCCCGGTGAGCAGCAGCGAGAACACCAGGACCGGCCGTCTGCCGTACCGGTCGCCGAGAGGGCCGAAGAGCGCCGAGCCCAGGGGCCGGGAGAGAAAGCCGACGGCGAAGGTGCCGAAGGCGGCGAAGGTCCCGGCGAGCGGGGAGACGGTGGGGAAGAAGAGCGGGCCGAGGACGAGCGCGGCCGCGGTGCCGTAGACGAAGAAGTCGTAGAACTCGATGGCGGTGCCGACCAGGGACGCGGCGGCGAGCCGGACCATGGACGGGGAGCGGTCGTCGTGCATGAAGCGCCAACCGCCGCCGTGCGCCCGCGGTTACGGGGCGTGCGGTGTCTGCGAGGGCGCACGGCGCGAGGGCGCGGCGCGCGCCCTCCCGGGCGCCGCGCGGGCCGCTCTCACGCGGCGCCGCGCGTCGCTTTCACGCCGCGCCGCGCGCTTCCCTCATGCGCCGCGCGTCGCTCACCACGCCTCGTTCACCAGCCGCGCTCGCGCCACTCGCCCAGGTGCGGGCGCTCCGCGCCCAGGGTGGTGTCGTCGCCGTGGCCGGGGTACACCCAGGTCTCGTCCGGCAGCTGATCGAAGAGCTTGCTCTCGACGTCGTCGATCAGGCTCGCGAACGCCTTCGCATCCTTCCAGGTGTTGCCGACCCCGCCCGGGAAGAGGCAGTCGCCGGTGAACACATGCGGATGGCCGTGCGGGTCGTCGTAGACCAGCGCGATGCTGCCCGGTGTGTGCCCCACCAGGCGGCGGGCGGTCAGCTCGACCCGGCCGACGCGCAGCGTGTCCCCGTCCTCGACCGGGACGTCGGTGGGGACCGGGATGCCCTCGGCGTCGTAGCGGCCCGCGTAGGTGCGGGCGCCGGTGGCCTCCACCACCTCGCGCAGCGCGCCCCAGTGGTCGGGGTGGCGGTGGGTGGTGACGACGGACGCGATACCGCTGCTCCCGATGAACGAGAGCAGGGTGTGCGGCTCGGCCGCGGCGTCGATGAGCAGCTGCTCGTCGGTGGCGCGGCAGCGCAGCAGATAGGCGTTGTTGCTTCCCGGACCGACCGCGACCTTCGAGATCATCAGATCGGGCAGTTCATGCACATCCGCCGGCCCGCCGACCTTCACCGCTCCGCTGTACGTCATGGCCTCAGCCTAGCGGCGGGAGGGACGGCAGGGGCGCGTCCCGACAGGACAGATCCGCGCCGTCCGTGCGCCCGCTCAGCCACCCCAACAGGGCGGCGGGGGAGCCCTCGACGGTCAGCGGCGGCTCGGCGCCCGCCCGGCCGGTGTGCCGGGCCCGGCCGCCGTCAGCCGACACCAGCCGCAGCGGGGGCACGTCGGGGTGGCCCGCGAACCTGCCCTCGGCCAGGAAGTCGAGCTCCTGCTCGACGAAAGCGGCGGGCAGGTCCGCCAGGGTGTAGCCGATCCCGAGGTCCACATGGTGCAGCTCGACCTCGACCAGCCTGCGGAAGGGCAGCCGGCCGGCCTGCTCGACGACGCCGCGCCGCATGGTGACCTCGAAGGGCCGCCGGTGCGCGGGGAGCGCCGCGGCCGCCGCGTTGAAGCGGAACGCGCTGGTGCGCAGATCGTCGAGGTGGATGGGGAGCAGACGGGCCGCCGCGTCCTCGATCTCCCGGTCGCGCGCGTCCTCGCTCGCGTACATGGGGGTCGGCTCCCCGGTGCGCGCCCATGTGAGGAGATTCACCAGGGCGTCCGCGTTGCGTGCCAGATGCGCCAGTACATGGCCCCGGGTCCAGCCCGGGAGCAGCGAGGGTTCGGTCACGGCCGTCTCGTCCAGCCTGGACACCGAAGTCATCAGCCGGTCGGTCGCGCCCCGCACCGCGGCCGCGTCCCGCGCGTAATCGGTCATGCTCTGACGGTAGTCCGCACCACACGTTCGGGTGAAGCTGTCGTCCTCGGCCCGCAAATCGAATGTGCGTGCTATAGGCTCGTGTGCTGCATCCTTAAAGACATCGCCGCAGCGCCCCCTACCCTGGGTCGGGGGGCTTCGCCTCGCTCCGGTTCTGCGCACCGGCAGAGCCTCCACGGAAGCGGGGCCCGCGGACCCCACACCTCTCTCAAGAAAGGTGCCGACCGGCGTGGCCGACCGTCTCATCGTCCGTGGCGCTCGCGAGCACAACCTCAAGAACGTCTCGCTCGACCTACCTCGCGACTCCCTCATCGTCTTCACCGGGCTCTCCGGGTCGGGCAAGTCCTCCCTCGCGTTCGACACGATCTTCGCGGAGGGCCAGCGCCGTTACGTCGAGTCCCTCTCCTCGTACGCGCGCCAGTTCCTGGGGCAGATGGACAAGCCCGACGTGGACTTCATCGAGGGCCTGTCCCCGGCGGTGTCCATCGACCAGAAGTCCACCTCGCGCAACCCCCGCTCCACGGTCGGCACCATCACGGAGGTCTATGACTACCTCCGGCTGCTGTTCGCCAGGATCGGCAAGCCGCACTGCCCCGAATGCGGCCGCCCGATCTCCCGCCAGTCGCCGCAGGCGATCGTCGACAAGGTGCTCGAGCTGCCCGAGGGCAGCCGCTTCCAGGTGCTGTCGCCGCTGGTGCGCGAGCGCAAGGGGGAGTTCGTCGACCTCTTCGCCGATCTGCAGACCAAGGGCTACAGCCGGGCGCGGGTGGACGGCACGACCATCCAGCTGACCGACCCGCCGAAGCTGAAGAAGCAGGAGAAGCACACCATCGAGGTGGTCATCGACCGCCTGACGGTCAAGGACAGCGCCAAGCGGCGGCTGACCGACTCCATCGAGACCGCGCTCGGGCTCTCCGGCGGCATGGTGATCCTCGACTTCGTGGACCTCGACGAGGACGACCCGCAGCGCGAGCGGATGTTCTCCGAGCACCTCTACTGCCCGTACGACGACCTGTCGTTCGAGGAGCTGGAGCCGCGCTCCTTCTCCTTCAACTCGCCCTTCGGCGCCTGCCCGGAGTGCACCGGCATCGGCACCCGTATGGAGGTCGACCCCGAGCTGATCATCCCGGACGAGGAGAAGTCGCTCGACGAGGGCGCCATCCACCCCTGGTCCCACGGCCACACCAAGGACTACTTCGCCCGGCTGTACGGCGGGCTGGCCGAGGCGCTCGGGTTCCGTACGGACATCCCCTGGGCCGGGCTTCCGCAGCGCGCCAAGAAGGCGCTGCTCTACGGGCACAAGACACAGATCGAGGTCCGCTACCGCAATCGCTACGGGCGGGAGCGCGCCTACGTCACGTCCTTCGAGGGCGCGGTGCCCTTCGTCCGGCGGCGGTACACGGAGGCGGAGAGCGATTCCAGCCGCGAGCGCTTCGAGGGCTATATGCGCGAGGTGCCCTGCCCCACCTGTGAGGGCACCCGGCTCAAGCCGCTCATCCTGGCCGTCACGGTGGAGGGCCGCTCCATCGCCGAGGTCTCCGCGATGTCGATCAGCGAGTGCGCCGAGTTCCTGCGCGACATGAAGCTGAGCGCCCGCGACAAGACCATCGCCCAGCGGGTGCTCAAGGAGGTCAACGAGCGGCTGCGGTTCCTGGTCGACGTCGGCCTGGACTATCTCTCGCTCAACCGCGCGGCGGGCACGCTCTCCGGCGGCGAGGCACAGCGCATCCGGCTGGCCACCCAGATCGGCTCCGGCCTGGTCGGCGTGTTGTACGTACTGGACGAGCCGTCGATCGGGCTGCACCAGCGCGACAACCACCGGCTGATCGAGACGCTGGTGCGGCTGCGCGACCTGGGCAACACTCTGATCGTCGTCGAGCACGACGAGGACACCATCAAGACCTCGGACTGGGTGGTGGACATCGGCCCGGGCGCGGGCGAGCACGGCGGCAAGGTCGTCCACAGTGGGCCGCTCGCCGAGCTGCTGGCCAACGAGGAGTCGATGACCGGCCAGTATCTGGCCGGGAAGAAGTCCATCGAGCTGCCGGGGATGCGCCGGCCCATGGACCCGGAGCGGCAGCTGACGGTCCACGGCGCCCGGGAGAACAACCTCCAGGACATCGATGTGTCCTTCCCGCTCGGTGTGCTCACCGCCGTCACCGGCGTCTCCGGATCGGGAAAGTCCACCCTGGTCAACGACATCCTGTACACCCACCTGGCGCGCGAGCTGAACGGGGCGCGGGCCGTCCCGGGCCGGCACACCCGGGTCGCCGGCGACGACCTCGTCGACAAGGTGGTGCACGTCGACCAGTCGCCCATCGGCCGCACCCCGCGCTCCAACCCGGCGACGTACACCGGCGTCTTCGACCATGTGCGCAAGCTGTTCGCGGAGACGATGGAGGCCAAGGTCCGCGGGTATCTGCCCGGGCGCTTCTCCTTCAACGTCAAGGGCGGCCGCTGTGAGAACTGCTCCGGCGACGGCACCATCAAGATCGAGATGAACTTCCTGCCGGATGTGTATGTGCCGTGCGAGGTCTGCCACGGCGCCCGCTACAACCGGGAGACGCTGGAGGTGCACTACAAGGGCAAGTCCATCGCCGAGGTGCTGGACATGCCCATCGAGGAGGCGCTCGACTTCTTCGAGGCGGTGCCGACGATCTCCCGCCATCTGCGCACGCTCAACGAGGTCGGGCTCGGCTACGTCCGGCTCGGGCAGCCCGCGCCGACCCTCTCCGGCGGCGAGGCGCAGCGCGTCAAGCTCGCGAGCGAGCTGCAGAAGCGGTCGACGGGGCGCACGGTCTACGTCCTGGACGAGCCCACGACCGGGCTGCACTTCGAGGACATCAGCAAGCTGATCAAGGTGCTGTCCGGACTGGTCGACAAGGGCAATACGGTGATCGTCATCGAGCACAACCTCGATGTGATCAAGACGGCCGACTGGGTCGTGGACATGGGCCCGGAGGGCGGTAGCGGCGGCGGCCTGGTCGTCGCCGAGGGCACCCCCGAGGAGGTGGCCTCGGTCCCGGCCAGCCACACCGGCAAGTTCCTCAGGGAGATGCTGGGGGACCTGGTGAGCGACGCGGTGGCGCCGGTCGGCCGGAAGGGCGCGAAGAAGGCCCCCGCGAAGGCTCCGGCCAAGGCCCCGGCCAAGGCTCCGGCGAAGAAGGCGGCGGCCAAGAAGACCGCTGCCAAGACGACCGCGGCCAAGAAGACGGGGGCGAAGACGACGGTCTCCGGACGGCGCGCGGCGGCGAAGTAGCGCGTGCCGAAGGCGCCGTGGCTATACGCCGGAGCGTGCCGCGCCCCTGCTTGGGCACGGCGCGCTCCGCACCCGCCGCGCGAGCGGCCTGCGCCGCCGCCATGTGCCCGGCCATCTCGGGGCGGCCAACCGGGCGCCGGACCGCACCTCCGGGCCCCAAGTCGCCGGCCCTCCCGGGCCCGGGTCGCGGGCGACTGCGCCGCGCCCCAGCAACTGGGGACTGCGGACCGGAGACTCGGCGCCGGGGCCTGCGGGCGCGGGGGGCCATCCGGCCGCGCGGCCGCGGCGCACAGGCCGGGCGGGTACGGCCGGGGCGGGCAACGGCGACTGCGCGGGGACGCGCCTCGCGATGCCTCCACGGCGCCCCACAGCGCCTCGTAGCGCCTAGCGGGGCCGCTCTGTGGGCCCCCGAGGCTCCCGGGGGCCCCAGCGGTCAGAGCTCGGCCGCGTAGGGCGGCTGGGCGCCCGGCCGGGAGCAGGTGACGGCGGCGGCCCGCGCCGCGAAGCCGAGCACATCCCGCCAGGCCGCCTCGTCCAGCTTCGCCACCGCGTCCACCGACAGCGCCTCATGCGCCGCCAGCCGGTGCAGCAGCGCGGCGTTCACCGTGTCGCCCGCCCCGATGGTGTCCACGACCTCGATCTGTACGCCGGGGACGGCGCAGCCGCCCCCGCCCCGGGTGAGGACGCTGATGCCGTCCCGGCCGTGCGTGAGGACCACGGCCGCCGGGCCCGCCGCCAGCCACTCCCGGGCGGCCGCCGCCGGGTCCTGGGCGCCGGCCAGCCAGGCGGCGTCCTCCATCGACAGCTTGAGCAGCCCGACATGCGGCAGCCAGCCGCGGAACCGCGCCCGGTAGGCGTCGGCGTCGGGGATCAGACCGGTGCGGATGTTGGGGTCGAGCGCGGTGAAGACGCCGCGCGCCGCCTCGCGCCGCAGCAGCGCCTCGTACGCGCTCGCGCCCGGCTCCAGCACCAGCGAGCAGGTGCCGAAGGACAGCGCCGCGACCGAGTCGGGAAGGGCCTCGGGCAGCTCGAAGAGACGGTCCGCGGTGCCCTCGACGTAGAAGCCGTAGCCCGCCGATCCATCGGGGGCTATCGAGGCCACCGCGAGCGTGGTCGGCTCCGCGCCGCGCTGCACCAGCGCGGTGTCCACGCCGTCCTCGTGCAACCCCGCCATCAGCGCCCCGCCGAAGCCGTCGGTCGAGATCCGGGAGCAGAAGGCGGTCGGCGAGCCCAGCCGGCCCAGCGCCACCGCAGTGTTGTACGGGCCGCCGCCGCGCCGCGGCAGCAGCGCCGGCAGGGCCGGGTCAGCCGCGGGGCCGGCCGTGGCCGGGCGGTCGGGCACCAGGTCGATCAGGGCTTCTCCGGCGACGACAATCACGAGGCGGTTCCTCACGTTGTGGGTGGATGGGGGTCCCGGGGCCGGCTGCTGCTCGCCGGCTGGCGGACGGCCCCGCCGGGCGCTTCACTTGCGGCTTCCTCGCAGCCGCACGAGGTGCGGTGCACAAAGGCGCAGGGCAGCCGGACGGTTCGCGGCGGCCGGGAGGGGTCCGCCAGCCGGTCGAGCAGCAGTCTGACCGCGGTGGCGCCGATCTGGCGGCTGGGCTGCGAGATCGCGGTGAGCCGGGGCGAGAACACATCGGCCCAGGAGAAGTCGTCGAAGCAGACCAGCGCGATGTCGTCCGGCACGCCGAGGCCCGCCTCGCGCAGGGCGCGCAGCGCGCCGATGGTCATCGCGTTGTTGGCGGTGACGATCGCGGTGGGCGGCCGGGCGGCCGACAGCAGCCGGTGGGTGGCTTCCCGCGCGCCATCCGCCTCGGAGTCGCCGCCGGCCAGCAGCTCGGGGTCGAACGGAAGCCCTCGCAGGCGCAGCCCGGCCCGGTAGCCGGCCGTCCGCTCGGCGGTGGTGCTCAGCCCCGGCGCGCCCGCGACCAGGCCGATGCGGGTGTGGCCGAGGTCGGCGAGGTGGCGGACGAGCTCTTCGACGTGCTGGGCGTTCTCCGCGCTCACCTGGTCGTGGGCGTCCGTGACCAGCCGGTCGAGGAAGACGGCGGGGACCTGGTGGCGGGTCAGGTAGTCGAGCATCGCGCGGGGTTCGGCGGAGGCGGCGACGATCACTCCGTCCACCCGCCGCTCATGGAGGAGCTGGACGGCCTTGCGCTCCTGCTCGGGGTCGTCGTGCGGATCGGCGATGAGCAGCCCGTAGCCGTGCTCCAGGGCGCCGGCCTCGACGCCTTGGAGGATTTCGGTGAAGTACGGATTGCTGATCGCCGAGACCGCCAGGCCGATCGAGCGGGTGCGCGCGGTGACCAGGGAGCGGGCGAGCGTGTTGTGGGTGTAGCCCAGGGCGTCGATGGCGTCGAGCACGGCCTGGCGGGTGCCCGGGAGCACGGGACGGGTCTCGTTGAGCACATGCGACACCGTCGCCACGGACACGCCCGCGCGCCGGGCCACATCAGCCATCGTCGCCATCTGTGACTGTCCCCTCACCGTCCGCCAGTCGCCCCGGACCGGGTCGAGGCAGGAACGTACCTCATTCCAGGCGCTGCGTAAACGCTTGCGCAAGCGTTTACGCGCACGCGGCGACATCCCGTGCGGCGCACCCGGCCCGACCGCTCCGGACTGTCACTCCCCGCCAGTAGGGTGGTGACCATGGCCGACCCGAGCAGCTACCGCCCCAAGCCGGGACAGATCCCCGAGTCGCCGGGGGTCTACAAGTTCCGAGACGAGCACGGCCGGGTGATCTACGTCGGAAAGGCGAAGAGCCTGCGCCCGCGGCTCTCCTCCTACTTCCAGGACCTGGCGAATCTCCATCCGCGCACCCGCACCATGGTCACCACCGCCGCCTCCGTGGAGTGGACCGTGGTGAGCACGGAGGTCGAGGCGCTGCAGCTCGAGTACTCCTGGATCAAGGAGTTCGACCCCCGGTTCAACGTCAAGTACCGCGACGACAAGAGCTATCCGTCCCTCGCCGTCACGCTCAACGAGGAATTCCCCCGGGTCCAGGTCATGCGCGGCCCCAAGAAGAAGGGCGTGCGCTACTTCGGTCCGTACGGCCACGCCTGGGCCATCCGCGAGACCGTCGATCTGATGCTGCGGGTCTTCCCGGTGCGTACCTGCTCGGCCGGGGTGTTCAAGCGCTCGGCCCAGATCGGCCGCCCCTGTCTGCTCGGCTATATCGGCAAGTGCTCCGCCCCCTGTGTGGGCCGGGTGACCGCCGAGGAGCACCGGCGGCTGGCCGAGGAGTTCTGCGACTTCATGGCCGGGCGCACCGGCGCCTATCTGCGCCGCCTGGAGCAGCAGATGCAGGAGGCCGCCGAGGAGATGGAGTACGAGAAGGCGGCCCGGCTCCGCGACGACATCGGGGCGCTCAAGCGCGCCATGGAGAAGAACGCGGTCGTGCTCGCCGACGCCACCGACGCCGACCTGATAGCGATCGCCGAGGACGAGCTGGAGGCCGCCGTCCAGATCTTCCATGTGCGCGGCGGCCGGGTCCGCGGCCAGCGCGGCTGGGTCACCGACAAGGTGGAGGCCGTGGACACGGCCGGGCTGGTCGAGCATGCGCTGCAGCAGCTGTACGGGGAGGAGAAGGGCGACGCGGTCCCCAAGGAGGTCCTGGTCCCCGCCCTGCCCGAGCTCGCCGAGTCGGTCGCCCAGTGGCTGAGCGACCGCCGCGGCTCCCGGGTCGATCTGCGCATCCCGCAGCGCGGCGACAAGAAGGACCTGATGGCGACCGTCGCGCGCAACGCGCAGCAGGCGCTGGCGCTGCACAAGACCAAGCGCGCCTCCGATCTGACCACGCGCTCGCGTGCCCTGGAGGAGATCGCGGAGGCCCTGGAGCTGGACTCGGCCCCGCTGCGCATCGAGTGCTTCGACATCTCGCATCTGCAGGGGGAGGACGTGGTGGCATCCATGGTGGTCTTCGAGGACGGCCTGGCGCGCAAGAGCGAGTACCGCCGCTTCCAGATCAAGAGCTTCGCGGGCCAGGACGACGTCCGCGCGATGCACGAGGTCGTCGGCCGCCGGTTCCGCCGCTATCTGCAGGAGAAGACGGACACCGGCGAGTGGGGCCCGGCGCCCGACGGCGAGGCGGCCCCGAACGGGCACCCCGAGGAGGCCCAGGACGGACACCCCGAGGCGCCCGCCGGGCCCATCGACGAGAGCGGTAAGCCGAAGCGATTCGCCTACCCGCCGCAGCTCGTCGTCGTGGACGGCGGCCGGCCGCAGGTCGCCGCCGCCAAGCGGGCGCTGGACGAGCTCGGGATCGACGATGTGGCGGTCTGCGGCCTCGCCAAGCGGCTGGAGGAGGTCTGGCTGCCCGACGACGAGGACCCGGTGGTGCTGCCCCGCAGCAGCGAGGGGCTGTATCTGCTGCAGCGCGTGCGCGACGAGGCGCACCGCTTCGCCATCACCTACCAGCGCGGCAAGCGGGCCAAGTCGATGAAGGCCGGCCCGCTGGACACCGTGCCCGGGCTCGGCGAGAGCCGTCGGCAGGCGCTCCTGAAGCACTTCGGCTCGCTCAAGCGGCTGCGCGCCGCGACGGTCGAGCAGATATGCGAGGTGCCGGGGGTGGGCCGTAAGACGGCCGAGACTGTCGCGGCCGCCCTCGCCACGGCGGCCCCGGCCGCCCCGGCGGTGAACACCGCCACAGGAGAGATCATTGAGGATGAGGCCACAAGCGTGGCGTCATCAGCGACGCGGGGGACGGACAGATGAATGAGCATGAGAACCATGGAGACGGAGCGCAGGTGAATACGGGCACCCCCGGAGACGCTGCCGCCGAGGCGACGGCCATCCCCGAGCTGGTGATCATCTCCGGCATGTCGGGGGCGGGCCGCAGCACCGCCGCCAAGTGTCTGGAGGACCTCGGCTGGTTCGTGGTGGACAACCTGCCGCCCGCGCTGATCCCCACCATGGTGGACCTCGGCGCCCGCTCCCAGGGCAATGTGGCCCGTATCGCGGTGGTCGTCGACGTCCGCGGCCGTCGCTTCTTCGACAATCTGCGCGAGTCCCTGGCGGACCTGGCCGCCAAGAACGTCAAGCGCCGCGTCCTGTTCCTGGAGGCGTCCGACGAGGCCCTGGTGCGCCGCTTCGAGTCGGTGCGCCGCCCGCATCCGCTCCAGGGCGACGGCCGGATCGTGGACGGCATCGCGGCCGAGCGGGACCTGCTGCGCGAGCTGCGCGGCGACGCCGATCTGGTGATCGACACCTCCAGCCTCAATGTGCACGAGCTGCGCGCCAAGATGGACGCCCAGTTCGCCGGCGAGGAGGAGCCGGAGCTGCGCGCCACGGTCATGTCCTTCGGCTACAAGTACGGCCTGCCGGTCGACGCCGACCTGGTGGTGGACTGCCGCTTCCTGCCGAACCCGCACTGGGTTTCGGAGCTGCGCCCCTTCACCGGGCTCAACGAGGAGGTCGCCGGCTATGTCTTCAACCAGCCCGGCGCCAAGGAGTTCCTGGACCGCTACGCCGAGCTGCTGCAGCTGATCGCGGCCGGCTACCGCCGCGAGGGCAAGCGCTATGTGACCATCGCCGTCGGCTGTACGGGCGGCAAGCACCGCAGCGTCGCGATGTCCGAGCGGCTGGCCGCCCGGCTCGCCGCCGAGGGAGTCGAGACCGTCATCGTCCACCGTGACATGGGGCGCGAGTGACGATCAGGACCAGACGGCTGCGGCGGCTGGTCGGATCCCGTACCAGCAGAGGAGCGCAGCCCAAGGTGGTCGCGCTCGGCGGCGGGATGGGGCTGTCCGCCTCGCTCGCCGCCCTGCGCCGGATCACCGGCGATCTGACCGCCGTCGTCACCGTCGCCGACGACGGGGGCTCCAGCGGGCGGCTGCGCGATGAGCTCGGTGTGCTGCCGCCCGGCGATCTGCGCAAGGCGCTGGCCGCGCTGTGCGGCGACGACGACTGGGGCCAGACCTGGGCCCGGGTCATCCAGCACCGCTTCGCCAGCGAGGGCGAGCTGCACGGCCACGCGGTCGGCAATCTCCTGATCGTCGCCCTCTGGGAGCAGCTGGGCGACCACGTCAAGGCCCTGGACCTGGTCGGCAAGCTGCTGGGCGCGCACGGCCGGGTGCTGCCCATGTCGGCGGTCCCGCTGGAGCTCCAGGCGTTCGTCCGCGGCCATGACCCGGGCCGCCCGGACGAGGTCACCACGGTGCGCGGGCAGGCCACCGTCGCGCTCACCCCTGGCGAGGTGCAGTCGGTCCATCTGGTGCCCAATGATCCGCCGGCGGTCCCCGAGGCCGTCGAGGCGGTCCTGGACGCCGACTGGGTGGTGCTGGGCCCCGGCTCCTGGTTCTCCTCCGTGATTCCGCATCTGCTGGTCCCCGAGCTGCTGGAAGCGCTCACCGACACCAAGGCCCGGAGGGTCCTGTCACTGAACCTGGCCCCCCAGCCCGGTGAAACCGACGGCTTCTCCCCGCAGCGTCATTTGGAGGTTTTGGCCCGACACGCCCCTAAACTCGCCTTCGACGTGGTGCTGGCCGACCAGGCCGCCGTCCCCGACCAGGGCAGTCTGTGCGACGCCGCGAAGCGGCTGGGCGGCACGGTCGAGCTGGCGCCGGTGGCCAGGCCCGACGGCTCCCCGAAACACGACCCGGAGCTTTTGGCGGCCGCGTACGACCGTATTTTTCGGATGCATGGAAGGATCGGCCCATGGCGATGACGGCAGCGGTGAAGGACGAAATCTCCCGGCTCCCCGTCACCCGCACCTGCTGCCGGAAAGCGGAGGTCTCGGCGATCCTGCGGTTCGCGGGCGGGCTGCACCTGGTCAGCGGGCGCATCGTGATCGAGGCGGAGCTGGATACGGGCATCGCGGCCCGAAGAGTGCGCAAAGACATCCTGGAGATCTTCGGGCATTCCTCGGATCTGGTGGTGATGGCCCCCGGTGGGCTGCGCCGCGGCAGCCGCTATGTGGTGCGGGTGGTGGCGGGCGGTGACCAGCTGGCCCGGCAGACCGGGCTGGTCGACGGCCGCGGCCGGCCGATCCGCGGGCTGCCGCCGCAGGTCGTCTCGGGTGCCACCTGTGACGCCGAGGCCGCCTGGCGCGGGGCCTTCCTCGCCCATGGCTCGCTCACCGAGCCCGGCCGCTCCTCCTCGCTCGAGGTGACCTGCCCCGGCCCCGAGGCCGCGCTCGCGCTGGTCGGCGCGGCGCGCCGGCTGCAGATCGCCGCCAAGGCGCGGGAGGTGCGCAGTGTTGACCGCGTTGTCGTCCGTGACGGTGATGCCATCGGCGCGCTGTTGACGCGGCTCGGCGCCCATGAGTCGGTGCTCGCGTGGGAGGAGCGCCGGATGCGCCGCGAGGTCCGCGCCACCGCCAACCGGCTCGCCAACTTCGACGACGCCAATCTGCGCCGCTCGGCCCGGGCCGCCGTCGCCGCCGGGGCCCGGGTGCAGCGCGCGCTGGAGATCCTGGGCGAGGAGGTGCCCGAGCACCTGGCCGCGGCCGGCCGGCTGCGCATGGAGCACAAGCAGGCGTCCCTGGAGGAGTTGGGCGCGCTCGCCGACCCGCCGCTGACCAAGGACGCCGTCGCGGGCCGTATCCGCCGCCTGCTGGCCATGGCGGACAAGCGCGCCCAGGACCTCGGGATCCCCGGTACGGAGTCCAGCCTGACGGAGGAGATGGCTGAGGGCATGGTCGGCTGACCGCACCGGTTGCACCAGCCACGCCGGTTGCACCAGCCGCACAGCCACACCGGTCAGGCGGTCCTTCCGTACGGAAGGACCGTACGGAAGGACCGCACGACTGACCTCTCCCGCCCCCGGCTTCCGCCGCGAAGCCGGGGGTTTTTCGCTGCCCTTTTCGTGTCGTATGACGGTCTTGCGATGGCATTGACATGATCATGGGGTGTGACAAGTCTTAGGCGCCTGCGCACCGATGGGACGAGACCGATGCGACAAGGGGGGCTCATGACAAGACACAAGGCCAGATCGATCATCGCGGTGGCCTCGCTGCTGCTGGGAGGGGTGGCGGCGACCTCCACGGCACAGGCCCGGCCGCGGCCTCAAGCCGCCGACGAGGGGCTGTCGGTATGGACCGCCCAGGTGACCCGGGCCCAGGTGCCGCTGCTGCTCAAGGCCGGAGCCGACGGGCATGAACTGGGCGAGCGGCTGCCGCAGAAGGGGACCGGGCAGGTCGAGCTCTACCTCACCGGCAAGCAGGCGGAGGCGCTGCGCGGGCAGGGCGTCCGCCTCATCCGCAAGGAGATCTCCCAGAAGGCCGTGAACCGGGTCAAGGCCGCGGGTGACGGCGTCTTCCGCCCGTACAGCGGCGAGGGCGGCCTCAAGCAGGAGATCGTCGAGACCGGCCAGGCGCACCCCGGGCTGACCAAGGTCGTCAGCATCGGCAAGACCGTACGAGGCAATGACATCCTCGCCCTCAAGCTCAGCAAGGGCGCCGACCGCACCCCCGACGGCACCAAGCCCTCGGTGCTCTATATGTCGAATCAGCACGCCCGCGAGTGGATCACCCCGGAGATGACCCGGCGGCTGATGCACTACTACCTCGACAACTACGGCAAGGACGACCGCGTCACCAGGATCGTGGACCGTACGGAGCTGTGGTTCGTCCTCTCCGCCAACCCGGACGGCTACGACTTCACCCACCAGAGCCCCGAGAACCGGCAGTGGCGCAAGAATCTGCGCGACAACGACGGCGACGGCAAGATCACCACGGGCGACGGCGTCGACCTCAACCGCAACTTCCGCTACAAGTGGGGCTACGACAACGAGGGTTCGTCCCCCGACCCGGCCGAGGAGGTCTACCGAGGCCCGAGCCCCGGCTCCGAGCCGGAGACCAAGGCGCTGGACGCCTTCGAGAAACGCATCGGCTTCGAGTACGGCATCAACTACCACTCGGCCGCCGAACTGCTGCTCTACGGCGTCGGCTGGCAGGTCTCCACCCCCACCCCCGACGACATCCTCTACAAGTCCCTCGCCGGCACCCCGGAGAAGTCCGCGATCCCCGGCTACCACCCGCAGGTCTCCTCCGAGCTCTACACCACCAACGGCGAGGCCGACGGCCATGCGGCCAACGTCAACGGGATGATGATGTTCACCCCCGAGATGTCGACCTGTCAGACGGCCTCCGCCGTCGACCCCGACGACGCCTGGCTGCCCGGCGACTGCGAATCCGTCTTCACCTTCCCGGATGACAAAAAGCTCATCCAGGAAGAGTTCGCCAAGAACATCCCGTTCGCGCTCGCCGTCGCCGAGACCGCCGAACACCCCGACCGGCCCAACTCCCCGGTCGGCATCGACGCCCCCGACTTCACCCCGGACGCCTTCACCACCTCCTACGCCCGCGGCGCCGGCCAGGAGGTCTCGGTGACCGCCCGCAAGAGCGTGCGCGGCAAGCAGCTCAACTACCGCATCGACGGCGGCCGCACCCGCACCGCCCAGCTGGGGCCCTGGAAGGGCGGCGAGACCTACGGCGGCGAGGACAACATCCGCTTCGACCAGTACCGCGCCACGGTCAAGGGCGCGGACGCCGGCGACAAGGTGGAGGTCTGGTTCACCGGCCGCACCGCCAAGGGCGAGCCGACCGCGAGCAAACCCTTCACCTACCGCGTCGCCGAGCGGCCGCGCGCCGACACCCTGGTGATCGCCGACGAGGGCGGCACCACCGCGGCCCGGCACACCGCCGAGTACACCAAGGCGCTCGCCGACAACGGCCGCAAGTCCGCCGTATGGGACGTCGCCACCCAGGGAGCGCCGCACGCACTGGGGGTGTTGAGCCACTTCAAGACCGTGTACTGGTACACCGGCGCCCAGCGGCCCGGCGGCGCGACCCTGCTCGCGGTGCGCGACTTCCTCAACGAGGGCGGCAAGCTCATCACCAGCGGAGAGCGGGCGGGCGGCAGCTCCGTGGTCGGCCCGGCCGACACCGATGACTTCAGCCAGTACTACCTGGGCGCCGACCGCCGTCTGTCGCTGACGTCCCCGCCGAGCTTCCGGGGCGCCGGCGCCCTCGCGGGCACGGGTGCCACCCTCGCCGACGCCGCGGACAACCCCCTGGACGCGGCGGGCGGGTACACCGTCACCTCCGACGCGCTGCCGCCGGAGCAGTTCCCGCAGTTCCGCAGCGCGGCCGCGGGCGACTACCCGGGCGCGCGCAGCCCGTTCCAGCCGTACGACGGCGAGTGGATGGCGGCGGCGCTGCACCGGGACCGCTCCTGGATGCGGCTGTCCCGCACCGTCGATCTGACCGGGGACACCGCGGCCGACAAGCCGAGTCTGCGGTTCCGGCTCAGCTATGACACCGAACCCGGTTACGACTATGCGATTGTCGAGGCGCACACCGTGGGCCAGGACGACTGGACCACCCTGCCCGACACCAATGGCGCCACCTCCACCACCGCCCCGGACGACTGCTATCTGACCCTGCACCCGTTCCTGGCGCACTACCTGACCCGTGGCGCGAACGCCTGTGAGGCGGGCGGGACCACGGGCAAGTGGAACGCCTTCAACGGCTCCTCGGAGGGCTGGCGGCCCGTCTCCGTGGACCTGAGCGGCTACGCGGGCAAAAAGGTCGAGCTCTCCATCTCGTATGTGACCGACTCCGGTACGGGCGGGCTCGGCGTCCTGGCCGACAGCACCGCGCTCGTCGTCGGTGGCGCCGAGCGGGACCGGGAGGGCTTCGAGACGGCGCTCGGCCCCTGGGCGGTGCCCGGCGCGCCGGCCGGCAGCCCGGCGAACTCCGCCGACTGGACCCGGTCGCGGGAGCTGTTCCACACCTCGGCCGCGGTCACCACCCGGGACACCGTGCTCCTCGGCTTCGGCCTGGAACACATCCCCGGCGCCGCCGAACGGACGCGACTCGTGGGGGCCGCGCTGCGTGCGCTGCGACGTTGACCATTCGTGACAGAAAGTGACTGATGGGTAAACCGAGGCCGTCGGTCCGTACCACTTTTCAGTGGTCGCGGGCCGACGGCGCCAATGTCACGTACGTCCCGTGATAGCGGTAGGGTCGGATGCGGTCGGGGACATCCAATAAGGCTCGCCGGCGTCCATACCGGCACACCAACGAGGAGATCGGTTCGTGACGATCCGCGTAGGCATCAACGGCTTCGGCCGCATCGGCCGCAACTACTTCCGCGCGCTCCTGGACCAGGGTGCGGACATCGAGATCGTCGGTGTCAACGACCTGACCGACAACGCCACTCTGGTCCACCTGCTCAAGTACGACACCATCCTGGGTCGGCTGAAGCAGGCGGTCAGCCACACCGACGACACCATCACCGTCGGCAACCAGACGTTCAAGACGTTCGCCGAGCGGGACCCGGCCAAGCTGCCCTGGGCCGAGCTCGGCGCCGACATCGTCATCGAGTCGACGGGCATCTTCACCAAGCGCGACGACGCCGCGAAGCACCTGGCCGCCGGTGCCAAGAAGGTCCTGATCTCCGCGCCCGCCAAGGGCGAGGACATCACCATCGTCATGGGCGTCAACCAGGACAAGTACGACGCCGCCAACCACCACGTCATCTCCAACGCGTCCTGCACCACCAACTGTGTCGCCCCGATGGCCAAGGTCCTCGACGAGGCCTTCGGTATCACCAAGGGTCTGATGACCACGGTGCACGCGTACACCAACGACCAGCGCATCCTGGACTTCCCGCACAAGGACCTGCGCCGCGCGCGGGCCGCCGCGGAGAACATCATCCCGACCTCGACCGGCGCGGCGAAGGCCACCGCCCTGGTGCTCCCGCAGCTCAAGGGCAAGCTGGACGGCATCGCCATGCGCGTCCCGGTGCCCACCGGCTCGGTCACCGACCTGGTCGTCGAGCTGGACCGCGAGGTCACCAGGGACGAGGTCAACACCGCCTTCCAGAAGGCCGCCGAGGGCCAGCTCAAGGGCATCCTCGAGTACACCGAGGACGAGATCGTCTCCTCGGACATCGTCAACTGGCCGGCCTCCTGCACCTTCGACTCCTCGCTGACCATGGCCCAGGGCAAGCAGGTCAAGGTCATCGGTTGGTACGACAACGAGTGGGGCTACTCCAACCGCCTCGTCGACCTGACCGTCTTCGTCGGCAACCAGCTCTGACCGCTGCCGAGATGAGCCAGGACAGGGCCCGGTACGACGCTGTCGTACGGGCCCTGTCCCATGAACTAGGAGTCCTCTGTGAAGACGATTGACGATCTTCAGGTCGCCGGGAAGCGGGTCTTCGTCCGCGCCGATCTGAACGTTCCGCTCGACGGCGAGACGATCACCGACGACGGCCGTATCCGCGCCGCCGTGCCGACCATCGCCAAGCTCACCGAGTCGGGCGCCAAGGTGATCGTCGCCTCCCACCTGGGCCGGCCCAAGGGCGCGCCCGAGCCCCGCTTCTCGCTCGCCCCGGTCGCCCGGCGGCTCGGCGAACTCCTCGGCAAGCAGGTCGCGTTCGCGACCGACACGGTCGGGGAGAGCGCCCGCGAGGCGGTGGCCGGGCTCGGCGAGGGCGATGTGGTGCTGCTGGAGAACCTGCGCTTCAACGCCGGTGAGACCAGCAAGGACGACGCCGAGCGCGGCGCCTTCGCCGATCAGCTCGCCGGCCTCGCGGACCTGTACGTGGGCGACGGCTTCGGCGCGGTGCACCGCAAGCACGCCTCCGTGTACGACCTCCCGGCGCGGCTGCCGCACGCCGCGGGCGATCTGATCGCCGCCGAGCTGCACGTCCTCAGGCAGCTCACCGAGGACGTGAAGCGCCCGTACGCGGTGGTCCTCGGCGGCGCCAAGGTGTCCGACAAGCTCGGCGTCATCGACCACCTCCTGGAGCGGGCCGACCGCATCCTGATCGGCGGCGGCATGGCGTACACCTTCCTCAAGGCCCAGGGCCACGAGATCGGCACCTCGCTGCTCCAGGACGACCAGATCGAGGCCGTCCAGGAGTACCTGGCGCGCGCCAAGGAGCGCGGCGTGGAGTTCGTGCTCCCCGTCGACGTCCTGGTGGGCCCCGAGTTCCCGGACCTGAAGACGAAGGCCCCGGCCCACCCGCAGGCCGTCTCCGTCGCGCAGATCCCGGCCGACCAGATGGGTCTGGACATCGGCCCGGAGACCTGCGAGCTGTACGCCTCGAAGCTGGCCGACGCCGCCACCGTCTTCTGGAACGGCCCGATGGGCGTCTTCGAGCACCCCGACTTCGCCGAGGGCACCAGGGCCGTCGCCCAGGCGCTGGTCGAGAGCCCGGCCTTCACCGTGGTGGGCGGCGGAGACTCCGCCGCCGCCGTACGGATCCTGGGCTTCGACGAGAATGCTTTCGGCCACATCTCGACCGGCGGCGGAGCGAGCCTCGAATACCTCGAGGGCAAGACGCTCCCCGGCCTTGCCGCACTGGAGGACTGAACACCGTGAGTGACCGCACCCCGCTGATCGCGGGCAACTGGAAGATGAACCTCAACCACCTCGAGGCCATCGCCCATGTCCAGAAGATCACTTTTTCGCTCACCGACAAGGACTACGAGGCCGTCGAGGTCGCGGTCCTGCCGCCGTTCACGGACCTCCGGACGCTGCAGACCCTGGTCGAGCACGACAAGCTGAAGCTCAAGTACGGCGCCCAGGACATCTCGGCGCACGACTCCGGCGCGTACACCGGGGAGATCTCCGGCGCGATGCTCGCCAAGCTGCGGTGCTCCTATGTGGCGGTCGGCCACTCCGAGCGGCGCCAGTACCACGGCGAGACCGACGAGCTGTGCAACGCCAAGGTCAAGGCCGCCTTCAAGAACGACGTCACCCCCATCCTGTGCGTCGGCGAGGGCCTGGAGGTGCGCAAGGCGGGCAACCAGGTCGCGCACACGCTCGCGCAGCTCGACGGGGGCCTGAAGGACGTCCCGGCCGAGCAGGCCGAGCGGATCGTGATCGCGTACGAGCCGGTCTGGGCCATCGGCACCGGTGAGGTGGCCACCCCCGAGGACGCCCAGGAGGTCTGCGGGGCCATCCGGGGCCGCCTGGCCGAGCTGTACGGCCAGGAGCTGGCCGACAAGGTCAGGATCCAGTACGGCGGCTCGGTGAAGCCCGGGAACGTCGCCGCGATCATGGCGCAGCCCGACGTGGACGGCGCGCTGGTCGGCGGTGCCTGCCTGGACGCGGACGACTTCGTCAAGATCGTCCGGTTCCGAGACCAGTGAGCAGACCGGTGAGTAGGCCGTAGCAGGTCACTCGTCGTACCCTGGCGGGGGTCGAGGTGGTGCGGAAGGCACTGCCCGGCCCCCGCTCCTTACCGTTCTTTACCGTCCCGTCCAAGCCCGAGAGAGTTGGTTCCAGCCGTGGTCATGGGGTTCTCGATCGCCCTCATTATTTTCAGCGTTCTGCTGATGATGCTGGTGCTCATGCACAAGGGGAAGGGCGGAGGTCTGTCCGACATGTTCGGTGGCGGTATGCAGTCCTCCGTGGGCGGCTCCTCGGTCGCCGAGCGCAACCTGGACCGGATCACCGTCGTCATCGGCCTGCTGTGGTTCGTCTGCATCGTGGTGCTCGGCCTGCTGATCAAGCTCGATTGAGCCGATAGCTGACGCACCGTCGCGAGCGCGGCTTATCATGGGCTTGCGTCCTCGGGGGTACCTCCCGGCCGAAGGCCGGGGGAGGGTGTAACTCCTCTCACTGGACGCGCGTTGGGCCTTACGTAGACTGGGGCGCCCGGCAGCGGAGCTGCCTACCAATGCTTCGCGGCACCATCACGCAGGGAGTTACGACCGTGGCAAGTGGCAACGCGATCCGTGGAAGTCGGGTCGGAGCGGGGCCGATGGGAGAAGCGGAGCGAGGCGAATCGGCGCCTCGCCTGCGTATTTCCTTCTGGTGCTCGAACGGGCACGAGACCGTGCCGAGCTTCGCCAGCGACGCGCAGATCCCGGACACTTGGGACTGCCCCCGCTGTGGCTTCCCGGCCGGCAAGGACCGGGACAACCCGCCGGACCCGCCGCGCACCGAGCCGTACAAGACGCATCTGGCGTATGTGCGGGAGCGGCGGAGCGACGCCGACGGCGAGGCGATCCTCGCCGAGGCTCTCGCCAAGCTCCGCGGCGAGATCTGAGCGGCAGGCGGGACGACGCACAGTACGACGGCCCGGCCGGGCACCTCTGACGGGGGTGCGCGGCCGGGCCGTTGTCAGTGGTGGGGGCTACGGTCGTGATGTGGGGTGCCGTGCGGTTCGGGAGGGGGCGTCATGGCCACGGTGGAGGCCGGTGAGCAAGGTGCTGAGCGGGCCGTGTCGCTCGCGTGGCGGGGCGGTTTCGGGCGGCTGTGGGGGGCCGCGGTGGTGTCCCGGTTCGGGGACGCGCTGCGCGGGGCGGCGCTTCCGCTGCTGGCCGTCTCGCTGACCGACTCCCCGGTGCTGGTCTCGCTGGTGACCGCGTGCGGCTTTCTGCCGTGGCTGCTGTTCGGGCTGCTCGGCGGGACCATCGCCGACCGGGTGGACCAGCGGCGGGCGATGTGGGCGGTGGATGTGGCGCGGGGCGTGCTGATGGCCGCCTTCGCCGTCGCCGTATGGCTGGGACATGCCACGATCGGCCTGCTGCTCGCCCTCGCCTTCGCGCTCACCACCCTGCAGACCCTCTTCGACAACGCCGCCACGGCCCTGCTGCCGTCCGTGGTGGCGCCGGAGGCCCTGAGCCGGGCCAACGCACGCCTGATGACCGGGCAGGAGGTCATGGGCCGGTTCGTGGGCGCGCCGCTGGTGCCGGTGGCCCTGGGCCTTGGCGCCGCCGTGCCGTACGCGGCCGACGCGGCCACCTATCTCGCCGCCGCCGCGCTGGTCGCCTCGCTGGGCGGGCGGGCGCGGGCGCCGCGGCGGGAGCCCCGGGCGCCGGGGAGCACGATACGGCGGGATATGGCCGAGGGCATCGGGGTGCTGTGGCGGGACCGGCTGCTGCGGGCGCTGTGTGTGTCCACCATGCTGTGCAATGTGGGCATCGGCGCCCTCATCGCCACGCTGGTGCTGCATGTCACCGGATGGCTGGGCGCCGGGGACGCGGGCTATGCGGCCGTCATCACGGTCTACGGGATCGGCAGCGTGGCCGGCGGGCTGGTGGCCGCGCGGGTGGCGGAGCGGCTGGGGCGCGGTCCCACGATCGTGGTGTGCGGTATCGCGCAGATAGCCGCCCTCCTCGCCCTGGGCACCATCCGCGAGCTGCCGGCCGCCGCTGCCGCCTTCGGCGTCTTCGGCTTCGCCGGGATCATCTGGAACGTCACGGAGGTGACGATGATGCAGCAGCGCAGCCCGGCCGAGATGCTGGGCCGGGTCAGCGCCGCCTTCCGTACGCTGTCGACCGTCGGCGCCCCGCTCGGCGCCCTGCTCGGCGGGGTCATAGCCGGCGCATGGGGGCTGAACACACCGGCGCTGGCGGCCGCCGCGCTCTTCGCCGGCGGACTGGTGGCCCTCGTCCCCGGTATGCGCTCCCCGATCAACTAGGTTGGGGGCCACGGGGGCCAGGCACCGACGAGAAGTGGGCTGATTCCGAGATGAACGCAGATGGCCGCAGCAGGCTCGACCAGCTGCCGGAGTGGAACGCACTGGCCGCACACCGCCAGGAGCTGGGTGATGCGCAGCTGCGCGAGCTGTTCGCCCAGGACCCCGAGCGCGCGGAGCGGTTCACCGTTCAGGTCGGCGACCTTCACCTGGACTACTCCAAGCACCTGGTGACCGACGAGACCCTGCGCCTGCTGCGGGAGCTGGCCCAGGCGACCGGGGTGGCCGAGCTGCGGGACGCCATGTTCCGGGGCGAGAAGATCAACACCACCGAGGACCGGTCGGTGCTCCATATCGCCCTGCGCGCGCCCCACTCCGCGGTCATCGAGGCCGACGGCAAGGACGTCATCCCCGAAGTGCACGCGGTGCTCACCAAGATGGGCCCGTTCGTCGACCGGATCCACTCGGGGGAGTGGACCGGCCACACCGGCAAGCGCATCAAGAACATCGTCAACATCGGCATCGGCGGCTCCGACCTGGGCCCGGCGATGGCCTTCGAGGCGCTGCGCGCCTACACCCACCGCGAGTTGGAGTTCCGCTTCGTCTCCAATGTCGACGGGGCGGATCTGCATGAGGCGCTGCGCGGGCTCGACCCGGCCGAGACGCTGTTCATCGTCGCCTCCAAGACCTTCACCACCATCGAGACCATCACCAACGCCACCTCCGCCCGCCGCTGGCTGCTGAGGGGGCTCGAGGCGGGCCAGGAGGCGGTCGCCAAGCACTTCGTGGCGCTGTCGACCAACGCGGAGAAAGTCGCCGAGTTCGGTATCAACACCGACAACATGTTCGAGTTCTGGGACTGGGTCGGCGGGCGCTACTCCTTCGACTCGGCCATCGGCCTGTCCCTGATGATCGCCATCGGCCAGGAGCACTTCCGCGAGATGCTGGCCGGCTTCCACCTCGTCGACGAGCACTTCCGCTGCGCCCCGCCCGAGGAGAACGCGCCGTTGCTGCTCGGGCTGCTGGGCATCTGGTACGGGCAGTTCTTCGACGCGCAGGCGCATGCGGTGCTGCCGTACAGCCACTATCTGTCGAAGTTCACCGCGTATCTGCAGCAGCTGGACATGGAGTCCAACGGCAAGTCGGTGGACCGCGAGGGCAATCCGGTCGACTGGCAGACCGGCCCGGTGGTCTGGGGCACCCCCGGCACCAACGGTCAGCACGCCTACTACCAGCTGCTCCACCAGGGCACCAAGATGATCCCGGCCGATCTGATCGGCTTCGCCAACCCGGTGGCCGACCTGTCCCCGATCCTCGCCGGCCACCATGACCTGCTGATGGCCAACCTCTTCGCCCAGGGCCAGGCGCTGGCGTTCGGCAAGACGGCGGAGGAGGTGGCCGCCGAGGGGGTGGCGCCGGAGCTGGTGCCGCACAAGACCTTCCCCGGCAACCGCCCCACGACCACGATCCTGGCCGCCGAGCTGACTCCTTCGGTGCTCGGCCAGCTGATCGCGCTCTACGAGCACAAGGTGTTCGTCCAGGGCGCCGTCTGGAACATCGACTCGTTCGACCAGTGGGGGGTCGAGCTCGGCAAGGTCCTCGCCAAGCGCGTCGAGCCCGCCCTCACCGAGGGCGCCGAGGTGCCGGGGCTCGACGCCTCCACGGCGCGGCTGGTCGCCACGTACCGCTCGCTGCGCGGTCGCTGAGGCCCCATAAGACGCCGGACGGGCCGACTGGGTTTCCGCCCAGTCGGCCCGTCCGGCTGTGTCTCGCGCCCCGTCAGGGCGACGCCGGGGGATACAGCTCGCGCGGCAGCCCCGACGCGGCGGCCCGGTCCAGCAGCCACAGCGTGCGGCGGCGGCCGTACGCGCCCGCGGCCGGGGCCTGGATCTCCCCGGCCCCCGACAGCGCGATCGTCACCGCCTTGGCCTTGTCCTCGCCCGCCGCCAGCAGCCAGACCTCCTGCGCCGCGCGGATCGCGGGCAGGGTCAGAGAGACCCGGGTGGGCGGGGGCTTGGGCGCACCGCGCACCGCCACCACCGTCCGCTCGGCCTCCCGTACGGCGGGCAGCTCCGGGAAGAGCGAGGCCACATGGGTGTCCGGGCCGACGCCCAGCAGCAGCACGTCGAAGGACGGCACCGCGCCGTGGTTCTCCGGCCGCGCGGCCCGGTCCAGCTCCTCGGCGTACGCCTCCGCGGCGGCCTCCACCTCGCTGCCCCACGGGCCGTCGGAGGCCGGCATCGGGTGTACCCGGGCCGGGTCCAGACCCACCGCGTCCAGCAGTGCCTCCCGCGCCTGGGTGACATTGCGGTCCGGGTGGCCCTCCGGCAGGAACCGCTCGTCGCCCCACCACAGATCGAGCCGCGACCAGTCCACGGCGTCCCGGGCGGGCGCCTCGGCGAGCGCGGCCAGCAGGCCGTTGCCATTGCGCCCGCCGGTCAGCACGACCGAGGCCGAGCCGCGGGCGGACTGGGCGTCCACGATCTTTGTGATCAGCCGGGCCGCCGCGGCCTGTGCCATCAGTTCCTTGTCGCGGTGGACCACGACCTGCGCAGCAGTCACGACGCCGCCTTGCCGACCGTGCCGCCCGTCCCCGCGTCACCGGCGCCGCCGGCCGGATGCGCCGGGGCCCCGGCCGCCTTGTGCGCAGGCTCCGGACGGGCCCCGCCACCGGCCTTACCGCTACTCCCGCTCGCAGCAGCGCCGCCCGCGGCACCGGCCCGCGCCGCGGGCTGTTCGGCCGCGCCGCTGATGCCCTTGCCGAGCCTGCTCACCCCGAACTTCACCGCCGAGGCGTACATCTCGTCCGGGTCCAGACGCCGCAGCTCCTCCGCGATCAGCTCCGACTTGTCCCGCCGCTGCAGTGCGACATGCCGGTCCGGCTGCCCCGGCATCGCCAGTTCGGCCAGCGATCCGTTCGCCCGGTCCAGGCAGATCGTGCCGTCGGCCGTCTCCAGCCGCACCGCGGTCAGCCCCGGGCCCTCCGAGACCTGTCGCTGCACCGGGACCCGCAGCCGCTCAGCCAGCCACAGGGCCAGCAGCTCGCCGCTGGGGTTGTACGCCTCACCCTCGACCACCGCGGAGGTGATCGCCGAGTGCTTCTGGTCGAGCGCCGCGGCCAGCACACTGCGCCACGGCGTGACGCGGGTCCAGGCCAGGTCGGTGTCGCCCGGGGTGTACGTCCTGGCCCGCAGCGCGAGCGTGGCCACCGGGTCCTCGGTGGCCTGGGCGTCGGTGATCCGGCGGGCGGCCAGCCGGCCCAGCAGGTCCTCGCTGGGGTGCTCCGGCGCGTCGTCCGGCCACCACAGCACCACCGGGGCGTCCGGCAGCAGCAGCGGCAGCACCACCGACTGGGCGTGGCCCGCGAGCTCGCCGTGCAGCCGCAGCAGCACCGTCTCGCCGGTGCCGCTCTCGCCGGCGATCCGCACCTCCGCGTCCAGCCGGGCCGTCTTGCGGTCGCGCGGCGAGCGCCCTGGCCGCTTGATGACGACCAGGATGCGCGAGGGATGTTCCTTGGACGCCTCGCTCGCGGCCTTCAGCGCGTCGTAGTGGTTTCCCTCGTCGGTGACGATGACAAGGGTGAGCACCATGCCCACGGCCGGTATCCCCGCCGCCCTCCGCGCCTGCACCAGAGCAGCGTTGATCTGGCTGGACGTGGTGTCGGTGAGATCGATGTTCATGGCCGACGCCAGCTCCGTCCGTCTCGTGCGAGCATCTCGTCCGCCGCCTTCGGCCCCCAGGTGCCCGCCGTGTACTGCTCGGGCTTGCCGTGCCCGTCCCAGTAGGCCTCGACGGGGTCGAGGATCCGCCAGGACTCCTCCACCTCCTGGTGACGGGGGAAGAGGTTGGCGTCGCCGAGCAGGACGTCGAGCAGCAGCCGCTCATAGGCCTCGGGGCTGGACTCGGTGAAGGACTCGCCGTAGGCGAAGTCCATCGTCACGTCCCGGATCTCCATGGAGGTGCCGGGCACCTTGGAGCCGAACCTGATGGTGATGCCCTCGTCCGGCTGCACCCGGATGACCAGGGCGTTCTCCCCGAGCTCCTGGGTGTCGGTGGCGTCGAAGGGAGAGTGCGGGGCGCGCTGGAAGACCACCGCGATCTCGGTCACCCGCCGCCCGAGCCGCTTGCCCGCGCGCAGGTAGAAGGGGACGCCCGCCCAGCGGCGGTTGTCGATCTCCAGCTTGATCGCGGCATAGGTGTCGGTCTTGGAGTCGGGGTCGATGCCCTCCTCCTCCAGATAGCCCAGCACCTCTTCGCCGCCCTGCCAGCCATGGGCGTACTGGCCGCGCACGGTGTGCTTGCCCAGCTCCCTCGGCAGCTTGACGGCCTTGAGCGCCTTGAGCTTCTCGGTGACCAGCGCGGTGGCGTCGAAGGAGGAGGGCTCCTCCATGGCGGTCAGCGCGAGGAGCTGCAGCAGGTGGTTCTGGATGACGTCGCGCGCGGCGCCGATGCCGTCGTAGTAGCCGGCCCGGCCGCCGATGCCGATGTCCTCGGCCATGGTGATCTGTACGTGGTCGACGTACGACCGGTTCCACAGCGGCTCGAACATGGTGTTGGCGAAGCGCAGCGCCAGGATGTTCTGGACCGTCTCCTTGCCCAGGTAGTGGTCGATCCGGAAGACGTCGCTCGGCCGGAAGACCTCGTGGACGACCTGGTTGAGCTCCTGGGCGCTGGTCAGGTCGTGGCCGAAGGGCTTCTCGATGACGGCGCGCCGCCAGGAGTCACCGGGCCCGGAGGACAGGCCGTGCTTCTTGAGCTGCTGGACGACGGAGGGGAAGAACTTCGGCGGGACCGACAGATAGAAGGCGAAGTTGCCCCCCGTGCCGCGCGCCTTGTCCAGCTCGTCGACCGTCTCCCGCAGCTTCTCGAATGCCTCGTCGTCGGAGAACTCGCCGGGCACGAAGCGGAAGCCCTCGGCGAGCTGCTGCCAGACCTCCTCGCGGAAGGGGGTCCTGGCGTGTTCCTTGACCGCCTCGTGCACGACCTGGGCGAAGTCCTCGTTCTCCCAGTCGCGGCGGGCGAAGCCGACGAGCGAGAAGCCCGGCGGCAGCAGGCCGCGATTGGCCAGGTCGTAGACGGCCGGCATCAGCTTCTTGCGGGACAAGTCGCCCGTGACGCCGAAGATGACCAGGCCGGACGGCCCCGCGATGCGCGGAAGCCGCCGGTCCCGGGGGTCACGCAGCGGATTGGCTCCGCTCGTGGAAAGTGACAAGGTCTCTCACGCCTCCGAAGGAGCGAGGCGGCCCAGCTCCGCCTCAGTGGACTTCAGCAGGTCGTTCCAGGACGTCTCGAACTTCTCGACGCCCTCGTCCTCGAGGAGCTGTACAACGTCATCGTACGAGATTCCGACCCCGGCGAGCGCGTCAAGCTCGGCCCTGGCCTGCTCGTATGTACCGTGCACCGTGTCACCGGTGATCTGGCCGTGGTCGGCGACGGCCTCCAGGGTGGCCTCCGGCATGGTGTTGACCGTGCCCGGGGCGACCAGGTCGTCCACGTAGAGGGTGTCCTTGTAGGCCGGGTCCTTGACGCCGGTGGAGGCCCACAGCGGACGCTGCTTGTTGGCGTTGGCCCGGTCCAGGGCGGCCCAGCGCTCCGACGGCGGCGTCGACTTGTCGTGCGAGCCGAACACCTCCTCGTACGCCTGGTAGGCGAGGCGGGCGTTGGCCAGCGCGGCCTTGCCGCGCAGCGCCTTGGCCTCGTCGGTGCCCAGCTTGTCGAGGCGCTTGTCGATCTCGGTGTCCACGCGGGACACGAAGAAGGACGCCACGGAGTGGATCTTCTGCAGGTCGAGCCCCGCGGCCTTGGCCTTCTCCAGACCGGCCAGGAAGGCGTCCATGACCTCGCGGTAGCGCTCCAGCGAGAAGATCAGCGTGACGTTGACGCTGATGCCGAGCCCGATCACCTCGGTGATCGCGGGCAGGCCCGCCCTGGTGGCCGGGATCTTGATGAAGGTGTTGGGCCGGTCCACCAGCCAGGCCAGCTGCTTGGCCTCGGCGATGGTGGCCGCCGTGTTGTGCGCCAGGCGCGGGTCCACCTCGATGGAGACCCGGCCGTCCTGGCCGCCGGTCGCGTCGTAGACCGGGCGCAGGATGTCGGCGGCGTCCCGGACGTCCGCCGTGGTGATCATGCGAACGGCCTCGTCGACGGTGACCTTGCGGGTGGCGAGATCGGCCACCTGCTGCTGGTAGCCGTCAGCGCCGGCGATCGCCTTCTGGAAGATCGACGGGTTGGTGGTCACGCCCACCACATGGCTCTCGTCGATCAGCTCGGCGAGGTTGCCGGATGTGATGCGCTTGCGCGAAAGGTCGTCGAGCCAGACCGCGACGCCTGCGTCGGCCAGCCGCTTGAGTGCGTCTGTCATCGGGTTGCATCTCCTACTCGTCGCTACAAGGTCGTATACGGCGTCAGCGCCCGGCGGTCTCAAGCGACTCGCGGGCGGCGGCGGCGACGGCGTCCGCGGTCAGGCCGAACTCCCGGTAGAGCACCTTGTAGTCGGCGGAGGCGCCGAAGTGCTCGAGGGAGACGATGCGGCCGGCCTCGCCCACAAAGCGGTGCCAGGTCAGGCCGATGCCCGCCTCGACCGCCACCCGGGCCTTCACCGACGGCGGCAGCACGCTGTCCCGGTACGCCTGGTCCTGCTCCTCGAACCACTCGACCGAGGGCATCGAGACCACGCGGGTCGGGATCCCGGCGGTCTGCAGCTGCTCGCGCGCCTCGACGGCGAGCTGCACCTCGGACCCGGTGCCGATGAGGATCACCTGCGGGGCAGCGCTCTGCCCTTCGGGCCCTTCGGCCTCCGCCAGGACGTAGCCGCCCTTGGCCGCGTCCTCATTGGGCTCGTACGTCGGCACGTTCTGCCGGGTCAGCGCGATGCCGTGCGGGGCCGGCCTGTCGCTGTGGCGGCGGGTGATCTCACGCCAGGCGATGGCGGTCTCGTTGGCGTCGGCCGGGCGGACGATGTTCAGGCCCGGGATGGCGCGCAGCACGGACAGGTGCTCGACCGGCTGGTGGGTCGGGCCGTCCTCGCCCAGGCCGATGGAGTCGTGCGTCCACACATAGGTGACGGGGAGCTTCATCAGCGCGGCGAGCCGGACGGCGGGGCGCATGTAGTCGGAGAAGACCAGGAAGGTGCCGCCGTAGATACGGGTGTTGCCGTGCAGCGCCACACCGTTCATGGTCGAGCCCATGGCGTGCTCGCGGATACCGAAGTGCACCGTGCGGCCGTACGGGTCGGCCTCGGGAAGCGGGTTGTCCTTGGGGAGGAAGGACGAGGACGCGTCAATGGTGGTGTTGTTCGAGCCCGCGAGGTCGGCGGAGCCGCCCCACAGCTCGGGGAGCACCCCGCCGAGCGCCTTGAGGACCTGGCCGGAGGCCTTACGGGTGGCCACGTCCTTGCCCGGCTCGAAGACCGGGATCGCCTTGTCCCAGCCCTCGGGCAGCTCACCGGCGGAGATCCGGTCGAACTCGGCGGCGCGCTCGGGGTTGTTGTTCCGCCAGTCCTGGAGCTTCTTGTCCCAGGCGGCGCGGGCCTCGCGGCCGCGGTCGGCCAGGGAGCGGGTGTGGGCGATGACCGCTTCCTCGACCTCGAAGTCCTTCTCGGGGTCGAAGCCCATGACGCGCTTGGTCGCGGCGACCTCGTCGGCGCCGAGCGCCGAGCCGTGGGCGGCCTCGGTGTTCTGCGCGTTCGGCGCGGGCCAGGCGATGATGGTGCGCGCGGCGATGATCGAGGGGCGCTCGGTCTCGGCCTGCGCCGCCTTGAGCGCCGCGTACAGCGCGTGGATGTCGAAGTCGCCGTTCTCCGCCTGCTCGATGCGCTGGACGTGCCAGCCGTACGCCTCGTAGCGCTTCAGCACATCCTCGGAGAAGGCGGTCGCGGTGTCGCCCTCGATCGAGATGTGGTTGTCGTCGTACAGCGCGATCAGATTGCCGAGCTTCTGGTGGCCGGCCAGCGAGGAGGCCTCCGCGGAGATGCCCTCCTCCAGGTCGCCGTCGGAGACGATCGCCCAGATGGTGTGGTCGAAGGGGGAGGTGCCCTCGGGCGCCTCCGGGTCGAACAGACCGCGCTCGTAACGGGCGGCCATCGCCATGCCGACCGCGTTGGCGATGCCCTGGCCCAGTGGGCCGGTGGTGGTCTCGACACCGACCGTGTGACCGTGCTCCGGGTGGCCCGGGGTCAGCGAGCCCCAGGTGCGGAACGACTTCAGGTCCTCCAGCTCCAGGCCGAACCCGCCCAGGTACAGCTGGACGTAGAGGGTCAGCGAGGTGTGGCCGGGGGAGAGCACGAACCGGTCGCGGCCCACCCATCCGGCGTCGGAGGGGTCATGCCGCATCAGCTTCTGGAAGAACAGATACGCGGCGGGGGCCAGGCTCATCGCGGTGCCGGGGTGGCCGTTGCCGACCTTCTGCACGGCATCCGCGGCCAGGACACGCGCCGTGTCCACGGCACGCTGGTCCATATCGGTCCACTCGAGGTCTGTGGTAGTCGGCTTCGTGCTCACCCTGAGTCAGGGCTCCTCTCCACAATGTCCATACCCGGCGACGATGCGCACACCGGCGTTGTCGAGCCTACCCCTGGAAGAACGCTCATCTTTTCGAGCGAGTACCCGACATCCCGCGAACGAATGCCGGAGATGCGGCATTCCCCCGAGGGCCGTGAGCTCGGCGAACACGAGCCGACCCCGGCGACGGGCGGCGTATCCGCAACGTCTAGAGTGGCGTGGTACGCGCAAGTCTTTACCGGCTCTTCATGTCCGGTGCTTGCTGGTTCTTGCTTCTACCAGGGGTGTGCGTGACGGCCGTCGATTCCCGTCCTGCGGGGGTGCTCGATACGAGCCGGAGCCACCGGCCGCTCGGTGCCCGCGTCAAGGCTTTCGTGGCACTGACCAAGCCGCGTGTCATCGAGCTGCTGCTGATGACGACGGTGCCGGTGATGTTCCTGGCCGCCGAGGGCGTCCCGGATCTATGGCTGGTGCTCGCCACCTGCGTCGGCGGCTATCTGTCGGCCGGCGGCGCGGGCGCGTTCAATATGTATTACGACCGCGACATCGACGCGCTCATGGACCGCACCTCGCAGCGTCCACTGGTGACCGGGATGGTCTCGCCGGCCGAGTGCCTGGTCTTCGCCTTCGCGCTCGCGATCGGGTCGACGGCCTGGTTCTGGTTCCTGGTCAATCCGCTGTCCGCGATTTTGTCGCTCGGCGCGTTGGTTTTCTACGTCGTCGTCTACACGATGTGGCTCAAACGGCGTACCGCGCAGAACATCGTGTGGGGCGGCATCGCCGGCTGTATGCCGGTGTTCATCGGCTGGTCCGCCGTCACCAATTCGGTCTCCTGGGCCGCGCTGATTCTGTTCCTTGTCATCTTCTTCTGGACGCCGCCGCACTACTGGCCCCTGTCCATGAAGGTGAAGGAGGACTATGCGCGCGTGGGCGTGCCGATGATGCCCGTGGTCGCGGGCAACAAGGCGGTCGCCCGGCAGATCGTCCTCTACAGCTGGGTCATGGTCATCGTCTCGCTGCTGCTCTGGCCGCTCGGTTACACCGGCTGGTTCTACCCCGCGGTGGCCGCGGTGCTGGGCGCGTTCTGGCTCAAGGAGGCGCACGGGCTCCAGGCGCGCGCCAAGGCCGGGATCACGGGGGCTCGGCTCAAGGAGATGCGGCTGTTCCACTGGTCCATCACCTATGCCTCGCTGCTGTTCGCCGCCGTCGCCGTGGACCCCTTCCTGCGCTGATTACCAGCCGGTAGCATCGGCCTCATGGGAGACACCACGCAGATGGCCCCGGAAGGCCCGTCGGACGAGTCCGCATCGGGCAAGTCCGCGTCGAGCAAGTCCGCATCGGCCAAGGCCGAGAAGCGGGCCAAGCGGCTCGCGCATCAGATGACGGCCTTCGCGCAGTCCCACGGCGGCAGCGCCGAGGGCCAGCTCGCCCACATCGGCCGCGGCACCGTCCGCGTCGCCCTCGTCGGCGCCAACGGCGACTGGGGCAACCTGGTCGCCCCGTCCTACGAGACCGCCCGCCGCGCCGCGGAGACCGCGGGGATCACCCTGCACGACGACTTCGACGGCGAACTCGCCGCGAAGGTCCGCACCGGCCCGTACGAGTGGACCCGCATGGCCGGCATCCAACTCGGCGGCCCGAGCAACGCGTAGCCCGCGCCGCGGCGGCTTTTGCTCCCCACCCCGCCCCTTCCCGAACCAGGGGGACCCCTGGACCCCGACCGGGGCCCGCCCCTCGTCCCCTGCCCCAGCCTCGAGCTTTGCCCCGGCAAGGGACGCGGATTGCCGCCCCGATCCCCTCCAGGGGCTGGGCCGCGCCCTGTCCCACCCATCCTCGCGCCGGCCAAGGGGCGCCCTTGCCGAGCGAGGCCGGGGCGGGCCAGGCTCGGGACGGGCCCGGCGACACCTCATAACCGTTTCGCCCGTTAAGCCCTTCGATGCCCGACGGCGAGGAGGCGGCGGCGATGGACGAGGCGACGGGCACTTCGGCCGACCCGGCCCCCTCCCACGCCGCCAGTGAGTCCGTTCCGGACACGGCGGCCGTTCCGGAGACGGCGGACAGACCCTCCGCCTGGGCGAGAGCGCTGCCGCCGCTGATCGACCAGCACAGCCACGGCGCCCTCCACGGCGAGCTCGGCCTCGGCTCCTTCGAAGCCCATCTCGCCGCCGCCGCGGGCTCCCGCACCGCCGCCCCGGCGGGCACCACCTTCTTCGACAGCTGGACCGGTCTGGCCGTACGCCGCTGGTGCCCACCGCTGCTCGGCCTGGAGGCCCACTGCGCCCCCGTCCGCTATCTCGCCCGCCGCCGCGAGCTGGGCGCCTACCGCGCCGGGCGGCTGCTGTTGCGCGGCGCGGGCATCGGCGCCTTCCTGCTGGAGTCGGGGGCACCGGGCGAGCTCACCTCGGCCGACGAGCTGGCCGCGGCCGCGGACGGCCCGGTCCACGAGGTCATCCGCCTGGAGCCGCTGGCCGAAGAGGTCGCGGACACCTCGGGCTCGGTCGACTCGTTCATCGGCAACACCGCGGAGGCCCTGTACGCCGCGGCCCAGCACGTCACCGCCTTTGCCGTGGGCGTCACCTTCTGCGACGAGACCCCGCCGGACCCCCGAGAGGTGCGGCGGGCGGCGGACCGCTGGCTCGGCGGGCGCACCCCGCGCGCCCGCCCCGCCGATCCGGCGCTGCTCCAGCATCTGCTGTGGAGCGCCGTCGCGACCGGACTGCCCGTACAGCTGCACTGCGCCGACCCACAGCCGCTCGCGGGCTTTCTGCGCGCCACCGCGGGCGCCGGGACCGACCTGGTGCTGCTGCCCTGCCGGCCGCACCACCGCCGCGCGGCCCAGCTGGCCGCCGCCTTCGCGCACGTATACGCGGACGCGGGGCCCCGGCCGGGGGAGACCCTTGGCGAGGCGCCGTTCGGCAAGCTGCTGTTCTCGACCGGGGCACGGGCGCTGCCCGAGCTGTATGTGACCGGCGCCCGGCTGTTCGTACGCGCCATGGCGCGGCTGGCGGCCGAGTGGGTCGCCGATGGCTTCTGCACCCGGCCCGAGGCGCGGCGCATCGCCGCGCTCGTCGCGGCCGGAACCGCGCGCCGGGTCTACCGGCTGGACGCGGCGGCCTCGGCCACGGGCTGAGCGGCGGGCGCGGGGGCGGCGACCGGCGCGGGGAGTTCGGCCCGCTCGCGCTGGGAGAGCAGGACTCGCTGCACCGCGATCCACACGAGGCACGAGCCGAACATGTGGACGCCGACGACGATCTCCGGCAGGTGCGTGAAGTACTGGACGTAGCCGATCACGCCCTGGAGGAGCAGCACGGCGAGGAGTTCGAGGACACGCCGGCGCGGCGCCGCCGGGGCCTTCACGGCGCGCAGGGTGAACCACAGGGCGGCGGTGAGGCCCAGCACGATGTAGACGAAGTCCACGTGCAACTGGGTGATCTCCTGCCAGTCCAGGGGGATGCGGTGCACCTTCTGGGCGTCTCCCGCGTGCGGCCCGGCCCCGGTGACCACGGTGCCGATCACGATCAGCGCGCCGGTCGCGCCGACCAGCAGCCAGGACAGCTGGCGCACCGGCCGGGCGACGAGGTCGCGGGGCCCGGCGTCGCCCTCGCGCGCCCGCCACCAGGTCAGCACGGCGACCGTGAGCAGCGCCGTGGACAGCAGGAAGTGCGAGCTGACGATGTACGGGTTGAGCCCGGTGAGCACCGTGATCCCGCCGACGACGGCGTTGCCCATGACAATCCAGAACTGGGCCCAGCCGAGCTTGGTGAGGGAGCGGCGCATCGGCGTACGGGCCCGGGCCGCGATGATCAACAGGCCGACGACCGCGCACAGCACATACGTCAGCATGCGGTTGCCGAACTCGATGACGCCGTTGATGCCCATCGCGTGGGTGGGCGTCAGGCTGTCCTCCGTGCAGGTCGGCCAGGTCGGGCAGCCGAGCCCGGACTGGGTGAGCCGGACCGCTCCGCCCGTCACGACGATGACCACAGCCATCACCACGGCGGCGAGCGCGGCGCGCTCCACGAACCGCGCGGACGGCTGCCAGCGGCGGGCGATCTGCTCAAGGGGGTTCAGCGAAGAGGGCACGTCGCCCATCGTATGCGGGCGCTTGTGCAGCAATTCACGAGGGGGGTGTGGGGGAGTCGGCTCCCCCGTGAAGGCGCGGCACGAGGGGGTCCCGCGTCCCATCTACTCCCAGCGGAACCAGCGCGCCGCCGCCCCCAGCCCCAGCACCGCCCACACCGCCAGGATCCCCAGGTCGCCCCACGGCACCCCCGCCCCGTCCTGCAGTACGTCCCGCAGCCCGTCCGAAAGGGCCGAGATCGGCAGCAGCTGCAGCACACCGCGCACCGCGTCCGGGAACTTGTCCAGCGACACGATCACCCCGCCGCCGACGAGCAGCAGCAGGAAGACGAGGTTGGCCGCCGCGAGGGTCGCCTCGGCCTTGAGGGTGCCCGCCATCAGCAGGCCGAGGCCGGAGAACGCGGCCGTGCCGAGGAGCAGCAGCAGCGCGACGGTGAGCGGGTTGCCGTGCGGGGACCAGCCGAGGGCGAGGGCGATCACAGTCAGCAGCGCGATCTGCAGCACCTCGGTGACCAGCACGGAGCAGGTCTTGGCGGTCATCAGGGCCCAGCGCGGCAGCGGCGAGGCGCCGAGCCGCTTGAGGACGCCGTACCGCCGCTCGAAGCCGGTCGCGATGGCCTGTCCGGTGAAGGCCGTGGACAGTACGGCGAGCGCCAGGACGCCGGGGGCGAGGAAGTCCACGGTCTTGCCGTCCGAGCCCGTGTCGACGATGTCGACGCTGCTGAACAGCACCAGCAGCAGGGACGGGATGATCACGGTCAGCAGCAGCTGCTCGCCGTTGCGCAGCAGCATCCGGGTCTCCAGGGCGGCCTGGGCGCGGATCATGCGCGGCAGCGGGGCCGGGCCCGGCTGTGGGGTGAAGGTTCCCGGGGCGGTCACGCGCGCAGCTCCTTGCCGGTCAGCTCGAGGAAGACGTCCTCCAGGGTGTGCCGCTCGACCGAGATCCGGTCCGGCATGACGCCGTTCTGGGCGCACCAGGAGGCGACGGTGGCCAGCAGCTGCGGGTCGATCTTGCCGGTGACGCGGTACGAGCCGGGGGTCAGCTCGTCGGCCGTGGAGTCGGCGGGCAGGGCCTTGAGCAGCGAGGCCAGGTCGAGCGCGGGGCGGCCGCTGAAGCGCAGCGTGTTCTCGGCTCCGCCGCGGCACAGCTGCTCCGGGCTGCCCTGGGCGATGACCTTGCCGCCGTCGACGATCGCGACGTCGTCGGCGAGCTCTTCGGCCTCGTCCATATAGTGCGTGGTCAGCACGACGGTCACGCCGTCCCGGCGCAGATCGCGGACCAGGTCCCAGGTGGCGCGCCGGGCCTGCGGGTCGAGGCCGGCGGTGGGCTCGTCGAGGAAGACCAGTTCGGGGCGGCCGACGACGGCCATGGCGAGCGCCAGGCGCTGCTGCTGGCCGCCGGAGAGCCGGCGGTAGGTCGTACGGCCGCAGGAGCCGAGGCCGAGCCGTTCTATGAGGTGGTCGACGTCGAGGGGGTGGGCGTACAGGCCCGCGGTGTGGCGCAGCATCTCTTCTGCGCGCGCCCCGGAGTAAACCCCTCCGGACTGCAGCATCACGCCGATCCGGGGGCGTAGCGCGGCAGCCTGGGTGACGGGGTCGAGGCCGAGGACGCGGACCGTGCCGGCGTCCGGCCGCCGGTATCCCTCGCAGGTCTCGACAGTGGTCGTTTTGCCTGCCCCGTTGGGGCCGAGCACGGCGGTCACGGTGGACCGCGCGATGGACAGGTCGAGCCCGTCCACGGCGGTCTTCGAGCCGTATCGCTTGACGAGGCCGAGGATGTCGACCGCGGGCTCTTCTCGCATGCCCGGCAGTCTACGAATCACCCGGGGGGAGCTGGCGGGCAGGGCGGGGACGGACCTTGTTCGCGCAGGCAGGCCCGGGCCTCTTTCCGCAGGCAGGCCGGGCATCGCGGTTAGGTGTGCCTTAGTGACGCAATCCACCGGACCGCCGCCGGGACCTCGCTTGTACCTCCCCGGGGAATTACGCAACAATGGCGTTGTGAAATACGCGAGCGAAGCTCCGGCGGGACGCGCGGTCGAGGCGGCCGCGCGATCTGCCGTGCCCGTGCCCGCGCCCGATGAGCAGCACGGCACCCGTAACAAGGTCGCCCGCTCCATCCTCGACCATGGCCCGTCCACCGCGGCCGAGCTCGCCCTGCGGCTCGAGCTGACCCAGGCGGCCGTGCGCCGCCACCTCGACACCCTCGTCGCCGACGGCGTCGTCGAGCCCCGCGAGAAGAGGGTGTACGGGGCGCGGAGCCGCGGCCGCCCGGCCAAGGTCTTCGCGCTCACCGACTGCGGGCGCGACGCCTTCGACCAGGCGTACGACGAGCTGGCCGTGGACGCCCTGCGCTGGATCGAGCAGAGCGCCGGCGGTGGCGAGGCGGGCCGGGCCGCGGTCGCCGCGTTCGCGCGCGCCAGGCTCGCCGCCCAGGCCGTGGCGTACCGCCAGGCCATCGAGGCCGCGGAACCCGACAGCCGCGCCCAAGCCCTTGCCCGCGCACTGTCCGCGGACGGGTACGCTGCTACGGCGCGCAGCGCACCGGTCGGCGAGCAGCTCTGCCAGCACCACTGCCCGGTCGCCCATGCGGCCGAGCGGTATCCGCAGCTGTGCGAGGCGGAGACCGAGGCCTTCTCCCAGCTCCTCGGGACTCATGTGCAGCGTCTGGCCACCATCGCCCATGGCGACGGGGTGTGCACGACCTACATCCCCGGGACCAGCCAGGCCGAGAAGGCCGCCCCCAGCAAGACCCCCAGCAAGACCAAGATCACCACAGCATCTGCCAGCACGGCCGGGAGGAACCCCGAATGACTCTCCCCACGGAGACTGCTCACCCCGAGCTCGAGGGGCTGGGCAACTACGAGTACGGCTGGGCCGACTCCGATGCGGCCGGTGCCTCGGCCAAACGCGGCCTCTCCGAGGATGTCGTGCGCGACATCTCGGCGAAGAAGTCCGAGCCTGAGTGGATGCTGAAGCTCCGGCTGAAGGGCCTCAAGCTCTTCGAGAAGAAGCCCATGCCCACCTGGGGCTCGGACCTCTCCGGTATCGACTTCGACAACATCAAGTACTTCGTGCGCTCGACGGAGCAGCAGGCCGCCTCCTGGGAAGAGCTGCCCGAGGACATCAAGAACACGTACGACAAGCTGGGCATCCCGGAGGCCGAGAAGCAGCGCCTCGTCGCGGGTGTCGCCGCGCAGTACGAGTCCGAGGTCGTCTACCACAAGATCCGTGAGGACCTTGAGGAGCAGGGCGTCATCTTCCTGGACACCGACACCGGCCTCAAGGAGCACCCGGAGCTCTTCCAGGAGTACTTCGGCTCGGTGATCCCGGTCGGCGACAACAAGTTCGCCTCGCTGAACTCGGCGGTGTGGTCCGGCGGCTCGTTCATCTACGTGCCGAAGGGCGTGCACGTGGAGATCCCGCTCCAGGCCTACTTCCGGATCAACACGGAGAACATGGGCCAGTTCGAGCGGACGCTGATCATCGTCGACGAGGATGCGTACGTCCACTACGTCGAGGGCTGCACCGCGCCGATCTACAAGTCGGACTCGCTGCACTCCGCGGTGGTCGAGATCATCGTCAAGAAGGGCGCCCGCTGCCGCTACACGACCATCCAGAACTGGTCGAACAACGTGTACAACCTGGTCACCAAGCGCGCCGTGGCCTACGAGGGCGCGACCATGGAGTGGGTCGACGGCAACATCGGCTCCAAGGTGACCATGAAGTACCCGGCCGTCTATCTGATGGGTGAGCACGCCAAGGGCGAGACCCTGTCCATCGCCTTCGCGGGCGAGGGCCAGCACCAGGACGCCGGCGCCAAGATGGTCCACATGGCGCCCCGCACCTCGTCCAACATCGTCTCCAAGTCGGTGGCGCGCGGCGGCGGCCGCACCTCCTACCGCGGTCTGATCGAGATCGGCGAGGGCGCCGAGGGCTCCAAGTCCAATGTGCTGTGCGACGCGCTGCTGGTCGACACCATCTCCCGCTCGGACACCTACCCCTATGTGGACGTCCGCGAGGACGATGTGTCCATGGGCCACGAGGCGACCGTCTCCAAGGTCAGCGACGACCAGCTCTTCTACCTGATGAGCCGCGGCCTGTCCGAGGACGAGGCCATGGCGATGATCGTGCGCGGCTTCGTCGAGCCCATCGCGCGCGAACTCCCCATGGAGTACGCGCTTGAGCTCAACCGGCTGATCGAGCTGCAGATGGAAGGCGCGGTCGGCTGACGCCGGACCCTTCCCCGATACCCGCGGCGGCCGTCCTGAGGGAGGGCCGAGGTACGTCACCAGAAAGCGAGCTGTACAGCTGCCATGGCTGCTGAAACCATTCCGGCCGGATCCACCACGGACGGTGCCATCCAGGTGGGCCAGCCCACCGATGCGAGGGTCGGCGCCATCGCGTCGTACGACGTGGCCGACTTCCCGGTGCCGCATGGCCGTGAGGAGGACTGGCGGTTCACTCCGCTGGAGCGGCTGCGCGGTCTGCACGACGGCACCGCCGAGGCCACCGGCGGTGTGCGGGTCGAGGTGAGCGCCCCCGAGGGCGTCACCGTCGAGACCGTGGACCGTACGGACCCGCGCCTGGGCAAGGCCGGCAAGCCGGTCGACCGGGTCGCGGCGCAGGCGTACAGCTCCTTCGAGAAGGCCTCGGTGGTCTCCGTCGCCAAGGAGACCGTGCTCACCGAGCCCGTGCGGATCTCCGTGCACGGCGAGGGCGGCACCGCCTACGGCCACCAGGTCGTGGAGGTCGGCGCCTTCGCCGAGGCCGTCGTGGTCATCGACCACACCGGTGACGCGACCCTCGCGGCCAACGTCGAGTTCCTGGTCGGCGACGGCGCCAAGCTCACCGTCGTCTCGATCCAGGACTGGGACGACACCGCCGTCCACGCCGCGCAGCACACCGCGCTGGTCGGCCGCGACGCCACGTTCAAGTCCGTGGTCGTCACCTTCGGCGGCGACCTGGTGCGCCTCCACCCGCGCGTCATCTACGGCGCCCCGGGCGGTGAGGCCGAGCTCTACGGCCTGTACTTCACCGACAACGGCCAGCACCAGGAGCACCGGCTCTTCATCGACCACGACACCCCGCACTGCCGGAGCAACGTGGCCTACAAGGGCGCGCTCCAGGGCAAGGACGCCCACGCGGTCTGGATCGGCGATGTGCTGATCCGCGCCGCGGCCGAGGGCACCGACACCTACGAGCTCAACCGCAACCTCGTGCTGACCGACGGCGCGCGCGTCGACTCGGTGCCGAACCTGGAGATCGAGACCGGCGAGATCGTCGGCGCCGGCCACGCCAGCGCGACCGGCCGCTTCGAGGACGAGCAGCTGTTCTACCTGATGGCGCGCGGCATCCCGGCCGACGAGGCCCGCCGTCTTGTCGTCCGCGGCTTCTTCGCCGAGCTCGTCCAGCAGATCGGCATCCCCGAGCTGGAGGAGCGCCTGATCGCCAAGATCGAGGCCGAGCTGGAGGCGTCCGTCGCATGAGCCAGACCTTTGTACGCGCCTGCGCGCTGAGCGAGCTGGAAGACGACACCCCCAAGCGGGTGGAGCTCGACGGCGTACCCGTGTCGCTCGTGCGCACCGAGGGCGAGGTCTTCGCGATCAACGACATCTGTTCGCATGCGAACGTCTCGCTGTCCGAGGGCGAGGTGGAGGACTGCCAGATCGAGTGCTGGCTGCACGGCTCCAGCTTCGACCTGCGCACCGGCAAGCCGTCCGGCCTCCCCGCGACGCGCCCCGTCCCCGTATACCCCGTAAAGATCGAAGGGGACGACGTGCTCGTCTCCGTCACCCAGGAGTCCTGAGGCCCCCATGGCAACGCTTGAGATCCACGACCTGCACGTCTCCGTCGAGGCCGAAGGCGGCCCCCGCGAGATCCTGCGCGGTGTCGACCTGACCGTGAAGCAGGGCGAGACCCACGCCATCATGGGCCCCAACGGCTCCGGCAAGTCCACGCTGGCGTATTCGCTCGCCGGTCACCCCAAGTACCAGGTCACCGGCGGCACGGTGACGCTGGACGGCGAGGACGTGCTGGCCATGTCCGTCGACGAGCGGGCCCGCGCGGGCGTCTTCCTCGCCATGCAGTACCCGGTGGAGGTCCCCGGGGTCTCCGTCTCCAACTTCCTGCGCACCTCGGCCACCGCCATCCGCGGTGAGGCGCCGAAGCTGCGCACCTGGGTGAAGGAGGTCAAGGAGGCCATGGAGCGCCTTTCGATCGACCCCGCCTTCGCCGAGCGCAACGTCAACGAGGGCTTCTCCGGCGGTGAGAAGAAGCGCCACGAGATCCTCCAGCTCGAGCTGCTGAAGCCCCGCATCGCGATCCTCGACGAGACGGACTCCGGTCTGGACGTCGACGCGCTGCGCGTGGTCTCCGAGGGCGTCAACCGCGTTCGCGAGACCGGTGAGGTCGGCACCCTGCTGATCACCCACTACACGCGCATCCTGCGCTACATCAAGCCCGACTACGTCCATGTCTTCGCGGCGGGCCGGATCGCCGAGTCCGGCGGCGCGGAGCTCGCGGACAAGCTGGAGGAAGAGGGCTACGAGGCTTATGTGAAGGGCGGCGCGACGAGTGAGTGACGACGACAGGGGCCGTTTCGGCGGCGAGGCATTCGGCGACGTGTACGGAGGCGCAGGGACATGACACAGCTGCCGGGCCTCCTCGACACCGAGGCGATCCGCAAGGACTTCCCGATCCTGGACCGGCTGGTCCACGACGGCAAGAAGCTCGTGTACCTGGACAACGCGGCGACGTCGCAGACGCCGCGTCAGGTGCTCGACGTACTCAGCGAGTACTACGAGGTGCACAACGCCAATGTGCACCGCGGAGTGCATGTGCTCGCCGAGGAGGCCACGGCGCTGTACGAAGGCGCCCGGGACAAGGTGGCCGCCTTCATCAACGCGCCGAGCCGGGACGAGGTGATCTTCACCAAGAACGCCTCGGAATCGCTCAACCTCGTCGCCAACATGCTGGGTTGGGCCGATGAGCCCTACCGCGTGGACAGCGACACCGAGATCGTCATCACGGAGATGGAGCACCACTCCAACATCGTCCCCTGGCAGCTGCTCTCGCAGCGCACGGGCGCGAAGCTGAAGTGGTTCGGCCTCACCGACGACGGCCGGCTCGACCTGTCGAACATAGAGGAGATCATCACCGAGAAGACCAAGGTCGTCTCGTTCGTGCTGGTCTCCAACATCCTGGGCACGGTCAACCCGGTCGAGGCGATCGTCCGCCGCGCACAGCAGGTCGGCGCCCTCGTCGTCATCGACGCCTCGCAGGCCGCCCCTCATATGACGATGGATGTGCAGGCGCTGCAGGCCGACTTCGTGGCCTTCACCGGCCACAAGATGTGCGGCCCGACGGGCATCGGCGTGCTGTGGGGCCGTCAGGAGCTGCTGGAGGACCTGCCGCCGTTCCTCGGCGGCGGCGAGATGATCGAGACCGTCTCGATGCACTCCTCCACCTACGCCCCGGCCCCCCACAAGTTCGAGGCGGGTACGCCCCCGATCGCCCAGGCCGTCGGCCTCGGCGCGGCCGTGGACTATCTGACCTCGATCGGCATGGACAACATCGCCCGCCATGAGCACGCGGTCACCGAGTACGCGGTGCGCAGGCTCCTGGAGGTCCCCGATCTGCGCATCATCGGCCCGACCACGGCCGAGGACCGCGGCGCCGCGATCTCCTTCACGCTCGGCGACATCCACCCCCACGACGTGGGTCAGGTGCTCGACGAGCAGGGCATCGCGGTCCGGGTCGGCCACCACTGCGCCCGGCCCGTCTGCCTCAGGTACGGAATTCCCGCGACCACGCGAGCGTCGTTCTATCTGTACTCCACCCCGGCCGAGGTCGACGCCTTGGTCGAGGGCCTGGAGCACGTTCGGAACTTCTTCGGGTAGGGGCGTGCTGCGTGAAGCTTGATTCGATGTATCAGGACGTGATCCTCGACCACTACAAGCACCCGCACGGGCGGGGTCTGAGGGACGGGGACGCCGAGGTACACCACACCAATCCGACCTGCGGGGACGAGATCACCCTCCGGGTCCGTCTCGACGGCGAGACCATCGAGGATGTGAGCTACGACGGCCAGGGCTGTTCCATCAGCCAGGCCAGCGCTTCCGTGCTCAATGAGCTGCTGGTCGGCAAGGAGATCGGCGAGGCGCGCAGGATCCAGGAAACGTTTCTGGAGCTGATGCAGTCCAAGGGCAAGACCGAGCCGGACGACGCGATGGAGGAGGTGCTGGAGGACGCGGTCGCGTTCGCCGGCGTCTCCAAGTACCCGGCCCGGGTGAAGTGTGCCCTGCTGAGCTGGATGGCGTGGAAGGACGCGACCGCCCAGGCGCTGGGCGAGCGCGCCGAAGGGAAGATCGCATGAGTGACAACGTGGAAACGGCCGTCAAGCCGGCCGGCGAGGAAGAGGTCCGCGAGGCCCTGTACGACGTCGTGGACCCCGAGCTGGGCATCGACGTGGTCAACCTGGGTCTCGTCTACGGCATCCACATCGACGACGCCAATATCGCCACCCTCGATATGACGCTGACGTCCGCGGCCTGTCCGCTGACCGATGTCATCGAGGACCAGGCGAAGTCGGCCACCGAAGGCATCGTCAACGAGCTGCGCATCAACTGGGTCTGGATGCCGCCGTGGGGCCCCGACAAGATCACCGACGACGGCCGTGAGCAGCTTCGCGCCCTCGGCTTCAACGTCTGACGGCAGCAGCACGCCTGAACAGCCCCCGCGCCTCGGCGCGGGGGCTGTTCGCGTATTCCGGGTGTTTTCGGTGTCGGTTGCGTACGGCCGTACGCATCGTTGTGTACACTCGTACGCATGGGGTATCTGACGCTCGCCGGAGCGATTACCGCCGAGATCCTGGCCACCACCTCGATGAAGTACAGCGAAGGCTTCAGCAAGCTCTGGCCCTCGCTGGTCACCGTGGTCGGGTATGTGGCGGCCTTCGCGCTGCTCGCGCAGACCCTCAAGACGGTCTCGATGGGCACCGCGTACGCCATATGGGCCGGGGCCGGGACCGCCGTCATCGCGGCGATCGGCATGCTCTTCCTGGGGGAGGCCGCCACCGCGGCCAAGGTGGCCGGGGTGCTGCTGGTGATCGCCGGGGTGATCCTGCTCAACCTCGACGGGGCCCACTGATGGCCCGCCGCTACGACCCCGATCGGCGGCAGCGCATCATCGACGCCGCAGCCGCCGTGGTGCGCGAGCGCGGTATCGCGGGGCTCAGCCACCGGACCGTGGCCGCCGCGGCCGATGTGCCGCTGGGCTCGACGACGTACCACTTCGGCACCCTCGACGATCTGCTGATCGCGGCGCTCCGGCAGATCAACGCGGAGTGGCTGGCGGAGGTGGAGCGCTGGGCGGAGGGCGTCGATCCGGCCGCGCCGCCCGCCGACGAGCTGGCCCGGTGGCTGGAGGAGCAGTTCGCGGGCGACCGGGCGCGGTTGGAACTGGAGTATGAGCTGTACTTCGCCGCGCTGCGCCATGAGGGGCTGCGGCCGCTCGCCGCCGAGTGCCTGGACGAGATGGCCCGGATGCTGACGCGACTGGTGCCCGACGCCGCCGCGGCGCGCGCGGTGGTGGCTCTGATCGACGGGCTGACCTTGCAGGTGCTGCTGGCGGACCGCCCGTACGACCGGGAGGGCACCCGCGTGGTGCTGGCGCGGATCATGGCTGCGGACGGGGACGGCGGGCTGCCCGGGACCGCGCGCTGAGACCGCGGGACGCCGGTGGACCGGACGCCCGGGACCGCGGGCTGAGACCGCGGGACGCCGGTGGACCGGACGCCCGGGACCGCGCGCTGGGACCGGATGACAGTGGGGACCAGCCGCCCCGGATACCGGATGTCCGGCCGCCCGGGACCGCTCGCTGAGACCGGTTCGCCTCCCGGGCCCGGCTCCGGTTAGCGTTCTGACCATGACCGACGCAGCCATCACCACCAGCACCACCCACACCGGCGCAGCCGCCGCCGGTCTTGCCACCCTCGCCGAGGACGGCACCGTCCTCGACACCTGGTTCCCGGCTCCCGAGCTGGTCGCCGAGCCCGGCCCGGCCGGGACCGAGCGGCTGAGCGACGAGCGCGCCGCCGAGCTGCTGGGCGACACCGCCCGGGGGGCCCTCGGGCCGGACCCGCGCCGCGGGGTCGAGGTCGTGGCCGTCCGTACGGTCATCGGCTCCCTCGACGACAAGCCGCTCGACGCGCACGACGTGTATCTGCGGCTGCACCTGCTCAGCCACCGCCTGGTCAAGCCGCACGGCCTGAGCCTGGACGGCATGTTCGGCCTGCTGGCCAACGTGGCCTGGACCTCGCTCGGCCCCGTCCCCGTCGACCAGGTCGAGCGGGCCCGCCTCGCGGCCCGCGCTGAGGGGCTCCAGCTGTCGGTGACCAGCGTGGACAAGTTCCCGCGGATGACCGACTACGTGGTCCCCGCCGGGGTGCGCATCGGCGACGCCGACCGGGTCCGGCTCGGCGCCCATCTGGCCTCCGGGACCACCGTCATGCACGAGGGCTTCGTCAACTTCAACGCCGGGACGCTGGGCACCTCCATGGTCGAGGGCCGGATCAGCGCGGGCGTCGTGGTCGGAGACGGTTCGGACATCGGCGGCGGTGCGTCGATCATGGGCACGCTGTCGGGCGGCGGCAAGCAGACGATCTCCATCGGCGAGCGCTGCCTGCTGGGCGCCGAAGCGGGCATCGGCATCTCGCTCGGTGACGACTGCATCGTCGAGGCGGGCCTGTATGTGACCGCGGGGACCCGGGTCGCCCTGCCGGACGGCACGATCCACAAGGCGCTGGAGCTGTCCGGTGTCAACAACCTCCTCTTCCGCCGCAACTCCACCACCGGCGCGGTCGAGGCGCTGCCGCGCAGCGGCTCGTGGGGCGGCCTCAACGAGGCGCTGCACAGCCACAACTGAGCCACGCGTGGGGCGGGCGGCCCGGGGTCAGCGGCCGCCCGCCACCTCGCCGTATGCGGCCAGCAGTCCGTCGGTCAGCTCCTGGCCGGCGGGGAGCAGCGGGGCCCGGACCGTTCCCGCGGGCAGCCCGAGCGCGCCGAGCAGCGCCTTGGCGGTGGCCACCCCCGGCGTGCCGGCGGCCATCATCCGCTCGATGAGCGGGGTGAGTGCCAGATGGCGTCGGGCGGCCTCGCCCGGATCTCCCGCGTCGTATGCGTCGAGCACCGCGCGTACCTGCTGACCTGCGACGTTGGCCACGACGCTGACGTAGCCGGCGCCGCCGATGGCCCGCAGCGGCAGATTCAGCTCGTCGCAGCCGGAGAAGTAGGCCAGGTCGGTGGCCGCCATCACCTTCGCCGCCTTGAGCAGGTTGTACGCGCTGTCCTTGACGGCCGTGATGCGCGGATGTTCGGCGAGCCGCAGCAGGGTGTCGGCGGCGAGCTCGGTGCCGGTGCGGGCGGGGATGTCGTACAGCATCACGGGCAGCCCGACGGCGTCCGCGACCGTACGGAAGTGCTCCGCCACGGCGTCCTGCGGTGGGCGGCTGTAGTACGGGGTGACGACCAGCAGGCCATGCGCTCCGGCCTTTTCGGCCGAGCGGGCCAGCTCGACGGTGTGCCGGGTGTCGCTGGTACCCACCCCCGCGGTGATCCGGGCCCGGTCGCCGACGGCTTCCACGACGGCCCGCAGCAGCGCCTCCTTCTCGGCGTCGGAGGTGGTCGGGGACTCGCCGGTGGTGCCGCTGACCACGATTCCGTCGCAGCCGCCCTGGTCCACCAGATGGGTGGCCAGGCGCTGGGCGCCGTCGAGGTCGAGGGCGCCGCCCTCGGCGAACGGGGTGATCATGGCGGCGGCGGTACGGCCGAAGGGGCCCAGGGACATGTGTGAACGCTCCGTGCGGCAGGAGGACGGGACAGGGAGTTTTCCTGCGCTGGATTCTGGGCCTCTTCGGGGTACAGGTCTATTTAATTGTGCTGGTCCGACAGTTCAGTACTGCTACGGCTTCAATCGGACGATCTGCGGGTCGTGGTCGCTGGACTGGTCCGCGAACTCCGCGTTGATGTGCACGATGTCGTAGTCCGGGCGGCGCACGGCGTGGCTGGTCAGGATGTGGTCCAGCACCTGCGAATTGCCGTTGTAGACATAGCCGTAGCGCTCGTCCTTCGGCTCCCCGGTGACCAGGTCGGTGAGCACCCCGCCGTTGGTGAGATCGGCCAGCGCGGGCGAGAACTGGTAGTCGTTGAGGTCACCCGCGACGATGACCCGCGACAGCGGGTCCACGGCCAGCAGCTTCTTGACGAAGGCGTTGACCGCCTCGGCCTGCCCGGTGCGCTGGGTCTCCGAGCTGCGGGCCGGGGGCTGGAAGCGGCTGTCCAGACCCTGGTCACCGCCCTTGGAGTTGAAGTGGTTGGCGATCACGAAGACCGGGCGGCCCCGGAAGGAGAACTGCCCGACCAGCGGCTTGCGGCTGTCCTTCCAGACCGGGTTCTCGGGGTCGATACGGCCGGGGGAGGCCGACAGGCCCGCCTTGCCGCCGTCGTCCGTCACCCGCACCGCGGTGGTGGCGTCCCCGCCCGCGACATCGGTGAAGGAGACCCGCTCGGGGTTGAAGAGGAAGGCGACGCGGATGTTGCCGCCCGGCTGCCCGCCGTCCTGGTCGTCGGTCGGGTCGATCTGCCGCCACTCGTACGCGGGGCCGCCGGCGGCCTTGATCGCGTCGGTGAGCTTCTTGAGCGTGGCTCCGGCGCTGGTGACCGCGTCGTTCGTCGGGCCGTTGTCGTCCTGGACCTCCTCCAGGGCGACGATGTCGGGCGAGGCGAGGTTGTCCACGAGGCCCGAGGCGAGCCGGTCGAACTTCGCCTGCGCGGTCTTGGGGGACAGGTTCTCCACGTTGTACGTGGCGATGGACAGCTCGTCGGCCTTCTGCTTACGGGTGGTCTCCCGCGCCAGGTTTCCGTCCGCGAGCTCGCCGAGCGCGGTGGCCTGGATCTCGTAGCCGCCGAAGTTGTCGTAGTCCAGCGGCCCCGCGGTGGTGCCGGTCAGCCGGTCGCCGACATCGGCGACGGGGAAGGGGCGCTGGGCGAACGGGATGAGGGAGGCGACCTTGACCCGGCCGGCGTTCGGGTCACGGTAGGAGCTGTAGAGCGCGCCGCCGCGGGCGGTACGGGCGTGGCCGGGCTCGGCGGTCACCCACAGCTCGTCGTACTGGGTGGTCGCGCCCACGACCGGGGTGTCCTTGACCGAGACGCGCATGCCCTCCAGGGACTCATAGCGGTCCAGGGCGTAGGAGTTCGGGCGCAGCCGCAACCCTTCAATATTGCCGCTATTGCCGCCCGATGCGTCGGGGGCGTAGCGGTCGGGGACGGTGGAGGGGCCCAGCGCGTAGGCGGTGGGCAGCGCGTTGCCCGAGGACTCGACCGTCCAGGTCGCCTTGGTGAGCTCGGTGACCGACTGGAGCCCGGCGTCCGCACCGCCCGGGTAGTACTCGCTGACCGTGCCGGAGACCCGCACCGCGTCCCCGACGGCGACCGACGGGGTCGTCGAACCGGTGTAGACGAAGATCGCCTCGCTGGTGGCCCGGTCCCGGTCGGGGTGCGGGTCCTGGAACCAGAAGCCGCGCGAGGAGCCGAAGGCGCGGATCGCCGTGACCGTGCCGGAGACCTCGGACACCTGCTTGCCCGCGAACGGGGATATTCGGGTGCTGCCCTGGATGTCATGGATCCGGATCTCGCCGGCGGCCGCCGGCTGTGGGGCGGCGAGCAGCCCGGCCGCGAGTGCGGAGGCGACGACGGCGGTGACGGTGGCGGGACCGCGCAGGGCGCGTGGGGGCATGGTGGGGCCTCCGATGAGGGAGCGACGAGACGGTTACCAGGGGTCCAAGCGTCTACGCGCGTCAATGTCCTTCTTCACCAGGGCAGTTGTCAAGGGATGGCTGGTGTACGGGCGGGATCGGGGGTGTGAACCGGGGCACGGCGCGGGGGTGGGGCGTGCTCCGGCGCGGTGGGGTCGGCCGCTCATGTCGTATGCCGGGTCGATGGCCGAATTCGCAGGCTGACGTCCCCTTGACGGCACATCGGGACGAAACAGCCCCACCTTCCGTCTAGGCTGGGACCGGTCGCGCCCCTAGTGCCGCGGCCCCTCCCGAGCACGATCCATCCCAAGAGTTCCATCACGCGTTCAACCGTTTCAATCGTTCCAGCCGTTTCGTCCGCTCCATCCGCTCCATCCGCTCCCGAGGAGATGACTCCGCCGATGCCCGGAGACCGCCCCACCCTGCCGCCCGTGCGGCTTCGCTCCGAGGCCGAACTCGCCCGGGACGCGCTCAGCGCCCCCCTGCTGGCCCGCGCGGTACGGCTCGCCCGCTGGGCCGGGCCACAGCGGCCGGTCGCGGCGGGCGGCGTGCTCACCGAGCCCGATCTTCGGGCGGCGGCCGAGCACCTGGGCCTCGGCACCGACGAGGACGGGCCGGGGTACGCGGCGGAGGCCTGGCAGCTGGCCGTCGACACCGGGCTGATCGAGGTCCAGGAGCCCGCGCCGGCGGCCGAGGGAGCGCCCACGGCTGAGGGAGCGCCCACGGCTCAGGGGGACATCGACGAGGACGGAGCCACGGGGATCGCCACCCCCGGCGAGGAGCTGCGGCTGATCAGCGAGGGCAGCCCGCGGGACGTCCTGGACATCTGGCTCGGCGGCTTCGAGACCGTACTCGCCGACGCGGCGGCCCCTGACCTCGCCGAGATCGTCGACCAGATCGGCGACGACGGCGAGATCGATCTCGACGAGATCGACTGGAACCCCGAGGAGGAGGCCGAGTTCCTGGACGGGGTGCTGGGCAATCTGTATCTGCTGACCGCCCTGGACGAGGAGGACGCCGGCCGCGCCGTGCCGCTCCCCGCGCTCGCCGCCGCCATGATCGTCCCCGAGGACATGGAGGAGCCCACCGACGACATCCTCGAGGAGATCTCCGAGGCGATGGTCCGCCTCGACGACCAGTTCCGGATGCTGGAGCCGACCGGCCTGGTCGAGTACCAGCCCGTGGACGAGGCGCTGATCGAGGAGGTCGACGGCGAGGGCCGCTTCCCCGAGACCGCCGGATCGCCCCTGGGCTCCGACCCCCTCGGCCCCGACGAGGACGACGTCTCCCGCTACGGCATGGTCAGGCTCACCCCGCTCGGCGTCTTCGGCGTGCGCAACCGCATGCTGGACGCCGGTATCGACGCCCCGGTCGTCGGCGACCTGGCCGACAAGGGCGCGGAGGTCCTGCTGGACGCCCTGCCCGGACACCCGGAGACCGCCGCGCGCGCCGAGGCCGAGCAGTGGCTGGCCCGCCGTACGCCCGACGCGGCTGCCCGCGAGCTGCTGGCCGCCGCGCGCGGCGACGACACGAGCGCGCCGCTGCGCCGTCTGGCCTGCCAGCAGACGCTCTCGCTGGTCGGGGACGCGGCCGAGCCCGCGCTGCGCGAGGTGCTGGACGACCGGCACCTGGGCGGCCTGGCCCGGGTATGGCTGGCCGAACACGCGATGCCCGACGTCCCGGAGCCGTCCGAGGAGATGGTGTTCTGGCTGACGGTGGACACCATCGCGGCCCAGCTCGCCGCCGAAGGCGACTCCGCCGAGCTGCGGGAGCTGGTGCGCGGCCTCGTCGAGCAGTCCGGGAGCTTCTTCGACTCGGCGTGGCGGGTGGACCACCCGGCGACCGCCGAGGTGCTGGAGGCGATGGGGCGGCTGCATCCGGACAAGAAGACCGCCAAGGAAGCGCGGAAGGCGGCCTTCAAGGCGCGCTCACGCGCCTGACGCTCCACCGGTCACGCGCCTGACGCTCCTGCGGGAGCCTGGCGCTGGTTCGGCCTGCCCGTGTCAATCGAACCGTCGATGTCGCGTCCAGTTCAACTGTTGTTCGGCCAGGGACGGGAGCGTAGGCGCGCAGTCGGTGGACAGATCTGGCCATTCAGGAGATGAAGATGCCGCTCACCCGCAGAGACTTCGCGAAGAGTTCCGCGTATACCGGTGTCGCCCTCGTCGGCAGCGCCGGGGTGCTCGCCACCGCCCCCGGCGCGCTCGCCGCGGAGCCGTCCGAGGACCTGACCACCACCGACGCGGCCGAGCGGGGCGGTGCCCGGTTCGGCTACGGCCCGCTCGTCGCGGACCCCAAGGGCCTCCTCGCGCTCCCCGCCGGATTCAGCTACCGGGTCATCACCCGCACCGGCCAGACCAAGCTGGAGTCCGGTGAGTCCACCCCTTCCAACCACGACGGCACCGCCACCTTCGAGGGCACCCGCGGTGCCACGCTGCTCGTCAACAACCACGAGCTGAAGGGCCCGCGGGCCGACTGGCCGCACCCCGTGCCGCTGACCGAGGGCCTGGTCTACGACCCGGCGGCCTCCGGTGGCTGCACCGTCGTCGAGGTCTCCAAGCACGGCGACCATGTCACCGAGTGGGTCGGCATCGCGGGCACCTCCACCAACTGCGCGGGCGGATCCACCCCGTGGGGCACCTGGCTGACCTGCGAGGAGACCGAGGACAAGGCCGGCAAGAACGGCATGACCAAGGACCACGGCTATGTCTTCGAGGTGGACCCGCACGACCGCCGGGCCAACCGCGACCCCAAGCCGATCAAGGCGCTGGGGCGCTACGCCCACGAGGCCGTCGTCGTCGACTCCAAGCGCGGCCACCTCTACCTGACCGAGGACGCCTCCGGCCCGAACGGCCTCTTCTACCGCTGGGTCCCGCCGCGCGGCTTCGAGCACGGGCGCGGCAAGCTGCGCACCCTCGCCGATGACGCGGGTGTGCTGCAGGCCCCCAAGTGCTTCGACTCCGGCGGCAACTTCGTCGACGACCTGTCGCGCGCGACCAAGACCGGCACGGTCTACGGCGTGGACTGGGTGGACGTGCCCGACCGCGACGCGAAGTCGGTCCCGGTGCGCAAGCAGTTCGACGTCGGCCAGGTCACCCGGGCCCGCAAGCTGGAGGGCATGTGGTGGGGCGACGGTGGCGCGTACATCGTCTCCTCGTACGCCCGTGAGGAGAGCCCGGTCGCGCACGACGGCCAGGTCTGGTTCTACGACCCGAAGCGGCGCACCCTGACCCTGAAGGTGCTGCTCGGCGTCAACCCCGACCCGTCCAAGGACGGCGCCTTCGACGGCCCCGACAACATCACCGTCTCGCCGTACGGCGGTCTGGTCATCGCCGAGGACGGCGAGGGCGTCCAGCACCTCTTCGGCGCCACGGACGACGGCCGTACGTACCCGATCGCGCGCAACGAACTCAACATCGCCACCGCCGAGGAGCCGGAGTACAGCGAGTTCACGGGCGTCTGCTTCTCGCCCGACGGCCGCACCCTCTACGCCAACATCCAGACTCCCGGCATCATGCTGGCCATCACCGGCCCCTGGCGCCGCCAGCGCCCCCGCGGCTGATCACCCCTCAGCTCCGGGTCGCCCCCGCGCATCTGGCGGGGGCGGCCCGTATTTTCTGCGACACCGCTGCGACACCTCTGCCCTCTCCGCTCGTTGTACGGGCTACGGGACGGCCCGGGCCGGAGCGCCGACCTTCCTCCCTCTTCGGCGGTCCGGCCTGGGCCCCCGGTGCCGGGCCCGTCCTGGCTCAGCGGGCTCAGTCGTCTCGGTCGGCTCAGAGCGCCTTGCCGGCGGGCTTGACCATCCCGCGGACCGTACGGGAGTCCACGTACTCGCCCATCGCGGTCATCTCCCACTCGCCCGAGAACTGCTTGATGAACTTGGCCATCATCACGCCCGTACGCGGCTCGGAGTGGGTCAGGTCGAAGCGGACCAGCTCCTCGCCCGTGCCCGCGTCCAGCAGGCGGCAGTAGGCCTTCGCGACATCGGTGAACTTCTGGCCGGAGAAGGAGTTGACCGTGAAGACCAGGCCGGTGACCTCCGGCGGCAGCCCGCCGAGGTGGACCGTGATGGTTTCGTCGTCGCCACCGCCCTCACCGGTGAGGTTGTCGCCGGAGTGCTGGATCGCGCCGTTGAGAATCGAGAGCTTGCCGAAGAAGCAGGCGTCGATCTTCTTGCGGTCCACGCCGAAGGCGATCACGGACGCGTCGAGGTCGATGTCCTTGCTGCGGTAGGCGGGCTCCCAGCCCAGGCCCATCTTCACCGAACTCTGCAGCGGTCGGCCGCCCTTGACCAGCGACACCGTCTGGTTCTTCTGGAGATTGACGCGGCCCTTGTCGAGGTTGATCTTCCCGGCGCCGGGCGCCGCGGCCGCGGCTGCCGGGGCGGCGGCCGGGGGAGCGGGCGGCGGGGCGGCGGGCATCGGCGGAGGCTGGAAACCGGCGGGCGGACCGGCGGGCGGCGGCGCCTGGACGGCCGCGGGGGCGGGGGCCGCGGGCGCGGCGGGCTCCTCCACCGTCACACCGAAGTCGGTGGCGATGCCCGCCAGCCCGTTCGCATAGCCCTGCCCGACCGCGCGTACCTTCCACGCGCCATTGCGCCGGTACACCTCGACGACCACGAGCGCGGTCTCGGCGCCCAGCTGGGGCGGGGTGAATGTCGCGATCACGGCGCCGTCGTCCGCGCCGCGCACGGTGGCCGTCGGCTCGGTGCCCGAGAACGTCGCCCCGGGCGCGTCCAGGCTCGCGGTCACCACGATCTTCTCGATGTCGCCCGGCACGGCGGCGGTGTCGACGGTGATCGTGTCACCCGCCCCACCCGCCCCGGCGCGGTGGGTCACGCCGGGCCCGGCGGGCTGGTTGTAGAAGACGAAGTCGTCGTCGGAGCGCACTTTGCCGTTGGCGGTGAGGAGCAGGCCCGACACGTCCAGCCGCACCGGGGCGGTGACATCCACTGCCACGCGCGCGACGGACAGGGGGAGATTCGAGCCGGGAGTCATAGCGGTCATGCCCGGGGTAACGAACGTGCCCGCTTTACGGTTCCTTGACTTACGGTTCCTTGACCCGCCTCTCGTTCCCAAAGAGGGGAGGCCCGCGGCGATCACCTCACTCGTCCACCGCGTCCCGCACGATCCGGGCCCGGTCCCCCGCTTCTTCCTCGGGCCATGACGCGACAAGATCGCGAAGCAGCTCCCGGTGCTGATCGATCAGGTGGCTGTAGGTGAGGCCGATGGCCCCCTCCACCTGGATCGACAAGTCGACAGAGCGGGCGGCGCGCACCAGCACGGCGGTGATCCGCGGCTCGTTCAGGCCGAAGAGCGCGTTGACCGCGTCGGTGCGCAGCTCCATGTCCGCCGTGCCGTCGAAGATCAGCTCCTCGAGCGAGTCGACGACCTGCTCGTCCGGCGCTTCCCACCGTTCGAGGCACCAGCTCGCGGCGGCCACGGCACACTCGCGGACCACGGCCGGAGCGGTGTCCGACCGCAGCGCGGCCACGATCGTCGCCGCATCCTCGGGTTCGCCCAGTTCCTTCAGGATGTTCAGCGCGCTCGCGTGGCTCGCGCCCAACCCCGTCTCCGGGCTCAGCGCGGCCGGGGACGGCGGCTGCCGCAGGACCGCGCGAGCGACCCTGAGCACGTCCGGGGCGTGCTCGGCGTCGTCGAGGCCGAAGCGGGTGATCCCCTCGGCGAGGTGGAAGTGGTCGAGCGCGATCCCCACCGCCACCGGCGACTCGCTCTGCAGCAAGGTGCGCAGCGCCGACCGGTGCGCGGCCTCCTCGGTGGGGGACCGCAGCTCGCGATGCGCGGCGCGCAGCTCCGCGCCCGGCGGTTCGGCCCCTTCCCAGTGCAGGCTGTGCGGGCCTTCGGCGAGCGCGTCGCGGACCTCATCCGCCGCGGTGGACCGCTGGTCGGCCGACCAGTTCCGAACCAGGCGTTCCAGCAGGGGGCGGTGTGCGTAGAAGCGCGTCCCCGCCGCCAGCGCCGCGGCGGCCTCCTGCCGGACCCGCCACTCGGCGTCATCGGTCGCACGGACAAGGGACTCGGTCGCCTCCGCTCCCGGGGTTTCGCGCAGCGCGGCTACGGCCGCGACACGATCACGGCATGCCTCCACCCGGGCGATCAGCGCGACGAGCCGTGGATCGGGAGCCCAGCCGCCCTCCTGCTCGACTTCTTCCTCCGCGTCTCCCTCCTCCGCGTCTCCCCGCTCCTCTTCTTCCTCGGCCTCTTCCTCCTCGTTCTCTTCCTCCTCGTCCACGAGGAGGTGCGCGGCATCGAGGGCGTGGTACCGCAGGTCCCCGTCCGGCATCCGTGCCAGGACCTCGGCGATCGCGTCCGCGTCCCCGTGCTCCAGGCCACCGCGCACCAGGGCGGCCAGCGCGCTCGCGTGGTTGGCGCCCTCCTTGGCGATCGCGTCCCCGGGCCTCGGCGGCTGCGCGAGCAGCCGACGGGCGACCGCGAACACCTCCTCCGCATGCGGCTCCAGCGGGTTGCCTCCCACATACCGGCTCGTCATCTCCGCACGGTCGTAGTAGTCCAGCGCGATGCCGCAGGCGACCGTGTCGCCGCTGCGCAGCAGCGTCAGAAAGCCCTGCTCGAACGCCTCCGGGGTGGTCGGATCATTCGTCGCCGCAAACGCGTCCCGCAGCTGTTCGTCGCGGAACTCGCGCTTCCAATACCACGATTGGAACTCCAGCAGAAAGACGGTGAGATACATCCCGGGAGTAGACCATTCGCGCCGCCGCGCATGCCACCGCCGCCCTGGATCCGGCCCCCGGGTGGCGCCCCGCGGTTCGGCGCGGCAGAATTCGATCTTCCCGTCACAGCGGCCCGTTCCGAGGGATCACTCATGTCCGAGTACGACGAACCGTTCGAGATGGACGACGACGATGATTCGTTCGCCCTGGAGGACGCGGAGGAACTCATCGCCCAGGTCATCGACGACGGCGATACGTCCCTGGAGCTCGGTCATCTGTCGCTGCCCGTCGTCCCCGCCTCGCTGGCCGAGGCCACCGCGCTGACCCGACTCGACCTCAGCGACGGCACGTTCACCGAGGTGCCCGACTTCCTGGGCGGCCTCACGGGGCTCACCCACCTCTCCCTCAGCGACAACCGGCTGGAGGAACTACCGGCATCGCTGGGCAACCTCAGCGCGCTCACCGAGTTTGTGCTGAACGGAAACTGGCTCGCGGAGATACCCATATGGGTGCGGCAGCTGACCGAACTCACCGACCTCGCCCTTCGTGACAACAGGCTCACCGAGCTCCCCGAGTTCCTGGGCGGCCTGAAAAAGCTCGCCAGCCTCGATGTCGGCAGCAATCGCATCTCCACCGTGCCGAGCTCATTGGGCGATCTCGCCGCCCTCAGCGAGCTCGATCTGTCCGGCAACCAGCTCGTCGAGATCCCCCGGACACTCGGGAACCTGACCGCCCTCACCGAACTCAACCTGGACTTCAACCGCCTCGCCGAACTGCCCGCATCGCTCGGGGAGCTGGCCAACCTCACCCATCTCCTGCTGGGCAGCAACCGGCTCACCCGGCTGCCCGCGGAGCTGAGCAGGCTCACCGCCCTGCGATGGCTGAACCTGGATCGCAACGAGCTGACCGAGCTGCCCCCATGGATCGGCGGTTTCACCGGGCTGACCGGCATCAACCTCGGCTTCAACCGGCTCACGGCGCTGCCCGAAACGCTGGGCGGCCTCACCGCGCTGACGAGTCTCAGCCTCCGCGGCAACCGGCTCACCGAACTTCCGGCGTCGATGGCCGGCCTCACCGCGCTCACCAGCCTTGACCTGGGCGACAACGAACTCACCGACCTGCCCGCATGGGTGGCCGACCTCCCGGCCCTCACCTCGCTCCGGCTGGACGGCAACAGGTTCAGCCACGCGCCGAGGTGGCTGGCGGACCACCAACGCCTCGTCGTTCACCTCGGCGAAGGCCGTGTCCTGCGCAACGACCCATGATGTGCCGCGGGCGCAGCGCCCCCGTACGTCGGCCCGTACGTCCGACTGTCGGACCCGCCCGCCATCATGACCCGTATGACCACCGCACCTGACCCGCTGCACACCCTGGCCCACACCCATCTGCCGCCCGACCTCGCCGACCGCTGGATCGCGCTGCTGCGCCCGGCCGCCCATCTGCGGAAGGCCGGGCCCGCCGATCCGGTCGTCGGCCGGCTCGGCGGACTGCCCCGGCTGCCCGAGGGCGTGGACTGGCCGGTGTGGGAGGGGCATGGGCCGCTGCCGTTCGTGGCGGAGGTCGACTGCGCGGCGCTGCCCGGGGAGCAGTTGGACATACCGCTGCCCGCGGACGGCCGGCTCGCCTTCTTCTACTACGGCGACGACGAGGACGTCGACGCGCTGGTCGACACCGCCGACCCGGACACCTGGGCCGGTGCCCGCGTCCTCCACCTCCCGCCCGAGTCCGCCACCGCACCCGAGCGGCCTGCGCCGGCGGGCCTCACCCCGTTTCCGGAGGTGCCGCTGACCGTCCGTACGGGCCCGAGCGCGCCCGACTTCCGCTCGGTCGCGCTGACCGCCGCGTTCGGTGAGGACGAGCTTCCGGAAGCGTTCGAGAGAGCGGTGTGGAGTCACCAAAGCGGTGCCGCGCATCAGATCGGCGGCCATGCCCAGTCCATCCAGACCGCCGTGGAGATCGTGGTGGCCCATGGCGCGCTGGGCGGCGGCGACCTGTCGTGGGAGGACCCTCGGATCGAGAAGGAGGCGGAGGGCTGGGTGCTGCTCGCGCAGCTCGACTCCGACGAGGACTTGGACATGATGTGGGGCGACGGCGGCGCGCTCTACTGGCTGATCCGCCCCGACGACCTGGCCGCGGGCCGCTTCGAGAGGGCCATGTTCACCTGGCAGTGCTGCTGACCTCTGCGGCCCCTGGGCCTGATGTCACCAGTTCGGCATCATTCCCTTGGGATAGCGGGAACCGGCCGCGCCGCGCGGCAGGATCTCCCGGATGCGGGCCAGGTCCTGGGGCGTGAGGGTGACGTGTGCGGCGGCCACGTTCTCCGCCAGGCGGTGCGGGCTGCGGGTGCCCGGGATCGGCACGATGTCCTCGCCCTGGGCCAGCAGCCAGGCCAGCGCCAGCTGGGTGACCGCGATGCCCTTGGCGTCGGCGAGGGCGGTGAGCTCCCGGACGGCGGCCAGGTTCTTCTCGTAGTTGCCGGGCTGCCAGCGCTCGTCCCAGCTGCGCATGTCGTCCGCCGGATACTCGGCGGCGGGCTTCACCGCGCTGGTGAGGAAGCCGCGGCCCAGCGGCGAGTACGGCACGAAGCCGATGCCCAGCTCGCGTACCACCGGCAGCACCTCGACCTCCACGGCCCGCTCGAACACCGAGTACTCGGTCTGCAGCACCGACACCGGGTGCACGGCGTGGGCGCGCCGGATGATGTCGGGGCCCGCCTCGCTCAGCCCGAAGTAGCGCACCTTGCCTTCGGCGATCAGTTCGCCGACCGTGCCGGCCACGTCCTCGATGGGTACGTTCGGGTCGACACGGTGCTGGTACAGCACATCGATACGGTCGGTGTCGAGGTAGCGCAGGCTGTTCTCGGTGACCTCGCGGATGTGCTCCGGGTGGCTGTCCAGGGCCCCGACCTTGCTGGGATCGGTCAGGTCGAAGCCGAACTTGGTGGCGATGACGACCTCGTCGCGGAAGCCCTTCACGGCCCGGCCGAGCAGCTGCTCATTGCTGCCGGTGCCCATTCCGTACAGCTCGGCGGTGTCGAAGAGGGTGACGCCGAGTTCATGGGCGCGATGGATGGTGGCGATCCCGCCCTGCTCGTCCCCGGCCCCGTACGCCATCGTCATGCCCATGGTGCCCAGGCCGATCGCCCCGACTTCCAGGCCCTGGGTGCCGAGCCTCCGGCGCGGGAGTTCGGTGGGGCCGGTGGGGTTCGTGGGGTTGGTGTTGCGCTCTGTCATGCCGTCCACGTTAGGAACGCGGCTGCGGAGCGTCATGGGCCACAGCTCGCATAGGATTGCCTGATCCTCTCACGTAAAGGGTGTGTCCCATGCTCGACGAGCTCGCCGCGGCCATCGACCGGCACGGGCGGGGGATGTGGACCGAGACCGCGGTGCCCCGGCTCCTGCTGGTCGCGCTCGACGAGCCCATGGACCCCGTCGATGTGCAGTACGAGCCGATGATCTGCTTCATCGCCGGCGGCGCCAAGCGCTCCGTCGTCGGAGACCGCAGCCAGGTCGTTCCGCCCGGGGAAATGCTTCTGAACACGCTCGACCTGCCCGTCACCGCCGTCTTCGAGAAGGTGCCGTACCGGTCCGCGATCATGCGGCTCGACGGTGCGGTGCTCGCCGAACTGCTGCTGGAGCTCGACGGGGCCGGGCTGGGGGCGGCGGGGCCGCGTGCGGCCGGGCCGGGAGCGCCCTCGCCGGCGGCCGTCGGCGGGCAGATCACCGCGCCGATGGCCCCGGAACTCATCGACGCGCTCACCCGCTGGGTCCGGCTCCTCGAAACCCCCGACGACATCCGCCCCCTGGCCGCCCGTATCGAGAGCGAGATCCTTTACAGGCTGCTGCGCAGCCCGCTCGGCCCCGTCCTGCGCCAGTGGTCACTGACCGACTCCGCCGCGTCCCGGGTGCGCGCGACGGCCGCATGGATCTTCGCCCACTACACCGAACCGCTCAGCATCGACGAGATCGCCGCCGTGGCCCATATGAGCCCCGCCACCCTGCACCGGCACTTCAAAGCCGCTACCGGCATGAGCCCGCTCAAGTTCCAGAAACACCTGCGGCTGCGGGAGGCGCGGCGGCGCCTGGTCGCGGGCAACACGACGGCGGCCCAGGCCGCCGAGGCGGTCGGGTACGTCAGCGCGACCCAGTTCAACCGCGAATACCGCAGCGTCTACGGACTGCCCCCCGGCCAGGACGCGGCCCGGCTGCGCGCCTCGGTACAGTCCTAGCCCCCCACCGCGTTGAAGGAAGATGCATGGACCTGCCGCCGGTACCCGCCAGTGTCACCAGCGTGATCATCTCCGGAAAGCTGCCGTCGGAATTCACCGCATTCTTCACCCCTGCCGGAGAGCTGACCGACGAGACGTACTGGTCCGATGTCGCGTCAGCCGTGGAGGCGTACCTGGCGACCGCAGGCGTGGACGAGAACGTACGAGGTGCCCTGGCGCTCGCCGGAGCGTACGGCTGGCTGGACTCCCAGGAGGACGCCACGGACCCCGACCAGATGGACGAGGACAGCGACCGGGCCATCGCACTGCTACGGGAAGCCGAAGCCCACGGCATCGACGACGACGAGACCGATGAGCTGTGGCGATATGCCGAACACATAGGGAGCCGCGCAGCCGAGCTCAGCGACTACCTCGCGGAAATGGACGCCTATGTGGCCAAGCACGGGGCGACCCCGCAGGGGCGGCTGGATGCGAAGTTGGGGCAGGCGCACGAGCTCTACTCCGCCGGCGAGCGGGCCGCTGCGATCGTGTTGTTCCGCGAGGTCGCCGAAATCGATCCCTGGGGCGGTGAGTTCAGCGGCTGTTTCGACCGCTTCGACATCGGCTGGTGCCGTCTGCTGCACGACGCGGCCCATGTCGAGGGCCCGGAGGCGGCGCGGAAGATATGGCAGGAAGCCAGGAAGCATCACCGGGCGGCGAGGTTTCCCGTCACGATGCACGCCTGGCCGTTGGTGGAGATGCTGTTGGGCACGGGGGTGCCGGACATCATCGAGGTGATCATCCACGAGTGGCTGGACGCCGCGATAGAGGGCGGGAGGGGGGAGGAGCCGGTGACTGAGGATGAGCACCGTGTCTATGAGCTTGCCCTGGCCGAACTCGAAGGGTCTTCCTCAAGGGGCTACTAGGTCCTGTCTGATCGCGCATATCGCGTCCGGGAGGGGTCCCGGTGGTGCGCGCGCATGATGTGCCGACAGTCACCGAGGTGGAACAAGGAGATCCGCGATGACGCCCGTACAAGTCGATTGGCTGTCCGTGCTGCTCGGTCCCATCGTCCTCGTCGGGCTGGCGCTTGCCTTCTTCGCCGCGCGTTCGGCGTCCAAGAGGGGCGAGCCGATGCCCGGCTGGGGGAAGGCCGTTCAGGGGGTGGCGATCGCCCTCGCGATGTTCGTGGCCGTCGCCAATATGACCTGGGGCGGTTCGTAAGAACGCGCGAGGGAAGGGGGCGGCCGATCGGCGCCCCGATTCCTTGGCCCGGCGGGTTGCTGAGCTCAAAGCAGGCTCCGCTGCGCTCCGCCGCAGCTGCTGCCGCGCGGTGGCGAGCCGGTCAGCCCAGCGGTGCGCTGGACCGCAGGCGCGCGAGCGCGACGAACGGGCCGGCGACCGCTGGACGGCATGGTCCGGACGCCGCGTGCGGGTATCGTCTCGCGCCTTCGGCGCAAAGCGGCCAGCAGCGGGAAGGGGAGGGGGTGCTGAAGGCATCGTCGCCGTCCAGCCCAATGGGCCCTCACCGGGCGACGGGTGACGGGTGACGGAGCGGCGGGGTCGCCCGGAGCGGTGGACGCCGGTCCGGTTTGGGCCCCTCCCCCGAGGCAAGAGTGCCCACCACGGGCACGGGCTGACCCCGGCCGGGAAGAGGGTCTTCGACAAGCAGCTGCCCAACAGCGAGCCGAAGCTGCGGGCCGTGATCGGCAAGCTCGCGGCGGAGTTCGGAACCGTCCTGGTGATCGTGGACCAGTCCGCCTCCATCGGCGCCCTCCCGCTCACGGTCGCCCGGGACGCGGGCTGCAAGGTCGCCTACCTGTCGGGCCTGGCGATGTGGCGGATCGCCGACCTGTACCCGGGCGAGGCCAAGACCGACGCGAAGGACGCCGCGGTGATCGCGGACGCCGCCCGTACCCTGCCCCACGCACTGCGCTCGCTGGAACTGAGCGACGAGATCACCGCCGAACTGACCGTGCTCGTCGGCTTCGACCAGGACCTCGCGGCCGAGGCCATCCGCACCTCCAAACCGGATACGCGGCCTGCTCACCCAGTTCCACCCCAGCCTGGAACGCGTCCTGGGCCCACGCCTGGACCGCCAGGCCGTCACCTGGCTGCTGGAATGCTACGGCTCCCCGGCAGGCTTGCGGAAAGCCGGCCGCCGCAGGCTCGTGGAGGTGATCCGGCCCAAAGCCCCGCGCATGGCCCAGCGGCTGATCGACGAGGTCTTCACCGCGCTGGACGAGCAGACCGTCGTGGTGCCCGGGACCGGCACCCTCGATGTCGTGATCCCCTCCCTGGCCAGCTTCACGTGGCACCGGGTGATCAGCTCCACGCCTGAACGGCAGAGTCCGTGGAGAGCCCGGTACTCGGAGACCTCTAAAAAAGTGCTTGCTCTGCATCAAGTACTGCATCAAGCGATTATTTAAGAGGGGGTTGGGGGGAGAGCCGACTGACTGGTTTGGCCACCGCGCGGCAGCAGCTGTGGCGGAGCGCAGCGGAGCCTGTCCTGAGCTCAGCCATCCACTGGGCCGAGGAAGCGGGACAACGGGCCAGCCGCCACCTTCCCTCCTCCTGCTGGCGCTTTGGACCCGGAGGGTCCGAGACGAAACCCGCACCCGCGTGAGCCGAATGCCGCGAGACGGCGCACAGGCGCAGGCGAAGCGCACCCGCAGCGCAGCGAAGCCCACCCGCAGCACAGCGAAGCGCACCCACTCGCAACGCGCAGCGCAGCGTCGGCGGCGCCAAGCGGCACCTGACTGCGGGGCAAAGGTTCGGCATGCGCCGAAGTGTTGCGGCATGATGGGGGGCGTGACCGATTCCCCTCCGCCCGCCGCACGCCTCGCCGCCCTCGCCGGCGCCATGGCCGACGAGACCCGGGCCGCGATCTGCATGGCGCTACTCGAAGGACGCACGTGGAGCGCCGGTGAACTGGCCCGGATCACCGGGGTCACGCCCTCCACCGCGAGCGGCCATCTGACCCGCCTGCTGGACGCCGGGATCTGCGCGACCGAACGGCAGGGCCGCCACACCTACGTACGGATAGCCGACGCGGAAACCGCGCGCCTCGTCGACTCCCTCGCCTCACACGCCATCCCCGGCCGCGACGCGCCGTACACGGTGCCGGTCGTCGCCGCATCCGACCCGCTGGCCCGCGCGCGGACCTGCTACGACCACCTCGCGGGGCGGCTCGGCATGGCAGTCACCGACGCCATGGCCGAGCGCGGACTGCTGCTCACGGAGTGGGTGTTCGAGCTGACCGACGAGGGGTGGGAGTGGTGCGCCCGCGCGGGCGTCGATCTGGAGTCGGAGTACCGGGGCCGCCGGCCGATCGCGAGCTCATGCCTGGACTGGACCGAGCGCCGCCGCCATCTGGGCGGGGTGGCCGGTGCGCGGCTGTGCGCCTTGGCGCTGCGCGTGGAGTGGGTGGCGCGGATGGGCGAGGGCGGGCGGGCGCTTCGGGTGACCGACGCGGGGGAGCAGGCCTTCGGTGAACTCCTGGGGCTCACGCCTGACGCCTGGCAGTGATCCCGGAGCAACTTTTCGCAGTCGAATATTTCGGTGGACACCAAAATGTTGAGACCCTAGGCTGCGCGCATGAGTTCCCGCCTCGCCTCGCCCGGCGTCCTCACGGCCGGCGCCGCCACCTTCTCCGTACTCGCCTGGGCATCCGCCTTCGTCTCCATCCGCAGCGCGGGGGCCGCGTACTCCCCGGGCGCGCTCGCACTCGGCCGGTTGCTGGCCGCCTCGCTGGTGCTGTTCGCCCTGGTGGCGATACGGCGCGAAGGGCTGCCGCCCCGCGGCGCCTGGCGCGGCATCCTCGTGTCGGGGGTGGTCTGGTTCGGCGGCTACATGGTCGCCCTGAACTGGGGCGAGCGCCTGGTCGACGCCGGTACGGCGGCCCTCCTCGTCAACGTCGGGCCGATCCTGATGGCCTTCCTCGCGGCCCGGCTGCTCGGCGAGGCGCTGCCGCCACGGCTGCTCGCCGGAATGGCGGTGTCCTTCGGCGGGGCGGTGGTGGTCGGCCTGTCGACCTCGTCCGGCCACGAGGGCGGCACCTCGGTGCTCGGCGTGGTGCTGTGCCTCCTCGCGGCCATGGCGTACGCGACCGGCGTGGTCGCCCAGAAGCCCGCGCTCGGGTACGGGACTCCGCTCCAGATCACGGCGTACGGCTGCCTGGTCGGCACGGTGGCCTGCCTCCCCTTCGCCGGTCAACTGGCCACCGAACTCCCGGATGCCCCGACCTCCGCGACGCTGAACATGCTCTACCTCGGCGTGGTGCCCACCGCCCTCGCCTTCACCACCTGGACCTACGCCCTCGCCCGCATGCCCGCCAGCCGCCTGGGCGCCACGACCTACGCCGTCCCGGCCATCGTGGTCCTGCTGAGCTGGGCATTCCTCGACGAGGTCCCCGCGTGGCTGACCCTCCTCGGCGGCGCGCTGTGCCTGACCGGCGTGGCCGTCTCCCGCTCCCGCCCCCGCGCACCCCGCGCGTCCGCACCTGCCTCTGCCCCCGCCGCGCGGCCCGCCGAGTCCGGGCCCGAGCCCGCCCCGGCCGACGCGCAGTGACTTTGCGGTGGATATGAGACAGCGACACGCCATGGCGTCGGCGTGTCGTCGTCTCATATCCACCGCAAACCCAGGTGTCAGCAGGAGTCCGACGGTTTGGCGTCGATCGAGATCTCGGCCCAGACCGTTTTCCCGGGCGCGCCGCCCCGGCGGGGCCCGACGGCCCAGCGCTCCGCCAGTTGCGAGACGAGGTAGAGGCCGCGGCCCGTTTCCGCGTCCGGTGCCGCCGTGGTGAGGGTGGGGCGCTTCTCGGCGCGGGTGTCGGATACCTCGATCCGGATCACGGCGTCGGGGCTGGCGGGCGGCGCGGTCAGGCGCACGTGGAAGTCGCGCCCGGGGACGCGGCCGTGGCGCACGGCGTTGGTGACCAGCTCGCTCGCGATGAGCGTCGCGGTCTCGTTGGGGCCGGAATCGTACGGGTAGCCCCACGCGGCGAGCCGGTGCGATACGAGCCGCCGAGCGAGGCGCGCACCGCGCGGAGTCGAGGTGAAGCGCATGGCGAACTCGCCTGGTGCTGGAGGGAACTGTTCCGGGCTTGTCCCTCGTGAGGGGGCATTTTCGGTCGTCATGGGGCCAGCCTTGTGGGCCTGCGCCTAGCCTGGCCAGGAAGCGCGCGTGTACGGACGGTGCCTGTACGAACACGCGAAGTGTGCCGGGAGGGTGCGACATGGCAGGTACAGAGCGGTCCGCGTTCCTGAGGGGCTTCGGCAAGCAGCTGAAGCTGTTCCGGGAACGGGCCGGGCTCACCAGAGCGGAATTGGGCTCGCTGATCGGGTACAGCGTGGACCAGGTGGCGTCGGTCGAGTGCGGGCGGCGTATCCCCAAGCCGGAGCTCGTCGACAAGGCCGACGAGGTGCTGGACGCGGGTGGCGTGCTGGCGGCGATGAAGGAGGAGCTTGCGCAGGCGCGGTATCCGGCGTTCTTCCGCGACGCGGCGCGGTTGGAGGCGGTGGCGGCTGAGGTGCAGGCGTACGACACCCACGTGATCAAGGGGCTGCTGCAGACAGAAGACTACGCGCGAGCCGTCTTCAGGATGGACCGACCTCCGCTGGATGAAGAGACCGTCGAGCAGCGGGTAGTCGCGCGAATGGAGCGTCAGGCCATTTTCGGGGCGCGGCCCGCGCCCCTCTTGGGCTTCGTCATCGAGGAGTCCGTCCTGCGGCGGCCGCTTGGCGGGGTGCAGGTACTTCGTGGGCAGTTGGAGCAGTTGCTTCTTGTCGGAGAGAAGCGCAACGTGGAGATCCAGGTAATGCCTCTCAGCCGGGAGGACAACGCCGGAGTCGACGGCCCGTTCACTTTGATGACCCCCAGGGGAGGCGAGCAGGTCGCGTATCTCGAGGGTCAGGGGTGCAGCACCCTGATCACTGGCCGAGATGAGGTTCATGCCATCGCGGCGCGGCATGGGATCATCCGGGCCCAGGCTCTCACACCACGGGAGTCGTCCATCTTCATCGAGAAGTTGCTGGGGGAACTATGAGCACGGACATACGCGAGTTGGTGTGGTTCAAGAGCAGCTACAGCGGTGCACAGGGCGGCGATTGCGTCGAAGTTGCCACCCGCCCCGACACCGTCCACATCCGGGACAGCAAGAACACCACCGGCCCGATCCTGACCGTCACCCCCGACGCGTGGACCCAGTTCGTAGGGTTCGCCGCACACTGCTGAAACCCCGTACGCCACGGGCCCCGCACCCGCGGGGCCCGCGACGACGGGTTCCGAAGGTGCTGTCCGGCTCATTTGCAGGACTTGACCATTCCCATATTGGTGATCTTGGCCAGCGGAATCACAGCCAGTTCATGGCTTCCGGGACTCTTGAGCCTGAGGTATCCGCCATCCGCCGACCGCAGTGTTCCGCAACTGGACCGCCCCTGGTGACTCACCTTCAGGTACGTAGGCTTCTGCCCTTTGGCGTCGGCGGCGGGGGCCCACCAGGTGACCACGATGCCGGCGAGCAGGAGGGCCAGCGCGACCGCAACGAGGTGTTGCGCGCGCCGGACACGGGTTGCGGCCGCGTTGGCCAGGGCGACCCGGTACGCCGCGACGGAACTGTATGCGCGATGAATGTCAGCCAGCGTGGTCGCTCTGGGCCGAGTACCGGCCTGAGCCGCGAGGGCCTGCCACAGCCCGAGGATCGCGGTGAGCAGCCCCCCGCCGATGAGCAGGGTGACAGCCATCCGCCATCCTGTGGACAAGACACTTGTCGTATCGCGCCCCTTGATCACGATGCCCGTGGTGACCAGGGTGACGAAGGCTGAAAGCCCGTTTCTCCAGGTCTCGGCGCTGGTGCGGACCACGTCCAGGGACGTGGCCGACATGGCGGCAAAGGCGTCCCGCTCGGCGAGGTCGGAGGCGGATGGGCTGCTTGTCGGCCGCCTGGGCCGGTACGCGGTCATGTCTGTCCCTGATGAGCGGCTGGGTCGCTTTCGGCTTCCATCTCCACCCGGAAGCTGACTCCGCAACCCGGCGAGCCCTCAGGTGCGTTGGGGTGCATCACACCGCAGTGGCACGTGACATCGACGGCCACCAAGGGCGGTTCCCCGCCCGAAGACTCTTCAGCGGCCGTGCCCCGGGATGTGATGAAGTCGCTTACCGCTGTGAGGACTTGCCTGTCGTCCAGCGGCCCCGCGCACCGAGGACAACTTCCCCAAACTCGGGAGCTCAGCACACCTCCGTCGAAGATGATCTCGGCGTGGAGGAGGTTCTGCTCCAACAGGTCGTAGGCCTTGCCGGTCCATATGAAGTCTGAGGATCGTTCCCAAGGTTCACTGCTCTTGTGCTCAGGCGTCGGCATCCTGTGATCGCCCCCAACTGACTCGCCGTCCGTTCGTGTGCAACCTGGCACCGGTAGAGTAGATGCCGTGCGCGAGCGGCTGATTACGGCGCTTCTCTCCCGGGTGGCGCAGTTCAGGGATCAGGGGGATGCGTCGGCGCTGTTCGACGATGCGGCGCTGGACGAGGCGAAAGAGCTCGAGGCGCTCATGATCCGGGACGGTGGCTCAGGCCAACGCTTCGTCTCCGTCAGGGCGCTTGACGCGCTCGTGGAGTTCTATCAGACGCGGCACGGTTCCCGTGCGGACAGCGATTCGTACGCCGACCTCGGCCATGCGGTGAGGCTGCTTCTGCTCAAGGCTGAGCTGGATCCGGCTGGCGCGCCGGCGGAGTTCTACGAGGCCGTCAACACCCTCCTCCGACGGGCCGAGGAGGCACACGGCAAGGCAAGGTGGCTGTACCAGGAGCACGAGCGAACGCGGGATATCAAGACCCTCGATGAGGCCGTGACGTATTTCCGCCGTGCCCTCGAACTCTCGGTCAGTGGACGCGATGTGCCGGGCCTGCCCCTGGCCCAGCTTGCCGCCGCTCTGTCCACTCGATTCCTGCGCACCAGGCAGTCGCACGACCTTGACGAGGCCATCGAGCTCCGTCGGCTTTCCGTCGAGTCCACGGCCAAGGAGAATCCGGAGCTGTCCCGCCGTCTGACGTTGTTGTGCGAGTTGCTGTTGTCCCGCTACGAACATGGCGGTGCGCTGACCGATCTGGAGCAGGCCGTGCTCGCCGGACGCCAGGCGGTGGCCGAAATGCAGCCCGGACATCGTTACCAGGCGTCCCGGATGGATCGTCTGGCGTCGGCATTGCTTCTTCGCTACGAGCGCATGGACGCCCTGTCCGACCTTGATGAGGCAATAGAGCTGGGCCTGGCTGCCTTCGAAGCAGCAAGTCCCGAGGACCCTGACCTCGGCGGCTACACGGCCACACTGAGAAAGTGCTTACGGACGCGCTACGACCTGCTGGGAGACACCGCCGACCTGGACACTTCCGTTGAGATCATGGAGAGGGTGCTCGCCGAAGCCCCCGACACCCGCCGAGCGCGGTTTCTGACCCAGCTCGGGGCGGCCCTGTACTTCCGATACGAGCGGACCGGGGATCCGTCGGATATCGACAGGGCCATCAGTGTCCAGGAGGAGGCCTTGGCCGCGCTTGCGGAGCGCGACGACGATCGGGGGCGCGTTCTGGGAAATCTCGCGTCCTCATACCGAGTCAGATACGACATGCGCAGGTCACCTGAGGATCTAGAGGCAGCCATTCGACTTGGCACCGAGGCGGTCTCCGCCTCGGAGGACAACCCATTCGCATTGTCCGTCCTCAGCATGGCCTTCATTTTGAGGTTCGAGCACACTTGGGAACCGGCCGACCTGGACCGTGCCATCCGACTGGCGACCGAGGCGGTCGCGGCGTACCCGCCTGGCTCGCCGGGGCCCCACCGCGCCATGGCGATATCTCACCTCATCCAGGTGCTGCTCACTCGTCGGCAGCAGAGCTTCGGTACGGAGGGCTTCGACGAGGTGATCACATGGGCGCGTGAGGCCGTGGCGGCGGCGCCGCGCAACCACCCCGACGTGGGGCTCCATCAATCAATGCTCGCTGACCTGCTGCTGAGCCGCTTCCGACGCGAGGAATCACCAGCAGACCTCAAGGAAGCCGTTGAGGCCGCCGAACAGGCCGTAGCCGTCACGCCCAAGACGCATCGTGGGTACTGGGAACTTCTGGGGAGTCTCGCCAAGGTGCTCGCCGTCGGTGTCGATGTCCTCGAGCGGGAAGCGAGTTCGGATCTTGATCGTGCCGTGGCCCTAACCCGGGAGGCCGTCGCCACAGCGCGCGGCGACGAGATCGGGCTTTCAGGGGCTTGGCAGAGCCTCGGTGAAGCCCTGAGACATCGATACCGGCACAAGCACGACCCCGCCGATCTGCGTGAGGCCATCAGGTGCTGCCGCCACGCTTCGGATATCACGGTCGCCACGCTGCCGGACCGCATCAAAAGCTGCGCTACCTGGGGACAGACAGCTGTCGCACTCGGCAACTTCGCTCTCGCGGCAGAGGGGTACTGCCGGGCCGCGCTTCTCCTGCCACAGCTGGCGTGGCATGGACTCAGCGGCAGGGCACGAGAGAATCATCTGGCCGAATGGTCTGGGCTCGCTTCCGATGCCGCTGCCTGCTACATACTGGCCGGCGAGCCGGAGCGTGCCGTCGAGATCCTTGAACAGGGCCGGATGATCATCCAGAACCAGTCGCTCCACACCCGGGGTGATCTGACGGAACTGGAGAAGAAGGCGCCAACTCTGGCAGCCAGCCTGATGCGCGTACGTGAGCTGTTGGATGCCCGACAGCCCTTTGCGAGTACCAACCTGACCCAAATGCACGAGGACAGCCCACTGTCTCCACTGCCTCGCGAACTATTGGCGCAGGAGCGTGCCGAGCTGTGTCGTGAATGGGATGATCTCATCGAACAAGTTCGCAGGCTGGAAGGGTTCGAGCGTTTTCTGGCCCCCGTGCCATTCGACGAGCTGAGACTTGCGGCTGGCCACGGGGCTGTCGTCATCATCAATGTGAGTGAGATCGCCTGTCACGCTCTCTTGCTCAGAGACGCTACCGCGCCGGTCGAGGTCATCGACCTGCCGGACCTTGGTCAGGCCGATGTGGCAGGGCAAGCGTTGACGTTCCTCAACGTACTGCTCTCACGACGCGGGCAGCGTAAACGGCCCTTTCTGTATCGGGAAGCCGAACGTCACGCTGTGCACGACGTGCTGGACTGGTTGTGGGATCGGATAGCGGGGCCGGTGCTGAACCACCTCGGCCCCTCGGACACCGCGGACGGGCTGCCGCCGCGTGTGTGGTGGTGTCCCACCGGCCGGCTTGCTCTACTGCCGCTGCACGCCGCCGGACACCACCCTCGGCATCGCTCCGCCTCCGCCTTCAGCGAGGCAGCCCGGGTGGCCGGGGCTCGTACTGTGCCCGATCTTGTCGTCTCCTCGTATACGCCGACTCTCACGGCCCTGCGTCGCGCCCACGATGATCAGCAGGAACGCCCACCATTCGACGGGTTGTTGGCCATTGGCATGCCGGAAACTCCCGGTCGGCCGTCGCTGCCGGGAGTGCAGCGTGAACTGGATGAACTCCACGCCAGCCTTCCGAAGGTCTCGATCACGCCGCCACTGATTGGGCGGAGGGCCACACGCGAGGCGGTATTACAGGCTCTGGACGAGAATTCGTGGGTCCACTTTGCCTGCCATGCCGAGCAGAACCTCATGGACGCGTCGCAGAGTTCTTTCCTGCTGTACGACGGGCGGCTCACTGTGGCCGAACTCCACGGGCTGCATCTACCGCACGCCGAACTGGCGTATTTGTCGGCGTGTGACACCGCCGCCGGAGGCGTGAACGTTCCCGACGAGGCGATGCATCTGGCCGCGACGATGCAGTTGGCCGGGTACCGGCATGTGATCGCGACGATGTGGAGCATCTACGACAGCTCGGCCCCGGATGTGGCTACCGACGTCTATGCCGCTCTCCACCGCGACGGTCGCCCGGATGCCCGCAATGCCGCTCGCGCACTTCATGCTTCCGTGGCTGCGCTTCGTCTGAGCGACCCGACAGATCCGTTGAGCTGGGCTGCGTATGTGCACGTAGGCCCATGATCCAGTGGCGGTGTTCTAGGATTTTGGTGGTCGGGTCGGTCCTGAGCAGGCAAGGAGTTCTTCGTGGGTGAGCCGCGATACGTGGTGATCGCCGGTGACCTCATGAAGAAGATCGCCGCCGGAAAGTGGCCCGTGGGGGAGTTGCTGCCGACCGAGCCCGAGTTGGCCGCCGAATACCGCGTCTCGCGCGAAACGCTGCGGCGGGCGTTGAAGCGTCTGGAGCTGGGTGGGCTGATTTCGCGGCACCCGGGGACCGGCACACGCGTGGAGCGGTTGGCGCCGGTGGCAGCGTTCACCGCGCAGCTGGGGAGTGTCGAGGAGCTGACCCAGTACGGCCAGGCCGCCGTGCGGAGTGTTCTGTCGGTCGAACCCGTGACCGTGGACGCGGCGCTCTCCGAGGTCACGGGCTTGGCCGAGGGGTCCAGGCAGGTGTGTGTGACCTCGGTCCGGCGGGACCCTGACCGTTCTGACGAGGTCGTTTCCTGGGCGCGGGTGTATCTGGGCCCGGAGGACGCCAAGGCGGTCGCCGGGGATCTGGAGGAGGGCCGCCAGCTGATCGCCGATCTGATCGAGGCCCGGACGGGGCGCGCGGTGGAGCGGGTGGTGCAGCAGGTGCGGGCGGTGAGTGTGTCCGCTGAGGCGGCGGCGCATCTCGCGTTGGAGCCGGGGAGCCCGGGGCTGGAGTTCGTACGCCGCTACTACGACGCTTCCGGCGTCCTGTTCGAGGTCACCGTGAGCACGCACGCCGGTGATCGCTTCGTCTACGAGACGGTTCTTCAGCGGAGGTAGCGGCCACCAGCGGCAGCCGCTCATTTTGTGAACAGCTCTTGACACAGATATTTCCGCGAGCATGCTTGTCTAGACACAGCTCATGTCTAGACAAGGATGTGCCCGCATGAGATCTCAGGAGCAGCTGCTGGACGCCACCTCACCCCCCGCCGCTCGCAAGCGCTGGTACCGGGGGCTCGGGGCGCAGGTCGTCATCGCGATGGCTCTGGGAGTCGCGGTCGGCTTCGCCTTCCCCGGCTTCGCGGTGGACTTGAAGATCATGGGGGACCTGTTCCTGGCGCTGATCAAGGCGGGCGTCGCCCCGTTGGTGTTCTTCACCGTCGTCATGGGCATCGCGTCCGCCGGCGATCTGAAGAAGGCCAGTCGTCTCGGATTCCTGGCGCTGATCTACTTCGAGGTCGTCTCCACCCTCGCCCTGCTCCTCGGTCTCGCGGCGGCGAACCTGTTCGGGGTGGGCAAGGACGCGGGGGGCCTCACCTCGGGCGGCGGCACCTCCCCGGCACCCTCGGCCGGGGAGGGTGAACACGGGGTCCTCGCCTTCCTCCGGGACATCGTGCCCGACAACTTCGTCGGAGCCTTCTCCTCCGGTCAGCTGCTGCAGGTCGTGCTCGTGGCCGTTCTGTTCGGCATTGGTCTGCTGGCCCTCAAGCCGCATATGCAGGAGAAGATCAACTCCGGCCTCGAGGTCGTCTCCGAGGCGTTCTTCGCCTTCGTCAACGTCGTCATGAAGCTCGCCCCGATCGGGGCCTTCGGCGCCATCGCCTACTCGGTGGGCACCAGCGGCAGCAAGATGCTCCTGGCCCTGACCGAACTCGTCCTCCAGTACTGGCTGGTCGTCGCCGTCTTCGTGTTCGGCATCCTGGGGCTGGTCTGCCTGATCGCCGGATTCAACATCTGGCGCATCCTGCGCTATGTGCGCGTCGAGATGACGCTCGTCCTGGGCACGGCCTCCTCCGAGGCGGCCCTGCCGGGGCTGCTGAAGAAGCTGACCAGAATCGGATGCTCGAAGCAGAGCGTCGGCCTGGTGGTGCCTACCGGCTACGCCTTCAACCTCGACGGCACATCGCTGTACATGTCCATCTGCACCCTGTTCGTCGCCAACGCGTACGGGATCCCCATGGGCATCCCCGAACAGCTCGGCCTGCTCCTGATCATGCTGCTGACGTCCAAGGGCGCGGCCACCGTGTCCGGCGGGACGTTCGTCGTCTTCACCTCCACGGTCGCGGCGACCGGGACCCTCCCCGTCGAGGGCACGGCCGTCCTCTTCGGTGTGTACCGCTTCATGTCCATGGCCACGGCGTTCTGCAACACCTTCGGCAATGTGGTCGCCACCTTCGTCCTGGCCAAGTGGTGCAAGGAAATGGACGTCGACAAGGTCCAGCGCGCCCTGGCCGACCCCGCCGCGTTCCTCGCGCAGTCCGAGACCGAGACCGACGGCGTTTTGGCCGCGCCCGAGGCGCCCGCCCTGCCCGAACCCGCCCACGCCACCCCCTCCATCACAAAGTGAGACAGCCCATGAGCAGTACCGTCTTCGACTCCTTCCTCTTCCGCGACATGTTCGGCACCCCCGCCATGCGCGAGATCTTCTGCGACACCGCCAACGTCCAGCGCATCATCGACACCGAAACCGCCCTCGCCCGCGCCCAGGCCAAGGTCGGCATCATCCCCGCCGAGGCCGCTGACGACATCACCGCCAAGGCCGGTCTCGACGGCCTCGACCTGGAGCGGCTGCGTACCGAGACGGAGATCGTCGGCTACCCGGTGCTGCCCATCGTCAAGCAGGTGGCCGAGCAGTGCGGCGACGCGGGCCGCTACCTCCACTGGGGCGCCACCACCCAGGACATCATGGACACCGCGGTGATGCTCCAGTGCAAACAAGGCGTCGCCCTGCTCCAGGACCAGCTCGACCGGGTACGCCGCGCCCTCCGGCAGCTCGCGGACGAGCACGCCGCCACCGTCACCGCCGGGCGCACCCACCTTCAGCACGCCCTCCCCATCACCTTCGGCTACCGCTGCGCCGTGTGGCTCTCCGCCCTTGACCGCCACGCCGAGCGGCTGGAACAGGCCCGTCAGCGTGCCCTGATGGTGCAGTTCGGGGGCGCCGCGGGGACGCTGGCCTCGCTCGGCCCGGGCCGGGAGGGCCTGGAGACGCGTGCCGTTCTGGCGGCCGAGCTGGGGCTTCGCGATCCCGAGATCACCTGGCATGTCGCCCGTGACGGGCTCGCGGAGCTGGTCACGCTCTTCGCCGCGGTCGGCGGCTCGCTGGGCAAGATCGCCTGGGACGTGATGATGATGTGCTCCTCCGAGTTCGGCGAGCTCGCGGAGCCCTTCGTTCCGGGGCGCGGGGCCAGCTCGACCATGCCGCAGAAGCGCAATCCCATCTCCAGCGAGCTGATGTTCGCCGCCGCCAAACTGCTCCGCGACAAGTCCTCGACCGTACTCGACGCGATGATGCAGGACTTCGAGCGCGCCACCGGCCCCTGGCACCTGGAGTGGGCCGCCGTGCCCGAAGCCTTCCTGCTCCTGTCCAGCTCCCTCCACCAGGCCGAGTTCATGCTCTCCGGCCTGGAGGTGAACGTGGACCGGATGCGCCGGAACACCCACATCACCGGAGGGCTCATCGTCGCCGAAGCGGTCATGATGGACCTCGCGCCTGTTCTGGGCCGCCAGCGGGCCCACGATGTCGTCTACGAAGCGTGTCGCACCGCCATCGAAACCGGCACCACGCTCGAGGCCGAACTCCGCACGCACGCCGAGCTGGTGGACCAACTCGGCGCCGAGCGCATCAGCGAGCTGTGCGACCCCGCCCGCTATCTGGGCAGCGCGGTCGCGATGACCCGCAGCGTCGTCGGCACGATTTAGCCGTCGGCACGATGTGAACGACCCGACGGAGACGGCGCGGGCCACCGCAGACGCGGGCCCGCGCCGGGCCGGGGGGACTCAACCCGGCGTCAGCCGAGCGTGAGCCACTGGATACCGAGCTGTTCGACCCGCGCGGTCTCCGCCGCATCGAGCGCCGCGCGGCCCGTGGCCTTGCGCAGGAAGGTCGGCCCGTCCCAGCCCAGCTCGCGTACGGCGGCCAACTGGCCGGATCCGAGCAGGAGTTCCCGCACAACCGTCCCGGCCTCCGCAGTCAGCCACGGTTCACATCCCAGCGCCTCCGCCACGTCCAGGCCGTGAACCGCGAGCTCGACCACCCGGGTGATCAGGAACTCCGAGAGCAGCATCGCGTCGCCGTGACGTGTCCTTACGACACGGTTTTCCGGTTGGTCGCGGCACAACCGGTCCACCTGCTGCCACGTTGCGGCGAAGTCGTCGGCGAGAGCGGCGCCGTCGGCGCACTGTGCCGCGTGATTGCGGGCCAGGTCGATGCGGGCGGTGTTCGTCTGCGGGCTGAACCGATCGTCCGGCCGGTAGTACCCCACCGCAGTGACCTCGGCGCTGTCCGGAGCCGGGCTGCCCAGCATCAGCGGCAGCCAGGCGATCACTACCCGGACGTGCCCCAGCAACTCGCGAATGGACCAGGGCTCACATCGCGTTGGACGATCCCACTCGGCCTCCGACAGCCCGGCAACCGCCTTGGTGAGCTCCCCCGCTTCGAGGCGGAACGCTTCCAGCACCCGGTCCTGATCCATGCCGATCAAGCTATCAGCGGCCTCCGCGCCACCCCGGAGAGCGGACAACAAAAGGCGAGGAGAAAACTCTCCCCGCCACTCTCAACCTATAGCGCACCGGGGGGCTTGCGGCAAGACCCGGGTCGCGGCGCAGAATCGTCGGCCGAGGCCACAACCTGCGAAATGAGGGCACGACGTGCGTGTGTTGTTGTCGACGTACGGGGGACGCGGTCACGTCGAACCAGTGGCAGTGCAAGGGAGCACGGCTGTCTCGGGGGTATCGCGATGATCGAGCGGTACGTGCTGGATCTTCAAGAGGCTGACGAGACGCAGGTCGCGGTCGTTGGCGGCAAGGGCGCGCACCTGGGTGGGCTGTCTCGGATCGAAGGCATCCGCGTGCCGGGTGGCTTTTGCGTGACGACGGACGCCTTCCGGCGGATCATGGCGGAGGCGCCGTCGATCGACGATCGGCTCGATCAGCTGTCGCGCTTGAACCCGGACGACCGGGAGGCGATCGGCACGCTCAGCGCGCAGATTCGCCGGACCATCGAAGGGATTGCCATCCCGGGCGATCTCGCGGCGGCGATCACCCGCGCGCTCGCCCGGCTCGGCGAGCAAGCCGCCTACGCCGTCCGATCCAGCGCGACGGCGGAGGACCTGCCGACGTCCTCCTTCGCCGGCCAGCAGGACACGTACCTGAACGTCGTGGGGCCGACGGCGATCCTCCAGCACGTCAGCCGGTGCTGGGCCTCGCTGTTCACCGAGCGAGCCGTGACCTACCGCCAGCGGAACGGCATCGACCACCGTACGGTCCACATGGCTGTGGTCGTGCAGCAGATGGTCTTCCCGCATGCGTCCGGCATCCTGTTCACGGCCGACCCCGTCACGGGCAACCGGAAGGTCGCCACCGTGGACGCCAGCTTCGGCCTCGGCGAGGCCCTGGTCTCCGGCCTGGTGAACCCGGACGTCTTCAAGGTGCGACACGGCGAAGTCGTCGCCAAGGCGATCGCCGCCAAACAGCGTGCCGTTCACGCCCTGCCGGCCGGCGGTACGCAGGAAGTGGCGATCGACGCACAGCGGCAGGAGCAGCCGGCGCTGACGGATGCGCAGGTCGTGCGGCTCGTGCAGCTCGGGCGGCGGATCGAAGCGCACTTCGGCCGCCCGCAGGACATCGAATGGTGCCTGGTCGATGACGGCTTCCGGATCGTTCAGAGCCGGCCGATCACGACGCTGTTCCCCATCCCCGAGACCGGCGACCAGGAGAATCACGTCTACGTCTCCGTCGGTCATCAGCAGATGATGACCGACCCCATGAAGCCCCTGGGGCTCTCCGTGTGGCAGCTGACGGCCATGGCGCCGATGCACGTGGCAGGCGGGAGGCTGTTCGTCGACGCCACCCGGCGCCTGGCCTCGCCCGCGAGCCGCGCCGCCCTCCTGGACGTCATGGGGAGAGGCGATCCGCTGGTCAGGGACGCTCTGGAGACCGTCCTCGACCGCGACGATTTCGTTCCGTCGCTCCCGGACGCGGATCCTGGCGGGCCTTCGGCCCGCAGTGCGTCCGCTCCGGTCGAGACCGATCCGGCCATCGTCATCGAGCTGATCGAGCGCAGCCAGGCGTCCATCGCCGCCCTGGAGCGCGACATCCGGACGAAGACCGGACCGGAGCTGTTCGACTTCCTGCTGGAGGCCTTCGAGGAGCACAAACGAGTCCTCGGTGATCCGCTGAACATGCAGGCGATCATGGCGGGGATGGAGGCCACGTGGTGGCTCAACGACAAGCTGCAGGAGTGGCTGGGCGAGAAGAACGCCGCCGACACGCTCACACTGTCCGCCCCCGACAACATCACGTCGGAGATGGGACTGGCGCTGCTCGACGTCGCGGACGTGATCCGCCCGCGGCCGGAAGTGGTGGCGTTCCTGGAGGGAGTCGAGGACGAGAGCTTCCTGGACGAGCTGGGGAAGCTCGCGGGCGGGGCCGAGGCGCGCGACGCCATAGAGGGCTACCTCGACCGGTACGGCATGCGCTGCGTCGGCGAGATCGACATCACGAGGCCGCGTTGGCGCGAGCGCCCCACCACGCTCGTGCCCGTCATCCTCGACAACGTCAGGAACTTCGGGCCGGGCGCCGCCGAGCGGCGCTTCGAGCAAGGGCGGCAGAAGGCACAGAAGAAGGAACAGGACGTGCTGTCACGCTTGCGGGCCCTGCCGGACGGGGACCGGAAGGCTGACGAGGCCAAGCGGATGATCGACCGGGTCCGAACCTTCATCGGGTACCGGGAGTACCCGAAGTACGGCATCGTCAGCCGCTACTTCGTCTACAAGCAGGCCCTGCTGGAGGAGGCCGAGCGCCTCGTACAGGCCAATGTGCTTCCTGAGAAGGAGGACATCTTCTACCTCACGTTCCAGGAACTCCACGGCGTCGTGCGCTCGAACCGGGTGGATGACCAGCTCATCCAGCAGCGCAAGGACGCGTTCCGGTCGTACCACGCGCTCACACCGCCCCGGGTGCTCACCTCGGATGGCGAGGCCGTCACCGGGGCGTACCGGCGCGACGACGTGCCGGCCGGTGCCCTGATCGGTCTACCGGTTTCCGTTGGGACCATCGAGGGAAGGGCCCGCGTCATCCTTGACCTGGCGGAGGCCGAGCTCGAAGCGGGCGACATCCTGGTCACGACCTTCACGGACCCCAGCTGGTCGCCGCTGTTCGTCGGAATCGCGGGACTGGTGACGGAGGTGGGCGGCCTGATGACCCATGGCGCGGTGATCGCCCGGGAGTACGGCTTGCCGGCCGTCGTGGGCGTGGAGCAGGCCACCCGGCTGATCCGGGACGGGCAGCGGATCCGCGTGCACGGAACCGACGGGTACGTCGAGATCCTGCCTTGACCGACCACACCGAGAAGCCCCATCCGTAGCTTCCGGCCCGTGGCTTCCGGCTAGAACAACGCCGAGCAGTTGATGACCCTGAGTGCTCGTCAACTTGCTGTTATGTGCCCTCCTTGGACCCGAACACGCACGTAGTACCCGTTACGCTTCTTCACCTCAGCAGGAACGGGGAGGGGCGGGATGGCGGCGTTCGCACCGTTGCAGACGGGGGATCCCGAGCGGGTCGGGCGGTACCGGATTGTCGGGCGGCTGGGCCGTGGCGGGATGGGCCAGGTGTATCTGGGCCTGTCGCCGAGTGGCCGCGCGGTCGCCGTGAAGGTCGTGCGGGCGGCGCTGGCGGACGACCCGGGGTTTCGGCGCCGGTTCGCCCGGGAGGTGGCGGCCGCCCGCGGGGTGACCGGCTTCTTCACCGCCGCGGTGGTGGACGCGGATCCGGAAGGCACGCCGGCGTGGCTGGCCACCACGTACGTACCCGGGATGTCCCTGGACGCGGCGGTGGCCGCGCACGGCGCCTGGCCGAAGAGGTCGGTGCTGGCGCTGGGTGCCGCGCTGGCCGAGGCGCTGGACGCCGTTCACCGCAGCGAGCCGGTCCTGGTGCACCGCGATCTCAAGCCCTCGAACGTCCTGTTGGCCGCGGACGGCCCGCGAGTGATCGACTTTGGTATCTCGCTGGCGGCCGAGACGACCAAGCTCACCGAGACCGGCGTGGTGATCGGCACACCCGGCTTCATCTCGCCCGAGCAACTGGTGGACGACGAGGTCTCGGCTGCCAGCGACGTCTTCGCCCTCGGCGCTGTCCTGGCCTACGCGGCGACCGGATCCGGCCCGTTCGGAACCGGCCCCGCCCAAGCCCTGAACTACCGGGTGGTCCATGAGGAACCGGACCTGACCGGCCTGCCGCCCGAACTGGCGGACGTCGTGGCCCGGTGTCTGGCCAAGGACCCGGGCCAACGGCCCACCGTGCCGCACCTGGTGGAAGAACTGGGCCGGGCGTCCGGGACCGGACGGGCCGACGCCTTCTTCACCGAGGCCGACTGGCTGCCGGAGCCGGTGGCCGCGGAGATCGCCCGCGCGCAGGCCACCCCCCTCCCCAAGCCTGTCGAACAGCCCACCGCCGAGCCCGTTCCCGCCACCGAGCCCGTTCCCACCGTCGCGCCCGTTCCCACCACCGTTGCCACGACACCGCCCCCCGCCTCCTCGGCAGCGCAACCCCCACCGTCTGACTCCACCCCCGGCGGCGGAAAGCGCAGACTCACCCGACGCCGCGTCCTGACGGGGCTCGTCGCTGTCGCGGTCCTCTCCCTCGTCTACACGACCGCGCTCCTCTCCGGTCGTCTGCCCGGCGGCGACGGCCAGGGCGATGATGCCTCCAGCGGCGCACCGGCGCGGAAGGAGCCGGTGCGGAAGGAACTGTGGTCCTACGCTTTGGATGACCAAATGGAACTGTCAACGGTGGCGGATGGCAGGGTCTACCTCGACAACGGCAAGGACAGCCTGTATGCCCTGGACGCCGACAGCGGCGACGAGTTGTGGCATCAGCGCGGCACGGGGGGCTCACTCCTTCTGTTGGGGGCCTCGGGCGGGATGGCCTACTACGGCGACGAGGACTACATGTACGCCCTCGATGCCGACAGCGGCGATGAACTCTGGAAGTTCAAGGACCGCGGAGTTCATTTGGCACCCGTGACAGTCGGCGAAACCACCTATGCGACCTACTCTGGCTTCCTGGCCGCGGTGCGATCCGATACGGGCGAAGGGATATGGCGGAAGAAGTACGACGGCGCGCTGCGGGAAGGCGTGACCATCGCCGACGGGGTCCTCTATCCCGTCTCGGCTGCCGGAGACGGCACTCTGTACGCCGTGGACGCGGAGAGCGGCGACGACCGGTGGGAGTTCAAGGCCGGCAGCGAGATTGTTTCGTCACCCGTCGTCGCGGACGGAACCGTCTACTTCGGCAGCAAGGACGGCACTTTGTATGCGGTGGACTCCGACTCCGGCCGGGAGGTCTGGAGGCGTGGCTTCGAGGGGAAGTTGTGGGACCCGGCCATAGCCGACGGGGCAGGTGACCCGATAGTCGCCGACGGCGTGGTCTATTTCGAGAACGACGGCTACGTGTGCGCTTTCTCCGCCGACAACGGAAAACCGCTGTGGCGGCACAAGCCGCACCTGGAAGACGTGGAATTGCTGTCCGTCGTGGGCGACACCGTCCTGTTCAGCGACGGTGGCGATGGTGGCCGCACCCTGTACTCCCTGGACGCCGGTAGCGGCGACCATGTACGGGAAGAGGACTTGGGCGAGAACGTGACCGTCGTCGACGGCACGCTCTACTACGAGGATGCCGGGCGTCTGCACGCGGTCTCGGCCACGGCCACCGATGAGTGAGCGGGGGAGTGGGATGGGGGCGATTGCGCCGCTGGAGGCTGGGGATCCCGAGCGGGTCGGGCGGTACCGGATCGTCGGGCGGCTGGGCCGTGGCGGGATGGGCCAGGTGTATCTGGGCCGGTCACCGGGTGGCCGCGCGGTCGCGGTGAAGGTGGTACGGGCCGAGCTTGCGGACGATCCCGATTTCCGGCGCCGGTTCGTCCGCGAGGTGGCGGCGGCCCGCCAGGTGACGGGGTTCTTCACCGCCGCGGTGGTGGATGCCGACCCGGAGGGCATGCCGCCGTGGCTGGCCACCGAATACGTGCCGGGGATGTCCTTGGATGCCGCGGTGGCCGCGCACGGCGCCTGGCAGGAGTCCTCGGTGCTGGCGCTGGGCGCCGCGCTGGCCGAGGCGCTGGAGGCCGTACACGGTGCCGATGTGGTGCACCGCGATCTCAAGCCGTCGAACGTACTGCTGGCCGCGGACGGCCCGCGGCTGATCGACTTCGGTATCTCCCTGGCGTCCGAGGCCACCAAGCTCACGCTGACCGGGGCGATGGTCGGGACGCCCGGTTTCATGTCCCCCGAACAGCTGGTGGGCGACACGGTGGGAGCGGCGAGCGACGTCTTCGCCCTCGGCGCTGTCCTGGCCTACGCGGCGACCGGAACTGGTCCGTTCGGCAGCGGCTCGGCCCACGCTTTGAACTACCGGGTGGTCCATGCGGAACCGGACCTGACCGGCCTGCCGCCCGAACTGGCGGACGTCGTGGCCCGGTGTCTGGCCAAGGACCCGGGCCAACGACCCACCGTGCCGGACCTGGTGACAGAGCTGGGCCGGGCTTCGCAGGCCGGACAGGCCGGACAGGCCGGACAGGCCGACGGATTGTTCACGGAAGCCGACTGGCTGCCTGAGCCGGTGACGGCCGAGATCACCCGCAAGCGGAACGAGCCGCTGTCCGCGCCTACCGGGCAGACCACTACCGAAGTCGTTCCCCCCACCATCCGCGGGACGGTATCCGTCCTGGGCCCACCGGCAGCGGAACCCCCACAACCGGAATCCACCCCCGGCGGCAAGAGGCGCGTGTTCACGCGGGGCCGAGTCGTGGCGGGCCTCGCGGTCACCGCCGTCCTCGCCGTCATCGTCACCGCAACGCTCCTCCCCGGCGGTAAGTCCGGCGACAAGCAGACCGAGAAGCCCCAGCAGACCGAGAAGCCCCATGCACCGGTGCTGAGGCAGCTGTGGTCCTCGGGACGAGGCACGGACTTGCCACCGGTGGTCAAGGACGGGACGGTCTACGTCGGCGACAGAGACCGCGGCGTGTACGCCCTCGACGCCGACACCGGCGACCAGCTGTGGGAATACGACCGGGCGACGGACATCGTCAGCTCCGCGACTGTCACCGAAGGGGTGGTCTCCTTCAGCAGCGGAGGTTTTCCCAACGCCGACACCAGCCGCGTGTACGCCCTGGACGCCGACACCGGCCGTCGCCTGTGGAAGTTCAAACCCGACGACCTCGTATCCGCTGCCCCCGTCATGGCCGGCGGAACCGCCTACTTCTACAGCAACTCGCTCGCCACGCGAAGCAGCACCCTGTACGCGTTGGATGCCGAGACCGGTGAAAAGAGGTGGAGTCGGGCACTCAGCCTGGGGACCGCGCTGGCCTTCGACGACGGGGTCGTCTACTACGGCGCCCATACCGTACGCGGTTCCTACCTCCATGCCCTGGATGCCGACACGGGCAAGCAGTTGTGGAAAGTGCACATCAGCGCTGACATCCTCCCTGACCCGCTGACGTCACTTACCGTCGCTCACGGTGTCATCCACACCGTCGGCGAAGACGGCATTCTGTCCGCCCGGGACGCCGACAACGGCGACCTGTTGTGGAAATACCGGACCGGTCTCTCCGATTTCTCGGATTCAAATCCCCCGGTGGTAGCTGACGGGATCGTCTACATCAGCGGAAACAGCGAAAAAGACTCGGGGTACGGCCAGGTATTCGCAGTCAATGCGAAGGACGGCAAAATGCTGTGGAAGTATCAGACGCCACGGGTGAGTTCGCCGCCCACGGTCACGGCTGGAACGGTCTACGTCAGTACGGAAGCCGGCGCTTTGTACCTCCTGGACGCCGACAGCGGCGACTCCTTGGGGCAGGCCCGCCTGGCGAATGACCATGAGCCGGAGGCGACCGTCGCCGACGGGGTGGCCTACTTCGACAGTGGTGACGGGCGCCTGCGCGCGGCCACGATCACCCGCTGATCCCGCCGTCGCAGCCGGCTCCGGTCAGCGCCGGTCGCGGGGGTGGTTCCGGCCGGCGCGCGGTAATTTCTTCAGTCCAGCCTGCCCAGTCAAAACTGGACAGGCTGGACTGAAGAAATTACGGTGGAGGCATGACAGAGACCCCAGACGGCATGCCCGCATCCGCCGTGCGCGCCGCGCATGAGATCCGGGTCGTGGTCGGGCGGCTGCGGCGGCGGTTGAAGGAGACGTACGACAACGAAGAGCTCACCCCCACGCAGACGGCCGTGCTCAGCAGGCTCAGCAAGGACGGCCCGGCCTCGACCAGTGATCTGGCGGCGGCGGAGCGCGTTCGGCCGCAGTCGATGGCGGCCACGCTCGGGGTGCTCGACGAGCGCGGGCTGATCCGGCGGCGTCCCGATCCTGACGACGGGCGGCGGCAGCTGATCTCGCTGAGCGAGAGCGGCACCGCGTATGTGGACGACAAGCGGCGGGCGGGGGAGGAATGGCTCGCCCGGTCGCTCGAATCCGGCTATACGGAGGAGGAGCGGCAGACCATCATCGAGGCGCTGGCCCTGCTGGACCGGCTCAGCGGCGCATGATCGCGCGGCTCAGGTCGCTCGTTTCGCTCGCTTCACTCGGGCCGTTCGAGTCGCTCGCGCGGCGGAGGGCCGGGAGAGCCGGGAGGGCCGGGAAAGGGACGCGGGACTCCTTCGACCGGAGGCTGCTCGCGCCGATGATCCTGGGTTCGGTGCTGAACCCGATCAACTCCACCATCGTCGCGGTGGCGTTGGTGCCGATCGGCGTCGCGCTCGGGGCGCCGCCCGCGCAGACGGCGTGGTTGGTCTCCGCGCTCTATCTGGCCACCTCGATAGGCCAGCCCGTGATGGGGCGGCTGATCGACATCTACGGGCCGCGCCGGCTCTTTCTCGCCGGGATGTCGCTGGGCGGGGTCGCGGGGCTGATGGGGGTGCTGGCCCCGAATCTGGGCGTGCTGATCGCCGCGCGGGTGGTGCTTGGGTTCGGTACGTGTGCGGGCTATCCGGCAGCGATGTATCTGATCCGGGGCGAGGCCCGGCGGACGGGGCGGGAGAGCCCCGCCGGGGTGCTGACCGCGCTCGCGGTCGCCAACCAGACCGTCGCCGTCATCGGGCCGTCCCTGGGCGGGCTGCTGATCGGCCTGGGCGGCTGGCGCACCACGTTCGCCGTCAACATCCCGCTGGCCGTGGCCGGTCTGATCCTCGGCGCCCGGCGGCTGCCCAAGGCGCCCCCGCCGGACCCGTCGACCCCGTCGGAGCGCGGCGGCGAGCGGATCAGGCTGGACCTGGCCGGGATGGCGCTGTTCGCCGCGACGCTCGTCGCGCTGCTGCTGTTCCTGATGCAGCCGCGGGCCGACCGCTGGTATCTGCCGGTGCTCGTGGCGGTGGCGGCGACCGGGTTCACGGTGCGGGAGCTGCGGGCGGCGGAGCCGTTCATCGACCTGCGGGTGCTCGGCGGCAATCGGCCGCTGGTCCTCACGTACGGGCGTACCGTCCTCGCCGCCGTCGTGTCGTACGTCTTTCTGTACGGCTACCCCCAGTGGCTGGAGGAGGGGCGGGGGCTGAGCGCATCGCAGGCGGGGCTCGCGCAGCTGCCGGTGTTCCTGGTCGGGATCGCCGTGTCCACCGCCACCGGCCGCCGCCCCGAGGTGCGCGGCAAGCTCCTCGTCGGCGCCCTGGGGCAGATCGCCGCATGCGCCACGATGCTCCTGCTGCGGCCGGACAGCCCGGTGTGGCTGCTGGTCGCCGTCGCGCTGCTCTTCGGCGTACCGCAGGGGCTGAACAACCTGGCGCTGCAGAACGCGGTGTACCACCAGGCCGACCCGGAGCGGATCGGGTCCTCGGCGGGGCTGATGCGTACCTTCTTCTACCTCGGCGCGATCATCGCCTCCAGCGCGTACGGGGCCTTCTACGGCGCCCGTGCCGACACCGGCGGCCTGCACGGTCTGGCCTGGCTCATGCTCGCCGTCGCCGCCGTGTTCCTGGTGGTCACGGCCGTTGACCGTTCGCTGGGCCGGATCGGGGCCGACGACCGGTCTCCTTCTGCCTAGCGCTTTCCCTGATCACAGTGATGACAGCATTGAAAGGTTCAGTGAACGTGAACGTGCCCGACAACACCGCCCTGCTCGTGATGGACATCCAGGAGGGCATCGTGGCCCGCGTCCACGACGACCCCGACTACCTGCCCCGTCTGAGCCGCGCGATCGACGCCGCCCGCCGCGCCGACATCCCGGTCGTGTACGTGGTCATCGGCTTCCGTTCCGGCCACCCCGAAGTGTCCGACCGTAACGCGACGTTCAGCGCCCTGCCTCCGGGCGCCTTCGCCGAGGGCGACCCCCATGCGGCCATCCACCCCGACGTCGCGCCACGGCCCGGGGAGGTCGTGGTCACCAAGAAGCGGGTCAGCGCCTTCACCGGCAGCGATCTGGAGCTGGTCCTGCGGTCCGCCGGAATCACCCGTCTCGTCCTGACCGGCCTCGCGACCAGCGGCGTCGTCCTGTCCACGCTGCGCCAGGCCGCCGACCTCGACTACCGGCTCACCGTGCTGGCCGACGGCTGTGCCGACCGCGACCCGGAGGTTCACCGGCTGCTGACCGAGAAGGTGTTCCCGGGGCAGGCCGAGGTCAGCACCGTCGACCAGTGGGTTGCGGCGGTGGGGTGAGTACGCTCGGCGCGTGTTACGTCTCTGACGGGCCGTCCGGCGTCGAAGTGCCGTCCGGTGTCGGCGTTCCGGACGTCCCGGACGGCAGGATCCACACGGCGGCCCAGCAGCACCCCCGCACTACGAAGGCCCCGGCCAGCGCCCACCACACGCTGTCCACGCGGACCTCGGACAGCCAGGCGATGAGATACCACACCAGCGTGTCCTGGATGAGGCCGATGACTGCCAGGATCGGCAACAGGAGCCCTTGGTACGGATCCTTGGGCGTGGCCCAGAGCGCGGTGCTGATGCCCGCGAAGAGGATGTACGCGAAGAAGTAACCGAACAGCGGGGACTCGCCCGTCTCGTCGAGCGTTATCCCCGGCAGCGTGGCGGCCAGCGCGACTCCGGGGAGCAGTCCCAGCTGCTGTCTTCGAATGTCTTTCATGATCGGGACTCTGCCAGGCCGTGCGCCGCCCGGGAATACTCCGACGACCAGGAGACCGTCACATTCCGAGCGCCTCGGACATCCAGTCGGCGGCCGCGGGCAGCCAGTCCGCGTGGGCGTTGCCCAGCAGATGGTCGCCGTACGGGACGAGCAGATACTCGCCGCGCGGTGCCAGGCGGGCCAGTGGCTCTCCGCAGGTCACTCCTGAGATGTCGTCCTGGCCGCCGTCGACCACCAGGAGCGGGCAGGCGATACGGGGCGCCAGCGAGGACAGGTCGACCCGGGCGGCGAAGTCGCGGGCCGCCCCGGTTCCTCCGGCGCGCCGGGTCAGGATGTTCCGGAGCGGGGGCGGCAGGGCCGGCCAGTCGAGGCGGAAGGGACCGCTCACGGTGGTGGCGGCGGCCACCCGAGGCTCGTGGGCGGCGCTCTCCGCGACGTAGTAACCGCCCAGGCTGAGGCCGACGAGCCCGACCCGGTCGACGCCGAGCGCGTCCACGACCTGCCCGATCACCTGGTGGTAGTCGGGCCGGACCGTGGTGGTGGCCGCGAGTGTGCCCTGCCCGGGGCCGTCCATCGTGAACACGGCCAGGCCCCTGCGCAGCAGTGCCGAGGTGACCGCGTGGAACTCCTCCTTGCCGGAGTCCAGGCCGGGCACGACGACGACGGTCGCGGGCGCGTCGGCAGGGCCGCGGAGCCAGCCGGCGAAGGCGGGCCCGTCGAGTCGGCGGGCGCCGGGTTCCAGAATCTCCAGCGCGCGGCGCATCGCGGCGTCGGCCTCGGCGGCGGACTGTGCAGCCGCCTCTGCGGCAGCCTGGGTCTCGCGGTCTGTATACGGGCCCAGGGTGGCGAAGTGGAACCAGCGCGCGGCCACTTGGTAGTGCGCGCCGGTCGATATCGGGGAGGCGGCCTGCTCCGCGCGTACGAGGTGGTGGCGAGCGGCCCTCATGAATGTCTGTCCCCAGTCGTCGACCGAGGTCAATTCGGCGGTGACACGCTGGTATTCATGCGGGTCAAGACCGGCGGCGGTGGCGCGCGTCAGATTCTCCGCGGCGAGATCGGCGACGTTCATGACACCACCCCCGTGGTGAGGACCGCCTTGCCGCGGATCCGGCGCTCCCGCAGGTCGACCAGGGTCTCGGCGGTCTTCGCCCAGTCCGCGGTGCGGCCGATCTCCGGATGGAGCCGCCCGTCGTGCACCAGGCGCACCAGGGTGGCCAGGTCGTGTCCGTAGGTCGGGCCCGCGTTGGGGTCCGCGTTGGGTCCCGCGTAGTGGAAGTGGCGGATGACGGCGCCTTCCGGGCCGCTGAGGAGGTCGAAGAAGTCCAGCGTCGCAGGGGTGCGGCTGGCCTGGCCGAACCAGATCAGCGTGCCGCCCGGGGCCAGTTTGGACAGCGCGACCGGCAGATCGGCGCCGCCGGTGGACTCCAGCACCACGTCGAACGGCCCCCGCGCCTCGGCCACCGCGTGTACGGCCGCCGCGGCGCCCAGAGCGCGCAGCCGCTCGGCGCGCGACGGGGTGGCGGTCACCACGGTGACCTCCGCCCCCGCGGCGGCGGCCAGTTCGGTGACGTAGTGGCCGACGCCACCCGCGGCGCCGGTTACCAGCAGCCGCCTACCCGTCACGCTGCCGGCGGTGCGCAGCAGCCGCAGGGCGGTGATGCCGGCCAGCGGCAGGGCCGCGGCGTCGACGGCGCTGAGGGAGTCGGGCAGTTCGGCGAGCGAGTGGGTGGGCACGGCCGCGTACTCGGCCCAGCCGCCCCGGGGCGGGTGGCCCACCACGCGGGTGCCGACCCGCGGGCCGGATCCGTCGGCGGCTGCCTGCACCACCAGGCCGGCGACGTCCTTGCCGGGCATCAGGCCCGGCTTCGGTCGTTCCAGGAGGAATGTCTCGCCTCGGTTCGGCGCGAACGCCTCGACGCGGATCAGCGCCTCGTCCGGCGCCGGGACGGGCTGGGCGTCCTCGGTGAACTCCACCGGGCGCGCCGGATCTCCCGTGGGGATCAGTCTCTGCATGCGGATCATGTAATCGGCGGTGGCACCGGACGAGCCAACAACCCGCTGGGTGAGTCGACAACCTATGGTTGTCACCCATGGTTGTCGCCCATGGCGAGAGGCGCGTACCTCTCTGGATGGACCTCTAGGGTGAGAGCCATGGACCTCGATCTGGCGCAGGTACACGCCTTCGTTCTCGCCGCCGAGGAGGCGCACTTCGGACGGGCGGCCGAGGCGCTGTCGATCTCACAACAGGCGCTCTCCAAGCGGATCGCGCGCCTGGAGTCCGTGCTGGGCACCTCGCTGTTCCTGCGCACCGGCCAAGGGGTGGAGCTGACCCGCGCCGGCCACCGCTTCCTGGAACCGGCCCGGCAGACGCTGGCCGCCGCGGACCGGGCCGTGGCCGCGGCCCTGGACGAACACCGGCCGCTGCGGGTCGATGTATGGGGCCACCTCTACGCACCCATGCGCACGCTTGCACAGGTGGCGGCGGGCAGCGACGCACCACCACCGCTGGAACTCGGACACGGCCGTGATCTGCCGTCGGTGGCGGCGGCGCTGCTGCGCGGCGACATCGACGCCGCGTTCGGCCGTGTCCATCCACCGCTGCCCGCGGGGCTGACACACCGCCTGGTACGGCTGGAGCCGGTGGACGCCGTCCTGAGTGTGGACCATCCACTGGCGGACGAGCCCGCCCTGCGGCCGGAGCAACTGCGGAACAGCCTGCTATGGGCTCCCGCGACGCTGGACCGGCTCGATTTCCTGCACCGTTTCGCCGAGCGGTTCGGCATCCGAGACCGTGCCGAAGGCACCAACCTGGGGCTGGACGGCTTCCTCGCCGACCTGTCCGCGGACCCGCGCCGCTTCTCGCTGATACCGGCCGATGTGCCGCTTCCTCACATTCCGGGGATCCGGTCCGTTCCGCTGGTCGACCCCACGCCGCTGTACGCCTGGTCGATGCTGTGGTGCGGCAGCGGACCCCCTCACCTGCCCGCCCTGCTGAGCGCCCTCGCGGCGGAGGCGGGGCGTAGCCGGTGGCTGGAGTACGACCCGGCCCAGGACTGGCTGCCCGAACCTCACACTGGAGAGGGGTGGGACTGAGCGGCCTGAGGGGTGCCGATCAACGCTGGTGATCGTCGTTCAGTGCCGGTTTCGTGGGTGGTCGCGGGCGGTGCGCTCGTTGCCCCTGCGGTAGTTGCCGGTCCAGCGCGCCATCACCTCTTGCGGATCGCCGGCCTCGGCCTCGGCGATGAACCGTGCCGCCCGGGAGCCGCGCAGGGTGGTCGCCGCGCGGCCGTTGTGGGAGATGACCACGCTGCCGTCGCCGCGCTGTCGGTAGGCGAAGCCGGACGGTGCGGGCATCGGGCGCGCTCCTTTCGGCCGCCGCCGGAGAGGCATCGACCGTACCGTCCGGGAGCCGCCGGGCGCGCGTGGAATTCCGCGCTGTGTCAGGCTTCGACGCGAAGCCAGGTGTCGCCGGCGCGAAGCCACAGAACGCCGTCGCGTCCCTGACCGCAGTACTTGACCACCCGGCCGGGCACTCGTACCGAGCCCCGCTCGGTCACGCTCCACGTATCGCCGATCAACTCGGCCCGGATCACTTCGGTCGACCGCTGGTTGTGGACGCGCCTGGTCAGGACCGCTCGACGGCCACGTACGGCGAATCCGTCCGGATCACGTACAGGGCTGCGCCAACTGGTCACCTCACCTGTGGCGGGGGTGATCCGCGTCAGGAACGTGCCGCCGCGGCTGCTGCCGGAGTACCAGACCAGCCACACCCACTCGTCCTCGGTGGCCGCGGTGCAGCCCTCCAAGGGCACATCAGGGAGGCGGCCTTCCGGAGCCCATACCGCCCGGCCTTCAGCACTCCACCCGGCAAGCCCGGCCGCAGACTCCGGATGTCCTCCGTAGATCCCTTCATCACCGTAGGCCGTCCAGATCAGCCCACCGCGGTCGGTGATCAGCACAGGAATGTCGTCACCGACGCAGAAGGTGCCCTCCTGCTCGCCCTCTGCAGACCACACCACGGCATTCGACCCCCACGAGTCCGGCTTTTCCCCGAAGGCGCGACCGCTTGCCAGGAGGAGCCGGGAGTCCGGGAGGAGGGCGATGTGACTGGGCCGGAGCGGTACGTCTTTGATCATGCGGCGTTGAATGAATCCATCAGCCTGGCGCGTCACCAGCATTCCCTCGAAGGGGACCTCCGGGCCCCACCCCACCCAGCCCTTGACGTAGGGGCTTTGCCGCAGCTGCCGCCGATGGACGAACAGGACAGCAAGGTCCGCCGCCGGGCCAACGGTCCACCACAGAGGACGTCGCCCGGCTCGCAGATCCGCAGTGGGCGGCCTCCAGACCTGCTGCACTTCAACGACCGCCGACACCGCATCCTCCCGCTCGGAACGCCCCCCATTTTGGCGGGTCGTTCCTGGCGGGGACACACGGGGCCGGATACGACCTCGGGCCCTGTCCCGGATCCGGTCAGTCGGTCGTGGGAGGAAACAAGGGCCGTGCTGGTACGGACGGCGCTGCTGGGGAGGCTTGAGGGGCGGGCCTGCTGGGGACCGTCGCGGCCGGGGGCGGGCCGGGGATCTCCGGGCGCTGGGCCGCCTGCGATGTGCTCAGGTGGGCGGCAGCGGCTCCGCGCAGCTCTGCCAGGGCGGCAAGCCTCCGCTCCAGGCCGTGGGGGCCGCCGACGCCCCGGAACAGGCCGTCCGGGCCGACGTCATCCAGGAATTCCGCGAGCCCCATGCCCCGGACACCCGCATCGGTGAGTAGGGCCCACAGCGCCTCGGGAACGCAGCGCAGTTCGGCCCCGTCCCTCAGGGCAATGACGAGCAGCGGCATTTCGGCTTCGGCCATGGTCCGCCGGTCCGCGACGACCACGACGGCGTACGTGGCGTCGGGGCCGACCGACGCCACGATCTGCTCGCTCGTGAGCCCCGCGAGCCGCCGGTCGTCCACGGCTTCCGTGTCGGCCCGCACCAGACCGCCACCCACCGGGGCGGCCACGGCCGCGCGGACGGCCTGCCAGGCTTCGTCGTCGCCGAAGTCCGTACGGAGCAGGGGAGTTAACTCGGTTTCAATCAGCACGGCTCCATGATGCTGGGCGCATCGCCTCGCCGCATTGTCGTTCGGCGATCATTCGGCGACCAGTTGTTGGAGCCGCTGGCGGAGGGCGGTGGCCTGGGGGTCGGGGAAGGGGGCGAGGAGGGTGAGGGCTTCGGCGCGGTGGTGGCGGGCTGGTTCGGGCTGGTCGTTGTCGGCGTGGGCGTCGGCGAGGTGGGCGAGTGTCTGGGCCAGGTCCCAGGGCTGGAGCGGGTCGCGGAGGATGCGCGCGGCCATGGTGTGGAAGTCGATGGCTTCCTGTAGGCGGCCGAGGGCGCACATGGTCTGGCCGATGCCGTCGTAGGCATGGGCTTGGCCGGTGCGGTTGCCGATGGAGCGCTGAAGTGTCTCGCACGCCCAGTAGGTTTCAAGGGCTTGGTCGTGGCGGCCCTGTGCCCGGTGCAGGGTGGCCTGTTCGAGTCGGAGAGCTGCATCGATGGTGACGAAGCTGGAGTGTTCCTGCAGGGCTAGGGCGTCGGCAAGGTACTCCTCGGCTTGGGCGTAGTGGCCGGCTTCCCGGGCGAGACGGGCCAGAAGTTGCAGGGCGTCGATGTGCAGCGAGTGGTCGGCCCCGGTTTCGTGGTACACGGCCAGGGCTTGGTGGGCGAAGCGGGCTGCCTCGTGGGGCTCGCCGAGGGCTGCGGCGGTGAAGCCGAGGCCGCAGAGGACCACGCCGGTCCAGTGTCGGGGGCCGTACTGCTGGTAGAGGGCCAGAGCCTGTTCCAGGCGGGTGCGGCTGGCGGTTAGTTCATGGCGCCATAGGTGGACCAGGCCCAGGCCGTTGGCGGATTCGGCCACGCCGGCTTGGTCGCCGATACGGGTGCGCAGATCGAGCGCGGCTTCGTGGTGTTCGGCGGCCTGCGCCAGTTGCCTGGAGTCCTTGGCCGCAATGCCCAGGGTGTTGTGCATGAGGGCCTGGGCCCGCCGGTCGCCCAGCCGCTGGGCGGCCTCCAGCCCGAGGCCGGCCATCGCCTGCCAGTCGTCGAAAACACTGCGGGCCATGTGAATGCCGTGCAAGGCGGCGGGTAGCTGCCACGCGATCTCGTCAAGCTCGGCCTGTGCGGCAGCTTGTACGACGGCCAGGAGGTTTGCCTGCTCGCTCTGGTGCCAGGCGAACGCGTCCTGCTGTCCGTCGAAGGTCAGTGCTGATGCCGGGCCGGTTTGTCCCTGGGGCAGGATGGAGCGGTCGAAGCTCTGGGCCGCCGTGCAGGCGGCATCGGCGGTGTACAGGTACCAGTTGGCCAGTCGCTTGAGTGCGGTGTGCTGGTCTTCGCGGGTCTCTTCCTGGTGGGCCTGGTCGGTGGCGTAGGCGCGCAGCAGGTCGTGGAACTGGTACCGGTCCGCGCTGGTGGACTCGACCAGATGGGCTCCGGCCAGCAGGTCCAGCAGGCTGTGGGCCCGCCGAGGCTCCTGTTCGGTCAGGGCGGCGGCGGCATGGACCGAGAAGTCCGGGCCGGGGTGCAGACCCAGGAGACGGAACAGGCGGGCGGCGGGGGGCGGGAGTGTGCGGTAGGACCAGGCGAAGACGGTGCGTACGGCGTCGGCCTCTTCCTCGTCGGGGCTGGAGAGCGCCTCCCACAGGGTTGACTCGTCACGTAACTGGGCGGTCAGCTCGGGTAGGGCGAGCAGTGGGTGGGTGGCGGCGCGTTCGGCGGCGATCCGCAGCGCCAGCGGAAGACGCGCGCACAGCCGGGCCAGTTCGGCGATCTGATTCAGGTCGTCGCCGGTGCGGTAGCCGCGGGTGGCCGCAGCGATCAGGTCGGTGGATTCCTGAGCACTGAGCATGCCCAGGGTGATACGACGGGCGCCGTCGCGCACGGCCAGCCCAGAGAGGCGGTGGCGGCTGGTCACCACCGTCAGGCACCCGGCGGTGCCGGGCAGCAGTGGGCGGACCTGGCCGACGGTGGCGGCGTTGTCCAGCACCACCAGGACCTGCTTGCCCGCCAGCAGCGACCGGTACAGCTCCGCACGCTCCTCCAGCCCGACCGGGATGGCCGGGGCGGGGATGCCGAGCGCGCCCAGGAATCGCCCCAGCACGGCTGCGGGCGCCAGGGACGGTCCGGTGTCGTAGCCGCGCAGGTTCACGAACAACTGGCCGTGGGGGAAGCTCCCGCTGATCCGGTGGGCCAGGCGGACGGCGAGCGAGGTCTTGCCGACCCCGGCCGTCCCGGCGATCATCACCACCGACACCGAGCCATCCGTGCCGTCGCCGTCGCCGTCGCCGTCGCCGTCGCCGTCGCCGTCGTGGAGCAGAGCGTCCAATTCGGCGAGTTCGGAGGCCCGGCCGACGAAGCCGGACACGTCACGTGGGAGCTGTCGTGGCACCGGAACCTCCACCTTCACGGGCGCGGCACCGTGGAAGTGAACGCCACCGGAAACCTGCCCGGCCTGCACCACATCACGAGCCGACCCCGACAGATCCGACCACACCCCACCGCGCCCTGCCCCGCCCCCCGGCTCGCCGGGTAAGACATCCCCCATCCCCAGCCCTTCCCCTCCACGTCACCGGCGCCTGCGCCACGACAAGAGCAGTACTTCCTCTACCCGTCCCCCACCGCACACACTCCGCCCCCTGCGCGCCGAAGGATGCTGTGGGCCGGACACCGGCCCACAGCACCATGCCGCAGTTGCTACATCACGCGGGCATATTGAACTCGCCGTTCCAGGCGCCGAGCAGGAATGCCTCCCATTCCGCTCGGTTGAACGCCACCATGGGGCCGCTCCTGTCGTGGGTGTTGCGCACGAAGGCCAGGCCCTCATCGAAGCGGACTTCCACGCAGTTGCCGCCGCTCGGACTGAAGCTGCTCTTGAACCATCCCTCGTCGGGCGGCGGGAGCACCGTCATCGTGGTCATCGCCCTCCCCTTCCTCTTGCGGGCCGCACGCCCTGATGCAGCGGCCGGTGCCATCAGCACACCGGTGAGCAGCCAGGTGAGACCATGGTGAGAAGCCCTCACTCACGCTTCACTCACCACGGCGCCGGCACCTGCACTGGCACCGGCCCGGTTACGGCTGGGGCGGGAGTTTTCTGCTGTGGCGTGCACCGCCTTCTGGCTCCGGCTTTGCTGCTGCGCGCTCCTGGTACGCGCCCCGTGCGCTGCCCGACCGTGGTCCTGTCAAGGACACGCTTGTTCTGGACGGAATCCGCGCGCGCCGCAACAGCACAGGTGCCCTGCTGGCCCGCTCCGGGGAGCCACAGCGGGCGCTTGACACCTATCAGCAGGCTCTCCTCCTTGCACACCAGGTCCGCAGCCCACTGGACGAGGCGCATGCCCTCGAAGGAATCGCCCGCTGCCAAGCACACACCGACAGCACAGCCAGGCCGCCATCGCCAGCCTCCGCGAGGCCGTGGGCATCTACCAACGCCTCGGCGCCGCCGAGGCGCCCGCCGCCGCCGAGTACCTGGCCCACCTCGAAGCCGACCAAGCCTAGCCCCGGCGTGGCCAAGCCACCCCGCTCAGTACGGCCAAATAGGCGGGTTGGTGCAGAAGTGCCCCCCAAGATAAGCATGATCAGGATTCGCCGGATCAAGCTCCCCCTGCTCAGCGATGAGCTTCGCCGCGTACGGCTCCGAGTCGTCCTGCGGCTCGTAGCCCAGCGCGCGCGCCGAGGCGAGGTCCCACCACAGGCGGGTGTTGGCCGAGCTGCCGTACACCACCGTGTAGCCGACGTCCTCCGCCGTGAGCGCCGCATGAAGCAGCCGGGCCCCATCGGCCGGGCTCATCCAGACCGACAGCATGCGGACCGACGTGGGCTCGGGGAAGCAGGAGCCGATGCGGATGGCGACGGTCTCGACGCCGTGCTTGTCCCAGTAGAAGGACGCCAGGTCCTCGCCGAAGGACTTGGACAGGCCGTAGAAGGTGTCCGGGCGGCGCGGGGTGTCGACGGGGATGAGGGATTCATCCGGCACGGGGGTGGTCGCCGGGCGGGGGGTGAAGCCGACGGCGTGGTTGCTGGAGGCGAAGACGATCCGCTGGACCCCCTCCTCGCGCGCCGCCTCGTAGAGGTTGTAGGTGCCCTCGATGTTGGCCCGCAGGATCTTCTCGAACGGGGCTTCCAGGGAGATGCCCGCGAGGTGGATGATCGCGTCGACCCCCCGTACGGCCTCCCGCAACGCGTCCTTGTCGGCGAGATCCGCGGTGATGGCGTCCGGCTCGCCCTCGATGGGCATGACGTCGAAGAGGCGTAGCCGGTATCCGTACGTCGCGGGCAGCAGTTCGCGCATCAGGGTGCCCATGCCGCCGGCGGCGCCGGTGAGGAGAACGGTGCGGGGAGCGGGCATGTGGGGAACTCCTCCGTTAAGGGCTGAAATTCATACATAGATACCGTTCATGAACATGGACACGCTAGGGATGGTGGCGGGGGTGCGTCAAGAGTCGTGGGTGGGGGTGGGGTCGTGTCGCGCGCGGGTCCGTATGCGTGCAGGCGCCTTGACCCGCGCGGGCGGGCTGTCCTACCGTGGCTGCGTTCATGAATGTAGATGACGATCAGAAGCGTGTACGCGTCGATGAGGTGATGGCACGTCGGCGCATACGACAGGGAGAGCCCGTGACCTCAGCCTCACTCGCCGAGCGCCTTGACGGACTGCTGTTCTTCCCCGTGACCGCCTACGGGCCCGACGGCGCCCTGGACCTCGACGCGTATCGCGCGCATGTGCGCGGCGGGATCGAGGCGGGGGCGGCCGCTGTCTTCGCGTGCTGTGGCACCGGTGAGTTCCACGCGCTCACCGCCGAGGAGTTCCGCGCCACCGTCGCCGCCGCCGTCGAGGTGGCCGACGGGCGGGTGCCGGTGATCGCCGGGGCGGGGTATGGCACCGCCCTCGCCATCCAGTACGCGAAGCTCGCCGAGGAGGCCGGGGCGGACGGGCTGCTGGCCATGCCGCCGTATCTGGTCGTCGCCTCCCAGGAGGGACTTCTGCGGCACTACACCGCGCTCGCGGGCGCGACCGGCCTCGACGTCATCGTCTACCAGCGGGACAACGCCGTCTTCACCCCGCAGACCGTGGTCGAGCTCGCCAAGGTCCCCGGCATCATCGGGCTCAAGGACGGTCTCGGCGACCTGGATCTGCTGCAGCGCATCATCAGCGCGGTGCGCGCCGACGACCCCGAGGGGAAGTTCCTCTACTTCAACGGGCTGCCCACCGCCGAGCTGACCGGGCTCGCCTACCGTGGCATCGGCGTACTGCTCTACTCCTCCGCGGTCTTCTGCTTCGCCCCCGAGATCGCCCTCGCCTTCCACAAGGCCCTGATCACGGGCGACGACGCGACGTGCAACGCGCTGCTGGACGGCTTCTACCGGCCGCTGGTCGAGCTGCGCAACCAGGGGCGCGGCTACGCCGTCTCGCTGGTCAAGGCGGGGGTGCGGATGCGCGGCCTGGACGTCGGCGAGGTGCGCTCGCCGCTGTCGGAGCCCAGCCCCGCCCACGTCAAGGAGCTGGCCGAGCTGATCGAGCGCGGGCTGGCCCTGGTGCCCGGAGCCAACGCCGCTACCGGAGCCAACGCCGCTACCGGAGCCGCCGCTACCGTAGCCGACGACCGCGCCTGACGACCGCCCGACGGCCACGTCCGACGGCCACGTCTGACGACCGCCCGACGACCCCTAGGGGGAAACCGCGTTGAAAGCCTCCGCCTTCGTCTACCCCTGGGACGTCGTCGGCGACCCCGACGCCGCCCGCCGCATCGCCGACCTCGGGGTCCAGCAGGTCACCCTCGCCTCGGCGTATCACTCCACCCGCGCGCTGACCCCGCGCCACCCGCGCCACCGCATCGTCACCGCCCGGCACGCCGCCGTCCTCTACCCGCCGGACCCGGGCCGCTGGGCGGGCCGGGCGCCGCGCCCGTACGAGCAGTCCTGGGTGGACGGCGCCGACCCGTACGGCGAGGCGGCCCACGCCCTCGCGGACGCCGGGCTCGAGGTGCACTCCTGGGTGGTCCTGGCGCACAACTCCCGTATGGGCGACGAGCTCCCGCACACCTCCGTGCGCAACGCGTACGGCGACCGCTACCCCTGGGCGCCCTGTATCGCCCGCCCCGAGGTGCGCGCGTACGTGGTCGACCTGGCCGCCGAGGCGGCGGTGCGCCCCGGCACCCGCGGCACCGAGCTGGAGTCCTGCGGCTGGTACGGGGTCACGCATCTGCACGCGCACGACAAGATCGGCGGGGTGCCGCTCGGCGGCGCGGCCCAGTATCTGATGTCGCTGTGCTTCTGCGACAGCTGCCACGCGGGCTACGCCTCGCTCGGCGCCGACCCTGAGGAGCTGCGGCAGGCGGTGCGGCGCGCGCTGCGGCCGATCTGGTCGGGGGAGGAGACCCAGGGCGGGGGCGATCGGGCCGCGGAGTGGGCCGAGGTGGAGAAGCTGCTCGGCGCCGACCACGTCGCCACCTTCGCCACCTGGCGCGACCGGGTCGCGGCCGAGCTGCAGCGGGACGCCGTCGCTGCCGTACGGGAGGCTGCGAGCGGCGAGTTCCAGGTGCTGCTGCACGCCGACCCGGCGCCCCACCGCTTCGGCGCGAACGTCGGGGTGGACCCCGCGGGCATCCTCGACCACGCCGACGGCGTCGTGCTGCCCTGCACCGGGAACGACGCGGCGCGGGTCGATGTGCTGACCCCCTTCGTCCCGCACAAGACCGAACGCACCACCCTGGCGGCGAACTTCACCGTCGTCGCCGGCATGGGCGGCAGCCCGGGCACCCTCGAAGCCGACGCCACCCACGCGGTCGGCCTCGGCGCGGACGAAATCCGGCTCTACCACGCCGGACTCGCCTCCGACGCGGACCTCGCCGCCGTGCGCACCGCCCTCGAACGGCTTCCCTGAAGTCTGCTGAGCTTCCCTGAGTTCCGCCGAGGGCTCCTGACGCTCCATCAACTCACTTCGGGCCGCCCCGGGATATTTTTGTCAGAACCGTTGACGAACCCCTGGGGTGGCCCTAATTTCATCGCGTCGTACTTCGTACGTCATATATGAGACGCGATATGTGAGATCTGAGAGCCCCATGGACATTGCGCCGAGCCCGATCCCCTCCCGTACGCAGTACGTACTGGAGGCGGTCAAGCACGGGATCCTCACCGGACGGCTACGGCCCGGCCAGCCCCTCGTCGAGACCGAGCTGGCCGCCCAGTTCGGCGTCTCCAAGACCCCGGTCCGCGAAGCCCTCAAGACCCTCGCCGGCCGCGGGCTCGTCGTGATGAGCGAGTACAAGGGCGCGACCGTACGCACCGTCGACACCGCCATGGCCCACGCCGTCTACGACGTGCGCCTGCTGCTCGAGCCCGAGGCGCTGCGCCGCACCGTCACCACGCGCGCCGACCTGGCCGGTGCGAGCGCCGCCCTGGAGCGCTCCGCCGCCGCGGCCGATCCGGCCGGCCGCTCGCTGGCCAACCGCGACTTCCACCGCGCGCTGTATCTGCCCTGCGGCAACCCTCTGCTGGCCGGGATCCTCGACGAACTGCGCGATCAGGCGGCCCTTGTCTCCGCCATCGCCTGGCAGGCCGTTCCGTCCTGGGAGCGGGAGGCGGACGAGCACCGCGAGATCCTCGCCCGCGCGCTCGACGGCGACGCGGACGGCGCGGCCGCCGCCCTGTACGACCACATCGCCTCATTCGTCCGGCGCGCCTTCCCGGAAGTCCCGGAAGTCCCGGAAGTCGCGGAAGTCGCGGAAGTGCCCGAACGCCCGGAAGGCGCGGACGGTTTGGCCCCGGGCGCCGCCCGGGCCGCGGAGGCCGCCCCCTAGACCGCGTGGGCGCGTGCGATGAGGGGACGGTCCCGCACGTGCCCACGCGACCCACCCCCACCCGCCACCGTCCCCGGCCCAACAGGCCCCTGTCGGTATGCGGCTCCGCCGCGTACCGGCCCGACCAGAAGGGACAGGCACGTATGGACCACTCACCACTGAGGGCGGCGCTCGCGGACATCGTGGCGATCCCGGTGACTCCGTACGACGCCGAGGGCGCCGTGGAACAGGACACCTACCGCGCCCTGCTGCGCCGGCTCCTGGACGGCGGTGTACGGGCCGTCACCCCCAATGGCAACACCAGCGAGTTCTACGCCCTCACCCTCGCCGAGCGCCGACTGGTCACCGAACTGACCGTGGCGGAGACCGGCGACCGGGCCGCCGTCCTCGTCGGCGTCGGCCACGATGTGGCCACCGCGGTCGAGGCCGCCCGGCACGCCGGCGAGGTGGGTGCCGGGATGGTGATGGTGCACCAGCCCGTGCACCCCTACGTCTCCCAGGACGGCTGGGTCGACTACCACCGCGCCATCGCCGATGCCGTCCCCGAGCTCGGGGTGGTGCCGTATCTGCGCAACCCACTGATCGAGGGGGCCGCCATCGCCCGGCTCGGCGAGGCCTGCCCCAACGTCATCGGCGTCAAGTACGCGGTCCCGGACGCCGCGCGCTTCGCCGCGGTGGCCCGCGACGCGGGGCTCGACCGGTTCGTCTGGGTGGCCGGGCTCGCCGAGCTGTACGCGCCCTCGTACTGGGCCGTCGGCGCCACCGGCTTCACCTCCGGACTGGTCAACGTGGCCCCGAACGTCTCGCTCGACATGCTGGGCGCGCTGCGCGCCGGGGACTACGCGGGCGCGATGAAGGTGTGGGAGCAGATCCGGCCGTTCGAGGATCTGCGCGCCGCCCACCAGTCGGCCAACAACGTCAGCGTCGTGAAGGAAGCGCTTGCCGCGCTCGGTCTGTGCCGCCGCGACATCCGCCCGCCCAGCAGCGCGCTGCCCGAACCGCAGCGCGCCGAGGTCGCCGCGCTGGTCCAGGGATGGGCGATATGACGCCCGCGACCCCCCAAATCCCCACGAGCTCCGGTAGGAAGACGCCCGAACAACTGCGCAGCCACCAGTGGTACGGCACCGACGGCCTGCGCTCCTTCAGCCACCGGGCCCGCACCCGCCAGCTCGGCTACCTCCCCCAGGAGCACCTGGGCAAGCCGGTCATCGCGATCCTCAACACCTGGAGCGATATCAACCCCTGCCACGTCCATCTGCGGGACCGCGCGCAGGCGGTCAAGCGCGGGGTGTGGCAGGCCGGCGGATTCCCGCTGGAATTCCCGGTGTCGACGCTCTCGGAGACCTTCCAGAAGCCGACGCCCATGCTCTACCGCAATCTGCTCGCCATGGAGACCGAGGAACTGCTGCGCTCCTACCCGGTGGACGGCGCGGTCCTCATGGGCGGCTGCGACAAGAGCACCCCCGCGCTGCTGATGGGGGCCGCCACCGCCGACCTGCCGACCGTGTTCGTGCCGGCCGGGCCGATGCTGCCGGGCCACTGGCGCAACGAGGTGCTGGGCTCGGGCACCGATATGTGGAAGTACTGGGACGACAAGCGGGCCGGGTTAATCGGCGACTGCGAGATGTCCGAGCTGGAGAGCGGCCTGGCCCGGTCACCCGGCCACTGCATGACCATGGGCACCGCCTCGACGCTGACGGCCGCCGCCGAGGCGCTGGGCGTCACCGTCCCCGGCGCCTCCTCCATCCCGGCCGTCGACTCCGGACACGAGCGGATGGCCGCGGACTCGGGGCTGCGCATCGTCGAACTGGTCTGGCAGGACCTCAAGCTCTCCAGGATCCTCACCCGTGAGGCATACGAGGACGCGGTCGCCACCGTCCTCGCGCTCGGCGGCTCCACCAACGCCGTGATCCATCTGATCGCCATGGCCGGGCGGTCCGGGGTGCGGCTCACCCTCGACGACTTCGACCGGATCGCCCGTACCGTCCCGGTGCTGGCCGACCTCCGCCCCGGCGGCCGCTATCTTATGGAGGACTTCTACTTCGCGGGCGGCCTGCCCGGCTTCCTCGCCGAATTGGCCCAGTTGAAGGACGTCCTGCACCTGGACCGCCCGACCGTCGCCCACACCACCCTGCGCGAACAGCTCGACGGCGCCCTCGTCCACAACCCCGAGGTCATCCGCCCGCTCGACAACCCGCGGGCGAGCGAGGGCGGGGTGGCGGTGCTGCGTGGCAATCTGTGCCCCGACGGCGCGGTCATCAAGCACATCGCCTGCGAGCAGCGGCTGCTCGAACACACCGGCCCGGCCGTCGTCTTCGACGACTACAAGACGATGCAGGCCACCATCAACGACCCCGCCCTCGGCATCACCGAGGACAGCGTGCTGGTGCTGCGCAACGCCGGCCCGCTCGGCGGCCCCGGGATGCCGGAGTACGGCATGCTGCCGATCCCCGACCACCTCCTCAAGAAGGGGGTGCGGGACATGGTCCGCATCTCCGACGCGCGGATGAGCGGGACCAGTTACGGCGCCTGTGTGCTGCATATCGCCCCCGAGTCGTACGTCGGCGGGCCGCTCGCCCTCGTCCGCACCGGCGATCTGATCACCCTCGACGTCGAGGCGCGCACGCTGCGCCTGGAGGTCGACGACGCCGAGCTGGAGCGGCGCCGGGCGGCCTGGACACCGCCCCCGCCCCGCTACGCCCGCGGTTACGGCGCGCTCTACCAGGAGCAGATGACCCAGGCCGACACCGGCTGCGACTTCCGCTTCCTTTCCGCCCCCGGCGTGGACCCCGAGCCATACGCGGGCTGAACTCCCCTCTGAGCAGCAATTTTTTTGCACGACATACCGAACAACATTCGGTAAGCGCTTCACCCGCCCGACCGTGCACCCCTGAGAACGGAGAAGCAGTCATGGCCGACGCCGTGGCGAAACCACCCCGGGTCACCCGGCGCCGCACCAGCCGTATGAGCGGTACCAAAGGCAAAGGCTCCGCCCGCCGCCTCCCGTATCTGCTGATCGCCCCCGCGGGGCTGCTGATGCTGGGCTTCATCGCCTATCCGATGCTCAGCGTCCTCTACTACAGCCTGCAGAACTACAACGTCACCAAGCCCTGGCGGAACGGCTACGCGGGCCTGGACAACTTCACCAAGATCTTCACGGACGACCCGCAGTTCTGGGACACCCTCGCCTTCAGCGGCAAATGGGTCGTCACCGAGGTGCTGCTGCAACTCGTCCTCGGACTCGCGCTCGCCCTGCTGGTCAACCAGACCTTCATCGGCCGCGGCATCGCCCGCGCCCTGGTCTTCTCGCCCTGGGCCGTGTCCGGGGTGCTGACCACCACCATCTGGATGCTGCTCTACAACCCGTCCACCGGCATCAGCCGCTATCTGGCGGACGCGGGGATCGGCAGCTACGGCACCTCGGTGCTCTCCGACACCGGCACCGTCTTCTGGGCGGCCGTGCTCGCCGAACTCTGGCGCGGCGTCCCGTTCTTCGCCATCCTCATCCTGGCCGATCTGCAGTCCATCCCGAAGGATCTGTACGAGGCGGCCTCGGTCGACGGCGCGGGCCGGATGCGGCAGTTCTTCCACATCACCCTGCCGCATCTGAAGGACGCGATCATCCTCTCCACGCTGCTGCGCGGGGTGTGGGAGTTCAACAACGTCGACCTCCTCTACACCCTCACCGGCGGCGGCCCGGCCGGGCAGACCACCACCCTCCCGCTGTATGTCGCCAACACCGGCATCGACGGACACGACTTCGGCTACGCCTCCGCGCTGACCACCGTCGCCTTCGTGATCCTTCTCTTCTGCTCGATTCTCTATCTGCGCCTGAGCAAGTTCGGAGGCGACACCAAGTGACCACCGCACTCGCGGAGAAGGGCCTCGCCCCCGCACCCGCCACCGCTTTGGACGCGCACAAGGGCAAGAAGCGCGGGCGCGGGATCGACCAGGGCGTGCCGCGCTGGCAGATCTATCTGCCGCTGGCCCTCTATCTGCTGTTCACCCTGATCCCGTTCTACTGGATGCTGCTGTTCGCGCTGCGCCCGGCCGGCTCCACCTCGCTGGTGCCCTGGCCGATGACCGGCGAGCACTTCGCCAAGGTCTGGAACGAGCGAAGCTTCGGGATCTTCTTCCAGAACAGCATGATCGTCGGAGTCTCCTCGCTGGTGATGACCACGGCGGTCGCCCTGGCCGGCGGCTACGCCCTGGCGCGCTTCGACTTCAAGATCAAAAAGGCGTTCATGCTGGCGCTGCTGGCCTCGCAGTTCATCCCCGGCGCGCTGATGCTGGTTCCGCTCTTCGAGATCTTCAAGAACCTGCAGATGATCAACTCGCTGGGGAGCGTGGTCATCGCGGAGACGGTCTTCCAGCTGCCGCTGTCCATGATCCTCATCAGCGGCTTCATCAGGAACGTGCCGGTGTCCCTGGAGGAACAGGCATGGGTGGACGGCTGCGGCCGCTTCCGCGCCTTCTGCGCGGTGGTGCTGCCGCTGCTGCGGCCCGGCCTGATCGCGGTGGGCTCCTTCGCCTTCGTCCACAGCTGGAACCACTTCCTGTTCGCCCTGATGTTCCTCAGCTCCCAGGACAAGCAGACCATCCCGGTCGGCCTCAACACGCTGATCGGGTCGGACAGCGTCGACCTGGGCGCACTGGCGGCGGGCGGAGTGATCGCCGCCGTGCCCGTCGTCATCGTGTTCGCCTTCATCCAGAAGTGGCTGATCACCGGATTCAGCGCGGGCGCGGTCAAGGGCTAGGCGCCAGGCCGTAACGCCGCCGATCGGAGTACGACTCTCGCGGACAAGGAGGTCCGAAGATGCGCATGGCGCACCCCCAGGGACGGGGGGTTCCAGCGAAATCGCGCGCGAAGCGCACGGGGTGGACCCGGCTCGGTACGACGGCGCTGGCCGCCGCCGCGCCGGCCGCCGTGCTGATCGCGCTGGCCCTGCCCGCCGGGGCGCAGGCCGAGCCGCCCGCGCCCAGCCACGACTACGGCCGTGGCTCCGCCCCCGCCCCCGGTCGTGACCTCGGCCGAGACCTCGGGCGCGATGTGCTCGGGGCGGACGACGGATGGGCGGCGGAGGGCGCCGGGACCACCGGCGGGGCCGCGGCCGACGACGCGCAGGTGTTCACCGTACGGACCCGGGCGCAGCTGGCCGCCGCGCTGGACGGCGGCAGCCCCGTACCGAAGATCATCTATGTCCGGGGGACCATCGACGCCAACACCGACGCCCAGGGGCGCCCGCTGAGCTGCGCGGACTACGCCACCGACGGCTACACCACCGAGAAGTACCTGACCGCCTACGACCCCCGCACCTGGGGCGGCCAGAAGCCCTCCGGCCCGCAGGAGGAGGCCCGCGCCGCCTCCGCCGCGCGCCAGGCCGAGCGGGTCGAGCTGGCCGTCGGCTCCAACACCACCCTCGTGGGCCTCGGCCGGGACGCCGTCCTCAAGGGCGCGAGCCTCCAGGTCAAGGACGCCGCCAACGTCATCGTCCGCAACCTCGAACTGCGCGACGCCTACGACTGCTTCCCCGTCTGGCAGCCCAACACCGGCGGCCTCGGCGACTGGAAGACCGCGTACGACAACATCTGGCTGCGCGGCGCCAGCCACGTCTGGGTCGACCATGTGACCCTCAGCGACAAGGGACACCCCGACGCCGCCGAGCCCACCTACTTCGGCCGCAACTACCTTCGCCACGACGGGCTGCTGGACATCACCAACGGCTCGGATCTGGTGACCGTCTCCTGGAGCCGGTTCGCCGACCACGACAAGGCGATGCTCATCGGCAACGGCGACAACGTCACCACGGACCGCGGCAAACTGCGGGTCACCCTCCACCACAACAGCTTCAAGGGCGTCGTCCAGCGCGCCCCACGGGTCCGCTTCGGCCAGGTCCACGTCTACAACAACGCCTACGACGTCCCCGGGGGCGCCGACTACCGCTACTCGTGGGGCGTGTCCACCGAGTCGCGGATCTACGCCGAGAACAACGCGTTCACCACGCCCGGCCACATCGAGGCCGCCGACCTGGTCAAGAGCTGGAACGGCAGCGCCCTGCACCAGAGCGGAGCTGAGTTCAACGGCTACCCCGTCGACCTGCTGGCCATCCACAACTCGTACAACTCCGGCAGCGAACGCGACCTGGACCCCGACGTGGGCTGGACCCCCGCCCTGCACGGCCGGATCGACGGCGCCGCGAAGGCGGCCAAGGACGTGGCGCGCGGCGCGGGCGCCGGACGGATCGGCTGAGAGGCGGCCATGGAACCCACCCCCCTCGTACTCGCCGGGGCCCGCGGCCACGGCCGCTGGCACCTGGAGAACATCCGGCGGCTGACCGCCCAGGGCCTGGTCCGGCTCGCCGGAGTCTGCGAACTCACCCCCCTGACCGCCGAAGAGCTCGGCGACGGCCTCGCCGGCCTCGGCACCCCCGCCCCCGAACAGTCCGCCGACCTGGCCGACCTGGTGACCCGTACGGGTGCGCGGATCGCCATCATCTGCACCCCCATCCACACCCACGCCGACCTCGCCCTCGCCGCCGCCGGCCGCGGCGCCCACCTGCTGCTGGAGAAGCCCCCCGCGCCCTCGTACGCCGAGTTCACCCGCATGACCGAGGGCCTGGACAGACTCGGCACCGCCTGTCAGATCGGCTTCCAGTCGCTCGGCTCCCACGCCCTGACCGCGATCCGGAAACTCATCTCCGACGGCGCCATCGGAGAGGTCACCGGCATCGGCGCGGCCGGCGCCTGGGCCCGCGACGAGGGCTACTACACCCGCGCCCCCTGGGCCGGACACCGCTCCCTCGACGGCCGGGACGTCATCGACGGCGTACTCACCAACCCCCTCGCCCACGCCGTCGCCACCGCCCTGCGCATCGACGGCGCCGACCGCGCCGAGGACATCACCTCCATCGAGCTGGAGCTGTTCCGGGCCAACGACATCGAGGCCGACGACACCTCCTGCGTACGGCTGCGCACCGCAGGCAACACCACCACCGGCCGCGCCACCACCGTCACCGTCGCCGCCACGCTCTGCGCCGAGCAGCCCGGCGAGCCGTACGTCCTGATCCACGGCGACCGCGGCCGGATCACCTTCTGGTACAAGCTCGACCGGGTGCTCCTGGAGCGCCCGGGACACGAGCCGGAGACCACCGACCACCCCAGGACCGACCTCCTGGAGAACCTGGTCGCGCATCTGCGCGACGGCACCGAACTGCTCGTCCCCCCACACCGCACCGGCGCGTTCATGCGCGTCGTCGAAGCCATCCGCACCGCCCCCGATCCGGTCCGGCTCCCCGCGGACGCCTGGCGCACCGAGCCGGGCATCGGCGCGGCGCCCTCGGCGAAGCGCCGCGTCGTACCGGGCATCGACCGCCTGGTCGCCGCCGGCGCGGAACGCCTCGCCCTCTACTCGGAACTGCGCGCCCCCTGGGCCGCACCCCCCGCGGAGGTCCCCCACACATGAACCGTTCCCTGACCAACCGGCCCCCCTGCACCGTGCTGCGCTGCGACGGACGCCCCGTCGGCACCTACACCCACCGCCCGCAGCTCCCCGACACCCTCTCCCCCCGCCCGTATCTGCACCCCGTACGGACCCTGGGCGGCATCACCGTCACCGAGTCGCGCCCCGCCGACCACCCGCACCACCTGGGCGTCGGCGTGGCCGTCCCGGACCTGGCCGGGCGCAACTTCTGGGGCGGCCGCACCTATGTGCGCGGCCAGGGCCCCACCGAACTGGACAACCACGGCTCGCAGCGCCACCTGGGCTGGTTGCTGCGCGACCCGGACGGCTTCGTGCAGGAGCTGTCCTGGGTCGCGGGCGGGCGGCAGATCCTGCTGGAGCGGCGCACGGTCGCGGTGCGCGCCCTCTCGCACGGCGCCGACGGCTGCTGGGCGCTCGACTTCACCACCGCCCTCACCAATGTGACCGGGGAGACCGTCACCATCGGCAGCCCGGCCACCAACGGCCGCCCCGGCGCGGGCTACGGCGGCTTCTTCTGGCGCGCGCCGCGCCGCGCCGAGCCGCCGCGGGTCTTCAGCGCGGACGGCGAGGGCGAGGCCGCGGTGCACGGCAGACCCTCGGACTGGCTGGCGCTCGCGGCCGAGGACTGGACCCTGGTGTTCGCCGGGGCGACCGGCGACACCCGCGCCGACCCCTGGTTCGTCCGCACCTGCGACTACCCGGGCGTCGGCTCGGCCCTCGCCTGGGACCGGCGGCTGGCCATCGCCCCCGCCGACACCGTCACCCGGCGCATCGTCACCGCGGTCGCCGACGGCCGCCTGGACCGCCAGACGGCGGCCCGGATCGGGGCGCAGCTGTCCGACAAGGGAGCGACCGTATGAGCCCATCCGCGAACACGTCGGCGAACACGTCGGCGAACGGGCCGGTGTGGCGGGCCGACCAGGGCGACGGCACGTACCGCAACCCCGTGCTGAACGCCGACTGGTCGGACCCGGACGCCATCCGGGTCGGCGACGACTACTACCTCACCGCCTCCAGCTTCGGCCGCGCCCCCGGCCTGCCGATCCTGCACTCCCGCGACCTGGTCAACTGGCGGCTCATCGGGCACGCCCTGGAACGCCTCCAACCCGAGGAGGCGTTCGCCGCCCCACGGCACGACTGCGGGGTGTGGGCACCCAGCATCCGCCACCACGACGACCGCTTCTGGATCTTCTGGGGCGACCCCGACACGGGCATCTACCAGATCAACGCCCCCGACCCGCGCGGCCCATGGACCAGGCCACATCTGCTCAAGGGCGGCAAGGGCCTGATCGACCCCTGCCCGCTGTGGGACGAGGACGGCGCGGCCTACCTGGTCCACGCCTGGGCCAAATCCCGTGCCGGGGTCAAGAACCGGCTCACCGGCCACCGGATGAGCCCCGACGGCACGGCACTGCTGGACGAGGGCACACTGATCGTCGACGCGGACGCCATCCCCGGCTGGTTCACCCTCGAAGGGCCGAAGCTCTACCAGCGGGACGGCTGGTTCTGGATCCTCGCCCCGGCGGGGAGCGTGGAGACCGGCTGGCAGGGCGCGCTGCGCTCGCGTGACTTCTTCGGCCCGTACGAACACCGCACCGTCCTCGCCCAGGGCCGTACCGACATCAACGGCCCGCACCAGGGGGCCTGGGTGGACACGCCGGCGGGCGAGGACTGGTTCCTCCACTTCCAGCAGCGCGGCGCGTACGGGCGCGTGGTGCACCTCCAGCCCATGGAGTGGGCCGAGGACGGCTGGCCCGTGATGGGCGACCGCGGTGAGCCCGTCGCCACGTACCGCAAACCCAAAGCGGATCCGCAGCCCCCCGAGGCCCCGGCGACCGACGACGGCTTCCCGGGCGGGCGGTACGGCCGCCAGTGGTCGTGGACGGCCAACCCGGCCCCGGGCTGGACCACCGCCCACAGCGGCGACGGCCTGTGGCTGACCTGCCACCGCACCGCGGACGCGGACGACCTGCGGCGGCTGCCGAACGTGCTGGTGCAGCGGCTGCCCGCGGAGGAGTTCACGGTGACGGTCGAGCTGTCCCTGCACAGCGAGGTGCCGGGCGCCAAGGCCGGACTCGCCCTCCTGGGCGACGCGTTCGGCTGGATCGGCCTGGAGCGTACGGCGAACGGAACCCGCCTCGTCCACCGCTTCGCCGACGTCGCCACCGAACGCGAACGTGACGCCGAACCCCCACGCGACGCCCCTGACGGCCGGGCCCAGCTCCGGATCGAGGTCGCCCGCGGGGCCCGCTGCCGCTTCCTGACCAACACGGGCACGGCCAACGACTGGCACCCCTCCGGCCCCGTCTTCGCCGCCACCCCCTGGCGCTGGGTGGGCGCCCTCCTCGGTCTCTTCGCCACAGCCCCCAAGGGCCAGGGAACACCGGGCCACGCCGAGTTCAAAAACTTCCATACGGAAGGAACAGCCTCATGAGGTTGTGGGCAATCGTCCCGCAGAGGGGGCACCTCCCAGCGGTAGCTGGGGGAGGGACGGGTGGGCACAACCCCACCCGCAGACGGCCACGCACAGCAAGAACAACGGCGCGACCCTTGGGACCCACTGCCGTACTGCTGGCCACACTCCTGACGCTACTACCAGCGTTCCAGGCCCCCACAGCGCAAGCACAAGACAAAACGCAAGCCACAACCAAAACCTGGCCCGACAAACCCGACGGCTTCGCCGCCACCGCAGGCGGCACAACAGGCGGCGCCGGCGGCGAAGTAGTAACCGTCCGCACCCAGCAAGACCTCACCACCTACGCCGCCTCCCCCGACCCCTACATCATCCGCATCGCAGGCTCCATCGACGTATCCCCCTTCGGCTCCGACATCATCGTCGCCTCCAACAAGACCCTCATCGGCGTGGGCACCACCGGGGAGATCGTCCACGGCGAGCTCCACCTCAACCCCGGCACCCACAACGTCATCATCCGGAACCTCACCATCCGGGACAGCTACGTCGAGGGCGACTGGGACGGCAAGACCCAGGACTTCGACGCGATCCAGATGGACACCGTCCACCACGTGTGGATCGACCACAACACGCTCACCCACATGGGCGATGGACTGCTCGACATCCGCAAGGACAGCGACTACATCACGGTCTCCTGGAACGTCTTCAAGAACCACAACAAGGCGTTCGGCCTCGGCTGGACCGACAACGTGACCACGAACATCACCGTGCACCACAACTGGTTCACCGGTATCAAGCAGCGCAGCCCGTCCATCGACAACGCCGCCCACGCCCACCTCTACAACAACTACCTGTCCGCCCAGTACCGGGACGAGGACCCGGTGTGGACGTACGGCAACTGGTCCCGCGGCCGGACCAAGATGGTGATCGAGAACAGCTACTACGACGGGATACGCAACCCCTACCAGGCCGACGAGACCGCCGAGCTGGTCCAGCGCGGCAGCATCGCCCGCGACACCACGGGCCGCCACGACACCCGGGGCACCGCCTTCGACCCGCGCGACTTCTACCCGTACCGGCTCGACCCGGCCGCCGCCGTGCCCGCCCTGGTGAAGAAGTTCTCCGGACCGCGGAACAGCCTCGGCACCGACACCGTGCTGCGCGTCGCGGCCGACGGCTCCGGCGACTTCGGTACCGTCCAGGCCGCCGTCAACGCCGTACCGTCGGGCAACGACGGCCGGATCACGATCGCCATCGCGCCCGGCACCTACCGCGAGCAGGTCCGCGTCCCGGCCGACAGACCGCACCTCACCTTCCTGGGCACCGGACGGGACCGCGGCGACACCGTCATCGTCCACGACACCCCCGCCGAGTACGGCGGCTCCACCGGCAGCGCCACCGTCCTGATCGCCGCGAGCGATGTGACCGCCCGCCACCTCACCTTCGTCAACGACTTCGACGAGGCCGCCCACGACCTCAAGGGCGAGCAGGCGCTGGCCATGAAGACGACCGGCGACCGGATCGTCTTCACGGACACGGCCTTCAAGGGCAACCAGGACACCCTGATGACCGACAGCCCCAAGCTGACCACCGTCAGCCGCGTCTACCTCCGCGACGCGTACATCGAGGGGGACGTCGACTTCATCTACGGGCGCGCCACCACCGTCATCGAGCGCTCCACCATCAAGGCGCTCAGCCGCGGCAGCGACAGCAACAACGGCTACATCACCGCCGCGAGCACCTGGAAGGGCAATCCGTACGGCTTTCTCATCACCCGGAGCCGGATCGTCAGCGACGCGCCCGACCAGACCTTCCACCTCGGCCGCCCCTGGCACCCCGGCGGTGAGCCGGACGCCATCGCCCAGGTGCTGATCCGCGACACCTGGCTGCCCGCCGCGATCAAGTCCTCTCCGTGGACGGACATGGGCGGATTTCCGTGGCAGGAAGCCCGTTTCAGCGAGTACCGCAACACCGGACCGGGGGCCGCCCCGTCCGCCGACCGACCGCGGATGACGGACGCCGACGCCGCGGACCACGAGGTGGCCGACTACCTCGCGGGCAGCGACGGCTGGGCACCCCAGACTCACCGCTAGGAGATGCGCACCATGCGAATGAACCCGATGAGAAAGCACCCGATACCAGCCGTACGCGGCGTCGCCGCCGTGGCCGTGACGCTCGCCCTCGCCCTTTCCGCCACCGCGTGCGGGGACGACGGGTCGAGCTCCGGGTCGGAGGGGTCCGGCAAGGGCAAGATCGTCTTCTGGGACAACAACGGCGGCCCGCGCACCGCGATCTGGAAGCAGATCATCGCCAAGTTCGAGAAGAAGTACCCGGACATCGAGGTCGAGTACGTGCCGATCCCGATCGCCGACGTCCAGTCGAAGTACAGCACGGCCATCCAGGGCGGCAACGACAGCCTGCCCGACGTGGGCGGCGTGGGCACGGCGTACTTGGCCAACCTCGTCGTCCAGGGCGCCCTGGAGCCGGTCGGCGACCGCATCCAGGACAGCTCGCTCAAGGGCAAGCTCGTCAAGAACATGGTGGACAGCGTCCGCGCGGCCGGTGGCGACGACAAGGAGATGTTCTCCGTCCCGACCTCGGCCAACCAGGGCACCCTGTGGTACCGGACCGATCTGTTCAAGGCGAAGAACCTGCCCGCGCCGACCAGCTGGGACAACTTCTACAAGGCCGCTGACGAGCTGACCGACCAGGACAAGAACAAGTTCGGCTTCACCCTGCGCGGCGGGGCCGGGTCCATCGCGCAGGCGATGGAGATGATGTACGCCCAGTCCGGGATCGACACCTTCTGGGACGGCGAGAAGACCACCCTCAACGACCCCAAGAACGTGGCGGCGCTGGAGAAGTACGTCGCCCTCTTCAAGAAGGCCACCCCGGAGGCCGACCTGAACAACGACTTCACCAAGATGGTCGCCGAGTTCGACCAGGGTGACATCGGCATGCTGCAGCACAACCTCGGCAGCTACAACGACCATGTGAAGGCGTTCGGCAAGGACAAGATCGCCGGTGTGCCGATGCCGCCGTCCGCCGAGGGGCAGCCGCGCACCATCGTCTCCAACCCGGTCGACGGCCTCGGCCTGTTCAAGGCGAGCAAGAACAAGGCGGCGGCCTGGAAGTTCATCGAGTTCGCGGCCTCCGCGGAGATGAACAGCCTCTGGAACGAGGACGTCGGCGCCATCCCGGCCAATGTCGACGCCGCGAACGACGCCTGGATCCAGCAGGCCCCGCCGACCAAGGCGGCGCTGCAGTCGCTCAGCGACCCGCAGACCAAGGTGGTGCAGCTGCCGTACTACCTGCCGGACTGGAACACCATCAGCAAGGCGGACAACGAGCCGAACTTCCAGAAGGTGCTGCTCGGCAAGATGAGCGCCAAGGATTTCTGCGACAAGGTCGCCAAGGAGCTCAACGCGGCCCAGGCGGACTGGAAAAAGCACAACTGAGGCGCGTAAGCGTCGCGGGCCGGCCGCCGTACGCCGACGGCCGGCCCGCGCCCACCCCCCACTCCCGTGCACCCCTGAATCCGTGAACCCGTGACCCGGACGAAAGGCATTCGCACGCCATGGCACTCTCCCGCAGACACGCGGCGGCGTCGCTCGCCGCCGTCCCGCTCGCCCTCGCCGCGACCGGCACCGCCCAGGCCCGCTCCGGTGGGCGCGGCAGGCCCCGCGCCGAGGTGACCGTCTACCTCGCGGGCGACTCCACCGCCGCCACGAAGGCCGCCTCGGCGGCCCCGGAGACCGGCTGGGGGATGGCCCTGCCCTTCTTCCTCGCCGACCGGCTGCGGGTGGCCAACCACGCCGTCAACGGCCGCAGCTCGAAGAGCTTCTACGACGAGGGGCGGCTGGCGGCGATCCTGACCGCCATCCGGCCCGGCGACTTCCTGTTCATCCAGTTCGGCCACAACGACGAGAAGACCGACGACCCGGCCCGGGGCACCGATCCGGCCACCACCTATCCGCAGTATCTGCGGCTGTACGTGGACGGGGCGCGCGACCGCGGCGCCCGCCCGGTGCTGCTGACCTCCGTCGAGCGCCGTAAGTTCGACGCGGCGGGCACCGCCCAGCCCACGCACGGCGCCTACCCCGACGCGGTGCGCTCCCTCGCCCGGGCCGAAGGGGTGCCGCTGATCGACGTACAGGCGTCGAGCATCGCCCTGTGGCAGCGGCTCGGGCCCGAGGGCACCAAGGGCTGCTTCAACTGGCTCGACCCGGGGGAGTCGCCCAACTACCCAAACGGCAAGCAGGACAACACCCACTTCCAGCCGCACGGCGCGATCGAGGTGGCCCGCCTGGTGGCGCGCGAGCTCAGGGCCAAGGGCGTGCTGGCCCCGTCCGACGTACGCCGCCTGGACGAGGCGATCCCGGACAGCTGGATCACCTGGTAGCGCCCCGCGCCCCGCGCCCCGTCACCGTCCCTTCCCCGTACGCCCGTACGCCCCGTATGCCCCGTAAGCCCCGCACGCCTCCACACGTTCGCAAGGAGCCGGACCATGCGCACTCCCAGATGTCATGCCCGCGTCGCCTCGCTCGCCTCGGTGCTCTGCTGCGCCGCCCTCGTACTCGCCGCCGGACCCGCCACGGCAGCCCCCGCAGCCCCCACGGCGCCCGTACGCGGCACCCTCCCGGCGGGCGACGGCTGGGCCTCCGCCGACGGCGGTACGACCGGCGGCGCCAAGGCCGACAAGGCCCACACCTTCACCGTCACCAACCGGGCCCAGCTCGCCAAGGCACTCGACGGCTCCGACGGCAGCCCGCGCATCATCTACGTCAAGGGCACCATCGACGCCAACACCGACGCCGCGGGCAAGCCGCTGAGCTGCGCCGACTACGCCACCGACGGCTACAGGCTGGACGCCTACCTCACCGCGTACGACCCGGCCACCTGGGGCGACGCCCAGCCGTCCGGCCCCCAGGAGGACGCCCGCGCCGCCTCCGCCGCGCTCCAGGCGAAGCGCGTCAAGCTGGCCGTCCCCTCACACACCACCATCGTCGGCGTCGGCCGGGACGCCCGGCTGCTGGGCGCCAGCCTCCAGGTCACCGGCGCGGACAACGTCATCGTCCGCAACCTCACCTTCGAGGACGCCTTCGACTGCTTCCCCGCCTGGGACCCGACCGACGGCGCGGACGGCGCCTGGAACTCCGAGTACGACAACCTCGTCGTCTACGGCTCCACCCATGTCTGGGTCGACCACAACACCTTCACCGACGGCCGCCGCCCCGACAGCGCCCAGCCCCGCTACTACGGCCAGCTCTACCAGCAGCACGACGGCGAACTGGACGTGGTGCGCGGCGCCGACCTCGTCACCGCCTCCTGGAACCTCTTCGCCGACCACGACAAGACGCTGATGATCGGCAACAGCGACAGCGCGAGCGCCACCGACCGCGGCAAGCTCCGCGTCACCCTCCACCACAACGTCTTCAAGAACATCGTCGAACGCGCCCCGCGGGTCCGCTTCGGCAAGGTCGACGTCTACAACAACCACTACATCGCCCCCGCCGCGGGCTACGCCTACAGCTGGGGTGTCGGCGTCGAGTCCCAGCTGTACGCCGAGGCCAACGCCTTCACGCTGCCCGGCGCGGTCGACCCCGCCAAGGTCATCAAGAAGTGGAAGGGCACGGCGCTCACCGAGAAGAACAACTACGTGGGCGGCAAGCCCGCCGGTCTCCTCGCTGCCCACAACGCGGGCGTCCCCGACGAGCAGTTGGGCGATGACGCGGGCTGGACGCCGACGCTGCGCACCCGCGTGGACGCGCCGGGCGCGGTGCCCGGCATCGTCGACGGACGCGCGGGCGCGGGCCGCCTCTGACAGCCGCCACCCCCCAAGCGGGGAGGCCGGGCGATACCTGGCCCCGCCCGGCCTCCCCTCGGCCCGCCGGCGTGCCGGCGGCCCCTGTCCGAGCGACCGTCTCGCGCCCGCGACATCGGCTACCGCGCCCCGGCCGGGTCGCCTCAACCCACCGCGCTGCGCCCTGGCCGGGTCGCCTCAACCCGGTGGCCCTGACCGCCGCGCCCCGGTCGCGCTCTTCCGACCACCGCGGGAGGTGCCCGGCGGCAGCCGGGGCGGCCGGCCTGGCGTCGGGGGCCCGGGAAGAGTGCCCGGACAGGTCCTAACCGGCGGTCGCGACGCGGAGGACGTGTGCCGTCGAGCGGCGTCTGCCCTCGGCCGGGGCTCGGCCGGCGCTCCCGTCGGCGCGCTCGCCGGCGTAACGGGCCAGGAGCCGGACCGCGTCCAGGTCCTCCACCGCCGCGAAGCCCGCCTCCCGCAGGTCCGCGGCCAGTTCCTCGGGTGCGAAGTAGCTCAGGAAGGGCTCGCCGAGCGCGGCCACGCGTGCCGCGCGGGTGTGGTGGACGGCGCGGACGCGCGGTGTCATGGCGCTCGGCGGCTCGCTGTAGTCGAAGACGGCCTCCGCGCCGCCGGGCAGGCCCGCGAGGTGGCCGAGCGTGCCGAACACCGCCTCGCGGGTCAGATACGGCACCACGCCCAGCCAGCTGAAGAACGCCGGTCGCGCCGGGTCGAATCCGGCCGCCGCCAGGCCGTCGCCCAGGCTCTCCCGTTCGAAGTCGACCGGTGCGAAGGTCAGCGACGGCGGCAGCGGGATGCCGGCGCTGGACAGGCGCTCGCGCTTCCACTCCTGGGTGGCCGGGTGGTCCACCTCGAAGACCGCGAGACCGGCGGCCTCATGCGGATTGCGGTAGGCGAAGGTGTCAAGACCGGCGCCCAGGACCACGAGTTGGCGTACGCCGCGCGTGACGGCGGCGGCCAGATGGTCCTCGGCGAAGCGCGAGCGGGCGGCGATGAACAGCCGGAAGCGCCGGCGTTCGGGCGCGGTGCGGGCCGCGTCGAACTCGCCGAGCAGTTCGTCGGCGTCCGCGCCGAGCATGCGGACGGCCAGCGGATCGTGGAACAGGCGGCCGTGGTCCAGCGTCTGGTGGGCCGCGCGGAGCGTGGCGACCCGCTGGGCGGTGCGGCTGGGGCTGCGCGGCTGCATCTCGGGCCTCCTGGGCCTCGGTCGGGAAGCTAGTTGCCTGAGGCGACTATAGTCGATCTCGCACTCGGCCGCGCACCGCGACCCGGTGCGAGCCGTCCTGTACGCGGTCTGACCGCCTTTGATCGGCGAGGAGGCTTCTCCGGCCACGAAATGATCAAGGTTTGCCCCGGCCTCTCGTGCGACCATCCCGATTTCGTAATCTAAGAATTCGCGAGTGCGCGGCAACCTAAGCTGGGGTTGGCGGCAACTACAGCTTGGAATGGGTCGGACCAGGATCCCTCGGCCCGTTCCCTCGACGCAGAACAGGAGTTGCCATGGGGCTGAGGCGCAAGCGCGGTCGCCACCGCCGCCGGAAGGACCGTACGCTGCCGCTGGGCAGCGCCGTCATCGTGGCATCGGCCGTGGCGGGCGTCTATCTGACGGCGGCGCCCGAAGGCGCGAGCGCGGTGGCGTCGACCGTGTATGTGTCCCCTCAGGGCGACGACGGCGCCTCGGGTTCGCTCGAATCCCCGTACCGCACGCTGGAGAAGGCCTTCTCGGTCGCGAAGGCGGGCACCGTCATCGAGGTGCGCGGCGGCACCTACTACCCCGCCCGGACCCTCAGCAGTTCCGTCGACGGCACCGCCCGGGACCGCGTCGAGCTGCGGCCGTACCGCGCCGAGCAGGTCCGGGTCGACGGCTCGCGGCTCTCCACCGGCTCCTCGCTGCTCTCGCTCCGCGCCGACTTCTGGACCGTCTCGGGCATGGAGTTCCGCAACGCCCCCGGCGGCGGCCTGGTCTGCACCTCCTGTGCGCGCACCGTCTTCGACAACCTCTCCACCCACGGCAACGGCGACACCGGGCTCACTCTGCGCGGCAAGGGCAGCGACAACAACGTCATCCGCAATCTGGACTCGTACGACAACCACGACGACGCCACCGGCGGCAAGCAGGCGGACGGCATATCCGTCACCCACGGCTCCGGCAGCGGCAATGTGATCACCGGAGTCCGGGCGTTCAACAACAGCGACGACGGCGTGGACCTGTGGAGATGGGCCAGCCCGGTCACCATCGAGCACACCTGGGCCTTCGGAAACGGCGAGAACCGCTGGCGCATCCGCGACTTCCGGGGCGACGGCAGCGGCTTCCAGCTCGGCGGCGACGCCCCGGCCCCCTCGCCCGCCCATGTCGTACGGAACTCCGCAGCCTGGGACAACACCCAGTTCGGCTTCTCGGCCAACGGCAACACCGGCGCGATCCGCCTCCGGCGCACCACGGCGTACGGCAACCAGGCCGCCGGCTACTCCTTCGCCGGCTCCCGCGCCCGGCTCGAGCGCAACCTCTCCGTCTCCAACGGCGACACCAACGCCGACGCCGGCCCGGCGGCCGTCTCCCAGGGCAACAACTGGAGCCCCGGCCGGGGCAGCGGCTGGAGCGCCGGAGGGGCGGCCACCCCGCCCTTCGTCACCACCGACCCCGTCACGGCCCTCGGCGCCCGGCGGCAGGACGGCTCGCTGCCCGTCACCAGCTTCCTGGTCGTGGCCGACGGCTCGGAGATCGGCTCGACGATGGAGTGACGCCCGTCGCGGCGCCCACCGCACCGCGCGGCCAGTTGATCTCGGAGCACGGCTTGATCTCGTAACACGGCGAAAACCTGAGCGGTCCGCGTAGTGGGCACAATCCAGTCACCCCGCACGCGTTTGATTCACGCTTAAAGGAGCGCCACGACATGGCAAGACAGGTGACCGACAAGGCACCGGCCCCAACCGCCCCATCCGGCAGTCCACTTGACCGGTTCTTCCGGATATCCGAGCGGGGTTCGACCCTCGGCCGGGAGGTCCGGGGCGGGTTCGCCACCTTCTTCACGATGGCCTACATCCTCGTGCTGAACCCGATCATCCTGGGCAAGGCGGAGGACAAGTTCCACGCTCATCTCGACGGCGCGCAGCTGGTCACCGCGACCGCCCTGGTCGCCTGTGTGATGACGATCCTCATGGGCGTCGGCGGCAATCTGCCGCTCGCGCTCGCCGCGGGCCTCGGGCTCAACGCGGTCGTCGCGTACCAGATCGCCCCGCAGATGAGCTGGCCCGACGCCATGGGTCTGGTGGTCCTGGAGGGCCTGATCATCTGTGTGCTGGTGGGCACCGGGCTGCGCGAGGCGGTGATGAACGCGATCCCGCAGCCGCTGAAGCAGGCGATCAGCGTGGGCATCGGCCTGTTCATCGCCTTCATCGGCTTTATCGACGCGGGCTTCGCCACCCGCATCCCGGGCATGGAGGGTTCGGTTCCGGTCCAGCTCGGCGCGACCGGGCGGCTGACCGGCTGGCCGGTGCTGGTCTTCTGTCTCGGGGTGCTGCTGACCATCGCCCTGATGGTGCGCAAGGTCAAGGGCGCGATCCTGATCAGCATCGTCGCCTCGACCGTGGTCGCGGTCATCATCAATGAGATCGCCGACATCAAGCCGCAGGCGTGGGGGCTGACCGTGCCCTCCCTCCCGGACAAGGTCGTCGACACCCCGGACTTCGGCCTGATCGGCTCCTTCAGCCTGTTCGGGGCGTTCGAGCAGGTCGGCGTGGTCACCATCGTCCTGCTGATCTTCACCCTGATCCTGTCCGACTTCTTCGACACCATGGGCACGGTCGTCGGCGTGAGCAACGAGGCCGGGCTGCTGGACAAGGACGGCAACGTGCCCAACCTGGGCCGGGTGCTGCTGATCGACGGGGTGGCGGCGGCCGCGGGCGGTGCGGCGTCCGCCTCGTCCAACACCAGCTATATCGAGTCGGCGGCCGGGGTCGGCGAGGGGGCGCGCACCGGCTTCGCCAGCGTGGTCACCGGCGCGCTGTTCGGGCTCGCCCTCTTCCTGACCCCGCTGGCGACCATGGTGCCCGCCCAGGCCGCCACCCCGGCGCTGATCGCGGTGGGATTCCTGCTGATGAGCCAGGTGCGGCATATCGAGTGGGAGCGCTACGACATCGCCATCCCGGCGTTCCTCACCATTGTCGTCATGCCGTTCACCTACTCCATCACCAACGGGATCGGCGCCGGGTTCATCGCCTATGTGCTGATCAAGGCGGTCCTGGGCAAGGCGCGCGAGGTGCACTGGCTGCTGTGGGGGACGGCGGCGCTGTTCGTCCTCTACTTCGGGATCGACCCGATCGAGCAGCTGCTCACCTGAGCCCGAGCCGGAGCCTGAGCCCGCGCGCGAGCCGGCGCCCGAGCCTCAGCCTGCGCCCGGACCGCTCGCGTCCCATCAGCCGTCCCGTCAGCTGTGACCCATGATGGGGCGCGGGCGGTACGGCGCCTCCAGACGGGCCACTTCCTGCTCGTCGAGCCGCAGCTCGACCGCGGCGACCGCGTCCTCCAGATGGCCGACCTTGGTGGCCCCCACGATCGGCGCGGTCACCGCGGGCCTGCCGAGCAGCCAGGCGAGCGCGATCTGCGCCGGGCTCACCCCGCGCTCCTCGGCCACGGCACGGGTGGCGTCCACGATGTCGAACTCGGCGTCCGCGTACCACCGCTCGACCAGCGTGTCGTCGCCCGCCCGGACCGTGGTCCCGGCCCCGTCCCGGCCGCGGGTCCCCGTGAGCAGCCCGCGCGCCAGCGGGCTCCACGGGATCACCCCCACGCCCTGGTCCAGGCAGAACGGATTCATCTCCCGCTCCTCCTCCCGGTACAGCAGGTTGTAGTGGTTCTGCATCGAGATGAACCGGGTCCAGCCCGCCACCGCCGCCGTGTGCTGGGCCTTGGCGAACTGCCAGGCGAACATGGACGACGCGCCGATATAGCGCGCCTTGCCCGCCCGTACGACGTCGTGCAGCGCCTCCATGGTCTCCTCGATGGGCGTCTCGGGGTCCCACCGGTGGATCTGGTAGAGGTCGACATGGTCGGTGCCAAGACGGCGCAGCGAGGCGTCGATGCTCGCCATGATGTGCTTCCGGGACAGCCCGCGGTCGTTGGGGCCCGGGCCCATCGGCATATAGACCTTGGTGGCCAGCACATAGTCGTCCCGGCTGGTGAAGAGCTCACGCAGCAGCTCGCCCGTGACGTCCTCGCTTCTGCCGTTGGAGTACATATCGGCGGTGTCGAAGAACGTCACGCCGCTCTCGACCGCCCGCCGCACGATCGGCCGTGCCGCGTCGATGTCCAACTGCCACGGGCGGTGCTCGGGGTCGCCGAAGCTCATCATCCCCAGGCAGATCCGCGACACCTTGATCCCGGACTGTCCCAGGCGGGCGTACTCCATGCGTCTCACCTTCCACTTCCGCTTGATCCGTCACAGCAGATCACTTGGGCGCCCGCGTGTCAGCCCGGTTTGACGAAACCGCACTCGTATGCCGCGATGACCGCCTGGGTGCGGTCCCGTACGCCGAGCTTGGCGAGCACCGTGGCCACATGGGTCTTGACCGTGGCCGGGGCGACGGTCAGCCGGTCGGCGATCTCGGCGTTGGACAGCCCGGCGGTCATCAGCCGCAGCACCTCGGCCTCCCGCTCGGAGAGCCGGTCGCGCAGCGCCCGAGCCCGGCCGTCGCGCCCGGTGGCATACGCGGCGGCCAGGGCCCGCACCGCGGCGGGGAACAGGAGTGAGTCGCTGCGCGCCACGAGCCGCACCGCCTGTACCAACTCGTCCGCGCGGGCCCGCTTGAGCAGAAAGCCGCTGGCTCCCGCGCGCAGCGCGTCGTACACATAGCTGTCGTTCTCGAAGGTCGTCACGACGATCACGCGCGGCGGCTCGGGCACGGTCGTAAGGATCCGCTCGGTGGCGCGGATGCCGTCGATCTCGGGCATCCGGACGTCCATCAGCACGATGTCCGGGCGGAGTTCGTGGACCAGCGGGATGGCCTCGGCGCCGGTGCCCGCCTCGCCGACGACCTCCAGGTCCGGCTCGCTGGACAGGATCGCGCGCAGCGCGGTGCGCACCATCCGCTCGTCGTCGGCGAGCACGATACGCAGGGGAGGCAGCGCCGGGGTGGATGCCGCCGGGGCACCCGGTACGAGGGCGCTCACCGGGGCGTCCCCAGGGGGATCCGGACCGTCAGCCGCCAGCCGTCCTCGGAGCCGTCCCCGGTCGGGCCCCAGGTGCAGCTGCCGCGCAGCAGCTCCGTGCGCTCGGCGATTCCGCGCAGGCCACGGCCGCCGGTGCGCTGCCGCCGGGCGGCCCCGCTCACCCGCTCCACCGGGTTCTCCATCGTGATCTCCAACTCCCCATCCTCTGTGGTGCATTCGGTGATCCGCAGCCTCACCGGCACCCGGCCCGCATGGCGCAGCGCGTTGCTGAGCCCTTCCTGCACGATGCGGTACGCCTCGCGGGACACGGCGGGCGGCAGCCGGTCGAGCGGGCCGGGGGCGGACAGTACGACGGTGACGCCCGCCGCGCGGGTCCGGGCCAGCAGCCCGTCCAGGTCGGCGAGGGTGGGGGTGGGCGCCGTACGGTCGCCACCGTTCCCGCTCTCGTCGTCTTCCCGCAGCAGGCCCAGAACGCTGTCGAGTTCGCCCACCGCGTCGCGCGTGGTCTCCTCGATCGCGGCCAGCGCCTGCCGGGCGAACTCCGGGTCCGCGTCGAGGACCTTGCGCGCCGCGCTCGCCTGCAAGGTCACCGCGCTCAGCGCATGCCCGACGGAGTCGTGCAGCTCGCGGGCGAGGCGGTTGCGGGAGGCGAGGCGCGCGGCCCGCTCCTCGGCGGCGGCGAGCCGGTCGGCGGGCGTGGGCCCGAGCAGCGCGGGCGCACAGCGGGCCAGCAGCGCCCCGGCGCCGGCGGCCACCGCGGCCACGGCCGCCAGCAGCAGGATCCCGGCGGCGGGGGCGAGCGCGCGGGCGGAGTCGAAGGCGATCGGCCAGACCAGGCCCCTGGCGTACGACTTGTCGGTGAACGGCAGCGCGACCAGCAGCGCCGCGGCGGGCGGCAGCGCGAGGGTGACCGCGCTGACCAGGCCGCCGAGCGCCAGGTGCAGCCCGTACCACAGGGCGGCGCGGCTGCGCGCGTCCCAGGACGTGGCGGGCCCGGCCGCGAGTTCGGCGGGCTCGGTGAGCCCGCACAGCGAGCGCGCGGCCGTGGCCTCCAGGGGGCGTACGAGCGGGAAGAGCGCGGTCAGTACGGCCGGCGGCAGGGCCAGGGCGTACGTGGCGAGCTGCCACCCCAGCGAGTCGAGGGGCCGGGCGCCCGGGACGACCGCCACCAGGACGACGCCGGTCAGCAGGAAGTACGGCATCAACAGGGCCCCGCCGAGCACCAGATGCACCCAGCGCAGCCGGGCCCGCCGCCCCAGCGCAGCCCGGGCGTACCGCCGCCACCACACCACGGGCGTCATGCCTCCCGGCGCGCCGCGGCGCGTTCGCTGAAGAAGTAGGCGCCGGCCACCAGGACGAGCAACCCGACGATCATCTGCCCAGCGTAGGTCACGCTCATCAGCCCGGTGGGCGCCCTGTCGTCGTCCTGCCCGGCGGTCAGCCCGGCCAGGGTGAGCCAGCCGCCCCAGCAGGCCAGCGCCCCCGACCCGACCCAGGCCAGGGGCAGGCCCCTGGACGATGAAGCCGCCGTAGACGACGCCGACCACGTCGGCCAGGAACATACCCCGCTCACCGCCTTGGTGGGCGGTCTTCGTGAACCGTTCCTCGCGTTGTTGGCCACCGTTGGCCGAACTTCGCATCCGGGATGTTCCGGACTGCCCCGCGAACGGTCTTCGGGGTCAGAGGGCGCGCTGATCCACCTCGGCGATCCGCGTGTTACGGGCCGCAAGGCTGCGCGAAGTCCTCAGCGGGGCTGTCGCCCTCCCGCGGTCCTCGGCTGCAAGCGCCCCGACGGGTAGCTCTCTCGGCACGATCCTCCGGTCGTACACGAGTCACACCTCGCCGATGACAGGCGCTCCGCTGTAACCGACCGCATCAGCATATCACCCACGGAGAGCATCCGATGACCGACAGTGGTCAACGGGGTGTCAACGGTGGCCACCCGAGCGCCCCGGCCGCCAGTTGGGCCGGGAAGCCGGTCATGATCGGCGCGAGCAGGCCACAGGCGCACCAGACGGGCAGCGCCGGCAGCCAGGCCGGGACGCGTCTGCCCCAGGGGCGGGTGAGCAGCAGGGCGAGGACGACGACGGCGGCGTCCATGACGACCGACACGGCGTTGACGGCGATCATCGCGGTCCGCTCGCCCGGCTCGCGCAGCTCACTGCCCTCGGGGATGCCGAGGTGACTCCCCGCGATCCAGGCGGCCTTGAGACCGATGTAGGGGAGGCAGGCGGCGATGGCAACGGCGCGCAGGGCTTCTCTCATGCCCATCAGCCTTCCGGCGGGCCGCCGGCCACGCTTCCTCCCGCGCGACGATCCGCCTCCGCCGCATGGGTGAGGCGTCTCGTCCCCGTACAGGGGGCTCAGAGGCGGCGGGTCGCGAGGGTGAGGCGGTCGCGGGCGTCGAAGAGGGCGTCCTTGATCATCTGCTCATGGGCCGGGGTGAGCCGGGCCACCGGTACCGAGCAGCTGATCGCGTCCCGCGAGGGCGTGCGGTAGGGGATCGCGATGCCGAAGCAGCGCAGCCCCAGCGTGTTCTCCTCGCGGTCCACCGCGTACCCCTGCTCGCGGATGAGGTGCAGCTCCTCGATGAGCTTTTCGCGGTCGGTGATGGTGTGCTCGGTGAGCGCGCCAAGCGTCTCCGGCAGCATCTTGCGCACCTGCTCATCGGAGTAGGTGGCCAGCAGCGCCTTGCCCAGCGAGGTGGAGTGGGCGGGCAGCCGGCGGCCGACGCGGGTGAAGGGGCGCAGATAGTGCTGGGACTGGCGGGTGGCGAGGTAGACCACGTTGGTGCCGTCGAGCCGGGCGAGGTGGATGGTCTCGGTGGTGTCGTCCGAGAGCCGGTCCAGGGTCGGCCGGGCGGCGGCCACGACCTCGTCGCCGTCGATGTACGAGGTGCCGACCAGCAGGGCGCGTACGCCGATGCCGTAACGGGTGCCGGTCGCGTCGGTCTCCACCCAGCCGAGCTCCACCAGGGTGCGCAGCAGCATGTAGAGGGAGGACTTGGGGTAGCCCACGGCTTCCTGGACGGCGGCCAGGCTGTGCATACCTGGTCGGCCGGCGAAGAATTCCAGCAGCTCGACCGTACGGACCGCCGACTTGACCTGGGCCCCACCCGTCTCGGCAGTTGACATCGCCTTGACCCCTTTGTTCGACCAGCCATAGAGTCCCGACAGAGTTCACTATCAGGGACAGCGTTCAGCATATCGAACAACAGCCGAGGTGCGGGACGCAAGCAGCGGCAACACAGCAGGAGGATTCCGCGGTGTCAGCACCAGTGTGGAGCGTCGACCCCCGAACCGGGAAGCAGCGGGAGCAGGTCGCGATCGAAGCCACCGCCGAGGAGATCGACCGCGTGGTGCGTGCGGCCCACGAGGCACGCGGCTCCCTGGCCGACCGTACGGTGCGCGCCGCCTTCCTGCGCACCGCCGCCGACCGCCTCGACGAGGCGAAGGACCAGATCGTCGAGGCGGCCGACGCCGAGACCGCGCTGGGCCCCGTCCGGCTGACGGGCGAGCTCGCCCGCACCACCTACCAGCTGCGGGCCTTCGCCGACATCGTGGACGAGGGCGGCTTCCTCGACGTACGCGTCGACCACGCCGACGCCACCCAGACCCCGCCCTGGCCCGATCTGCGCCGCTACAAGGTGCCGCTCGGCGTCGTCGCCGTCTACGCCGCCAGCAACTTCCCGCTCGCCTTCTCCGTGCCCGGCGGCGACACCGCCAGCGCGCTCGCCGCGGGCTGCCCGGTCGTCGTCAAGGCGCACCCCGACCACCCCGCCACCTCCGAGGTGACCGCCGCCGCGCTGCGCCGCGCCGCCGAGGAGTCCGGGCTGCCCGTGGACGTGGTCTCGGTGGTGCACGGCTTCCAGGCGGGCATCGAGCTGGTCAAGCACCCGCTGATCGCCGCCGCCGGCTTCACCGGCTCGATCCGCGGCGGCCGCGCCCTGTTCGACGCCGCCGCGGCCCGGCCGGTGCCGATCCCCTTCCACGGCGAGCTGGGCAGCCTCAACCCCGTCGTGGTCACCGAGGCCGCGGCGGCCGAGCGCGCCGAGCAGATCGGCGCGGGCCTGGGCGGATCGATGACGCTGGGCATGGGCCAGTTCTGCACCAAGCCCGGCTTTGTGCTGGCCCCGGCGGGCGAGGCGGGCGACCGGCTGGTGAAGTCCCTCACCGACGCGGTCAGCAACAGCGAGGCCGGTGTGCTGCTTGACCACCGGATGCGCGACAACTTCGTCGCCGGGGTCAAGGAGCGGGCCGAGCTCCCCGAGGTGGACGCCCCGGTCACCCCCGGCTCCGGCGGTGAGCACACGGTCAGCGCCGGCTTCCTGACCGTCCCGGCGCGGCTGCTCGCCGAGGAGGGGCAGCACGATGTGCTGCTGGAGGAGTGCTTCGGCCCGGTGACCGTGCTCGCCCGCTACGAGAGCGACGCCGACATCGCGGCCGTGCTCGGACGGCTGCCGGGCAACCTCACCGCCACCGTCCACCTCTCCGAGGCCGAGGGCGAAGGCAGCGAGGGCCGGGCCTCCGAGCTGCTGGCCGAGCTCACCCCGCTCGCCGGCCGCGTCCTGGTCAACGGCTGGCCGACCGGCGTCGCCGTCGCCCCGGCCCAGCACCACGGCGGCCCGTACCCGGCCACCACCTCCACCTCCACCTCGGTCGGCGGCACCGCCATCGAGCGCTGGCTGCGGCCGGTCACCTACCAGGACACCCCGGCCGCGCTGCTGCCGCCGGAGCTGCGCGACGAGAACCCGCTGGGGCTGCCCCGCCGGGTGAACGGGCGCCGGGAGGCCTGACGACACCTGGGCGCGACTGGGGGCAACCAGGGTGCGACGCCGCGGGCGGGACCGGCCGGTCCCGCCCGCGGCTTTGTGTTTACGGGAGCGCGTTTGTGTTTACGGGAGCACGTTTGTGTTTACGGGAGCGGCGGGCCGCGGGGGTGTGTTTGCGGGAGCGGCGGGCTCAGCCGTCGGCCGTCCCGTTCCCCGCTCCGTCCGCTGTTCCATCCGCATCCGTACCCGTACCCGCCTCCGCCGCGCCCTCAGACGTTCCCTCCGCCGTCCCCTCCGACGTCCAGGCGCGCAGCGCGCGGGCGATGTGCCGCAGCGGAACCCCTGGGCCCGCGATATCGCGCATCAGCGCCAGCACCTCGGCGCCCTTGACGTCCTGGGCGACGGACAGGCCGTTTATCGTCAGCACCGCCCGGGTCGCGGCCCATGCGGCGTCGGCCTGGGAGTGTTCCAGCCAGGGATGGCGCAGCAGCGTGTCGAGGACGGCGGCCGCCTTGAGATGGGCGCCCCAGTACACGTCCTGGTTCAGCATGTTCGCGCCGTGCCGGTGGATGGCCGCCAGCGGCACCCCGTAGTCGTCTATCGCGGGCGAACCGGGGATGTCCGCGGTCGCCTGGAGCAGGGTGGGGAAGTCGATGGCAAGCCCTGGAGAACGGGCCGACCGGGCCGACCGGGTCAACAGGCGTCCTTCAGGCGCGTGGCCGGGTCGAACCCCATCTCCCTGCTCGTGCTGCGCGGACGCGCCGCAAGCTCCTCGTTGAGCTCCTTGAACTCGCCCCGCCAGCGCTGGAGCGAATCCCGGAACGCGGCCAGGAAGGCCTCCCGCGTCTCGTCCCGGTCCAGCGCGAGCTGAGCCCGCCCGTACGCCTGGAGCGTCATGCCGACGGCCGCCGCACGGCGCCGGATCTCCTCGTGTTCTTCTTCGGTGAGCCGGAGGATGAGGTTGGCCATGCGGGGAGACAATCACCCCGAATCAGGTGATCGCAATCCCCGTGGGGAATGAACCGGGGCGCCTCGTGGTTGACCCGCCGACACTGTGACACCCCCTCCGGCGCTGCTGCTTCCGCGCACGGCGACCGGCGACTGATCGGAAAAAGCGAGCCCCATGCGTGTAGAGATCTGGTCCGACATCGTCTGTCCCTGGTGCTACATCGGAAAGGCTCGCTTCGAACAGGGCCTGGCCGCCTTCGACCACCGCGACCAGGTCGAGGTGGTGCACCGCTCCTTCGAGCTCGACCCCGACCACCCCAAGGGCGACACCGTGCCGGTGCTCGACATGCTCGCGACCAAGTACCGCGTCCCGCGCGAACAGGCCCAAGCCATGGAGGCCCGGGTCGCGGAGGCCGCCGCCGACGCCGGGCTCGGTTACCGCTCCGACCGCGACCACGGCAACACCTTCGACGTCCACCGGCTGCTGCACCTCGCCAAGGCCCGCGGGCGCCAGGGCGAACTGCTCGACCGGCTCTACGCCGCGAACTTCGCCGAGGAGCGGTCCCTCTTCGACCCCGAGACGCTGCTCTCCACCGCCGCCGAGGCCGGGCTCGACCCCGCTGAGGCCCGTACGGTGCTCGACGACGAGACCGCGTACGCCGAGGACGTGCGGGCCGACGAGAGCGAGGCCGCCGCGCTGGGCGCGAGCGCCGTGCCCTTCTTCGTCCTCGACCGCCGCTTCGGCGTCTCGGGCGGCCAACCGGCTGAGATCTTCACCCAGGCGCTGCGCCAGGCATGGGAAGCGTCGCAGGTCAGCGGGGACAAGTAAGGACTGCTTGGGGGTACGCGTCAGATGTTGGCGATGGACGCGGGGGTGGGCGCCTCTCATAGTGGGTGGACATGGAGCCCTTGGGAGGCGCGGAATTCGCGCCGCAGACGACGTACCTCAACACCTCCTCCACCGGTCTGATCCCCGCCCGGACCGTGGCCGCCATGAAGCAGGCCCTTGACGCCGCCGCGGGCGGAGGGCCCGCCGCCGACCTGGCCTGGGAAGCGGTGGAGGAGGCGCGCGCCGCCTTCGCCCGGCTGACCGGGGTGCCGGCCCGGCGGGTCGCGGCGGGTGCCTCGGTCGCCGTGTACGCGGGGCTGGTGGCGGCCTCGCTGCCGTCCGGCGCCAAAGTCCTCGTCGCCGAGGGCGACTTCAGTTCACTGGTGAACCCCTTCACCATGCGCCGCGACCTCAAGCCGCGCGCCGTCCCGCTGGAGGCCCTGGCGGACGCGGTACGCCCCGGCACCGCCCTGGTAGCCGTCAGCGCCGTGCAGTCGGCGGACGGCCGGATCGCCGACCTCGACGCCATCCGGGCGGCGGCCCGCGCGCACGGCGCCCGGCTCCTGGTCGACAGCAGCCAGAGCCTCGGCTGGCTGCCGCTGAACGCCGACGACGTGGACTACACCGTATGCGTCGGCTTCAAATGGCTCATGTGCCCGCGCGGCGTCACCTTCCTGACCGTGCCCGAGGACTTCGGCGGGCTCACCCCGGTCTTCGCCGGCTGGGCGGCCGGCGAGAAGCCCTGGGACAGTTGCTACGGACCGGTCGAGGAACTGGCGCACTCCGCCCGCCGCTTCGACCAGAGCCCCAGCCTCCTGTCGTACGTGGGCGCCGCGCGCTCCCTCGCGCTCGTCGAGGAACTGGGCACCGCGGCCATCGGCGCCCACGACCGCGCCCTCGCCGACCGCTTCCGGGCCGGGCTCACCGCGCTGGGGCACCACTGCGTGCCCGCCCCGGGCTCGGCGATCGTGTCCGTACCGGGACTCGGCCACGCCGCCCCCCGCCTCGCCGAGGCCGGCGTCTCCGTCGCGGCGCGCGCCGGAAATCTGCGCGCCTCGTTCCACCTCTACAACACCGAGGCGGATGTGGACCGGCTGCTGGAGGTGGTCGCGGACGTGGCGGCGGGGGTGTAGTGGCCCCGGGGCGCCCGGACGGGCTTGATTTGCCCTGTCGGGCAAATCAAGCCCGTCCGGCGATTGAGGACCGGGGTCTGGGGCGGAGCCCCCGCGCGGCGGAGCCGCAAATCGACAGGGGCCGGGAAGGGGCGGGTAGGGGAGCAGCCCGCCGCAGGCGTCTCGTCCCCCCGGCCGGGGTCAGCGCACGGGCGTGAAGTCGCGCGCTCCGATGAACTCCGGCCGCCGGACCGGCGCCGCGAAGGGCTCGACCGCCGCGTTCTCCACGCTGTTGAAGACGATGAAGACATTGCTGCGCGCGTACGGGGTGATGTTGTCGCCCGACCCGTGCATGGCGTTGCAGTCGAACCAGGTCGCCGACCCGGCCTTGCCGGTGAACAGTCTGATCCCATGCGCGTCGGCGAGCTTGGTCAGCGACTCGTCCGACGGGGTGCCCGCGTCCTGCATCTGCAGCGACTTCTTGTAGTTGTCCTTCGGGGTCGCCCCCGCGCAGCCGAGGAAGGTGCGGTGCGAGCCTGGCATGATCATCAGGCCGCCGTTGGTGTCGTAGTTCTCGGTCAGCGCGATGGACACCGACACCGTGCGCATATTCGGCAGCCCGTCCTCGGCATGCCAGGTCTCGAAGTCGGAGTGCCAGTAGAAGCCCGACGCGCCGAAGCCCGGCTTGACGTTGATCCGGCTCTGGTGGACGTACACATCCGAACCGAGGATCTGGCGGGCCCGGCCCACGACGCGCGGGTCGCGGACCAGGCTCGCGAAGACCTCGCTGATCCGGTGCACCTCGAACACCGACCGTACGTCCTGCGACGTGGGCTCGATGATCGAGCGCTCGTCGGCCCGCACCTTCGGGTCGGCGATCAGCCGGTCGAGCTCGGCGCGGTAGACCGCGACCTCGTCCGGGGCGATCAGCTGCTCGATCGCCAGGAAGCCGTCGCGTTCGAAGCCGCTCAGCTCGGCGGGCCGCAGCGGCCCTGGGGTCCCGGGATCGGACCACACCACCGGGTCCACGCGTGGGGTGACCGTCTCGGAGCTTCCGCGGGTCGGGTACAGGTCAGCGACCGTGGTCATCTGGATCAGGCCTCCTCCGGCTCGGTGATCAGGGGGTATACGCCGTTCTCGTCGTGGTCCTCCCGTCCGGTGATCGGCGGGTTGAAGACGCAGACACAGCGGAAATCGGTCTTGGGACGCAGGGTGTGCTTCTCATGCCCGTCCAGCAGATACATGGTGCCGGGGGCGATCCAGTGCTTCTCGCCGGTCTCGTCGTTGGTGAGCTCGGCCTCGCCCTCGACGCACAGCACGGCCTCGATGTGATGGGCGTACCACATCGATGTCTCGGTGCCGGCGTAGAGCGTGGTCTCGTGCAGTGAGAAGCCCACCCGCTCCCTCGCCAGGACGATGCGCTTGCTCTCCCAGGTTCCCGAAGCGGCCTTCACATGCCGTTCGGTGCCCTCGATGTCCTTGAAGGATCGGACGATCACGGTGGATTGCGCCTTTCTGCTGGGGATCTGACGTGTTCTGATGTGGCCTGATGCGGCGTGCGGTGATCAGGCGGTTTCGCGGACGGCTCGGGCCAGCGTCCGCAGCCCCTCGTCCAGTTCCTCGGGGGAGACGGTCAGCGGCGGCAGCAGCTTGACGACCTCGCTCTGCGGGCCCGAGGTCTCCACCAGCAGGCCGAGTTCGAAGGCGCGGGCGCACACCGCCGAGGCGCGCGTGGGGTCGGTGAACTCCAGGCCCCAGACCAGGCCCCGCCCGCGGTACTCGGCGCCCAGCCGGACGTGCTCCTCGCAGATCTCGCGCAGCGCCTGCTCGACCTGCTCACCGCGGGCGAGGGTCTGCTTCTCCATCTGGCCGTCGGCCCAGTACGTGTCCAGGGCCGCGGCGGCGGTGACGAAGGCCGGGTTGTTGCCGCGGAAGGTGCCGTTGTGCTCGCCCGGCTCCCAGATGTCCAGCTCGGGCCGGAAGAGCGCCAGCGACATGGGCAGGCCGTAGCCGCCGATGGACTTGGAGAGCGTGACGATGTCCGGGGTGATGCCCGCCTCCTCGAAGGAGAAGAATGGGCCGGTGCGGCCGCAGCCCATCTGGATGTCGTCGACGATCAGCAGCATGTCGCGGCGCTTGCACAGGTCGGCCAGGCCGCGCAGCCACTCGGTGCGCGCCACGTTGATACCGCCCTCGCCCTGCACCGTCTCGACGATGACCGCGGCGGGCTGGTTGAGCCCGGAGCCCTGGTCCTCCAGCAGCCGCTCGAACCACAGGAAGTCGGGCACCCGGCCGTCCAGGTAGTTGTCGAACGGCATCGGCGTGCCGTGGACCAGCGGGATGCCGGCGCCGGCCCGCTTGAAGGCGTTGCCGGTGACGGCGAGCGCGCCCAGCGACATCCCGTGGAAGGCGTTGGTGAAGGACACGATGGCCTCGCGCCCCTTGACCTTGCGGGCCAGCTTGAGGGCGGCCTCGACGGCGTTGGTGCCGGTCGGGCCAGGGAACATGACCTTGTACGGCAGGTCGCGCGGGCGCAGCACGGTGTTCTGGAAGGTCTCCAGGAAGGCGCGCTTGGCGGTGGTGCCCATGTCCAGGCCGTGGGTGACGCCGTCGCGCTCGATGTAGTCCAGCAGGGCGCGTTTGAGGACCGGGTTGTTGTGGCCGTAGTTGAGCGCTCCGGCCCCGGCGAAGAAGTCGAGGTAGGTGTGGCCGTCCTCGTCGTACATGTAGCTGCCCTGCGCGCGGTCGAAGACGGCGGGCCAGCCGCGGCAGTAGCTTCGTACCTCCGACTCCAGGGCCTCGAAGACGCTCAGCGCGGGCGGGGTGATGGTCACAGCATTCTCCTGGGAGATGAGTGTGAGGGGGTGAGAGCTTGGGAGGGGCGTGGTGTGGGGGGTGTGGTGCTCAGGTGGCGCGTCAGGCGTGGAAGACGAGGGGGCCGATGCGGTACAGCACCTCCGGCTCATGGCCGCCGTCGGGGAACAGAGCGCCGTCGAACAGCACCTCGCGCTCCACGGCCGCGCCATGCCGCTCGGCGAAGGAGGTGAACAGCCTGTTGGAGGCGGTGTTGTCCGGCGTGATCGTGGTCTCGATGCCATGGATGTCCGACTGCTCGGCGACGCGTGCGGTCAGCCCGTCCAGCAGGGCGGCGGCCAGCCCTCTGCCGCGCCACGCCTGGTCCACGGCGACCTGCCAGATCACCAGGGTCCGGGGGCGCTTGGGGCGGATGTAACCCGTGACGAAGCCGACCGGCTCCCCCTGTGCGTCCCGGGCCACGACCGACGTGGCGGCGAAGTCGCGGCACCACAGCAGATAGCTGTAGGAGGAGTTCAGGTCCAAGGTCCCGGAGTCGCGGGCGATGCGCCAGATCGCGGCTCCGTCCTCGACGCGTGGGGCCTCGAGCGTCAGTCCTTTCGGCATTTCTCTTCGGGCACGTGCAAGGTCTGCTTGTGCGGCGGTCATGCGGCTTGAATTTACCGAGCACAATCTTAAATTGCATTGCGGTGAGGGGTTACCCGAAGGGGGGTCGGTGTGTTATCGCGCGGGGACGCGCGTGCGCACGGGGTGATGGATGAAAAGTGCTGATTTGTCGGGGAGTTACCGGGACGAAACACCCCCCGTGTGGAGTGCGTCACATCTGCGTAACGGTCGGGTGATGTACTCGAATTACAGCGTTTCCGGGTTACGAAATTTTAGCGTTTAGGAGTCCGGAAAGCGGGCAGAAGACGATGGGAACCTGTATTCATAAAGGCGCTCCCTTTATATCTCCACCGGCCACCCAGAATTCACCCGGATTCGGCCGGATTCACCTGGATGCGGCTGGATTCGTCTTCTGGCGTCATCCGCCATCACTTGGCTTCGCGGAATGCGCCTCTGACGGCGAACGCGCCCGAGGGCCCGTTGCCGGAGGCCGAGTAGCTGTCCTCGGTGATGTCGCGGTCGCCCTCCGCGTGGTTGTACTGCCCGGCGAAGACATGCCGACCCGCGGGCACCGTGGCTCCGTCCCTCAGCGTCCAGCGGTACACCAGCGCGTTCTTCTCGCTGCGCACCGAGACCTTCATATCGCCGGTGGGCAGTGTGCTCCAGGAGCCGGTGGTGAGCACCCCACCGGTGTGCGCGACCCGCAGCTCGACGGTCAGCGAGGTCAGCGGCTTGCCGGTCTTGAGGATCACATCGCTCTGCGCCCAGTACGGGTTCGACCCCGGGTCGATCTCGCCGTTCGAGCGAACCACCGGATCGGCGAGGTGGTTTGGACCGACCGCGGTGGGGGAGGCGGTCGGGGTGTGCCGCTGCGACCCGTCGTCCGTTCCCCCTCCGCTCCCGGTGTCCCGCCCCGCGTGGGCCGGCGGGACCGCGGGCTCGCTCGACGTCCGTACGGTCTGCGGCCGCTGGGTCGGCTCGGTGGCCAGCACCACGATCCCCGCGGCGGCGACCGCCGCCGCGAGCCCGGCGACCGGGCCCGCCACGCGGGTCCACGGCCGCCCGGCCCCGGCCCCGCGCCCGGTGTGGCGCCGCTCGTCCCCGGCCATGCCCGCGGTCACCCGGGCCAGCATCCGGGCCCGGTCCGGCCGGTGGGACTCGGCGGCCGTGTGCAGTTCGGCGGCGACATCGATCCGGCCGTGCCGCTCGCGGTGGTCGATCATCGACCGTTCCCTCCCGCATGACCAGGGTGGAGTTTCCGTACGGTCTCCTGCGTGCCCGGCACCGGCTGCTGCCCGCCGCCGTGCGCCGAGCCGAGCAGCCGCTCCAGCTCCGCGATGCCGCGCGAGGTCTGGCTCTTGACCGTGCCCACCGAGATGCCGAGCGTACGCGCCGTCTCCCGCTCCGACAGGTCGAAGGCGTGCCGCAGCACCACACAGGCGCGCTTACGGAACGGCAGCCTCACCAGGGCGGCCTGGACGTCCACCACGGCGGAGATGTCCGGGTCGTCGACGTGGTCGGCGCGCTGGGACGAGAAGAGCGCCACCCGGCGGCGCTCGCGCACCAGGCTGCGGATCCGGGAGCGCGCCAGATTGGCGACGACGCCCCGGGCGTACGCGGCCGGGTGGTCGGCGACCCGTACCCGCTCCCACTGGTGCCAGACGGCGACCAGCGCGTCGGCGGCGAGGTCGTCCGCGCCGTCGGAGCTGCCGAGCAGCAGGTGGGCGAGGCGGGCCAGTTCGGCGTGGTGCCGCTCGAAGAAGTCCCGGAACTCCTCCTGGACATCCGGTGGCCCGGCGGGCGCGAGATCGGCTGTCGGAATGGACACCGGCGCGGACGCCGTGTCGGGTGCTGGAACGGGTGCCGGGGCGGGTGGCAGGTCCGACAGAGTGGCCGCCGGTAAGTCCGGCAGGGGGCTCCTCCCAGCGGTAGCCGGGGGCGCGTTCTCCGGTGACTCCGGCAATGCCGCCGGTGCGGGGCGTACGGCGGCCGGATCATCGGTGGGAGCGCTCACGCGGGCCTCCTCACTTCCCCTCATCCGGTGGGTTGCGTGAGCGTAGCAGCGCTCCTCGTGTTGTACGAGTGGCGCCGTCCCGCCCCCTGGGAACTGGCCGGTCAGCGCGTCGGCGAAGTCTCGTACAGTGCGAGGCATGAGGGATAGCGCGGTGCTGCACATCAAGGGCAGGGTGCTCGTCGGGCCGGAGGCCGAGGGCTCCGCCTGGGACGTCAGGGACGAACTGTGGGTCGTCGACGGGAAGATCACTTACGACCGGCCGACCGCCGCCCGGGACGTGCGGACCATCGAGGGATGGGTGCTGCCCGGGCTCGTGGACGCGCACTGCCACGTGGGGCTCGACACGCATGGCGCCGTCGACGAGTCAACCAGCGAGAAGCAGGCGCTGACCGAGCGGGAGGTGGGGGCGCTGCTGCTGCGGGACGCCGGCTCGCCCGCCGACACCCGCTGGATCGACGAACGCGACGACCTGCCCCGCATCATTCGCGCGGGCCGCCACATCGCCCGGACCAAGCGCTACATCCGCAACTACGCCCACGAGATCGAGCCCGAGGAGCTGGTGGCGTATATCGCGCTGGAGGCGCGGCGCGGGGACGGCTGGGTGAAGCTGGTCGGCGACTGGATCGACCGGGAGGCCGGGGACCTGGCGGCCTGCTGGCCGCGCGCGGAGGTCGAGGCGGCCATCGCCGAGGCACACCGGCTGGGCGCGCGGGTCACCGCGCACTGCTTCGCGGAGGAGACCCTGGCCCCCCTGGTCGAGGCGGGGATCGACTGCGTCGAGCACGCCACGGGGCTGACCGAGGACACCATCCCGCTCTTCGCGGAGCGCGGTGTCGCGATCGTCCCGACCCTGGTCAACATCGCCACCTTCCCCAAGCTGGCGGCGGCCGGGGAGGGGAAGTTCCCGCGCTGGGCGGACCATATGCGGCGGCTGCACGAGCGCCGCTACGACACCGTGCGCGCGGCCTACGACGCGGGCGTGCCCATCTACACCGGCACCGACGCGGGCGGTTCACTTCCGCACGGTCTGGTCGGCCAGGAGGTCGCCGAGCTGGTCAAGGCCGGCCTCCCGGCGACCGCCGCGCTGTCGGCCGCCACCTGGGGCGCGCGTGCCTGGCTCGGCCGCCCGGGGCTCACCGAGGGCGCATCGGCGGACCTGGTGGTGTACGAGTCGGATCCGCGGGCCGATGTGCGGGTGCTGACGGCGCCGCGGCGGGTGGTGCTGCGCGGGCGGGTGGTCGGCTGAGGGGGGCTTGGCCGGCGGGGCGGACGCAGCGGACTCGGCGGCCTCAGGGCACCCGATACCCCCAGGGGTTCGAACGCACCGTCGAGTCACACCCGTTGGGATGAACTGACCCCAGTTGGCTGCCGGTTGGCCTTGCGCGCCGCAAATATTGCGGGGTCGATGCCGTCGGCGCCCGTGGTGTCCCCCCGTGGCGAGTCGCCGACGGCTCCATGTCTCCTGTGGGGGTCAACTCACGTGTCCTGTTCCACCAACAACTACTCAGGCATGCCTGCCCGCCGTCTGGCTGCCGCCACGGCAGCTGCCGCCGTCTCCGTACTGGGCCTGCTGCCCGCGGGTGCGGCGCACGCCACCGATGGCGACGGCAAGGCGGGCGAGTCCGCCAAGACGAGCACGCACACGACGGGCGGAGCCGGCGCGGCCGTACTCCGCGCCGATCTGAACGTCTCGCTGCTCAACAAGACCGTCAAGGCGCCGCTGGCGCTCACCCTGAACGAGGTGCGCGCGCCGGCTTCCGCCAACAAGACCGCGCTCAGCGCGACGCTGGACGGCGTCGAGGGGGGCAAGCCGTTCAACGTTCTGCGCGCGGACGTGGCCACCGCACGTGGCACCGTCGAGAAGTCGCGTGCCGAGGGGTACGCCAACCTCGCACACGCCACAGTGCACCTCCCGGGGCTGCCGGCGGTGCCGCTGATCGAGGTCCAGCAGGTCACCTCGAAGGCGGTGTGCGAGGCCGGAAAGCGGCCGACCGCCAAGTCCAATGTGCTGGGCAGCGTGGTCGTGCTCGGCAAGAAGGTCAACCTCACCACCAGCGGCACGACCACGGTCGATGTGCCCGGGGTCGGCACGGTGCGACTCGACCTGTCGCGCACCTCGACCACGTCCCGCACCGCCGCGGCCACGGCGCTCGAACTGAAGGTCTCGGTGAACCCGCTCAAGCTGAACGTCTCCGAGGTCGAGGGGACGGTCACCCTGGCCGACGCGACCTGTGAGGCCCCGGCCGCCCCGGGCGCGGGCTCCGAAATCGGCTCCCAGGCCACCTCGGGCCCGAAGCCGGAACACCTCGCCGAGACCGGCGGCAGCTCCACCACGCCATACCTCGTGGCCGGCGGTGCCGCCCTCCTCGGCCTGGGCGCCGGCGCCGTTGTCCTGGCCCGCCGCCGCCGCGCCGCGGCACCAGGCGACGGAGTCTGACGGACCCGGTCCGGGGCCGGCCAGGGCGCCGGGCGGGCTCCCGCCCGGCGCCCTGGGTCAGCCTTCGGCGAGTGCCTTCGCCAGGGCGGTGATGAAGCGGTCGGTCGTGGCCGGGTCGCGGACCGCGAGGCGTAGCCAGTCCGGGCCGAGGCCCGGGAAGGTGTCGCCGCGCCGCACCGCGAAACCGAGCTCGCGCAGCCGGGCGCGGATCGCGGTGGCGCTCGGCAGCCGGATCAGCAGGAAGGGTCCGGCCGCCGGGGCGCACACCCGGATCTCCTCGAACTCGGCCAGCCGCGCGGCCAGATGAGCCCGGTCGACGGCGATCGTCTCCGCCGCCCGCGCCGCCTCGGCGAGCGCCGGAGCCGCACAGCACGCCTCCGCCGCCGCCAGGGCCGGGGAGGACACCGGCCACAGCGGCTGCGCCCGCTCCAGGGCCGCGAGCGTGTCCGGCTCCGCCAGCGCATAGCCGATCCGCAGCCCCGCGAGCCCCCAGGTCTTGGTGAGGCTGCGCAGCACTACCAGCCCCGGCACATCGGTGCGGCCCGCGAGCGATTCCCGCTCGCCGGGCACCGCGTCCATGAACGCCTCGTCCACCACCAGCGTCCGCCCCGGGCGGGCCAGGGCGGCCACCGCATCGGCGGGGTGCAGCACGGACGTCGGGTTGGTGGGGTTGCCCACCACCACCAGGTCCGCTTCCTCCGGCACCGCGCCCGGGTCGAGCCGGAAGCCGTCGCGCTCGTCCAGCACCACCCGCTCCACCCGGTGCCCGGCGTCCCGCAGCGCGGCCTCCGGCTCCGTGAACTGCGGGTGCACCACGACCGGGAGGCGCACCGGGAGAGCACGGGCGAGCAGGACGAACGCCTCCGCGGCACCCGCCGTCAACAGCACCCGCGTCGGCGGCACACCATGCCGCGCGGCGACCGCACACCGCGCCGCGCGGCCGTCCGGATAGGCGGCGAGGCCGTCGAGCGCGGCGGCCAGACGGGCCTTGAGCCAGCCGGGAGGCGTATCGGCCCGGACGTTGACCGCGAGGTCCGTCAGCTCGGCGCCGGTGCCCCGCACCTCCGCGTCACCGTGGTGACGCAGATGGTGCGGGTCGAACCCGGCGGACGGACCGACGGACACGTCAGCTAGCTGATCAGCGGACATGCGTAGGGGAGTCGGACTGCCGACCCTTCTGCGCGGGCACGGCCACCGAGCCGCCCGTCTCATCCCCCGCCGCTTCCTCGGCCGCGTCACTGGCCGCGTCGGCCTTGTGGTCGGCTTCGTCCCCAGCCGCCTCCCGGTAGCGCTCCATGACGAGCTCCATCAGTTCCTCCGAGGGGCCGGGCACATCGGCGGTCACCACCTCGATCTCCGGGTACGCCAGCGCCCAGCCCTCCGCCTGCTGCTGCGCCCGGTCCGCCGCCGTCCCCGCGAACAGGAAGTACGGCAGCACCACGATGCGCCGCGCCCCCAGCCGCGCACAGCGGTCGAGGCCCGAGGCCACGTCCGGCGCGGCCATCGAGACAAAGGCGGTCTCCACACCGCCGAAGCCGCGGCCCTCCCACAGCAGCCTGGCGGCCCGGTGCACCTCGGCGTTGGACTCGGGGGTCACCGACCCGGGGCCCACCAGCAGGACGGTGGTCTCCGCCCGGTCGGAGGGGGAGCGGCGCGGGCCGTCACCCAGCGCCTCGTTCAGGCGGCGCTCCAGTATGGCCAGCAGCCGGGGGTGCGGACCCAGCGGGCGGGCGCGGACGAAGGACGTGTCGGGGCGCAGCTCGCACTCGTCGGCCAGCGCGGCGGTGAGGTCCTGCTCCGCGCGCTCGGAGGGGATCAGCGTCAGCGGTACGACGGCGAAGCGGGTCACTCCCTCGTCGGCGAGTCCGGCCACCGCGTCACCGAGCGGCAAAGGGCTTTGGCCGGTGAAGCCTCCCGCGACGGGTAGGCCGGGATTGCGGGTGCCCAACTCCCGTACGAAGTCGCGGAAGGCGTCGGCGCGCCTCTCGTCTCGGGTGCCGATGCCTGCGATGAGCAGCGCGGGCGGGGTCGTCACGAGGTCTCCTTGGTGCTGATGGTGCGGGTGGCACAGTGCGATGCGGGAGCTGGGATCCCGCCCCGAGACGTTACTGATTTCTGCGGGCCGATGTGCAGGCAGGTCATCTCTACCCGTCCTGCCCGTGTTTGCCCCGGCGCACGAGACGGCGCGCGATGGCGCATGTGGCCCGCGCGGGACGGCCGCGCGGCTCCGATTTCCGCTTGGCCACCAGCAGTTCGCCCCCGGGCGTGGCGGCGAACAGGGCCGCCGCCTCGGCGACACTGGGCGTCCCCACGGCACTCAGCGCGGCCCCGGACGGGCTCGGTACCGCGACTGAGGCCAGCGCCGCGGCCCCATAACCCCGCAGTGGCACGCCGAACCGGGCCGCCGCCGCGACCAGCCCCGGCTCGTCGGCCTTCCCCTCGACCGTGGCCAACTCCACGACCTCGCACACCGAGAGTCCCGCCTCGTCCAGCGTCCGCCGGATGAGCCCGGTCACCTCCCCGACGGACACACCGCGCCCGGCACCGACCCCGACGACCAGCCCCGGGCACGGCAAGGAGGGCATCGATGCGTTCGGCGCCATCGGCGCCGACGCGGACCCCACCGGCGGTTCGGGGAGCGGCCCCGGCCGTGTCACGCTCTCCACTCACCGTTCCCTCCCATTCCGTTTCGTTCCGCCGTCCACTTCGCCCTCTCATCCACCACGCCGCGCGCAACCGGCCACGAACCGGACCGCCGCGTCCGGCACCGCCGCCCAGTGCACATGCAGATACGACGCATGCACACCGCCCTGGACGAACCCCTCAGCGCGGCGCTCCGGACGGACCAGCCCCCACGCGGGCTCCGGCCCCGCGCCCGGCTCCACGGCGGTGCGGTGGAACTCATGCCCGCGCACCCGGGTCCCCGCCGCCGCGAGTGAACTGTCGCCGATCGCCACCGCCTCGCGGTACCCCAGGGTCAACCGCTCCGACATACGTGCCTCGGCGGGCAGCACTCCGCACATCGGCTCGCCGTCCAGCGAGCGCGCCAAGTACAGCAGCCCCGCGCACTCGGCGGCTATCGGCGCCCCGGCCGCCGCGAGCCGGGCCACCTCCGCGCGCAGCGGCTCGTTCGCGGACAGCTCCGGCGCGAACACCTCCGGGAAGCCGCCGCCGATCACCAGGCCCGCGGTGCCCGGCGGCAGGCGCTCGTCCCGCAGCGGGTCGAAGGGGACCACCTCCGCGCCCGCGGCGGTGAGCAGTTCGGCGTGCTCCGCGTACGAGAAGGTGAACGCCGCCCCACCCGCCATCGCGACAACCGGCCGCCCTCCGCCCTCGGCCGCCCCCACCCCACCCCACGCGAAGGCGGTCTCCCGCTCCGGGTCCCAGGGCGGGTCCGCCAGCGGCGGTGCGCTGCGCGCCAGGGCCAACAGACCCTCCAAGTCACAGCCCTCGCGTACCTGTTCGGCCAGCGCGGCCACGGATTCGACCGCCTCCGCCCGCCGCTCGGCCACCGGCACCAGACCGAGATGGCGGCTCGGGGCATGCACCGCGCGCATCCGGCGCAGCGCCCCGAGGACCGGCACCCCCGACTCGTCCAGTGCCTCCCGCAGCAGCTCCTCATGCCGGTCCGAGCCGACCTTGTTGAGGATCACCCCGGCCAACCGCACCTCGGGGTCCCAGGACGCGAAGCCGTGGACCAGCGCCGCCACCGAGCGGGACTGCGACGAGGCGTCCACCACCAGCACCACCGGCGCGCGCAGCAGCTTCGCCACATGCGCCGTCGACGCCAACTCGCCCTGCCCGGCCGCCCCGTCGTACAGCCCCATCACACCTTCGACGACCGCCAGATCACAGTCGGCCGCCCCGTGCAGAAACAGCGGGCGGATCCGCTCCGGCCCGCACAGATAGGCGTCCAGATTGCGGCCCGGGCGGGCCGCCCGCCCGGAGCGGGCCGGGGACGAGACGGCCAGTGCGTGATAGCCGGGGTCGATGTAGTCCGGGCCGACCTTGTGGGGCGACACATCGAGACCGCGCTCCGCGAAGGCGGCCATCAGACCCGTGGCCACCATGGTCTTGCCGCTGCCGGAGGCGGGCGCGGCGATGACCAGGCGCGGCACGCTCACCACTGAACTCTCACCACCGCTGCACACTCACCATCACTGAACTCTCACCGAACACCCACCATCACCGGACACTCTCCCTTACCGAACACTCACCACTCGATGCCCCGCTGCCCCTTCTGACCGGTGTCCATCGGGTGCTTGACCTTTGACATATCGGTGACCAGATCCGCGAAGTCCAGCAGCTTCTGAGGCGCGTTACGCCCCGTGATGACCACATGCTGGGTCCCGGGCCGGTCGCGCAGCACCGACACCACCTCGTCGGTGTCCACCCAGCCCCAGTGCATGGGGTACGCGAACTCGTCCAGCACATACAGCCGATATGTCTCCGCCGCGAGGTCCCGCTTGACCTGCTCCCACCCCTCGCGCGCCGCCTCCTCGCTGGAGATGGCGTCCTGCTGAGAGCGCTGGAGCCATGACCAGCCCTCGCCCATCTTGTGCCATGCGACGGTCCCCCCTTCGCCCGACTCGCCGAGGACGCGCAGCGCACGCTCCTCGCCGACCCGCCACTTCGCGGACTTTACAAATTGGAATACACCGACCGGCCAACTTTGGTTCCACGCCCGCAGCGCCAGCCCGAACGCGGCCGTCGACTTGCCCTTGCCGACGCCCGTGTGCACGAGCACCAGCGGCCGGTTGCGGCGCTGCCGGGTGGTCAGCCCGTCGTCGGGTACGACGGTCGGTTGTCCTTGCGGCATCAGGCGGCCCTCCAGGTACCTCGTACGGAAACGGTCCGTGTCTCTCGTACGGTCCGTGCGGTGTTTGTCCCGCGCGCGTCGCGCACCAGCGCGGTCATGCTGTCCGCGCGCAGTTCGTCGAGCGTCACCGGCGTCCCGCGCAGTTCGTGTGCCAGCGCGCCCGCCAGGCCCAGCCGGACGGGTCCCGACTCGCAGTCCACCACCACCGAGGCGATCCCGTCGTCCGCCAGCAGCCGGGCCGCGCGCCCGGCCCGGGCGACCGGGTCCGGGCCGCCCGTGGCGCGCCCGTCCGTCACCACGACCAGCAGCGGCCGGCGCGACGGATCCCGCAGCCGCTCGATCCGCAGCACCTCGCGGGCCTTCAGCAGCCCGGCGGCCAGCGGGGTGCGCCCGCCGGTGGGCAGCTTCTCCAGCCGGGCGGCGCCCGCGTCCACCGAGGAGGTGGGTGGCAGCGCCAGGGCGGCCTCGGCGCCCCGGAAGGTGATCAGGCCGACCTTGTCCCGCCGCTGGTAGGCGTCCAGCAGCAGCGACAGCACGGCGCCCTTGACGGCGCCCATGCGCTTCCGCGCGGCCATCGACCCCGACGCGTCCACCACGAACAGCACGAGGTTGCCCTCGCGGCCCTCGCGCACCGCCTCACGCAGGTCGTCACGGCGCACCACGAGCCCGGGGCCCTGCCGGCCGCGCGAGCGCTGGTGCGGTGCGGCGGCCCGTACGGTCGCCGACAGGTGCAGCTTGGACAGGGTGCCGCGGGGGCGGCGCGCGCCGGTGGTGCGGCCGTGGGCCGTACGGGCGCGCGACCGCCGCCCCGCCGCGCCCTCGCCGAGCCCCGGCACGTCGAGCCGCCGGGTCCGGAACGGCTCGGCGGCGCCCACGGCCGCGCGTTCGCCGCCGTGCCCGCCCGCCGCGGCCCCGCCCACGCCCCCGTCGGCGGCATCAGGGACCTGGCTGTCCGAGCTGTTGGATCCGTCGGGGCCGTTGGATTCGTCGGGGCCCGTGCGCTGCTCCGGTACGGACGATCCGGCCGACGGCGGCGCCTGCTCCGGCGCGCCCTGCGGCGGCTGTCCGCCCCCCGGCCCGTCGGGACCCCCAGGCCCGTCAGGTCCGCCCGGTCCGCCCGGTCCCTCAGGTCCCTCCGGCCCGTCCTGCTCGTCCCGACCCTCCGGCCCCGGGTCCGGGTCGTCGTCCCCGCCGCCGGACTCGCGCAGCACCTCGTCCAGCTTGTCCTCGTCCAGCCCCGGCGCGTCGAACGGAGCCCGCCGCCGCCGGTGCGGCAGCGACAGCAGCGCGGCCTGCCGTACGTCCTCGGTGGTCACCTCCGTACGCCCCGCCCAAGCCGCCAGCGCCGTCGCCGTACGGGCCGTCACGATGTCCGCGCGCATCCCGTCCACCTCGAACGCCGCGCACACCGCCGCGATCTGCCGCAGCGCGCCATCGCCCAACCGCACCTGGGACAGCAGGGCGCGCGCCGCCGCCACGCGTTCCCGCAGCGCGCGCTCCTCGTCCGCCCAGCGCGCCGCGAACCCGGCCGGGTCCTCGTCGTACGCCAGCCGCCGCCGCACCACCTCGACCCGTTCGTCGGTGTCCCGCGACGCCGCGACCTCCACCGTCAGGCCGAAGCGGTCCAGCAACTGCGGCCGCAGCTCGCCCTCTTCGGGGTTCATGGTGCCCACCAGCAGAAAGCGCGCCGCGTGCCGCACGGACACGCCCTCGCGCTCCACATAGGAGGCGCCCATGGCGGCCGCGTCGAGCAGCAGGTCGATCAAGTGGTCGTGCAGCAGGTTGACCTCGTCGACGTACAGCACGCCGCGGTGCGCGTCGGCCAGCAGGCCCGGCTCGAACGCCTTCACCCCGTCGGACAGCGCCCGCTCGATGTCCAGCGCCCCGACCAGCCGGTCCTCGGAGGCGCCGACCGGCAGCTCGACCATCCGGGCGGGCCGTACGGTGCCGGTGCCCGGCTCGTGCGGACCGTCCGGGCAGCCCGGGTCGGGCGCGGCGGGGTCGCAGGAGAACCGGCAGCCGGCCACCACGTCGATGCCGGGCAGCAGGGCGGCAAGCGCCCGCACCGCCGTCGACTTCGCGGTGCCCTTCTCGCCGCGCACCAGCACCCCGCCGACGGCCGGTGATACGGCGTTGAGCAGGAGCGCCAGCCGCAGGTCGGCCATCCCGACGAGCGCGGTGAACGGGTAGGGGGTGGCGGTCATGCCTGGGTACCTCCAGCGGTCTGGGCGCGGTGGTGGTGGTCTGGGCGGGGCGGAGGGAACGTCGCCTTCGTAGCCGCTGCCTCCGCAGACGTCGTCTCCGTTGCCGCTTCAGGAGAGGGCAGCGACGGCCCGGGAGGCTGGGGCGGCGCCCCCGGTGGGACGAAGGGCAGTCCGTCCGGTACGCCGTTCTCGATCAGCCGCAGCAGCGCGTCCGTGTCCGCGTGCTCCTCGATCAGGTCGCCCAGCCGGTCCAGCTGCTCCTCGCGCAGCTCCCCGAAGCTGGTGTCGGGCGCCGGGACGAACGCCCGGCCCGCCGCGTCCGCGACCCGCCGCAGGAAGGCGCGCCGGAAGCCGTCGCTCTCCAGCGAGCCGTGCCAGTGCGTGCCCCACACCGAGCCGACCCGGCAGCCGTCCAGGAAGCGTTCGTCCGCGCCGTCCAGCAGCTCGGCGACCCCGTGGTGGATCTCGTAGCCCTCCACCCGCTCGCCCAGCGCTTCGCCGACCGGTCGGGCCAGGGTCTTGTGCACCGCGAACCGCACCCGCACCGGCAGCAGCCCGAGCCCTTCGACGGTCCCGGCCCGCGACTCGACTTCGTCCTCGATGTGTTCGCCGAGCATCTGGAAGCCACCGCAGATGCCCAGCACCGGCCGGCCCTCCGCCGCCCGCCGCGCGATCGCCGCGGCCAGACCGCGCTCGCGCAGCCATGCCAGCGCCCGTACGGTGCCGCGGGTGCCCGGCACCACCACCAGATCGGCGTCGGCCAGCTCCTCCGGCCGGTCCACGAACCGCACGACCACGCCCGGCTCGGCGGCCAGCGCGTCCACGTCCGTGAAGTTCGACATGAGCGGCACGGCGGCGACCGCGACCCGCAGGATGTCCGCGCCGTGCGGCGGCGCGACGACGCTTTCGCGCACCGCCCCGCGCAGCGACACCCGCAGCCCGTCCTCCTCGTCGATGCCGAGCCCGTGCGCGTACGGCAGCACGCCCATGGTCGGGCGGCCCGTCAGGCCGTACAGCATCTGAAGGCCCGGCTCCAGCAGGGTCACATCGCCGCGGAACTTGTTCACCAGATAGCCCGCGACCAGCCGCTGGTCGGCCTCGGAGAGCAGCGCGGTCGTGCCGAAGAACGACGCGAAGACGCCGCCGCGGTCGATGTCCCCGACCACGACGACCGGCAGCCGGGCGGCCCGGGCGAGCCCCAGGTTGACGATGTCGGTGCGGCGCAGATTGATCTCGGCGGGGCTGCCCGCGCCCTCGCAGATCACCGCGTCGTGCGTACGCCGAAGCTCGGCCAGGCATTCGGTGACGGTCCCCAGCAGCGCCTCCTGCCGCCCCGCATGGTAGCCACGCGCGCTCAACTCGCCCACCGGCTTGCCCAGCAGCACCACTTGGCTGCTGCGGTCGCTGCCGGGCTTGAGCAGGACGGGGTTCATCAGCGCGCTCGGCTCGACGCGCGCGGCGGCGGCCTGCATGGCCTGGGCGCGGCCGATCTCCGCCCCGTCGCGGGTCACGAAGGAGTTGAGCGACATGTTCTGCGCCTTGAAGGGCGCGACGCTGACGCCCTTACGGCTGAGCCAGCGGCAGATTCCGGCCGTGACGACGCTCTTGCCCGCGTCCGAGGTCGTACCCGCGACGAGCAGCCCGCCGCCCGGCGCACCCCCGCCCTGTATCCCGCTCATCCTCAGTCCCTCCCCGCGGCCGTCGGCCGCACCGTCGCCGGATCGCCGGACCGGCCCGCGCCGGGTGCCTCGTATGAGCGTGTCTTGGCGCGCTGTGCGTGCTGGACCGAGGAGCCGCGCAGCGACGGAGGAGCGAGCGGTGACGAAGGAAGCCCGCGCGTTGGAGCGCGCCGGGACTGAGCGGGAGGGAGGGGCATGGACCGTGCCCAGCGGGCGAGCGCGCCATGTGGGGCCCGCGCGGCGGGTACGGGCGCGGCACCGGGCCGCGCGGCCGTACCGGCCGACCTCGGCGCCACGCCTGCCGTCGGCCGGGCTCCCGCAGCCAGCCGAGCCCCCACAACCAGCCGAGCCCCCACAACCAGCCGAGCCCCCACGGCCAGCCGGGCCGCGGCGGACACGCCGAGCGCCAGGGCGCCGACGCGCCGCGAAAGCCGTACCGCGCGCTCGATGTCGGCCGCCTCGACCGGCCGCCCGCCGGGGTTGAGCACCGGCCGGTGCTCAACGCGGCCGCCGTATGTGAGCGTGCCGCCCAGCCGTACGCCGAGCGCGCCCGCGAACGCGGCCTCCACGGGGCCCGCGTTGGGGCTCGGATGGCGGTGGCCGTCGCGCCGCCAGGCGCGCCACGCGCCGCGCGGATCGGGCCCGGCCAGGGCGGCCAGCGCCGCGGTGAGCCGTGCGCCGGGCCAGCCGGCGAGGTCGTCCAGCCGGGCCGAGGCCCAACCGAACCGCCGGTAGCGCGGGGACTTGTGGCCCACCATCGCGTCCAGGGTGTTGACGGCCCGGAAGCCGACCAGGCCCGGCACCCCGCCGACTGCCCCCCACACCAGCGCGCCCACAACGGCGTCCGAGGTGTTCTCGGCGACCGACTCGACAACCGCGCGTGCGATCTGCGACTCGTCCAGCGCCTGCGGATCGCGCCCGCACAGGTGCGGCAGCCGCCGCCGGGCGGCGTCCAGGTCACCGGCGGTCAGTGCGCCGCCGATAGCCCGTGCCTCCCGGCCCAGCGTCGTGCCGCCGAGCACCGCCCACGTGACGGCGGCGGTCAGTACGGTCTGCGCGGCGGGGGAGCGGCGCCCCAGAGCGGAGGTTTCCGCGGCGGGGCGCCCCAAGACGGGACGTCCCGAGGGTTTCAGGACAGCGCTGCCCAGAGCGGAGCCTCCCGACGCGGGGTGTCCCAAGGCCCGTACGGCGCGCACCGACAGCACGGCGCCCGCGGCCGCGCCGCCCGCGCACAGCGCGGTGTAGAGAGCCCCGGATCCGCGGTGGTCGCGCCACAGCAGCCGCTCGACGGCCAGGGCGGCGCGCCCGAACGCGGCCACAGGATGGCCGCGGCGCGGATCGCCCATGGCGAGGTCGCCGAGAAAGCCGAGGGCGGCGCCGCACGCGTACGAGGCGTGATCGGCACGCATCGTCAGTCCGCCGTCTTGCCTCGGAACATGGCGAACGTCAGGAACATCAGGAGTGGCGGGGACGCCGGGACGTGGCGGAGGGGCCGCGGGCGGGTCGGCGGCATGGCGGTGCCGGGCATGGCGGTATGTCCTCACTCAGGGTCCGCGCCCTGGTTCGACGTGACCGGCGGTGAGAGTCTCCTGGCTCCCGGATCCGCGCTTCTCCCGGTCTTCCAGCCGCCGTGTGGACGGCCGTGACTCGTACGGGCGATGGGAGAGCGCTCCCCGGTGACAGTGGCGGGACCGCGCCGGATTCTCACCGGCTTCCTCTCCTGCCGCCGTTTGGCTCCGGAAGTCCACCATGGGCCGCGAATGGCCGTCAACTCGCGAATGCCCCACCCTGTGTGAGTGTGCCGAGGAGCACATGCCACGGCCGCCGGGCTGGAACGCGCTGGTCGGCGCGTTCCAGCCCGGCGACCGTGAGTGGGTCGAACGGAGTCAGGCCACGATCAGGTTGATGCCGTACGCCACGGCCGCCGCGCACAGCGCGAAGCAGAGGTACGCGCCGGCGCGCGCGGGGCCGAAGGCGCCGCCGGCCGGGGCCGGAGCGGCGGACGCGGTGGCGGCCGTGTCGGTGCCCGCCTCCGCCTGCTGCGGCTTACGGGAGGTGCCGAGGATGCCGAGGGTGAAGACGCCCACGAAGCCGACGGTCACCGCGAGGCTGATGCCGAAGACCTGGCCGAGGGCCGCCCAGTCGATGCTCATCGCGTTACTTCCTTAGCTGGTGCTGCCGGTGGCCGCGGAGGCGCCTGCCGGGGTGGCGGAGGAGGAGATGGAAGCGGCAGAGACGGGCGGCGGAGCCACGGACTGGAGGGCCGCCGTGACGACACCCACCGGCTCGGCCGGCAGCGCCGCAGCCTCGTCGATGTCGTTGACGTTGGTGTGGTCGACGGGCTTGCGGCGCGAGGCCGCCCAGATCCCGGCGCAGGCGGCGACCGCGAGCACGGCGACCGCCGTGACGCCCCAGTCGCCCTGGTCCGCCAGCAGCGCGGCGCCGCCCGCGACGAGGCCCGCGGCGGGCAGGGTGAGCACCCAGGCGAGGACCATGCGGCCCGCGGTGGACCACCGCACCACAGCGCCCTTGCGGCCGACCCCCGCGCCCATCACGGAGCCGGAGCAGACCTGGGTGGTGGAGAGCGCGAAGCCGATGTGCGACGAGGCGAGGATGACGGTCGCGGCGCCGGTCTGGGCGGCGAAGCCCTGCGGCGGCTGGATGTCGGTGATGCCCTTGCCCATGGTGCGGATGATGCGCCAGCCGCCCAGGTACGTACCGAGGGCGATGGCCAGGCCCGCGGAGACGATGACCCACATCGGCGGGTCGGAGTCGGGCGCGATCACACCGCCGGTGATCAGCGCGAGGGTGATGACCCCCATGGTCTTCTGGGCGTCGTTGGTGCCGTGGGCGAGGGAGACCAGCGCGGCCGAGGCGATCTGCCCGGCGCGGTAGCCCTTCGAGGTGTCCTGGGGGTCGCGGCCGCGGGCCAGCCGGTAGGTGAGCCGGGTCGCGACCAGGGCGGCGACACCGGCCACGATCGGCGCGGCGACGGCCGGGATCAGGACCTTCATGACGATCTTGTCGCTGTTGACCCCGTCCATGCCGACGGAGACCAGGGTGGCGCCGATGAGGCCGCCGAAGAGGGCGTGCGAGGAACTGGAGGGCAGCCCGGCCAGCCAGGTCAGCAGGTTCCACAGGATCGCGCCGACCAGACCCGCGAAGATCACTTCGGGGCGGACTCCGGCGTCCTCGTCGATGATCCCCCCGGAGATCGTCTTGGCGACCTCCACGGAGAGGAACGCGCCGACGAGATTGAGGACCGCTGACATCGCCACCGCGATCCGGGGACCGAGAGCCCCCGTGGAGATGGTGGTCGCCATGGCATTGGCCGTGTCGTGGAAGCCGTTCGTGAAGTCGAACACCAAGGCCGTAACGATCACGATCCCAATGAGAAGCGTGATGTGTTCCATCGAACTCCTTCGTGGGGGAATGCGATCCCCGAACTTGGCGACACGGAGCGCCGCCGCGTGACTACGTTACGTAGTGCCATGTGGCCACCGTGTGGCCACCGGGATGGCCACACGAGAAGCCCCTCCTGTGGGAGGGGGAGGATTCGCACACCCTTGGGTAATCGGTGCGACAACCAAAGGGTGCGGCCACGACCGTAAGGACATGGGGTGAACGGAAGGTGAACTGAGGTGGGCTCGGGGGTGACGCACCTGCGGGAAGGCGGCACCGATGATCCACTCGCCCCCGCACTGATGCGTACACGACGGCTCGCCTGCCATGATCGGCGCCCGGAGGTGAGATCGTGACGAAGCCGGATGCCGCACGACCGAATGGACTTGGGGAGCGACCGGACCTGCGGGAAGGCTGGGAGCGGGTGGTGGAGACGGCCCGCAGGACGGTCGCCGACGGCCTGGTCGTCGGCACCTCGGGCAATGTCTCGGCCAGGGTCGGCGATCTCGTCCTGGTGACCCCGAGCGGCGTCCCGTACGACCGGCTCGGCCCGGGCGACGCGGTCGGCGTCGACCTGGACGGGCGCCAGGTCATGGGCGAGCTGGCCCCCACCAGCGAACTGCCGATGCACCTCGCGATCTACCGCGACACCGACGCCGCGGCCGTCGTCCACACCCACGCCGTACACGCCACGGCCGTCTCCACCCTGGTCGACGAGGTCCCCGCGATCCACTACATGACCTGCGCCCTCGGCGGCCCGGTGCGCGTCGCGGGCTACGCCCTGTACGGCACGGACGAGTTGGCCCACAACATGCTCGACGCGCTGCGCGACCGCACCGGCTGTCTGCTGCGCAACCACGGCACCGTCGTCTACGGCGCCACGCTCGACCAGGCGTACGACCGGACAGCCCAGCTGGAGTGGATGTGCCGGGTCTGGCTCACGGCGGCCGCCGTCCCCGGGTACACCCCGGCTCTGCTGTCACCCGAAGAGCTGCGGCGCGCCGCGGACAAGCTCAGCGGCTACGGCCAGCCCCGCTGAGCCGCTGGCCCTGGTGAGCCGCCAGCCCCCGCTGGACCGCCAGCCATGCTGAACCGCCGGCCCTGCCGAGCCAGGCAGGTCGCGGGTCGATCACCCGGCCGGGCAGCGCCCGCTGGCCCGCGGCGGCTTCCCCGCCCACACTGGGAGAGATGCAGCTGCGGACGAAGGCGGTTGTGGCCGCCACCACGATGCTCAGTGTCGGCGCGGCCGCGGTGGCGGCCGGGCGGTACGCCAGCGGCGCCGCCCTGAAGCCCGGCCCCGGCCGGCCGTTCCCGCACGACCCGCGGCTCACCGTGCACGCCACCGAGGCCGACCGGATCACCCTCACCCGCAGCCTCGCCTCGCTGCGCCCCGGCACGTACGGCCTCGCCGGCACCGGCTGCCACGCCGTCGTCGGGCCCGTGGTCGAGGATGCCCCGCACCCCCCGGACTCCGTGGTCCGCCGCCTGGAACGGGTGACGTACGGCACCCTGGCCCCAGGCACCCGCGTCCGCTTCACCCCGCAGGTGCACATCGGCAATCCACGGGACACGCTCGGGATCGACCACGCCGACGTCGACGTACCCGGCGAACTGGGCCAGCTGCCCGCCTGGTTCATACCCGGCGACCGCACCGCCTGGATGATCACCGTGCACGGCCTCGGTACCACCCGTGAGCACCCCATGGTGCTGATGCCGTTCCTGCACAAGCGGCGGTTCCCGCTGCTCGACATCGCCTACCGCGGCGATGTGGGCGCCCCCCGCCCCGAGGACGGCATCGGACACCTCGGCGAGACCGAGTGGCGCGATCTGGACGCTGCCATCCGCTACGCGGTGCACTACGGCGCGGAGAGCGTCATCCTGTACGGCTGGTCCATCGGCGCCACCATGGCCCTGCACGCCGCCGCGGCCTCCGCGCTGCGGGACCGGATCAGCGGGCTCGTCCTGGACTCTCCGGTGCTGGACTGGCAGGCCACCCTGCGGGCGCTCGCCTCGGCCCGGCGCATCCCCTCCGCGCTGCTGCCGCTGGCGGTACGGGCCGCCGAGGGGCGGGCGGGCCTGCACGGGGACCGACTGATGGAGCAGGCCGCGATGGCCGATCTGGACGGGCCGAAGGTGCCGACGCTGATCATCCACGGCCCGGACGACACCATCGCCCCCTGGGGCGCCTCGCGTGAACTCGCCGAGCGCCACTCGGAACTGGTCACCCTTCACCCGGTGCGCAACGCCCCGCACGCCGCGATGTGGAACGCCGACCCCGAAGGGTACGAAGACATGCTGGGCCGCTTTCTGATGCCGTTGATGTGACCCTCACCACCGGCGCACGGAGGGGATCCGGAAGCGCCGTCGGCGACCTTTGTGACCAGCGCGGGCAACCGCCGTACGGGTGCCGATTGGGCTTTCGGGCCGTCACGGGCGAGACTGCTCCCGTGACGTCCCGTACTCCGCGCGACTCCCGGCTCCGACTCGTCCGCCAGCGGCCGATGGCCACAGCCCGCCGGGTTGTGCCGAACCGCGGCTCCCGACCGACGCCCCGCCCGCCCGAGGGCACTCCGCCGCCCTCGGAGCTCGCCCGGCAGGCCAGGTCGGGACTTGCCGGGGCCGTACAGATCGCCCGCTGGGCCGCGAGCCGGCACGCCGTCCCGGGCGTGCTCCCTGCCGAGGCCGTCGCCGAGGCCGCCACCGCCCTGGGGGTCTCCCCTGAACGGATCCGGGCCGACTGGGACCGGGCCCGTCTGGTCGGCCTGATCGAGCTGCACGGCGGCATCGCCCGCCCGGGCTGGCGGCTGCGCGCCTGGGACCGCGACGACAGCGCCGTGCTGCGCGGCTGGGTCGCGCTGCTCGACGCCTGGTCCCTGGACCGCCCGGCGCCGGTCACGGCCGAGCCCACGGCCGTCGCCGAGGTCGTGGAGGCGCTGCCGCAGCTGCTGTCCCTGCTTCAGCTGTCGGCCGGTCCGGTGCAGGTCGCGACGCTTCTGGACATGCTTCAGCAGCGCGTCGCCGAGCTGCGCACCGAGCGGTGCGAGGTGCCGTACGGCCCCGTGGCCGCCCCCGGCCCCGACGACACCCCGCCCGCCGGGACGCCGGACGCCGCCGACTCCCTGGACCACTCCCTGGAGACGCTGCTCGACTGGGCCCTGGACGCGCTCGCCTCCGTGGGCGCGCTCGTGGTGCTGGACGGGTCCTTGGCAGATGGCCCTCAGGAGGCGGCGGAGGCGGCTCCTGAGGGCGTGGAAGGGGCGCGGAAGGCCGTGCAGGAGTCTGCGCGGGAGGCCGTCCTCACCGCGCTCGGCAACTGGGCGGTGTGGGTCAAGCTGGAGCAGATCTGCGTTGCCGCCCAGAGCCCCGCCGGGAACATCGAGCAGCCCGCCGCGGACATGCTGCGCGGCTGCGCGGGCCTGACCCCCGGCCCGGCCCGCGCCGAGTACCGGGCCTGGCTCGCCGCCCGGCCCGTCGGCAGCGCCGTCACCGAGCTCATCGAGGCGGCCCGCGGCGACGACGCGCTGCTGCGCGGGCTCGCCTTCGAGGCCCTGCGCGTCGTCGGGGCGCCCGCCGAGCCGACCGTACGGGCCGTGGTCGACGAGTCCGCGCTGCGCCCGTACGCGCTGCTGTGGCTGGCCGAGCACGAGGGGGTGGACCCGGAGGACGCGCTGGACGTGCTGACCCGCGAGGAGGCCACCTGGCTGTGGGTGGACACGGCCGCGGCCATCTCCGACCACGGCGAGAGCCCGCTGCTCGTGCGCCATCTGGAGTCCGCCGTGCAGGGCACGGTCCCGGCGCTGCTGGAGGAGGTACGGGCCGTGGGCCACCCCCGCACCGTGCAGGTCCTGGTCGCACTGGCCGCCGCCCACCCCGACCCGGCCCTCGCCAAGGCGGTCCGCCGCGCGGCCTTCCAGGTACACACAGGCGGTGCCTGACCAGCTGCTTTTTGAGGGCTCGGTTCTCCCCCGGCTACCGCTGGGAGGTGCCCCCCGGGGGGCGCTACGGCCCCTGTCGACGGTCGACCGTGCTCGGCCCTCCGCGCGGCGGAGCCGCATATCGACTGCAGCCTCAGGGCCTTCGCGCGCTCTCCACTTTCACAGCGACATCAGCGCCTCCGGCGCGGGCGGCCGCGCCCCTTCGGCTCGCCCCAGCTACTGCTGGGAGGTGCCCCCTGCCAGCCGGAACGGGGCCGCCGCCCGGGCCGGGAAAAAGCCCTTGCGGGCCCCGCTAAACTAATCGCATGGCAATTCTCCTCGCGCATTAGACGGCGTCGGCCTCTTTTCGCCCGTCCGTCCAGCCGTCCACCCTGCCCTGGAGTAATTCCCGTGATCACCGCCTCCGGCATCGAGTTGCGCGCCGGCGCCCGTGTCCTCATCGAGTCCGCCTCCTTCCGCGTCGCCAAGGGCGACCGCATCGGCCTCGTCGGGCGCAACGGCGCGGGCAAGACCACCCTCACCAAGTGCCTCGCCGGTGAGGGCATCCCGGCCGCCGGCACCATCACCCGCTCCGGCCAGGTCGGCTATCTGCCCCAGGACCCGCGCACCGGCGATCTCGACGTACTCGCCCGCGACCGCATCCTCTCCGCCCGCGAGCTGGACTCCGTGCTCCGCAAGATGCGCGAGAACGAGGACCGGATGGCGAACGGCAAGGGCGCCACCCGCGAGCGCGCGATGAAGAAGTACGAGCGGCTGGAGACCGAGTTCCTCACCAAGGGCGGTTACGCCGCCGAGGCGGAGGCCGCGACCATCGCCGCCAGCCTCGGGCTGCCCGACCGCGTGCTCGGCCAGCCCCTGCATACGCTCTCCGGCGGTCAGCGCCGCCGGGTCGAGCTGGCCCGGATCCTCTTCTCGGACTCCGACGTCCTGCTCCTGGACGAGCCGACCAACCACCTCGACGCCGACTCCATCATCTGGCTGCGGGACTACCTGAAGACCTACCGCGGCGGCTTCATCGTCATCTCCCACGACGTGGACCTGGTCGAGACGGTCGTCAACAAGGTCTTCTACCTGGACGCCAACCGCTCGGTCATCGACATCTACAACATGGGCTGGAAGCTCTACCAGGCCCAGCGCGAGGCCGACGAGAAGCGCCGCAAGCGGGAGCGGGCCAACGCGGAGAAGAAGGCCGCGGCCCTCAACTCCCAGGCGGACAAGATGCGCGCCAAGGCCACCAAGACGGTGGCCGCGCAGAACATGGCCCGCCGCGCCGAGAAGCTGCTGTCGGGGCTCGAAGCGGTGCGGCAGTCCGACAAGGTCGCCAAGCTCCGCTTCCCGGACCCGGCCCCCTGCGGCAAGACGCCCCTGGCCGCCGAGGGCCTGTCCAAGTCGTACGGCTCGCTGGAGATCTTCACCGATGTCGGCCTGGCCGTCGACCGGGGCTCGCGGGTGGTCATCCTGGGGCTCAACGGCGCGGGCAAGACGACCCTGCTGCGGCTGCTGGCCGGGGTCGAGAAGCCGGACACCGGGCAGGTCACCCCCGGCCACGGTCTCAAACTCGGCTACTACGCGCAGGAGCACGAGACGCTGGACCCGGACCGCACGGTCCTGGAGAACATGCGCTCGGCCGCCCCCGACCTCGACCTCGTGGACATCCGCAAGACGCTGGGGTCCTTCCTCTTCTCCGGCGACGACGTCGACAAGCCGGCGGGCGTGCTGTCCGGCGGTGAGAAGACCCGGCTCGCGCTGGCCACGCTCGTGGTCTCCTCGGCCAACGTCCTGCTGCTCGACGAGCCCACCAACAACCTCGACCCGGCCAGCCGCGAGGAGATCCTTGGCGCGCTGCGCACCTTCACGGGCGCGGTGGTGCTGGTGACCCACGACGAGGGCGCGGTCGACGCGCTTCAGCCGGAGCGGATCATTCTGCTGCCGGACGGCGTCGAGGACCTGTGGGGCGAGGACTACGCGGACCTCGTCGCGCTCGCCTGAGCCGCCACGGATCTGCTCCGGATCCGCTACGGATCCGCTCCCTCGTAGATCATGCGCCATAGATCATTCGGCCTAGGCGTGATCCTTCATCTGAGTGAGAACGGCTGGTACCGCGGCGCGTCGTCAGTGACCGGCGCATGAAGCGTGCCGCGCGCCGGCGTGCGGTGGTGCGATCGCGACCATCGACGGCCTGACCTGCCGGTTCGTCCATCATGTGGACCGTTTCTGAGCGCGCCTGCCTGCGGAATCTTCAATTCCGGGGGCGATCACCCCATCAATTCGGGGAAGCCTTCCTCCAGAGACCTTGCCGAATGGGTGGCCAGGAAGCCGCCTAGGGGTGATCATGAGAGTCCAGAGCGCACTTCCCATGAGGAGGCACGGGTGGCCGAGACTCTGAAGAAGGGCAGCCGGGTGACCGGCGCCGCGCGCGAAAAGCTCGCGGCAGACCTGAAAAAGAAGTACGACTCCGGTGCGAGCATCCGGGCGCTGGCCGAGGAGACCGGCCGCTCCTACGGATTCGTCCACCGGATGCTCAGTGAGTCCGGCGTGGCCCTGCGTGGTCGCGGTGGAGCGACACGGGGCAAGAAGGCCGCAACAACGGCCTGACACCCCAGACATGTCGTACCGGTGGGTATGAGCGGTGCCACCCGGTTGATCGGACCGTCGGCCGGGTGGTTACTGTGCAGTCACTTAGTCATGTGACCGCACCCACCGGAGGCTTCTGTGACCCTGCTGGACAAGGACGGCGTTCACCTCACCGCTGACGATGCGATCGCCACGGTGACCCTGACCAACCCCGACAAGCGGAACGCCCAGTCGCCCGCGACCTGGCGCGCCCTGGCCGAGGCCGGACAGGCGCTGCCGGGCAGCGTGCGGGTGGTGGTGCTGCGTGCCGAGGGCAAGTCCTTTTCCGCGGGGCTCGACCGGCAGGCGTTCACGCCCGAGGGGTTCGACGGCGAGCCGTCCTTCCCCGAGCTGGCCCGCCGCTCCGACCCGGAGCTGGACGCCGTCATCGCCGGGTATCAGGAGGCGTTCACCTGGTGGCGGCGGCACGACCTCATCTCCGTCGCCGCCGTCCAGGGCCATGCCATCGGCGCGGGCTTCCAACTGGCCCTCGCCTGTGACCTGCGGGTCTGCGCTGACGATGCGCAGTTCGCCATGCGCGAGACCAGCCTCGGGCTGGTCCCCGATCTCACCGGCACCCATCCGCTGGTCTCCCTCGTGGGCTACGCCCGCGCCCTGGAGATCTGCCTGACCGGGCGCTTTGTCCACGCCGAGGAGGCCGAGCGCACCGGCCTGGCCAATCTGGTCGTACCCGCCGCGGAGCTGGACGCCGCGGTCCGCGACCTGACCGCGGCGCTGCTCGCCGCGGACCGCGACGCCGTGATCGAGACCAAGGCGCTGCTGCGTGGGGCGGGGGAGCGGACGTACGAGGAGCAGCGCGCCGCTGAGCGCGCCGCGCAGGCCCGGCGGCTGCGCGACCTGGCGGGGCTGGGCGAGTAGCACCGTCTACGGCGGCGCCACCGCGACGGTGCCACGCCACACCGACTGAGCCATCCGCACCGGCACCTCGCCGCACCGTCTACAGCGGCGCCATCCGCACCGGCACCGGCCGTACCGGCACCGCTTCGAGTACGAGCACCGCGAGGTCGTCGTCGATCGGCTCGGGGCCGAAGTCGTGGGCGGCGCGCCGGACCCGTTCCGCCACCGCCTTGGCGCCCAGGCCCACGCACCCCCGCAGGATGTCGGCGAGGCCGTCGTCGTCGTCCAGCTGCCGGTTGCCGCTGCGCCGCTCGGTCACCCCGTCGGTGACGCACAGCAGCGTCTCGCCGAGCGCCAGGTCGAAGTTGTCGGCGTGGAACTCGGCGCTCTCGTCGATGCCCAGCAGCATCTGGGAGCTGCCCGTGGTGACCACCGAGCCCTCGGCGGTCAGCCGTAGCGGCAGCGGGTGTCCTGCGCTGGCCAGTGTGCAGTGGGCGCTGCCCGTGGCCGGGTCGGGCTCCAACTCGCCGTACAGCAGGCTCAGGAAGCGCGGCCGGGCCTGTTCGCCGCCGACGGCCACGGCTTCGGCGCCCTCCTCCACCAGCGCCTGGTTCAGCCGGGAGAGCACGGACTCGACGCCGTGGCCCTCGCGGGCCAGCAGCCGGACCAGATGGCGGGCCAGACCGGTCACCGACATCGCCTCCGGGTCGCTGCCGCACACATCGCCGAGCAGGAAGCACCAGCGGCGGCCGCCCATCGGGAACAGGTCGTAGAAGTCGCCGCCGACGGTCTGTTCCTCGCCGTGCGGCTCGTACACGATCGCCGTGTCGACGCCCGGGATATGGGCGAGGGAGGTGGGCAGCTGCCGGCGCTGGAGCGCCCGGCTGATGGTCGCCTGCCGGGTGTAGCGCCGGGCGGTGGCCACCGCCTGGGCCACCCGCCGGGCCACATCGCCCGACAGCCGCGCCACGCCCTCGGTCAGCTGGGTCACGCCCGCCCGGCCCAGCAGCAGTACGCCGTGGCTGCGGCCCTGGGCGAGCAGCGGGAACGCCAGTGCGGCCCCGCCCGCGCCACGGCCGTCCGCGGGCTCGGGCCAGGGCCAGGGGGTGCCGGAGGGGTCGAGTCCGGTGGGCGGCGGGTGGCTTTCGAGCGCCAGCCGGAGCGCGTCGTTGCGGCGCTCGTCGCTGTGCCATACGCGGCACAGCCGCAGCCTTTGGCCCTCGGTGCTCAGCCATACCGCGCACCAGTCGGCGAGCCGGGGCACCAGGAGCTGTCCGGCGAGGGCGGCGACCATGTTCTCGTCCAGCTGTCCGGCGAGGAGGTCGCTGGCCTCCGCGAGGAACGACGGCCCGCCGCGGTCCACCCACCCACCGGAGCCTTCCCGGTGCCTCGGTGGCGCGGCCGGGGCGAGGGCCTTGGCGAAGCGCACTTCGCTGCCCACCGCGTCGACCGGGAGGGCATCGGCCCCGGACTCCTCCGGCGCGGCGTCCAGCCGGAACCACACCGCCTTGCGGGTGCGGTGGTACGTCACGCCCCAGGACTCCGCGAGCGCGCCCATCAGCTGGAGGCCGCGGCCGCGGCGCCGGGTGTCCTGGCCGCCGTACACCGCGCTGGCGGGGTGGAGGTCGCTCACCTCGACGACGACGCCCGGGGGCGTGGTCTGCAGCCGGCAGACGACCTCGATCTCGGTGCCCGCGTGCAGCACGGCGTTGGTGACCAGCTCGCTGACCAGGAGCACGGCGTCCTCGGTCAGCCGGTCGCCGAGCGGGCGCGGCCCGAGGACGGCCGGTGCGCCCGGTCCCGTGAGCGTGGTGCGTACAAACGCGCGCGCCGCGGCGGGCGCCCCCACGGTCCCGGGCAGCATGGTCCGCGATACGGACTCCCGCGAGAGAGGAAGCAAAGCTCCCACCAGCTGCTCCTGGCACTTCAGGGCGATTAGGTCATTTCGGTGCCATATTATGACAGGCACAGGAGTGCGAATCGATCCATAAGAGACGATGTCATGGCAAATGACCCGACCCCCATGGGCATACGTTCCGACGTCCGCTGCGAATCCCCGGGCATCATGCCGGGCGAGGAGCGGGTGAGCGCGGCGGGCTTGCGATCCCTGCTGGGTGCGATGCAGGCGTTGTGTGACGGGGACTTCTCCGTGCGCGCCAACAGCGCGGAAGAGGGCACGCTCGGCGAGATGGCCGGGGCGTTCAACCAACTCGTGGTGCGGAACGCCCATCTGGCCTCGGAGCTGCAGCGGGTGCGCCGCGAAGTGGTACGGCAGGGCAGACTCGACGAGCGGATCACGGCCAGCCCCGGCCAAGGGGCCTGGGCGACCAGCGTGGACGCGGCGAATCAGCTGGTGGACGCGCTCGTCGGCCCCGTCTCGAACGCCACACAGGTGCTGGACGCCGTCGCCGCGGGCGATCTGACCAAACGGGTCGACCTGCACGACGGCAATCGTCAGCTGCGCGGTGATCTGCGCCGGCTCGGGCGCGGCGTCAACCGCACGGTGGACCAGCTGTCGCTGTTCACCGGTGAGCTCACCCGCGTCGCCCGCGAGGTCGGCACCGAGGGCCGGCTCGGCGGCCGGGCCAAGGTCCAGGGGCTGTCCGGCGACTGGCGCGAGGTCACCGAGGCCGTCAACGCGATGGCCTCCCGGCTGACGGCCCAGGTCCGGGACATCGCCGCGGTGACCACGGCGGTCGCGCGCGGCGACCTGACCCGGCAGGTGACCGTCGAGGCCACCGGGGAGCTGCTGGAGCTCAAGCTGACCGTGAACACGATGGTCGATCAGCTGTCGGCGTTCGCGGACGAGGTCACGCGGGTGGCCCGTGAGGTCGGTACGGAGGGGGAGCTGGGCGGCCGGGCCCAGGTCCGGGGCGTGTCGGGGGTGTGGAAGGACCTGACGGACAACGTCAACTTCATGGCGTCCAACCTGACCTCCCAGGTCCGCAACATCGCCCAGGTGACCACGGCGGTGGCCAACGGCGATCTCTCGCAGAAGATCACCGTCGACGCCCGGGGCGAGATCCTTCAGCTCAAGCTGACCGTGAACACGATGGTCGATCAGCTGTCGGCGTTCGCGGACGAGGTCACGCGGGTGGCCCGTGAGGTCGGCACCGAGGGGGAGCTGGGCGGCCGGGCCCAGGTCCGCGGGGTCTCTGGGGTCTGGAAGGACCTGACCGAGAACGTCAACTTCATGGCGGACAACCTCACCTCCCAGGTCCGCAACATCGCCCAGGTCGCCACCGCGGTGGCGGAGGGAGACCTCAGCAAGACGATCACGGTGGAGGCCAAGGGCGAGATCCTGGAGCTCAAGTCGACGATCAACACGATGGTCGACCGGCTCTCCGCGTTCGGCGACGAGGTCACGCGGGTGGCCCGCGAGGTCGGCACCGAGGGCAACCTGGGCGGCCAGGCGCAGGTCCGCGGGGTCTCCGGGGTGTGGAAGGAGCTCACCGACAACGTCAACTTCATGGCGCTGAACCTGACCTCGCAGGTCCGCAACATCGCCCAGGTGACCACGGCGGTCGCCAACGGCGACCTGTCGAAGAAGATCACGGTGGACGCCCGGGGCGAGATCCTGGAGCTGAAGGACACCGTGAACACCATGGTCGAGCAGCTTCGGGCGTTCGCCGACGAGGTCACCCGGGTCGCCCGCGACGTCGGCACCGAGGGGGAGCTCGGCGGGCGGGCCCAGGTACCGGGCGTCTCCGGGGTGTGGAAGGACCTCACGGACAACGTCAACTTCATGGCGTCCAACCTGACCTCGCAGGTCCGCAACATCGCCCAGGTCGCCACCGCCGTCGCCCAGGGCGATCTGTCCAAGAAGATCGACGTGGACGCGCGCGGCGAGATCCTGGAGCTCAAGACCACCATCAACACGATGGTCGACACGCTCTCCTCGTTCTCCTCCGAGGTCACCCGGGTCGCCCGTGAGGTCGGCAGCGAGGGCCGGCTGGGCGGCCAGGCCCGCGTCGAAGCGGTCTACGGCACCTGGAAGCGGCTGACCACCAGCGTCAACGAGCTCGCCCTGAACCTGACCACCCAGGTGCGGGCCATCGCCGAGGTCGCCTCCGCCGTCGCCCAGGGCGATATGTCCGCATCTGTTTCGGTCGAGGCGCAGGGCGAGGTCGCCGAGCTCAAGCACAACGTCAACGTCATGGTGGCCAATCTTCGCGAGACCACCAGGGCCAAGGACTGGCTGGAGTCCAACCTCGCCCGCATCGCCTCCCTGATGCAGGGCCACCGCGATCTGGTCGAGGTCGCCGACCTGATCCTGCGTGAGCTGACTCCGCTGGTCAACGCCCAGTTCGGCGCCTTCTTCCTCACCGAGGCCGGCGCCAAACCGGGCGAGGGCCTCGAGTTCATCGCCGGCTACGGCACCAACCCCGACAAGGGCCGGCTGCCCAAACGCGAGGCGGCGGGCCGCGGGCTGATCGCCCAGGCGGCCATCGAGAAGAAGCGCATCCTGGTTACCGACGTCCCACCGGACTTCATCACCATCGACTCCGGGCTCGGGTCCGCCCACCCGGCCAGCGTCGTCATCCTGCCGATCCAGTACGAGGACCAGGTGCTCGGAGTGATCGAGCTGGCCTCCTTCAGCCGGTTCAGCGAGGTCCACCTGGCCTTCGTCGACCAGTTCGTCAACACCATCGGCGTCTCGATCAACACCATCATCGCCAACGCCCGCACCGAGTCCCTGCTGTCGGAGTCCCAGCGGCTCACCACCGAGCTGCGCCAGCGCTCCAACGAGCTCCAGCGCTCCAACGCGGAGCTGGAGGAGAAGGCCGCGCTGCTGGCCACCGCCTCGCAGTACAAGTCCGAGTTCCTGGCCAATATGTCGCATGAGCTGCGCACCCCGCTCAACTCGCTGCTCATCCTGGCCCGGCTGCTCGCCGACAACCCCGACGGGCGGCTGTCCGAGCAGGAGGAGCAGTTCGCCACCACCATCCACCGCTCCGGCTCGGACCTGCTCCAGCTGATCAACGACATCCTCGACCTGTCGAAGATCGAGGCGGGCCGGATGGACGTACGCCCCAAGAAGCTGCCGGTGGTCAAGCTGCTGGACTACGTCAACGCGACCTTCCGGCCGCTGGCCGTCGACCGGGGCCTGTCCTTCGAGATCACCGTCGGCGAGGACGTTCCGCGCGAGATGTTCTCCGACGAGCAGCGGCTCCAGCAGATCCTGCGCAACCTGCTCTCCAACGCGCTCAAGTTCACCTCCTCGGGCGGGGTGAAGCTGCACGTCGAGCGGGCGCCCGGAGAGAAGTTCAGCGAGGAGACGCTGCGGAGCGCGGACGCCGTCGTGGCCTTTTCCGTCACCGACACCGGTATCGGCATCCCGCCCGAGAAGCTGTCCGTGATCTTCGAGGCGTTCCAGCAGTCCGACGGCACCACCAGCCGCAAGTACGGCGGCACCGGGCTCGGCCTGTCCATCAGCCGGGAGATCGCCGGAATGCTGGGCGGCCGGATCGTCGCCGAGAGCGAGGTGAACGTCGGCTCCCGCTTCACCCTCTACGTCCCCTCGCACTACGCCGGCATCGTCCCGGCGCCCGACCCGTCGGACCCCCGGGCCACCGGCTCCACCGTCCCGGCCGCGCCCCCCGCGCCGGACGAGCAGCTGCCGGATGTCGCCGACCACGCGCCCAGCGGGGTGTTCGGCGACGAGACCAGCCTGACGGGCGTCTCGCGCCCGTCCGGCGGCGACGGCCGCGATGAGACCTGGCCCGAGACCACCCGGCTCAGCGAATGGCAGTCCGGCCGCCCCCACCGGGTGCTGAACGGGCGGCGCATCCTCGTCGTCGACGACGACATCCGCAATGTCTTCGCGCTGACCCATGTGCTGGGCCGGGTCGGCATGAGCGTGAAATACGCGGAGAACGGCCGTGAGGGCCTGGAGGTGCTGCACCGCAACCCCGACGTCTCCCTGGTCCTGATGGACGTGATGATGCCGGAGATGGACGGCTACGAGACGATCCGGGCCATCCGCGGCACCCCCCGCCTCGCCGATCTGCCGATCATCGCCCTCACCGCCAAGGCCATGCCGGGCGACCGCGAGAAGGCGATCGACAGCGGCGCCAACGACTACGTCCCCAAGCCCGTGGACGTCGACCGGCTGCTGTCGGCCGTCTGCGATCTGCTCGATCCGCTGGGCAGCCCGCCCGGCGGGACCGCCGCGGCCCGCGCGGGCGGCGCGGACACCGGACCGCCGGGGCGGGGGCGGACATGAGCGGCGGCGCACCCGAGAAGTCGGCGATTCTGATCGTCGACGACATGGAGGAGAACCTGATCGCGCTGGAAGCCGTCCTCGGCCCGCTCGATCTGCGGCTGGTCCGTGCCCACTCCGGGGAGGAGGCACTGAAGGCCATGCTGCGGCAGGACTTCGCCGCCATCCTGCTCGACATCCTGATGCCGGGCATGGACGGCTTCGAGACGGCCGCCACCATCAAGCGCCTCGACCAGACCAAAGACGTCCCGATCATCCTGCTGACCGGGGAGGACACGGACTCCGACTACGCCTACCGGGGCTATGCGATCGGCGCCGCCGACTTCGTGACCAAGCCCTTCGACCCCTGGCTGCTGCGCACCAAGGTCAATGTGTTCCTGGAACTGGACCGCAAGAACCGCCGGCTCGCCGAGCGGGTCGCCGAGCTGGAACGGACCGTGGACACCCTGCGCGCGGCGACCCCCGGCGAATGAGGGCCGGGTGACCCGGTCCTCATTCGCCGGGCGCCCTTCCGTACGTATCGTCACTCAGGCCGTGCGGCTCAGAAGCCGTGCAGCGCGCCGCCGTCCACCGGCAGCATGACGCCGGTCAGATACGACGCGGCGGGCGAGAGCAGGAACGCCGTCGCCCGGCCGAACTCCTCCGGTGTGCCGTAGCGCCGCAGCGGGATCTGCTCGCTGTTGCGGGCCCGCGCCTCGTCCGCGTCGCCGAACAGCGAGTCCAGCTCGCGGACCCGGTCTGTGTCGATACGGGCCGGCAGCAGGCCGACGACCCGGATGCCCTGCGGGCCCACCTCAGAGGCGAGGGACTTCGCGAAGCCCGCAAGACCCGGCCGCAGCCCGTTGGACACCGTCAGACCGGGGATCGGCTCGTACACGGAGCCGGAGAGGACGAAGCCGATCACACCGCCGGAGGAGAGCTCCGCGGCGGCGGTGCGGGCCAGGCGGACCGCGCCCAGGAAGACGGAGTCGAAGGCCGCCCGCCACTGCTCGTCGGTGATGTTCGCCGTCAGGCCCGCCGGGGGGCCGCCGACGCTGATGAGTACGCCGTCGAAGCCGCCGAAGCGGTCACGGGCCGTGGCGATCAGGCGCTCGGCCACGGCCGGGTCGGCGTTGTCGGCCGCGACGCCGACGGCGTTCGGGCCCAGCTCGGCGGCGGCCTCCGCCGCCGTCTTCTCGTCGCGGCTGGTGATCACGACCTTCGCACCGTCGGCGACCAGCTCACGGGCGGCCGCGTGGCCCAGCCCGCGGCTGGCTCCGGTGAGGACGTACACCCGGTCTTTGAGTCCAAGATCCATGGGGTCAGTCTGCCGTGGGGCCCTCGGCGAGCGTAAGGGAGGGCGGCGCCGGACCGGCCGTGACCGGTCAGACCCCGGCGGGCTCGGGCTCGGGCTCGGGCGCGGGCTCGGCGTCCCGTGCGGCCGCCCGGTCGCGCAGCTCGCGCCGGACCAGGATCACCCAGCCGATGGGTACGCCCGCGGAGAACAGCCACCACTGGATCGCGTACGCCATATGCGGGCCGATGCCGCTGTGGTCCGGCTCCGGGACCACCTCGGGCTGGTCGCTGCCCTTGGGGGAGGACTTGGTCAGCTCGATATAGCCGCCGAGGACCGGCTCGGACAGGGACTTCGCCAGCTGACCGCTGTTGATCAGCATGACCTGGCGGGCGGGCAGCCCCTGCTTGTCCTTGATGCCGCTGTTCCCGGTCGTCTCGTCGCGCTTGAGTCGGCCGGTGACGGTGATCTCGCCGGAGGGGGCGGCCGGCACCTTGGGGAAGCGGGTGAGGTCGTTGCCCGCCGGGATCCAGCCGCGGTTGACCAGGACGGCCCGGCCGTCGTCCATGACGAGCGGGGTGAGCACGTAGTAGCCGATGGTCTGGTCGTCGGCGGCGGTCCGCTGGCGTACGACCACCTCGTGCCCGGTGTCGTACCGGCCCTTGGAGGTCACGGTGCGCCACATCTCGTCGTAGGCGACGGTGCGTCCGGGCCCGGTGAGCCGGTCCACGGGGACGGCCCGAGCGTCCAGGTTGTCGGCGATCAGCTGGTTCTGCGCGACCCGGTGCTCATGCCGGTGGAGCTGCCAGTAGCCCAGTCGGATCATGACCGGGATCAGGGCGAGCCCCACGAGCGTGAGGATCACCCACTGCCGGGACAACAGGAAGCGGTACACGACCTTGACAGTACTCGCCGGTCATTCTCGCCATGGACCGCCCCCCGGCCGTCGGAGACGGCGAGGGGACGGCAGGGGGACGATCCGGGGCGTTTTCGGTCAGATGCGGTTCAGATGTCGTCCAGATGTGGTTCAGACGCGATCGATGATCCCCACCTTCCCTTCCGCCCGGGAGCAGTGGGCTCCGCAGTAGAAGTGGCCGTCCACCTCCACGCCCTGGCCGATGATCTGGCACCGGCAGTGCTCGCAGATGGGCGCCATGCGGTGGATGGCGCAGGAGAAGCAGTCGAAGACGTGCACCGCGCCCTGCGCATGCACCTCGAACGTCAGGTTGTAGTCGTTTCCGCAGACCTCGCAACGTGCCATGGGGCACAGGGTGCGGGCTGCGGGGCGCGGTGGGGGAGCGGCGGCCGGGCGTGTTGGGCCGACTTCACCTGTTTGCCGACTTCACCTGTCTGCTGGCTTCACTTGTTCGCCGGCCTCACTTGTTCGCCGGCCTCACTTGTCGGGTGCGGGGGCCACGTCCCGCAGCAGTTGGGTGAAGGCCGCCTCGTCGATGACCGGGGTGTCGAAGGAGGCCGCCTTGGTGATCTTGGAGGTCGCGGCCTCCGGATCGTTGGTGACCAGCAGGCTGGTGAGCCGGGAGACGCTGGTGGCCACGTGCAGCCCGGCCTCGATCGCCTGGTCCTCCAGCAGTTCGCGGTCGATCGAGGTGTCGCCGGAGAAGGCCACCCGCATGCCCTGGACCAGCCGGCCGCCCGGCTCGTAGCGCCCCGGGTTGGGGTAGGGGCAGGCCGGGCGCTTGCGGCTGGGGCGCCAACTGGTCGCGCGGTAGGACCGCTGGTAGCCGATCGGCCGGGGGGCGTCGGACCATTCGGTCAGCGGCTGGCAGGCGAGCAGGGGCAGCCGCAGCCCGCCCGCGGCGGCCGCGTGCAGACTCGGCCGGAAGGTCTCGGCGAGCACCCGCGCGTCGTCCAGGGCGTGGTGGGCGCGCTCCTGGACCACCCCGTAGTGCGCGGCCAGGGACTCCAGCTTGTGGTTGGGCAGCGGCAGGCCCAGCTCCTTGGAGAGCGCGATCGTGCACAGCCGTTGCCGCACCGGCGCGGCGCTCCCCGCGCGCGCGTACTCCCGGGCGAGCATCGACCAGTCGAAGACCGCGTTGTGCGCGACCAGCACCCGGCCGTCCAGGCGCTGGGCCAACTCGTCGGTGATCTCCGAAAAGAGCGGGGCGTCGGCCAGGGTGTCGCTGGTCAGGCCGTGGATCCACACCGGGCCCGGATCGCGCTGCGGATTGACCAGGGTGTACCAGTGGTCCTGCACGGCGCCGCGCGCGTCCAGTTGGTAGACCGCGGCGGACACGATCCGGTCGTCGCGGGCGAGCCCGGTCGTCTCCACGTCGACGACCGCGTATCCGTCGGGATAGGCGGCCGGCCACGGCGAGGGCGGCGGTGCGAGCCGCGGTGCGGCGGCCATGCGGTCTTCGAGCATGGTCAATGAGGATACGGGCCGCCGCCGACAGTCCGCTCCAGCAGGGCCCAACGCACAGCCCTCACAGCCGCCCTGACGCCCTGTAGCAACCTGTCCCAGGGCCTTACGCCGCCGCCGGCAGCCGCCGCAGCCTGACCACGCGCTCCGGGTCCGAGTGCCGGTCGTGGCTCAGCTCCCAGCCCAGCCCGCGCGCCGCCTGGACGACATAGCCCGCGCCGACGCCGCGGAAGTCGCGCAGCGGTATGTCGTACGGGCCGGGCGGCGGGGCCTTCCTGGCCGCCTGGGCCGCCTCTTCCTTACGGGTCCACCCGGCGAGCTTCTTGTCCACGCGCGCCCGGTAGAAGCCGGCGTCGCCCTCGTGCAGCAGCTCGGGGAGCGTGACGCACCAGCGCGGCCAGATCTCCACGCGGTCCCCGAACGAGTCGATCAGCTTCAAGAAGCCCTTCTCGAACCCGGGAATCAGCGACAGCACCTCCCCGACGATCGCGAACGCGAGGAAGACCAGGAAGACGGCCAGCACCAGCACCCACCACACCGGCAGAACCACCACGGTGAGCAGGAACAGCGGCACCAGCAGGGCCCTGGAACGGCTGGGCAGCGGCCCCCAGGCGTCGTCGCGGTCCACGGGACGGTCCTCTCGCGGCATCGGAGCATACGTACGGGCACACGTACGGGCCGCCGGGCGGAGCCCGCCCGACGGCCCGTGCATTGTGTCAGTGCCTCACTTGGTGACCGCGTCCAGGGCGTCCGCGATCCCCGCCCCGTAGAAGCCGTTGTACGCGGGGCTGCCCTCGCACACGGCGTCGACCTTGCCGTCCCCGTTGATGTCGTACGGGTCGGGGCAGGCGGTGTCGTCGGCCTGGGCCTTGAGCAGCGCCTTGACCTGCCCGGCGGAGGCGTGCGGGTGGGTGCTCTTGATGAGCGCCGCGACGCCGGCCACATGCGGGGAGGCCATGGAGGTGCCCGCCATGTAGCCGTACTTGCCGCCGGGGAGGGTGTTGTAGATGAGCCCGCTCTCCGCCGGGGGCGCCGGCTTCTGGTACACGGTGCTGTCGCCGCCGGGGGCCGCGATGTCGATCACGCCGAGGCCGTAGTTGGAGAACGAGGACTTGAGCCCCTTGGCCCCGGTCGAGGCCACGGTGACCACGCCCGGCAGCTGGGTCGGGATGTCCAGGCAGGTGCGCGGGTCGATCTCCCGGTCGCCGGGGGTGGTGTCGTTGGGGCTTGAGGGGTCGGTGATGGAGTCGGCGGCCAGGTCGTAGCTCTCGTTGCCCGCCGCGGCCACATTGACCACACCCTTGCGCTCCGCGTATCGCGAGGCCCGGGTGACGGCCTCGACCAGGGCCTTCTGGTCCGGGTCGGTGGTGCAGTTGAAGTACCAGGGGTCGGTGTAATAGCTGTTGTTGGTGACGTCCACGCCGTGTTCGGCGGCCCAGACGAAGCCGCACACCACGGCCTCGGTGTAGAAGAAGCCGTCGGTCGTGGACACCTTGATGCCGGAGACCTTGACCCCGGGGGCCACCCCGGTGACGCCGATGCCGTTCTTCGCGGCGGCGATCTCCCCGGCGACATGGGTGCCGTGCGGGCTCTCGGAGGCCGAGGGCCGCCAGGCGCCGTCGGCGGTGTTCGGCTTGCCGGTGACGCAGTTGACCGACGCCTTGCGGTCGAAGTTCGGGGCGAGGTCCGGGTGGGTGTCGTCCACGCCGGTGTCGATCACGCCCACGGTGACGTCCCGGCTGCCCAGGCTCTTCTCATGGGCCTTGTCCGCCTTGATCGCGGGCAGGTCCCACTGCAGCGGCTCCAGCGGGTCCTGCCCGGCGGCGGCCCGCGCGGCGACGGCCTTCTGCTGCGCCTCGGACAGCACCTGCGGCGCGCCGGTGTCGGTCGTGGACTGGGCGGGCAGCGGGGCGGTGCGGGTGGCGCCCGCGGAGGCGACGCCGCGCACCTGACGGATCGTCTTGGCGAAGTCGGGGTCGGCGGAGTGGACGACGATGACGCCGATCCGGTCGTACGCCATGACGACGCTGCCCCCGGCCTTGGCGATGGCCTTCTTCACCCGGGCCGCGTTCCCGTGGCCGGGGCGGGTGTTGACGACGTAGCTCAGCGACGGGCCGTCGGCCGCGGCGCCGGAGGCCAGGGCCGAGCCGCCGACGGAGCTGTCGGAGCCGCCGGAGCCGCCGACGGCGGTGGCGGCGGTCGTGGGCAGGAAGGCCAGGGCGGCGGTGAGCGCCAGGGCGGCGGGTATCGCGGCGGTACGCGGCGTCATGGGTACTCCGGTTCTGGTGGTTGGGCGGGCTTGGGCGTGCGGCGTCACGGGGCGAACGCCGATGTGGCGGTCGCTCACTTGGTGACCGCGTCCAGCGCGTCGACGATGCCGTAGCCGTAGAAGCTGTTGACGTGCTTGGTGCCGGTGCAGACGGCGTCCGTGTCGCCGTCACCGTCCGGGTCGTACGGCCCGGTGGGGCAGCCCGGGTTGTCCGCCTGGGCCTTCAGCAGCCACTGGATCTCCTGCGGGCTCGCCTTGGGGTGCGCGCTCTTGAGCAGCGCCGCGACCCCCGCCACATGCGGGGAGGCCATTGAGGTGCCCTGGAGATAGCCGTAGTCGCCGCCGGGCATGGTGGACAGGATCCGGCCGTCCTTGGCGGGCAGCTCGGGCACCTGGTACTTGTCGCCGCCCGGGCCCGCCACATCGACCTGGCCCAGGCCGTAGCTGGAGTAGTACGACTTCAGGGAGGTGACGCCGGTCGCGGAGACCGTGACGACGCCGGGCAGCTGGGTGGGCACGTCCGGGCAGACCGACGGGTCGACCGTGCGCTCCACGGGGGTGGTGTCGTTGGGGCTCGTGGCGTCGGTGAGCGAGCCGGCCGCGAGGTCGTCGTTGGAGTTGCCCGCCGAGGCGACGTTGACCACGCCCTTGCGCTGCGCGTACGCCGTGGCCCGGCCGACCGCGTCGGTGATCGCCTTCTGGTCCGGATCGGCGGCGCAGTTGTACTTCCACGGGTCGACGAAGTAGCTGTTGTTCGTCACCTCGACGCCGTGGTCGGCCGCGAAGACGAAGGCGCACACCACGCTCTCCGCGTAGAACAGGCTCGTCGTCGGCTCGCTGACCTTGATGGCGGAGACCTTCACCCCGGGCGCGACACCGGCCACGCCCACGCCGTTGCGCGCGGCGGCGATCTCCCCGGCCACATGCGTGCCGTGGTAGTCCGCGGCCGGGTCCCACGGGCGCCAGGCACCCGGGCTGGTGTCGGCGACGCCGCCGACGCAACTGGCCGACTGGGACCGGGAGAAGTTGGGGGCCAGGTCGGGGTGGGTGTCGTCCACGCCGGTGTCGATGACGCCGACGGTGACCTTACGGCTGCCCGGGTTGACCTTGGCGGCCTGATCGGCCTTGATGGCGGGGATGTCCCACTGCAGGGACTCCAGCGGCTCCTGCCCGGCGGCCAGCGCCTTCGCCGCGGTCGTCGCCGAGGTCCGGGGCGCCGGCACCTTCTCGGGCCTGCCGACCTCGGTGGTGGCGGCCGGGGTCAGCGGCGCGGTGCGGGTCGCGCCAGCCGACTGGACGCCGCGCACCTGACGGATCGTCTTGGCGAATGCGGGGTCCTTCGAATGGGCGATGATGACTCCTATTCGTTCATAGGCGGTCACCACCGTGCCGTGTGAGGCCGTGATCGCCTTCTTCACCTCGCCGACGGTGCCGTGGTCGGCGGCGGTGTTGACCACGTACGACAGCGACGGGCCGTCAGCCGCGGCCGTAGAGGTGAGGGCCGAAGAGGTCGGCGCGCCCCGGGGGATGGCCGAGGCCGCCTGGGGGAGCAGGACGAGGGACGCGGTGAGCGCCAACCCGGCCGGCACCGCCGCCAGGGCGCGCCGTCGTCTGGTGCCCGGATGTGCTGCCGGTCTGTGATGAGCCATGGGGTCTCCACATCATCCGTACAGACCGCCCGGCGCGAGTCGCGCATGGGCGGGTACATGACGAGCGAAACTATCGTCGATCAAGGGCCCCCATCAAGGCATTCCGGAGGAAAACGCGCCACAGTACCCGGAGTCAATCACTCCGTCGACTTATTCCCTCCTTTCAACTACCAGCCTCTGTTGGACGGCCCGGCGTCGCCCTACCATGCGTGATCTGGATCACTGGAAACTCTGTATATACGTCCCGTCAAGAACGCCATCCACCGGGAGAGACCGTGGACACCGCGCCGGCCAGCGATCGCCCTGGCGATCAGCGACAGCAAGAACATCCCCCGTACGCCGAGGTGCAAGCGAGCGCGGAGTTCGGCGAACTGCGCCGCGCCCACCGCTCGTTCGCCTTCCCGCTCACCATCGCGTTCGTCAGCTGGTACCTGCTGTACGTCCTGCTGTCCAACTACGCGGGCGGCTTCATGGACACCAAGGTGGCCGGCAACATCAACGTCGCCCTGGTGTTCGGCCTCGGCCAGTTCCTGACCACCTTCCTCATCGCCTGGTGGTACTCCCGCCATGCCGCCGCCAAACTCGACCCGCGCTCGGCGGCGATCAAGTCCAGCATGGGGAGCAGTGAATGAGCGACGCACGCGCGGCCGCCGGGCCGCAGACGACAGTCAAAGCCGCACCTCTGCGCCGCGCGGGCGGCAGTGACATCAGCTGCTGGCGCGGCGGGGCGAATGAAAGGGGCGCGGCATGAGCATCCATCAGCTCGCGGTCGAGAGCGCGTCGGACCACCGGCCGCTGATCATCACCCTCTTCTCGGTCTTCGTCGCCGCGACCCTCGGCATCACCGTATGGGCCGGCCGCCAGACCAAGGACGCCACCGACTTCTACGCCGGCGGCCGCTCCTTCAGCGGTTTCCAGAACGGCCTGGCCATCTCCGGCGACTACATGTCCGCCGCGTCCTTCCTCGGCATCGCCGGCGCCATCGCGCTCGCCGGCTACGACGGATTCCTGTACTCGATCGGCTTCCTCGTCGCCTGGCTGGTCGCCCTGCTGCTGGTCGCCGAGCCGCTGCGCAACACCGGCCGGTACACGATGGGCGATGTGCTCGCCTACCGGATGCGCCAGCGCCCGGTCCGCACCGCCGCGGGCGTCTCCACCATCGTCGTGTCGATCTTCTACCTGCTGGCCCAGATGGCGGGCGCGGGCGTGCTGGTCTCCCTGCTGCTGGGCATCACCAGCGAGGCCGGCAAGATCCTCATCGTCGTCCTGGTCGGCGTGGTGATGATCCTCTACGTGTCCATCGGCGGCATGAAGGGCACCACCTGGGTGCAGATGGTCAAGGCTGTGATGCTGATCGCGGGCGCCCTGCTGATGACCTTCCTGGTGCTGCTCAAATTCGACTTCAACGTATCCGAGTTGCTGGGCGAGGCGGCGAAGAACAGCGGCCACGGCCACGCCTTCCTGGAGCCGGGCGTCAAGTACGGGGCCACCGGCACCACCAAGCTCGACTTCATCTCGCTCGGCATCGCCCTGGTGCTCGGCACCGCCGGCCTGCCGCACATCCTCATCCGCTTCTACACCGTCCCCACGGCCAAGGCCGCCCGTAAGTCGGTGAACTGGGCGATCGGCATCATCGGCGTGTTCTACCTGATGACCATCGCGCTGGGCTTCGGCGCCGCCGCGCTGCTGGACAAGAAGACCATCACCGATTCGAACCCGGCCGGGAACACCGCGGCACCCCTGCTCGCCGACGAACTCGGCGGCCCCGTGCTGCTCGCCGTGATCTCCGCGGTGGCGTTCGCGACGATCCTCGCCGTCGTCGCCGGGCTCACCCTCGCCTCCTCGTCCTCCTTCGCCCATGACCTGTACGCCAACGTCATCCGCAAGGGCGAGGCGACACAGGAGGAGGAGATCAAGGCCGCGCGCTGGGCGACCGTCGGCATCGGTATCGTCGCGATCGTGCTCGGGGTCTTCGCCCGGGACCTCAACGTCGCCGGACTCGTCGCGCTGGCCTTCGCGGTCGCCGCGTCCGCCAACCTCCCGACGATCCTCTACAGCCTGTTCTGGAAGCGGTTCACCACCCAGGGCGCGCTGTGGTCCATCTACGGCGGGCTCGTCTCCTCGGTCTTCCTGGTGCTCTTCTCGCCGGTCGTCTCCGGCAATCCGAAGAGCTCCATGTTCAAGGACGTCGACTTCCACTGGTTCCCGCTGGAGAACCCCGGCCTGATCTCCATCCCGCTGGGCTTCCTGCTCGGCTGGGTGGGCTCCCTGCTGTCCAAGGAGGAGCCGGACAAGGCCAAGTACGCCGAGCTGGAGGTGCGCTCGCTCACCGGCTACGGCGCGCACTGACGCCCGGTGGCGGCCCCGCCACGGACCTGCCCGACGGCGCGGTGAGATTCGCGAAATCTCGAATGTCACAGGCGTCGCGTACGCTGCGGGAGAATTGACTGTAGCGCCGAGACTTTGGGCACGAGTCCGTGGAGGGGCCGCCATGCTGATCGACACCTACGGTCGTATCGCTACGGACCTGCGTGTCTCCCTCACCGACCGCTGTAATCTGCGCTGCACCTATTGCATGCCGGAAGAGGGCCTTCAGTGGCTCGCCAAGCCCGATCTGCTCACCGACGACGAGATCGTCCGGCTGATCCGGATAGCCGTCACCGACCTCGGGGTCACCGAAGTCCGCTTCACCGGCGGTGAGCCGCTGCTGCGCCCCGGGCTCGTCGGCATCGTCGAGCGCAGCGCCGCCCTCGACCCACGCCCCCAGATATCGCTCACCACCAACGGCATCGGCCTGGAGCGCACCGCGGCCGCCCTGCGCGCCGCGGGCCTGGACCGGGTCAATGTCTCACTGGACACCCTGCGCCCCGAGGTCTTCCAGGCCATGACCCGGCGCAAGCGCCACGCCGATGTGCTGCGCGGCCTGGAGGCCGCCAGCGCCGCCGGGCTCACCCCGGTGAAGGTCAACGCCGTGCTGATGCCCGGGCTCAACGACGACGAGGCCCCCGACCTGCTCGCCTGGGCCCTCGCGCACCAGTACGAGCTGCGCTTCATCGAGCAGATGCCGCTGGACGCCCAGCACGGCTGGAAGCGCGACGGCATGATCACCGCCGGGGACATCCTGGCGTCGCTGCGAACCCGCTTCGAGTTGACCCCGGAAGGCGACGAGGCGCGCGGCTCCGCCCCCGCCGAGCGCTGGCTCGTCGACGGCGGCCCGGCCCGCGTCGGGGTCATCGCCTCCGTCACCCGCCCCTTCTGCCGCGCCTGCGACCGCACCCGGCTCACCGCCGACGGCCAGGTGCGCACCTGCCTGTTCGCCCGCGAGGAGTCCGATCTGCGCGGGGCGCTGCGCTCCGGCGCGCCGGATGCGGAGATCGCCCGGCTGTGGCGGCTGGCGATGTGGGGCAAGAAGGCCGGTTCCGGGCTGGACGACCCGTCGTTCCTGCAGCCAGACCGCCCGATGTCGGCGATCGGCGGCTGACGGCGTCAGTGATCCGGTGGCCGGCAACGTCACCGATCGGCGGCTGAGGGCGTCAGTGATCGGCGGCTGACGACCACTCCTCCAGGGTCACCACGTCCTTCAGAAAACCGCGCACCCCGAGGAAGTCGGACAGATACCCGCGGTGCTCCTCGCACGCCAGCCAGGTCTTGCGCCGCTCGGGCGTGTGGATCTTCGGGTTGTTCCAGGCCAGCACCCATACGGCGGGGGCACGGCAGCCCTTCGCGGAGCAGATGACGGCGTCGGTCTCGGGAGTGTTCACACCGCAGACTCTACGGAAACCGTGCTGGACATGGCGACGCCGGGCAGCCACGGGGGGAGCCGCCCGGCGTCGGTCCATCGCTCCGACGGGGGATGCGGAGCGCGTACGAAGTATGTCACGAGCGGTGGGGCACAGTGCACCGGAACCGCGCAATTGATCTGAGGTTTTCCTGAGCTTACGGGATCGGCCCAGGTCAGCCGCGTTCGGCGCGTCCATTTTCGGTAGCCGCCCCGGCGTCTTCCACGTCCGATTCCGCCCCGGTCGACCCGGAACCCCCGTTCTGCTGACCGGAGATGAGCATCGGACGGGGCGGCGCGGGGACGAAGGTGGAGGGAAGCGAGGGAGCGTTCTCCCGGCCGGCGTTCGCTATCACCACGGCGATGTACGGCAGCACCGCACCCAGCACCAGGGCCACGATGGCCACATGCCGCTCCACGTTCCACAGCACCGCGGCCAGGATGACGGACACGGTCCGGATCGACATCGAGATGATGTAGCGGCGCTGCCGGCCGCGCACATCGTCAGCCAGCCCCTGCCGAGCCCCGGTGATCCGGAAGACCTCGGCTTCGCTGCGCTTCCGCATCACGTTCCACCACCCGATCGCCAAGCCGGAACTCCCCACTTCCGGACGTACCCCACGTTACGCCCGAACTCCAAGGGGTACACGAGTGGGGGTCCTCGCGGGTGGCGGCTTCGCTACGACGTAACGCGTACGGCCGACTACAGCGTGCGTCGTACCACCATCCCCCGCAATCTGGCCGGAGGAGGCGTTCATGAACTGGCTGTGGGCCATTGTCGTAGGCCTGGTGCTCGGTGTCATCGCCAGGGCCATCCTGCCCGGCAGGCAACGCATTCCGCTCTGGCTGACGACGATCTACGGCATCCTCGGCGCCATCGTGGGCAACGCGGTGGCCGGCTGGGTGGGAATCCGGCATACGTCGGGTGTCGACTGGGGGCGGCATCTGCTCCAGCTCGCCGGAGCGGTGCTGATCGTCGCGGTGGGCACGCGTGTGTACGCGGCGCTGGGCGGCGGCAGACGCCGAAGGGAACGGGCCTGAGCCGCCCGCGCTACGGCATCGGCCCGCTGGATGGCACTGGGCCCGGGCCGTACGGACGGCGGCACGGGCTGCACGGACGGCGGGGGCCGGCGCGCTTGGTGGACGCGCACCGACCCCCGCTCACAGCCGGCTACCGCTGATGGGCGGCTACCGGCCGCTCACAGCCCCCGCAGCCGGGCGATCTTCCGCCCCGCCTTGAGGTAGACGCTCCCCGAGTCGGCGGTGAGCCCGGCGCCCGCCAGGACCTCCGCCGCCACCTCGGCCAGCGGCCGCACCGCCTGCGCCTCGGTGAGCACCGTGGACTCCTGCCCGCCCTCGGTCTCGACGACCAGGCGCAGACCGTTCTGCTTGGCGACCCGGCGGGCCGCCGACGCGCTCGGCTGGAACTGGAGCACCTTGCTCAGCACGGTCGCGATCGACTCGGCGCCGTGCTCCGCCGTGTCGACCTCCGGCAGGGCCTCGACGTCCGTGAAGGACTTCTTCGAGAACTGCGCCACGAACCCGGCGCGCGCCGACTTGGCCGCGGCCAAGCCGTACAGCGCCGTCACCATCTCGCCCGCCAGCACCTTCTTCAGGTCCATCGGGTGCAGCGACCGGTCCTCCAGCCGCCCCTTGACGAGGTCGATCTCGCTGTCGGTCCACTCGGTCCAGGCCCGCAGGTACGGCGCCATCAACCGGTCCGGAATCGACATGATCTTGCCGAAGACGTCCTCGGCGGTGGCGGACAGCGCGATGTAGTTGCCCTTGGACTTGGACATCTTGGCGCCGGTGCCGTCCGTGCCCTCGATCAGCGGCATGGTGACGACCAGCTGCGGCTGCTGCCCGCGCAGCTCCATCAGCTTGCGGCCCATCTGCAGATTGAGCAGCTGGTCCGCGCCGCCGAGCTCGATATCGCACTCCAGCGCGACCGAGTCGAGCCCCTGGGCGATCGGGTAGAGCAGTTCCGACATGGTCAGCCCGGAGCCCTCGGCCAGCCGGTTGCGGAAGTCGTCGCGCTGCAGCAGCTGGGAGGCGGGCACCTGGGCGAGCAGCCCCAGCAGCTCGGGGAAGGTGTACGGCGCCAGCCACTCGCTGTTCTGCCGGAAGCTGACCTTCTCGAAGTCGAAGAAGGGCCGGACCTGATCCCGGTAGCCCGCCAGATTCCGGGCGATGTCGTCGTCGGTGAGCGGCGGCCGCTCGGCCGTACGGCCGGTGGGGTCGCCGATCTTGGCGGTGAAGTCACCGATGAGCAGGGTGACGTCGTGCCCCATCCGCTGGAAGCGGCTGAGGATGATCACCGGCACGGCGTGGCCGAGGTGCACATCGGCGGCCGTCGGGTCGATGCCCAGCTTGAGGCTCAGCCCGCGGCCCGCCGTCCGACGCTCCTCGATCCGCTCGGCCAGCTGGTCCACGCCCGGCAGGACCTCGACCGCTCGCGCCGCGATCAGCTCGGCCTGCTCCTTCGCCGACAGGTCCGTCAGGTCCAGATAGCGCCGGGATCCCGTCTCCTCGAGCAGCTTCTCCACGGTCTGGTCGGAGGAGAGGTCTGCGGTGAGCAGTGCGCTGGCGCGGGCGACGGATTCGCCGAGGCGTGTCATGGCGTTCCTGGTAGTAGTCGGGAATCGATGGATGGATGGGCGTGGACCAGTCTATTCGTCCGATTCACACGACCGGATCAACCGGCCGCTTCACTCGGCTTCAACCGGCATCACCCGGCTTCACTCGGACGGGTCATACGCCCTTGCTGACGGAGCTCATATTGAAGTCCGGGACCCGCAGCGCGGGCATCGCGGCACGGGTGAACCAGTCGCCCCACTCGCGTGGCAGCGTCCGCTCGGTGCGGCCCGCCTCGGTCGCCCGGGACAGCAGGCTCACCGGTGAGTCGTTGAACCTGAAGTTGTTCACCTCGCCGACGACCTCACCGCCCTCCACGAGATAGACCCCGTCCCGGGTCAGCCCGGTCAGCAGCAGCGTGGCCGGGTCGACCTCGCGGATGTACCACAGGCAGGTCAGCAGCAGGCAGCGCCCGCCGTGGTCCGTGGCCTCCACCATCTCCTCCAGCGAGCGCGGCCCGCCCCCGTCCAGGATCAGATTGTCGATCCCGGGAGCCACCGGCAGATCCGTCAGTCCGGCGGTGTGGCGCGTGGTGATCAGCTGGTTCAGCACACCGTCCCGGATCCAGTCGGTTGCGGTCAGCGGCAGCCCGTTGTCGAACACCGACGCGTCGTCCCCGGACGAGTGCGCGATCACAAACGGCGCCGCCTCCAGACCGGGCGCCGCCGGGTCGCTGCGCAGCGTCAGCGGCAGGTCGGTCAGCTTCTCGCCGATCCGCGTGCCGCCTCCCGGCTTGGAGAAGACCGTACGGCCCTCCGCGGCGTCCCGCGCCGCCGAGGACCAGAGCTGGTAGATCAGCAGGTCGGCGACCGCCGTCGGGGGCAGCAGCGTCTCGTACCGCCCGGCCGGAAGGTCGATCTTCCGCTGCGCCCACACCAGCCGCCGGGCCAGCTCGGCGTCGATCGCGGCCGGATCCACGTCCTTGAAGTCGCGCGTCGCCTGCCCGGCCCAGGCCGAGCGGGTGCGGTCCGGGGACTTGGCGTTGAGCTCCAGCGTCCCGCTCGGCTGGTCGTGGCGCAGCCGCAGCCCGGTGGAGGTGCCCAGGTAGCTGGTGACGACCTCGTGGTTGGCGAACCCGTACAACTCCCGGCCGCCCGCCCGCGCCTGCGCGAACGACTCGCCGAGTGCGGGCGCGAAGGCCGCGAACACCTCGGAGGAGGTCTCGTCCGGCGCATCGGTGAACCCCGCCGATACGGCCCCCTCGCCGGCCGCCTCCACCAGCGGCTGGGCGTCCTCCGCCGGCCCCGACTCCCGGGCCGCCGCCTCGGCGGCCCGTACCAGCGGCTCCAGGTCCTCGGCGGTGACGGCCGACCGCGACACCACACCGGAGGCGGCGCCCTGGCCGCCGTCGACCGTGGCCACGACCGTGAGCGTGCGGCCCCGGGTCACGCCGTTGGTCGTCAGGGCGTTGCCCGCCCAGCGCAGATTGGCGGTGGAGCTCTCATTGGCGATCACCACACAGCCGTCCGCCCGGGACAGCTCCAGCGCCCGCTCGACGACCTCGTGAGGCTTGTTGACGCCGCTCATGCACCCGCCTCCTGCGTGGTGTTCAAAATGTTGACGTTCCGGAACAGGGCGGACGGGCAGCCGTGCGAAACGGCCGCGACCTGGCCCGGCTGGGCCTTGCCGCAGTTGAAGGCGCCCCCCAGGACATACGTCCGCTCCCCGCCGACCGCGGCCATCGAGCCCCAGAAGTCGGTGGTCGTGGCCTGGTACGCGAAGTCCCGCACCTGCCCCGCCAGCCGCCCGTTCTCGATCCGGAACGCCCGCTGCGCGGTGAACTGGAAGTTGTAGCGCTGCATGTCGATCGACCACGACCGGTCACCCACGAGGTACAGCCCCCGCTCCACGCCGCCGATCAGCTCCTCCGTCGAGGGCCCGTCCGGCGCGGGCTTGAGCGATACGTTCGCCATCCGCTGGACCGGCACATGACCGGGGGAGTCCGCGAAAGCGCACCCGTTGGACCGCTCGAAACCGGTCAGCCTGGCGATCCTGCGGTCCAGCTGATACCCGACCAGCGTGCCGTCGCGGACCAGATCCCACGACTGCGCGGCCACGCCCTCGTCGTCGTACCCGATGGTGGCCAGCCCGTGCTCGGCCGTCCGGTCGCCCGTGACATTCATGATCTCGGAGCCGTACTTGAGCTTGCCCAGCTGATCGAAGGTGGCGAACGAGGTGCCCGCGTACGCCGCCTCGTAGCCCAGCGCCCGGTCCAACTCCGTCGCGTGCCCGATCGACTCATGAATCGTCAGCCACAGATTCGACGGATCGACCACCAGGTCATACACCCCCGCCTCGACCGACGGCGCCCGCATCTTCTCCGCCAGCAACTCCGGGATCTCCGCCAACTCCGCGTCCCAGTCCCAGCCGCCCGCCCCGGTCAGATACTCCCAACCCCGCCCGACCGGCGGGGCGAGCGTCCGCATCGAGTCGAACTCCCCGCTCTCCGGGTCCACCGCCACCGCCGTCAGCTGCGGATGCACCCGGACGCGCTGCTGGGTGGTCGTGGTGCCCGCGGTGTCCGCGTAGAACTTGTTCTCCTGCACGGTCAGCAACGACGCATCCGCATGCGCGACCCCGTCGGCCCTCAGCAGCCGCTCGCTCCAGTCCGTGAGCAGCCCGGTCTTGTCCGCGTCCGGCACATCAAAGGGGTTGATCTCGTACGCCGAGACCCACGTCCGATCCGCGTGCACCGGCTCATCCGCCAGCTCCACCCGCTCCTCGGACCCCGCAGCCTGGATCACCTTCCCCGACAACTTCGCCATGGCCACCGCCTGCGCGGCCACCCGCGCCGCGGCGTCCATGGTCAGGTCCACCCCTGAAGCGAACCCCCAGGTCCCGCCGTGCACCACCCGCACCGCGTACCCCAGGTCGGTGGTGTCCGACGACCCCGCGGGCTTGCCGTCCCGCAGCCGCCAAGCGGCGCTCCTCACCCGCTCAAAGCGGAAGTCGGCATGATCGGCCCCCAGCGCGCGGGCGCGCGCGAGGGCCGCGTCCGCGAGTGCGCGCAGCGGCAGCGCGAGGAAGGACGGATCGATCTCATGCGGCACGGGCGACTCCCCTTCGGTCAGTGGTTCGGTGTGCGCGTCCGGTGCGTCCGGTCGATGTGTGTCCGTCGGCAGTGAACCATGCCGCTGTGTCTCGGGGTGCGATTAATTCCCATCGAGCCACTGCAGCCGCGGCGCACGCTCCCGCAGGTTCGTCCGTCCGTCCGGACGTCCGGGCGGGTGGCAGGCTTGGCTACGCGCCTTTCCGAATGGCCGTGGACAATTCCCTCAGTAGGCTGATGAACTCTGCTTCCGGGATGCGTGTGTCCTCGAACTGATCGTATTGATCGCAAATCTCAACAGTTTCTTTCGAGACTCTGCGCGCAACGGCTCCCGGCGTCGAGAGAGAATAGTCGAAACCATTCTCGCGCTCCATCCTGCCCCAGGACTCGAGATAACTCTCGACGGCATGCCAACTCTCGCCGAACGGTACAACCAGAGCTTCAATGGCGGCCGTAAGGTTATAGTCCGCAGAGGGAACCGCGGAAGCCAGCCATTCCCCGTCTTCGTATCGAAATTTCCACTGTCTCACGTCGGACATCTCACTTCCCGACCGGGAAGAACGTGGGCAGCACCCGTATTGGTCCGCTCGGCGGCTGTGCCGTCCTCGGCCAGGAGTTGCTTCACGGTTACTGTTCACCCCACAGTGCAACTTCGCCCCCGGGCATGCACACCACTCGCCTCCCGTTCGGCTCGACGAGACCCCAAGCTTCATACTCGGCATGCGGAGCAACACTCAATTCCGCGCCACTCTCGAATGCGATCGCCAGATTCCCGATGCTTCCTACCTCGGCTAGGATGATCGCATCATGAATTAGCTGCATCAGCTGGACCGCAGCTGTACCCGGGGATTCCGGATCGAACGGTACAGCACCCTCGTCAGGTCTCTTGACGACTGCGGCCGTCTCCACCCGTAGCTCGCAATCCTCACTGGTGAGAACCGTGAGCGCAGTGTCGAAGCAGACACGGATTACCGACTGGCCTTGAAGGTTCAGGTCCATGGCCACCATCCTGCCGGAAGCGGATAGGACGTTCAGGGCCGAAGGTCCCCGAGTCCAGGTGGCTCACAGGTTGTGCCAGGCGTGGCTGCAAGCGTCATGACACTCCTTTTCCCGTCCCAGGTGAAGTGGATCCGGTCGGCGACTATGCCGTCCTTCGCCAGGCGTTGTTTGGTGGTGCGGCGGACGAGGCGGGCTTGGGCGTCGTGTTCGTAGGTGGTGGTGCGGTCGGCGCGGTGGAGGATCGTGCCGGTGAACTGGCGGTCGCCGGGGGCTTCGTGGTTGGGGGGATGGCGTGGCTCCGTACGCCGAGTAATGGATTGAGCGCGGAGCGAGCCCGTGTTACCACTGGCGGGTTCGCGTACGGAGGGCACGAAGACTTTGAAAGGCGGGCCCGGGCATGGTGCTTGGAGACCTGGTCCGGCTACGGCCGATGGAGCCGTCGGACGCCGAGGCGCTGTGGCGGTGGAACCACGACCCCGACGTCATGCGCTGGATGAGCGATGGCTACGCCCAGCCGCTGTCCCAGGTGAGGAAGCGGTTGGAGGAACGGCCGCGCAATGCCTACGGCGAGGTGCTCTACGGAGTCGAAGTCCTTACTGACGCAAAGCTCATCGGCTTGGTCCGACTGCGCGATGCCGAGCCGGAGACGGGCAGGGCCGAGCTCGACATATACATCGGTGAGAAGGAGTACTGGGGGCGCGGCTACGGCACCGACGCGATGCGGACGATATGCCGCTACGGCTTCGACAAGATGCGGCTGCACAAGATCATGCTGACCGTCGTCACCGAGAACCTTGCAGCTCATCGCGTCTACCAGAAGATCGGCTTCGTTGACGAAGGCAGGCTGCGTCAGGAGTTCCGGCGCGATGGCCGGTGGTACGACATGTTCACGATGGGCCTGCTGGAAGGCGAGCTGCGCTGACGCGCTGTCGGTCTTTACGCGTCGAACTCCCCGGCGCGGAGGCCGCCGATGAACGCGCCCCACTCGGTTATGTGGAAGGCGAGCTGGGGTCCCTGCGCATGCTTCGAGTCCCGTACGCGGATGGCGGTCGGGCCCGTGGCCACCTCGACGCACATGCCGCCCTCATTGTCGCTGTAGCTGCTCTTGAACCATGAGAGTTCAGGTGCGTCGCTGTCAGCCTGCTTGTTGTTCACGTTTCTCCCCGCAGCTTGTCGATGAAGTCCAACGAGTCCTGTGGCGTGAGGGCTTGGGCGCGGATGATCCCGTATCGCTGCTCAAGCTCTCGGACCGCTTTGCGATCGGTTACCAGCGTGCCCCGTCCTTGCACTTCTGAGTAGGCCACAAGCTGTCGCCCCTTGGGTTCGAGGAGCGCGAACGGGCCGCCAAGACCGGCATGATCTTTCCGGTTGGTCGGCATCACCTGGAGCTCGACATTCCGCATCTGGCCGATGGACAGTAGGTGCCCCAGCTCGCCTCGGAGGACTTCCTCTCCGCCGAGCGGGCGACGCAGCGCAGTCTCCTCCACGACGAAGCTCATGACGGGCGAAGGGCGATGCGAAAGGAGCTCCTGCCGGGCGAGCCGCGCTGCTACTCGTTGCTCGATGATCTCCTCGTCCAGCGCCGGGCGACGCATGCGGTAGATGGCGCGGGCGTAGTCCTCTGTCTGCAACAAGCCGTTGATGACCTGGCTGTCGTACGCATGGAACTCCGTCGCCTGCGCCTCCAGCCTCGCCGCCCCGCGAAAGAACGCCGGAAGCCGCGCCTTGGCCACCTCCTCTTTCGCCGCCCGCAGCACCCCGAACGCGTTCAGTACGTCGTCCGCCGCGTCCAGGAACTCCGGCTGCGGGACCCGCCGCCCCTGCTCCACCGAGGACACCTGCTCCTCGCTGTACCCGATCGCCTCGCCCAGCTGCGCCTGTGTGAGTCCCGCCCGTTCGCGGAAGAGCTTCACCTGCCTGCCGAGGCACTTGAGGAAGTCCGCCCAGTATTCGCCCTGGCCCGGCCACTCCGCATCTGTCATGTCCCGCCACCTCCCATGCGCAAGAACGTCATGCCTCCCCACCCGCGTCACGGCACCACTCCCGTACGCACACGTTCCGTGCCCGTACAGCGACCCTGGGTACTTGCGGGCTGTCTGGTCAGGCTATGCACGCTTCGCCACGCTCGGTGACGTGAATGGCGAAAACCCCCCTGGTAATACGCTCGGCACGTTCGAGATGTTCTTCACTTCCTCCCGGCACGGCGCACGGCTCGCCCGGCGGCTCGTGGTCCGCCGGTTGGCGGAATGGGGCATTCCGCGGGACAGCGACGCCTCGTACGGCATCGCCCTGCTCGCGGGTGAGCTCACGGCGAACGCCGTGAGCCACGGACATGTGCCCGGCCGGAACTTCCACCTCCGCCTCACCGTCCAGCCCCCGCCCGCGCCCGGAGTGCGTCGGACTCCGGTCACCGCCCGTATCGAAGTGTCCGACGCCCGGGGCGAGCGGCGCCCTGAGCTCCGTGATTACGTCGCCGAGGCACTGGCGTACCAGGAGGAGCACGGACGCGGGCTGGTGCTCGTGGACGCGCTCGCGTCCAAATGGGGGGTGACGGATCGCACCATCGGCAAGACGGTGTGGTGCGAGTACGCCGTGGAATGACAGGCGAACGCAGAAGCGGCCCGTCGTGTGGCTTCCGGAGGCTTCTGTAGGAAGTCGACAGTGACCGAGTGGCGCCCCTGTGCGTGCTCGATTCCCCGCACCGGGCCTTTGCCCGATAGTTTGCGTACACAAGGGTCGCCACACATAGTGACGCCCGGTACGACATCCAACAGAGAGGGTGGTCCCTTGAGCCGCTCGGTTCTCGTCACCGGAGGAAACCGCGGTATCGGCCTCGCCGTGGCCCGTGCCTTCGCCGACGCAGGCGACAAGGTCGCCATCACGTACCGGTCCGGGGAGCCGCCGGCCGGCTTTCTCGCGGTCAAGTGCGACATCACCGAGCCCGAGCAGGTCGAGCAGGCGTACAAGGAGATCGAGGAGAAGCACGGCCCGGTCGAGGTGCTGGTGGCGAATGCCGGCATTACCCGCGACCAGCTGCTGATGCGGATGACGGAGGAGGACTTCTCCACCGTCCTCGACACGAACCTCACCGGTGCGTTCCGTGTCGTCAAGCGCGCCAACCGCGGAATGCTGCGCGCCCGCAAGGGCCGTATCGTCCTGATCTCGTCCGTGGTCGGCCTGATGGGCTCCGCGGGCCAGGTGAACTACGCCGCTTCCAAGGCCGGTCTGGTGGGCTTCGCCCGCTCCCTCGCGCGTGAGCTCGGCTCGCGCAACATCACAGTCAACGTGGTCGCGCCCGGCTTCGTCGACACCGACATGACCCGCGCGCTCGACGAGAAGCAGCGGGAGGCATACGTCAAGCAGGTGCCGCTCGCGCGCTACGCGCAGCCCGAGGAGATCGCCGCCTCGGTTCGCTTCCTGGCCTCTGAGGAGGCCGCGTACATCACTGGAGCCGTCATCCCTGTCGACGGCGGATTGGGCATGGGTCACTGAACGTCATGAGTGGAATTCTCGCCGGTAAGCGCATCCTGGTCACGGGCGTCCTCACCGAGGCGTCCATCGCCTTCCACGCCGCCAAGCTCGCCCAGGACGAGGGCGCCGAGGTCATCCTCACCGGCTTCGGCCGGGTCTCCCTCGTCGAGCGGATCGCCAAGCGGCTGCCCAAGCCCGCGCCGGTCATCGAGCTGGATGTGCAGAACCAGGAGGACCTGGACGGCCTGGCCGACAAGGTGCGCGAGCACCTTGGCGAGGGTGTCGACCTGGACGGCGTGGTGCACTCCATCGCCTTCGGCCCGCAGGGCGCGTTCAACTTCCTGGAGGGCTCCTGGGAGGACGTGTCCACCGCCGTGCATGTCTCGGCGTACTCGCTCAAGGCGCTGACCATGGCCTGCCTGCCGGTCATGCCGCGGGGCGGCTCGATCGTCGGCCTGACCTTCGACGCCCAGTTCGCCTGGCCGAAGTACGACTGGATGGGTGTGGCCAAGGCGGCGCTGGAGTCCACCAACCGCTACCTCGCCCGGGACCTGGGCGCGAAGAACATCCGCTGCAACCTGGTCTCCGCGGGCCCCATCAAGTCCATGGCCGCGAAGTCCATCCCGGGCTTCGAGGAGCTGGCGACCGTGTGGGACAACCGCGCGCCCATCGGCTGGGACCTGAGCGACCCGGAGCCGGCCGGCCGTGGTGTCGTCGCCCTGCTGTCGGACTGGTTCCCGCGCACCACGGGTGAGATCGTGCACGTCGACGGCGGGGTGCACATGATGGGCGCCTGAGCCCGTCCGTACGCACGCGTCGCCTTCTTGGGCCCGCCGCCCCGGCCCCCGCCGCCCCGGCCCCCGCCGCCCCGGTTCCCGCGCTCCGCGGGGGCCGGGGCGGCGGCCGTTCGCCCGTTCGGACCAGTGCGCCGAGCGCACCGCGCGGTGTCACCCGCACTGTGGAGTGAGTATCGGGTGCGGCGGCTTGAGGCGCGGCGGTTCAGCACGGTCGAGGAGGTCCTGCCATGCGTACGTCCCGTTGCGTCGCGGCCGCAGTACTGGTGGCGGCCGTGGTCGGCTTTATCGCCGTCGCGTCGAACGCCTCGAACTCGGCCGCCCAGGAGCGCCCCCGGCCGCGCGAGGCGGCCTGCAGCACCTGGGTGCGCGGCTCGCACGCCACGGCCAGCTGCTTCAACCCGAACCCGGACGTGGACCGGGTCCAGCTGCACGTCGAGTGCGCGCGCTGGTGGGACCCGGATATGGACGGGCGCTCCGTCGAGGTCGGCCCGGCCCAGCACGTACGGCTCGCGGACCGCTGCTGGAAGGAGATACGGAAGGCCTGGGTGAGCCACCGCTGAGCGGTCAGCCGGCCGTTACGGTCAGTTGGCCGTTCCTGTGCCGCCCGAACGGTTCGCGTACCGGCAGCTGAAGGGGTGTGTGCTCGCCTCCGCCGCCGCCCGCTCCCCGTTCCGCGCCCGGATCGCCTCCACCAGCCGCGCATGGTCCACATACGTCTCGGGCCGCAGTCCGCCCTTGACGTCCCCGTGCAGAAACTGCCGCACCACCCCGCCCAGATCGGCGTACAGCTCCTCCAGTACGTCATTGTGCGAGGCCGCGACCACGGCCATGTGCAGCGTCGCGTCCGCCTCGACGAAGGTCTCGGTGTCCCCGGAGGCCCAGGCCCGCTCGCGCCGGTCCAGTAGCGCGTCGATCTGCTTGAGGTCCTGCTCGGTACGGCGCTCCGCGGCCAGCCAGGCCGCCTTCGTCTCCAGAGCGCTGCGCAACTCGGCGACGTGCAGCGGGTCGGCGTCCGCGAAGCGGCGGTGCATCACCCCGGCCAGCTCGCTGGTCGCCAGCACATACGTGCCCGAACCCTGGCGGATGTCCAGCAGGCCGTTGTGCGCGAGCGCGCGCACCGCCTCGCGCACGGTGTTACGGGCCACCCCCAGCTGCTCGACCAGCTCGGGCTCGGTGGGGATCCGGGATCCCACCGGCCACTCGCCTGAGGTGATCTGGGCGCGCAGCTGGGCGATCACCTGGTCGGCGAGCGCGGAGCGCCGGGGCGAGGTCAGCGGCATGACTCTCCTGTGCCTGGGGCGGGGATGCGGGTGCCTCCATGATGCCGTCCGGCCGTCACCGGGCGGCTGCAAACTACTGGACAGCCATTCATCCCATCATTCTATGATGATGTCCATGGCTGACCAGGATCTCGCGACTCCCGACACCGCCGCCCCGATACGGCAGCGAAGCGCTCCGGAGCCCGCAGCTCCCCGGTGGCGGCGCCGCCTTGTCGTCCTCGGCCTGGTCCTCGCCGCGGTCAACCTCCGCCCCACCGTCACCAGCCTCGGCCCGCTCCTCGAAGAGGCGCGGGCCGACCTGGGCATGAGCGGCACCGTCGCCGGGCTGCTCACCTCGATGCCCGCGGCCTGTTTCGCCCTCTTCGGCATCGCCGCGCCCCGGCTGGCCCGCCGCTGGGGGCCGGGCGCCGTCGTCTGCGTGGGGCTCGTCGCCATCACCGTGGGCCTGGCCGTACGCCCCCTGATGGGCGGGACCGCCGGTTTCCTCGCCGCCAGCGCCCTCGCGTTCGCCGGGATCGCCGTGGGCAACGTCCTCATGCCGGTGATCGTCAAGCGCTGGTTCCCCGACCGGGTGGGGCCCATGACCGGTGCGTACTCGATGGCCTTGTCGCTGGGCTCGGCCGTCGCGGCCGCCGTCACGGTCCCCATGACCGACGCACTGGGCGGCGGCTGGCGGGGCGGGCTCGGGGCGTGGGCGGTGCTCGCGGGCGTCGCCGTGCTGCCCTGGCTGGCGCTCGCCCGCGACCGTACGGGCCAGGCCGCGGCCACGGCTCCCGCTTCGGCCTCCGCCCCCGACTCCGCCGCTGCTCCTGCCCGTACCAGGATCACCAGGAGCCCCACCGCCTGGGCCCTTGCCGTCTTCTTCGGCCTCCAGGCCACCGGCGCCTACATCACCATGGGCTGGATGTCCCAGGTCTTCCGCGACGCCGGGGTCTCCGCCTCCACTTCCGGGCTGCTGCTCGCGGTCACCATGGTGATGGGCGTACCGCTGGCCTTCGTCCTGCCGTCCGTGGCGGCCAGGCTGCGCACCCAGGGCCCGCTGGTGGCGATCCTGGGGGCATTCGGGCTCAGCGCGTACATCGGGCTGTGGCTCGCCCCGGCCGGGGGCGCCTGGGTGTGGGCGGTGCTGCTCGGCATCTCGAACTGCTCCTTCCCGCTCGCCCTGACCATGATCGGCATGCGGGCCAGGACCCCGGCCGGCGTGGTGCGGCTGTCCGCCTTCGCCCAGAGCACCGGCTATCTGCTGTCCATACCCGGGCCGCTGCTGGTCGGCGCGCTCTACCAGCACACCGGCGGCTGGGACCTGCCCATCGCGCTGATGGCCGGGCTGATGCTGCCGCAGATCGCCGCCGGTCTGCTGGCGGGGCGCGACCGCGCCGTCGAGGACGAGATCTGAGACGAGATCTGAGCGAGCTCGGCCGACCTTCGCGAACCAGCGGGGCGGTGCCGGGGCGGCGGCGGGGCGGTGGGACACTGGGGCCATGCCAGTGCTCGATGAAAACCCGCCGAACGGCCAGAAGAAGCTGCTCATCATCCTGGGTGTGATGCTGGGCATCACCGTGATCATCGGCGTGGTCGCGACCATCGCCTCACCCTGAGACCCCGAGGCGTACGCGCCCTGAGAGTGGGGCTGTCCCCACCATCCCTTAGGGGGCCAGGGTCAGGGGTAACTGGGTGGTTCACCGGATGGGACCGGCCCCCGGCGGTCCGTAGATTCGAGGTGTCGGAAAGCGAAGGCGGGGGCTGGAGGCGCGGCGCCCGTCGTCGGCCGCTCGTCACCCACCCCTCGCGCCCCGGAGGCGATCCCCATGTCCGCGCATACCCACCCCCGGCCCGCCGACCCTGCCGGGCGCCGTCCGGACAGTCGGCTGCCGTGGTGGGCTCTGGCGCTCCCGGCTCTGGCCTTCGCCGCCCTGCTGCTGCTCGTGGGCTCCCCCGATGCGCACGCCGCCAACGACTCCGGGACGCTCTCGCAGGTCTTCGGGCTGGTACGGGGCGCCCTCACGCATCAGCCGTGACACCTCGCCACCGTGGTGGCCATTCGCTCCGGCTTCCCTCACCTGAGGCCCCCCGTCCTTACTCATCTGAGGACGAGGTCCGCTCCAACACCCTGCGCCGGGCACCCGTTTTCATGCGAAGCTGGGACACATGAGCGTCGATGTGCCTCGCAGGATCGTCCTTCTCCGACACGCCAAGGCCGACTGGCCCCAGGTATCCGACCACGAACGGCCGCTCGCGGAGCGCGGCCGCCAAGACGCCCCGCTCGCCGGACGCCGGCTCGTCGAGGCCGGGATCACCCCCGAGCTCACCCTCTGCTCGACGGCCGTCCGCACCCGGGAGACCTGGAAGCTCGTGGTGCACGAGCTGCCGCAGCGGCCGAAGACCGTCTACGAGGAGCGGCTGTACGAGGCCTCGCTCGGTGAGCTGCTCGCCCTGCTCAACGAGACGCCCGACGATGTGAGCGAGCTGCTGGTGGTCGGCCACAACCCTGGGATGCACGCCCTGGCGGACGCGCTCGCGGGCGAGGCCGAGGAGGGCACGCGGGAGCGTATGGCCCGGAGCGGATTTCCGACCTCCGCCCTCGCGGTGGTGACCTTCAGCGGCTCGTGGAAGTCGGTGGAGCACGGCGTCGGTCGCCTCAGCGACTTCTGGGCGCCCCACGAGTGATCATGACCCGTCGGGCCCGGACGGCCTCGCCGTCCGGGCCCGCACTCATACGGTGACGCCTTCGCTCAGCCGTCTCAGCCGTCTCAGCCGTCTCGCCGTCTCAGCCCTCGGCGGTGTCCGCCGCGGTGTCCGCCGCCTCCACCTCTTCGCGGGTGATCCCGAGCAGATACAGCACGGTGTCCAGGAACGGCACATTCACCGCGGTGTGCGCGGCCTCCCGCACCACCGGCTTGGCGTTGAAGGCGACACCGAGCCCGGCCGCGTTGAGCATGTCCAGGTCGTTGGCCCCGTCCCCGATCGCGACGGTCTGCATCAGCGGCACCCCGGCCTCGGCCGCGAAGCGCCGCAGCAGCCGCGCCTTGCCCGCGCGGTCCACGACATCTCCGACCACGCGCCCGGTGAGCTTGCCGTCCACCACCTCCAGGGTGTTGGCGGAGGCGAAGTCGAGCCCCAGCCGCTCCTTGAGGTCGTCGGTCACCTGCGTAAAGCCGCCGGAGACCACGCCCACCTGGTAGCCGAGCCGCTTGAGGGTGCGGATCAGCGTCCGGGCGCCGGGCGTGAGCCGCACCTCGGCGCGCACCTTCTCCACCACGGACTCGTCGATCCCCGCCAGCAGCGCGACCCGCGCGTGCAGCGACTGCTCGAAGTCCAGCTCGCCGCGCATCGCGCGGGCCGTGACCTCGGCGACCTCCGCCTCGCACCCCGCGTGCGCCGCGAAGAGCTCGATCACCTCGTCCTGGATGAGCGTGGAGTCCACGTCCATGACCACCAGGCGCTGCGCCCGGCGCTGGAGACCCGACGCCACCACGGCCACGTCCACGCCGATCCCGGCGGCCTCGGTGACCAGAGCGGTGCGCAACGCGCCCGTCTCGGCGCCGGACACCTCGAACTCCACGGCCGTCACCGGATACTTCGCGAGCCGGAAGATCCGGTCGATGTTGCCACCGCTGCCGGTGATGCTGGCCGCGATGCGCGCCGTCGACTCGGCGGACAGCGGATGGCCCAGCACGGTGACATGGGACCGGCCCGTGCCACGGGGGCGGTTGTCGCCCCGGCCGGAGATGATCTCGGCCTGCATCCGCATCGACTCGGCCCAGCCGTGGACGGTCGCCCGCAGATCGCCTTCCTTGGTCCAGCCGCCCGTGGGGGAGCTCACCAGCACGCACAGCACGATGCGGCCTCGGGTGACCACCTGCTCTATGTCGACTATGTTCACGCCGTAGGCGGCGAGGGTGTCGCAGAGGCCGGCGGTGATGCCGGGGCGGTCCTTGCCGAAGATCTTGACGAGGAGGGTCGGGACATCGTCGTCGGGGACGGCGGTGGCAGGGGGAATCTGCGATGTGCTCATGGTCTTCCCACCGTATCCGGCCACTCGGGGCGATCGCGCGGCAGTCCGCGCTACGGACGGCTGTGCGGTGCAAAACGTTCATTTCGTCGTAGCCGGGCCGTCATGCGGCGTTGAGTCGCCGTGCGGGGTTGAGTCGAACGCGAAGCGGGACGCCCGACCGCCCGCGGCCCCGGTCGCCCACGCCGCCAGCGCCCCGGCGGCGCCCGCCGCCGCGCCCCACCCGGCGCCCAGCGCCCATGCCACCGCCCCGCCGCCGTGCAGCTCGATCCCGGCGCCGAAGGCGTCGAAGCCCAGTACGGACAGGCTCGCCCCGGCCGACACCTCGGTCAGCCGGCACAGCAGCGGCAGCGCGACCGCCGTGACGATGCCCAGTCGCAGCGCGCACTGCCCCACAAAGCCCGCCCGCCCCGCCTGCCCCGCCTGCCCGGACCGCCTCGCCTGCCCGGACCGCCCGGACCGGCCGATGGGCGTACGGACCGCGGTCAGCACCCCGGCGGCCAGGATCATCAGCACACAGCCGACCGTCAGCAGCCACACCCGGCCGTCCAACTCCGCGAGGCGCGCGACCGTGATCGGCTCGTTGTGCTCGTTGACCAGCAGATCGTCGAGCGGATCGGGCAGCACCCGCACCAGCGCCCCGCTCGCCCCGCCGTGCCAGGGCACGAACAGCCCCAGCGGCACCCCGAGCCACACCCCGTTCGGCGCGCCGAGCAGCGCAGCCCCGAGGACCAGACGGGGGTGGTCGTCGCCGATCGCCGCGTACAGCGCCGCCGCGAGCCCCGCCCCGACCGCCAGCACCAGCACCCCGCACAGCGCGGAGGCGGCCGGCCGGACGGTGCGGTGCGCCGCCTCCAGGCCGTGCGGCACCGGTGCGCGGCGGGCCACGAGCAGCGCGATGAGCAGCACCACGACGACCCAGACCGCGCCGCCCAGCACGGAACGCCCCGCCTCGACGGTGAACCCGACCGCCGCCTTGGCGTCGATGAGCCGCTGGATCCGGTCCGGCAGCAGCCCGCTGCCGATGTCCGCGATATCGCCGAGCTCGCCGGGGAGTTTTTCGAGCAGCCCGCCCTGCTCCTGCTTCGATTTGCCCGCCACGCCGAGCGTCGAGGCGTCGATTGTGACGGTATCGTTGCCGACCCATGTGAGCCCGGCGAGCACCAGCAGGAAGAGCAGGACCACCGCGCCTGCCCGGGTGGCCAGTTCGGCCCCGTCGATCACCGCCCCCGCCCCGCGCAGCGACCGTACGAACAGCCGGCCCAGCAGCAGCGCGCCCACCAGACTGATGCCCAGTGGCGCGATATCGACGGCCGAATGGGCCTGGGCACCGGTCAGCCCGAACGCCTTCACATCCCCCGACGGGGTGACCGAGCCGCCGACCGCGAGCACCATCGCGGCCGCCGTCATGGGGCCGAGCGCGCCCGCGCTGTCCGCGCCGACCAGATGCAGCCCGAGCGCGGCAACGCCCGCCATGGCCAGGAAGGCCCAGCTCACGGCCGCCACCGTCGAGAGCAACACCTCTCCCGGGCGCACCCGTCCGCTGCCGCTCGCGCTCATGGCGCCGGTCCCCCCGATCGGTAGGAGTTGCCCGGATGGTCCATGATCTGCCCCATCCATGGGCGCTTACCACTTTCCGGGGGCCTTTCGGGCGAGTCAACGCCGCCTGCGCGCGGTGTTGTCAATGCCCGACTTCCGGTTGAGCGACTGAGCCTGAAATAGTTCCTCACGATGTTCGCCATCCCTAGACTCCCCGTACAGGGGGTCCATCGGGGGACAAGTAGTGGGGCGTGGAGTGCCGGAACTCGTACTGGAATTGAACGGACAGACCTGGACACTTGATCCATCCAGGTCATACAGCCTTGGACGCGATCCGCAGGGCGACATGGTGCTGGACGACGCCAGAGTGTCCTGGCGCCACGCCACCGTGCGCTGGGGTGGGCGCAGTTGGGTCATCGAGGACCACGGCAGCACCAACGGCACTTATGTGCAGGGCCAGCGCGTCCAGCAGATGGAGATCGGCCCAGGTTCGACCGTCCATCTTGGCAACGCGACGGACGGCCCCCGGCTGATCCTCTCCGCGGGCGGAGCGGCCGGAGCGGGCGCAGCCGGAGCACCCGGGGTCGCCGCGGGCGCCTACAGCGCACCGTCGGCGATGGGTGCGCCGCAGGCCCCGCACCAGCAGCCCCCGTATCAGCAGCCCGGCGCCCCCGCCTGGCCCCAGGCCGGACAGCAGCCGCAGCCCCCCCACCCCCAGGGCTGGCCACAGCCGCAGGGCGGGCCGCAGCAGATGCCCCAGCAGCAGCCCTTCGTGCCACAGCAGCCGGCTCCGCAGCAGCAGGCTCCGCAACACCAGGTCCCGCAACACCAGGTCCCGCAGCAGCAGGCCCCACAGGCGCACGCCCCGCAGCAGAACCCGGCGCAGAAGGTTCCCGGTGCCGGCCCCGGCGCCGGGGCACCGCAGGCCCACGGCGGCGACCGCAGCCCGACCACCTTCCACCAGCTGGCCGTCGGCCGGGTGATGCGTATCGGTCGTGCGCTTGAGAACGAGCTGGTCGTCTCCGACCTGCAGGTCTCCCGCCACCACGCGGAGTTCCGCGCGCTGCCCGACGGCCGGTTCGAGATCCGGGACCTCGGCAGCCACAACGGCACGTACGTCAACGGCCAGCCGGTCCGCCAGCAGATCATCGGCCCGAGCGACATCGTCGGCGTCGGCCACTCCACCTTCCGGCTCGTCGGCGACCGCCTCGAGGAGTTCGTCGACACCGGTGCGGTGTCCTTCTCGGCCCGCCATCTGACGGTGACGGTCGACGGCGGCAAGCAGATCCTCAAGGACGTCTCCTTCGGCGTCCCCGAGAAGTCCCTCGTCGCGGTCATCGGCCCCTCGGGCTCCGGTAAGTCCACGCTGCTCAAGGCGCTGACCGGCTACCGCCCGGCCAACCAGGGCGATGTCCTCTACGACAACCGGAACCTCTACAAGCAGTTCGCCGAGCTGCGCCAGCGCATCGGCCTGGTCCCGCAGGACGACATCCTCCACAAGGAGCTGTCCGTCCGGAAGGCGCTGCGCTACGCCGCCAAGCTCCGGTTCCCGGGCGACACCGCCGAGGCCGAGCGCGAGGCCCGGATCGGCGAGGTGCTGCGCGAGCTCAAGCTGGACATACACGCCGACAAGAAGGTCACCTCCCTCTCCGGCGGCCAGCGCAAGCGCGTCTCCGTCGCGCTGGAACTGCTCACCAAGCCGTCGCTGATCTTCCTGGACGAGCCGACCTCCGGCCTCGACCCGGGCATGGACCGCGATGTGATGCAGCTGCTGCGCGGCCTGGCCGACGACGGCCGCACCGTGCTGGTGGTCACCCACTCGGTGGCCGAGCTGGCGATCTGCGACAAGCTGCTGGTCATGGCCCCGGGTGGCTCGGTCGCCTACTTCGGCCCGCCGGAGGAGGCGCTCAACTTCTTCGGGTACGAGACCTGGGCGGATGTCTTCTCCGCCTTCGAGAACTACCGCGACTACGACTGGGCGGGCCGCTGGCGCGGTTCGCAGCACTACCAGATGTACGCCGCGGACCTCGACGCCGTCGCGCCGCAGTCCGTACACGTCCAGCCGCCCCCGGCGCGGATGCAGAAGCCGCAGAGCTGGGGCTCCCAGCTGTGGACCCTGATGCGCCGCTATGTCTCGGTGATCGCCTCGGACAAGGGCTTCATGGGTCTGATGGTGATCCTGCCCGCCGTCCTCGGCGCGGTGAGCATCGTCATCCCGTCGGACTTCGGCCTCACCAAGGCGCCCAAGGGCCAGTTCAACCAGGACGCGGGCACGATCACACTGATCCTCGTGGTCGGCATGTGCTTCTCCGGCGCGGCCAACTCCGTACGAGAACTGATCAAGGAGCGGGTGATCTACGAACGGGAACGGGCGGTCGGCCTGTCCCGCTCGGCCTATCTGATGTCGAAGGTGATCGTGCTCGGCGTGATCACCGCCTTCCAGGCCGTGATCATCTGCGCCATCGGCTTCTCGACCCGCGAGCTGCCGGAGGAGGGCGTGATCATGCCCCCGGCCGCCGAGCTGTGCATCTCGATCATCGCGATCGGCTTCACCTCGATGATGGTCGGCCTGGTGATCTCCTCGCTGGTGAAGACCGCCGAGAAGACCATGCCGCTGCTGGTCATGTTCGCCATCGTCCAGGTCGTCTTCACCGGCATCCTGTTCAAGATCTACGGATCGCCGGGCATCGAGCAGTTCGCCTATCTGATGCCGTCCCGCTGGGCGGTCGGCGCGGCCGGAGCGACCCTGGACCTCGGCCCCGGCCCCGGCCACACGATGGCGCCCTGGGACCGCAAGAAGCCCAATGACACCGACCCGCTGTGGGAGCACGCCACATCGCAGTGGGGCATCGACATCCTGGTGCTGGTCGCGCTCGGCGTCATCTGCGCCTTCGTGGTCGCCCGGCTGCTGCGGCGCCATGAGCCGGAGGTCATGCGCAAGTAACGGGACTCTTTGCGCCGCAACACCGAAGGGCGGCGGCACCCTCCCTGTGCGGGGGGTGCCGCCGCCCTTCGGCGTCAGGCGATGTACGGCTTAACGGCTTAGTAGGGGCCGTTGACGTTGTCCATCGAGCCGTACCGGTGCCACGCGTAGTTGCACGCGGCGGTGATGTTGGCGACCGGGTCGTAGATGTCCCAGGAAGTGCCCTCGACGTGGTAGGCCTTGAAGGTCGGGTCTATGACCTGGAGCAGGCCCTTGGAGGGAATGCCGTTCTGCGCGTTGATGTCCCACAGGTTGATGGCGCGCGGGTTACCGCTCGACTCCCGCATGAGGTTCCGGTAGATCCCGTTGTAGCTGCCCGGGATGCCCTTCTCCTTCATGATGGCGAGCGATTCCTTGATCCAGCCGTCCAGGTTGTTCGCGTAGACCGGCTTACGCGCCGCGGCCCGGCTCGCGGCCTCCTTGGCGGCCCGCTCCTTGTCCGCCTTCTCCTTGGCGGCCTTCTCCTCGGCCGCCTTCTTGGCGGCGGCCTCCTCGGCGGCCTTCTTCTTCGCGGCTTCCTCGGCGGCCCGCTTCTTGGCGGCCTCCTCGGCGGCCTTCTGCTTCGCCGCCTCCTCGGCCGCCTTCTTCTTCGCGGCCTCCTCCTTCGCCTGCTGCGTGGCGAGCTCGGACTGGTGGACAAGGCTCTCGTGCTGGGCCTCGTGGTCGACGACCTGTTTGCTCCAAGCGACGGGCTTGGCGGGCAGTTCCTTGGTGGCGGTCGTGTGGCCTTCGGACTGGCCCGGGACGACTGCGAAGGCGAGGGCGGCGGCGCCCGCGGCGGCGATGCCTGCGGCGGAGAACTTGTGCGTCTTGGTCAAGCGGCTGTAACCGGGAATGCGGGGGACGGGCATGGCGGACTTAACCTCTTCCAATCGCTCGAGTCGCAGGCCAAATCGGCGCTTGGGAGCACCGTGTTCTGATCTACGGCGCCGTGCGACTGGGAAATTCTTAGCGCCCGCAAAATGTTGTGGCAAAGGTGTGACATACGACCCTGCTTAGTGGACACCTGGTCCGCTCCCGCCTGCGCGAGCGGCCGTATTCCCCGCTCACGACTGCTTTAAAACGTCCACTAACCGTGGTCGTACGTGATTCAGGTCCTGTGTCAGGGGTCACAACGTCGAGACTTCCGTATCGCGTGATGTGCCTGAGCAAATACATACTGTGGTCGCCATTCCGGATCATCGCGACGCGCCGCTGCAAAGCGAATTCCTCCCTCCTCGGGACTAGGACTTAGGTCCCGAGGAGTGCCGCCGACCGGCCGATATGCCCGAGTCGCGCCCGCCGGTACGGTGTCCGTCATGACAAAGGGACGCGGGGCCGGGGCCGGGGCGGGCCTGGCCAATGTGAGTGGTGCGCTTCTCGCCATGAGCAGACACCTGGAAGTCCGCGATGTCCTAAAGACGATCGTTGTGTCCGCCCGTGAGGTGCTTGATGCGGAGTATGCGGCGCTGGGGGTTCCGGATGACCATGGGGGCTTCGCCCAGTTCGTAGTAGATGGGGTCAGTGAGGAGCAGTGGAAGGCCATCGGCCCGCTGCCCCGCCAGCACGGAATCCTGGCCGCGATGCTGCACGACGCCACCCCGCAGCGGCTGGCCGATGTCCGCCTCGATCCGCGTTTTGAGGGCTGGCCCGACGCACACCCCGAAATGTCCGACTTTATCGGGCTTCCCATTGCCGACGGCGACGAAGTGCTCGGTGCGCTCTTCCTCGCCAACAAACGCTGCCCCAAGCCGAGCGGAAGCTGCGGATTCACCTCCGAGGACGAGGAACTGCTGGCCATCCTCGCCCAGCACGCCGCGATCGCCCTCACCAACGCCCGGCTCTACGAGCGCAGCCGCGAGCTCACCATCGCCGGAGAGCGCGCCCGGCTCGCCCATGAGCTGCACGACGCCGTCTCCCAGAAGCTGTTCTCCCTGCGGCTCACCGCCCAGGCCGCCACCGCGCTCGTGGACCGCGACCCCGCCCGGGCCAAGGGCGAGCTGCAGCAGATAGCCGCCCTCGCCGCCGAGGCGGCCGACGAGCTGCGCTCCGCCGTTGTCGAGCTGCGCCCGGCCGCCCTCGACGAGGACGGCCTCGTCGCCACCCTGCGCACCCAGATACGGGTCCTCGACCGTGCCCACACCGCCCGCGTCACCTTCGCCGCCCGCGGCGTCCGCGCGCTGCCGGCGGCCCAGGAGGAGGCCCTGCTGCGGGTGGCCCAGGAAGGCCTGCACAACGCCCTGCGCCACGCGAACGCCGACCGGGTGGAGGTCACCCTGGCCCGCCACGGCCAGGGCGCGCTGCTGCGCGTCACCGACGACGGCGCGGGCTTCGACCCCTCGGCCGTCCGCCGGGCGGGGCGACACCTCGGCCTGGTCTCGATGCGCGACCGGGCCAGCGGCGTGGGTGGCCGTCTGACCGTGGAGTCGGCGCCCGGAAAGGGCACCGTGATCGAAATGGAGGTGCCCGGTGGCTGAGCCGGCCCGTGGGATCCGGGTGTTGCTCGTGGACGACCACCAGGTGGTGCGGCGCGGGCTCCGGACGTTCCTGGAAGTGCAGGACGACATCGAGGTGGTGGGGGAGGCGGCCGACGGCGAGGAGGGCGTGGCCCGCGCCGAGGAGCTGCGGCCCGACGTCATCCTGATGGATGTGAAGATGCCCGGCACCGACGGCGTCGAGGCGCTGCGCCGGCTGCGCGGCCTCGACAACCCGGCCCGGGTGCTGGTCGTCACCAGCTTCACCGAGCAGCGCACCGTCGTCCCCGCCCTGCGCGCGGGCGCGGCGGGATATGTCTACAAGGACGTGGACCCCGACGCCCTCGCGGGCGCCATCAGGTCCGTACACGCCGGGCATGTGCTGCTCCAGCCCGAGGTGGCCCTGGCGCTGCTCTCACAGGAGGAGACGGGCGGCGGCCAGGGGCGGGGCGGTTCGCTCACCGAGCGGGAGCGCGAGGTGCTGGCGCTGATCGCGGACGGCCGGTCCAACCGGGAGATCGCCCGCGCGCTGGTCCTGTCCGAAAAGACCGTGAAGACCCATGTGTCCAACATTCTGATGAAGCTGGACCTCGCCGACCGGACACAGGCGGCGCTGTGGGCCGTACGCCATGGGATCGGGGCCTAGGTGAGGTGAATTGCCTGGATTGTCGCACTAAGCGGCGATCTGTTGGTGATACGGAAGTGCCGTCGGTCGAGCCGAGATTCATACGGTCGGGTGTATGTCACCCGGACAGCGCAACCCGGTCCGCCCCGCGCCGTTTTCCAGGGCGGCTGCGGCGGCCTGCCGCAGTGTTGCGCTAGAAGGGTCTTACCAAGTGAAGAACATCAAGAAGTTCGCGGCCGTCACCATCGCGGTGGGCGGCCTCGCCCTCGCGGGTGCCGGTGCTGCCTCCGCCCACGGCCCCCAGGCTCAGGGCCAGGCCGTGAACTCCCCGGGTGTCGTCGCCGGAAACGAGGCCCAGGTGCCCGTGTTCGTCCCGGTCAACGCCTGCGGCAACGCCGTCCGTGTCATCGGGGCGCTGAACCAGACCTTCGGCACCCCCTGCGGCAACCGCTGAGCATCCCCCCTCGCATCACCCACCACCCCGGCGGCCCGGCCGCCGGGGTGGTGTGACGAGAGGCCCCGGGAGACGGGAAGCCCTTGTGCCGGCAGGTCTCAGAACCCGCCCCGCTCCAGCTCCTCCACATACGCGTTGTACGCCGCCACCTGCGCCCGCCGCGCCGTACGCTCCACCGGCCGCAGCGCCTCCGCCCGCGCCGCGATCTCCGACGCGCTCACCGCCGCGCCGTGCTCCCCGGCGCCCGCGCCCGCCCTGTGTGCGATCTCGATCAGCGCGCCCACCCGCTGCGCCAGCTCCAACACCCGCAGCGCCCGCGGCGGATAGCCCGGGGCGAGCACTTCGCGCCCCCGCCCCGCCCGCGCCCGATACGCCTCCAGGGCCGCCTGCGCGGCCGGCCCCGCCCCGGCGACATTCAGCCGCGACAGCACCTCGGTGGCCTCCCGCAGCGCCTCCGCCAGCTCCCGCTCGGCCTCGCCCAGCGACGGCACATCGGCCGGCGGCGCCTCCCGCACCGGCAGAGAGCGCCACACCACCTCGCTGTGCACATCGCCCTCGGGCCCCGCCTGGAACACCTCAGGCACCAGGCCCAGGGCCACCCCCGTCACGATCACCGCCTCGCCCGCGTCCAGCGCCCGCGCGTTGAACTCGGGCGGGCCGCTCAGCCCCAGCGGATGGCCCGCTATGGGCAGCGCCACCCGCAGCCCCTTGGCCCCGAGCGCCCGCAGCCGCCCGAGCGCGAGCGTCAGCCCGACCGGGGCGGTCTCCCCGGGCATATCGGCCACACGGTGCGAAGCGTCGTCGGCCGCGATGCGATGCGCGGCGTCGTCCGGAGAGACAAGTCCGGCAAGAAGGGCATTTCCCCAGGCTGCAAGGCGCCCTGAGCGCGGTTCATCGAGCATGGCCCCAGCCTAAGGACTGGCGCTGACAATACGTGGCGTAGGTTTTCCCCTGGGGGCGGCGCCTACAGGCGCACGCGATACTCGATTCTGCAATGGGAGACAACGCGCTCATGAGCGATGTTCTGGAGCTGGTGGACGTATCCGTGGTCCGCGATGGTCGGGCTCTGGTGGACGAGGTCTCCTGGTCGATCAAAGAGGGAGAGCGCTGGGTGATCCTCGGGCCCAACGGCGCCGGCAAGACCACCCTGCTCAACGTGGCCTCCAGCTATCTCTTCCCGAGCACCGGGACCGTCCGGATCCTCGGCGACAAGCTCGGCGCGGTCGACGTCTTCGAACTGCGCCCCCGCATCGGCATGGCCGGTATCGCCATGGCCGACAAGCTCCCCCGCCGCCAGACCGTGCTCGAGACCGTGCTCACCGCCGCGTACGGCATGACCGCCCACTGGCACGAGGACTACGAAGCCGTCGACGAGCAGCGCGCCCGTGCCTTCCTGGACCGCCTGGGCATGACCGACCACCTGGAGCGGAAGTTCGGCACCCTCTCCGAGGGCGAGCGCAAGCGCACCCTCATCGCCCGGGCCATGATGACCGACCCCGAGCTGCTGCTCCTCGACGAGCCCGCGGCCGGCCTGGACCTCGGCGGCCGCGAGGACCTCGTACGGCGCCTGGGCCGGCTCGCCCGCGACCCGCTCGCCCCCTCGATGATCATGGTGACCCACCATGTGGAGGAGATCGCCCCCGGCTTCACCCACGTCCTGATGATCCGCCAGGGCAAGGTGCTGGCGGCCGGCCCGGTCGAGACCGAGCTGACCTCCCGCAACCTCTCCCACTGCTTCGGACTCCCGCTGGTCGTGGAGCGCAACGGCGACCGCTGGACCGCCCAGGGCCTGCCGCTGAGCTAATACCCCTGACACCCCTGACACCCCTGACATCCCTGACATCCCGGACACCCTTGCCCCGAGGCCCGGGTGCCACCCGGGGGGTGATCCGCGCTCTGTTCCCGGACACGCCCCGAGAACTACCATGACCTTGTGGATCCTTGGGTGTGGTGGCTGATCGCCGCCGTAGGGCTGGGCATTCCGCTCGTGCTGACCGCGATGCCGGAATTCGGCATGGTCGCCGTCGGCGCTGTCGCCGCCGCGATCACCGACGCGCTCGGCGGCGGCGCCGTGTTCCAGGTCGTGGTCTTCTCCGCGGTCTCCGTCGCGCTGGTCGCCGTCGTCCGGCCGATGGCGGTGCGCAGCCGCACCCAGCGGCCCGGGCTGGCCAGCGGGGTGGAGGCACTGAAGGGCCGCCAGGCCGTCGTCCTCGAGCGGGTGGACGAGAGCGGCGGCGGACGCATCAAACTCGCGGGCGAGGTGTGGTCGGCCCGCGCCCTCGACCCCGACCAGGCCTATGAACCGGGCCAGCAGGTCGATGTCGTGGACATCGACGGCGCCACGGCTGTGGTCATGTGAACCACCGAGGTCATGTGAACCACCGAGCCGTCATACGGGGATACGAGCCGGATACCAGCCCCAGGCCGCACGGCTGCCAACTGGCCCTCAGATCTGACAGACTCGACTCGAGATCGACATCGCTATCGAGATCATCGAGACCAACGAGATCATCGACATCGCCATCGAGATCGACGACCAGACCTGATCATCCCGATCAACCAGAAGCATGAAGGGCACGGGGAAGCCGCTGTGGAACCGATCATCATCGTCCTGATCATCCTGGTGGTGCTCGTCTTCGTCGCACTCATCAAGACGATCCAGGTCATCCCGCAGGCGAGCGCCGCCATCGTCGAGCGCTTCGGCCGCTACACCCGCACCCTCAACGCGGGCCTCAACATCGTCGTGCCGTTCATCGACTCGATCCGCAACCGCGTCGACCTGCGTGAGCAGGTCGTGCCGTTCCCGCCGCAGCCGGTGATCACCCAGGACAACCTGGTGGTGAACATCGACACCGTCATCTACTACCAGGTGACCGACGCCCGCGCCGCCACCTACGAGGTCGCCAGCTACATCCAGGCGATCGAGCAGCTGACCGTCACCACCCTGCGGAACATCATCGGCGGCATGGACCTGGAGCGCACCCTGACCTCCCGCGAGGAGATCAACGCGGCGCTGCGCGGCGTGCTCGACGAGGCCACCGGCAAGTGGGGCATCCGCGTCAACCGCGTCGAGCTGAAGGCGATCGAGCCGCCGACCTCCATCCAGGACTCGATGGAGAAGCAGATGCGCGCCGACCGTGACAAGCGCGCCGCGATCCTCCAGGCCGAAGGTGTCCGGCAGTCCGAGATCCTGCGCGCCGAGGGCGAGAAGCAGTCCGCGATCCTGCGGGCCGAGGGTGAGTCCAGGGCGGCCGCGTTGCGCGCCGAGGGCGAGGCCCAGGCGATCCGCACGGTCTTCGAGTCCATCCACGCCGGAGACCCGGACCAGAAGCTGCTCTCGTACCAGTACCTCCAGATGCTGCCGAAGATCGCCGAGGGCGACGCCAACAAGCTCTGGATCGTGCCCAGCGAGATCGGCGACGCCCTCAAGGGACTCGGCGGGGCCATGGGCAACTTCGGCCCGATGACGGGTGGCAACGGTGGCGGCTCGGCAGCCGCCACCGGCAAGGAGGCCGCCCCGCGCCGGGAGCAGCCCAGGATCGACTGACACCGCGAGCAGATACGTACGAACCCCCCGCGCCGGCGAAAGGCGCGGGGGGTTCGTAGGTATCAGGGGCTGAGCAAGTCGGGTCCGGCCGCAGACGGTTCAGGGTCCAGGGCTCAGGCGGGCAGCGCCAGCCACTCCGGCAGGCCCTCGCGCTCCGCAACCCCCAGCGCCAGCAGCAGCGCATCCGAGGGCGTCGGCTCGAACGGCGCGTTCAGCAGCCGCATCCCGGCCTGCTCCGGAGTCCGGTCCGCCTTGCGGTGGTTGTCCTCCGCGCAGGAGGCCACCGTATTGAGCCAGGTGTCCCCGCCACCGTGCGACCGCGGCACCACGTGGTCCACGGTCGTCGCCCTGCGACCGCAGTAGGCGCACCGGTGTCGGTCCCGGACCAGCACTCCGCGCCGCGACCACGGAGCGCGTCTTCGGAACGGCACGCGTACGTACCGGCACAGCCGGATCACCAGGGGCACGGGCAGATCGACGTCCGCGGCGCGCACCCGCAGCCCGGGGTGGGCGTGTTCGATGACGGCCTTGTTCTGCAGGACCAGCACCACCGCACGGCGCAGCGACACCGCCGACAGCGGCTCGAAGCTCGCGTTCAGAACCAATGTCTCGCGCATCCCGACCACCTCCGCATCCGGCCAATCCCGGCCCGCGCGGACGGGCGGGCCGGGATACATCTTTGGCCGGGAGCGAGGCCGAGGACAACGCAATTTAGGCCCGGTAAAAGGCCTGTACGCGCCTGTACGCACCGCACACCGGGTGGGTCGGGGCTGCGGGCGGGACGGTGGTGTCAGCCGGTGGCCGGGTTCTCGTACTCGCCGATCAGCTGGGCGCGCGCCAGCGTGTGGAAGCGCAGATTGAAGCCGACGACCGCGGGCGAGGCGTCGGCGTCCGGGCCAAGCTTCTCCGCGTCCACCGCGTAGACGGTGAACACATAACGGTGCGAACCGTCCCCGGGCGGCGGCGCGGCTCCGCCGAAGTCGCGCGAGCCGTAGTCGTTCCGGGCGTGCACCACGCCCTCAGGCAACCCCTTGAAGCCACCGCTGCCCGCACCGGCCGGCAACTCGGTCACATCCGCCGGGATGTCGAACAACACCCAGTGCCAGAACCCGCTGCCCGTCGGCGCGTCCGGGTCGTAGCAGGTGACGGCGAAGCTCTTCGTCTCCGCGGGAAAGCCCTCCCAGCGCAGCTGAGGCGAGATGTTCCCCTCGGCGTACACCTGGGCGGACTTGAGAGTGCCCCCGGGCTCGACGTCATCGCTCACCACGGTGAACGACGGCACCGGCGGATGGAAGTCGTGGGGGAGCGGGCGCCGGTTCTGCTCGGACACGTCGAAACCTCCTGCTGCTCGCGCTGGTCGTATCGGCGGCCAGCCTAACGAGACCGCAGCCGCGCGGGCTGACACCATGCCCCCATGACCGGACCGACGCCCACGCCCCCGCCCGGCCCCGGCCGGCACACCGCCACCCTGCGCCTGGACGGGGTGCGGGACAAGGCGGGCTTCCTCGACCGCTGCGCCCAGGACCTCGCCTTTCCCGCATGGTTCGGCCGCAACTGGGACGCGCTCGCCGACTGCCTGCGCGACCTGTCCTGGTGGGGCCGGCCGGAGGAGGGCTTCGTACTGCGCGTCCACGGCTGGGAGGCCTTCCGAACGGCCGCCCCCGAGGCCGCGGCCACGGCGGCCGAGGTGTTCGCCGAGGCCACCGGCCACTGGGCCGACCGCGGCACTCCGCTGACCGTGCGGTACGAGTGACAGCACGCGGGGCGTGCACCGAGGAAACACGGTGCACGCCCCGCGAAGAGCCGAAGCAGGCCAGGACCGGCCCAGCGGCGGTCAGAACCAGTTGCGCTTGCCGCCGACCTCGGCGAGCCACTGGTTCAAGTACGCGGCCCAGTCGGTGTCCTGGTAGGACCCGAGGTTGACCGTGAAGGCCCGGTACGAGTCGCCGCCCTCGGCGAACAGGCCCGGCTTCTTGTCCATCTCCAGGACGACGTCCATCTCGCGGTCGTCCGAGACAAAGCTCAGCTCGACCTGGTTGAGCCCGCGGTACTGCTGCGGCGCGTGGAACTCGATCTCCTGGTAGAAGGGCAGCCGCTGCCGCGTCCCGCGGATGTGGCCGCGCTCCAGGTCGGCGCTCTTGAACCGGAAGCCGAGCTGGCCGAAGGCGTCGAGAATGGCCTGCTGCGCGGGGATCGGGTGCACATTCACCGGGTCCAGGTCACCGGAGTCCACGGCGCGCGCGATCTGCAGCTCGGTCGTCACACCCACGTTCATCCCGGTGAGGTGCTGGCCCAGGAACATGGTGATGGGCGTCTCCCAGGGGATCTCAAGACCGAACTGCACCGCGTGCACCGCCCCGGGCTGCACCTCGAAGGCGCCGCCCAGCTGCTGCCGGGTGAACTCGACGTCCTGCTTGTACTCCTGGTCGTTGCCCTCCACCTCGACCCGCGCCTGCAGACCGACCGACAGCCCCTCGATCGCCTGCGCCACCGAGCCGCCCTGGATCCGGACCTCGCCCTGGACGATGCCGCCCGGAACGACGTTCTCCTCCGTCAGCACCGTCTCCACCGAAGCGCCACCGGCACCCAAACTCGCGAGCAGCTTCTTGAAGCCCATGTTCTCCCTCTCAAGGACGCGCCTGCGTCTCGTTCTGATCGCACGACGACCACTGTTGAACCCTAGGAACGCGGAACGGCGGGGAGCGGTTCCGTGTTGGCCCACCCTGTCAGCGGACCGGCTCCACTCCAACCACCCGTTGATATCGCTTGCACTACGCTCGGTCCGTGTGATCGCAACCCCCGACCGTACGCCGCTGACCCGCCGGTTCTTCGACCGACCCGTCCTGGAAGTGGCCCCGGATCTCCTGGGACGCACCCTCGTCCGCCGGACGCCGGACGGACCGGTCGAGCTGCGCCTGACGGAAGTGGAGGCGTACGCGGGCCTCGCCGACCCCGGATCACACGCCTACCGGGGCCGCACGGAGCGCAACGCGGTGATGTTCGGGCCCCCAGGTCATGCGTATGTCTACTTCACCTACGGCATGTGGCACTGCATGAATCTGGTGTGCGGCCCGGCGGGCTCGCCCAGCGGGGTGCTGCTGCGGGCGGGGGAGATCCTGAGCGGCCACGAGTGGGCCCATAAGCACCGTCCCAATGCCCGCAACGACCATGAACTGGCCAAGGGACCCGCGCGCCTCGCCACGGCCCTCGGCATCGACCGCCGACTGAACGGCATCGACGTCTGCGCCGGCCCGCAGTCCCCCATGGCGATACTCACCGGCGCCCCTGCCCCGGCCGAGCAGGTGCTCAGCGGCCCGCGTACGGGCGTCGGCGGCGAGGGCGCAACGCACCCGTACCGCTTCTGGATCGACAGCGACCCGACGGTGAGTCCGTACCGCGCACACACCCCCCGACGCCGGAAGTCCGACGCGCCGTCAGACGCAACTTGACTCTGGACACCCCGGCGCCTAACGTAGCCCGAGCCGCTTGAGACGGGCAGCGCTGTCGACACGACCACGGTCGGGCCGCAGCACCCCGATCCAAGGGCGGCAAACCACTACCGACGATTCCCGAACAGGGTCCATTTCTGCTGTGCAGAAATTCGACCCGAAGGCTCGATTAGGAGCCGGGCGGGAAATCAGCTAAAGTAGTGAACACACCGAAGGGAAGCGCCCGGAGAAACCGGTGAAACGGTTTCGAAGGAAGCGTCCGTTCCTTGAGAACTCAACAGCGTGCCAAAAGTCAACGCCA